>DAITAA010000001.1:0-201856 GCA_036824505.1 Steroidobacteraceae bacterium
AACCACTCGCCGCCGCCCGCCTTGAGCCGGGCCTCGATCTGCTGCAGGAAACGCGGGATGGGACCCGCCGCCAGCGCCTCGCGCGCCTTCTTCTTGGCTTCGCCTTCGAGCGCCATGGTGTTGCCGATCTTGGTGGAGACGTCCTCGACCGCGTCCATCACCTCGTCCACCAGCGCCGCCTGCCAGTCGTCCTTCGGGTACAGGCCGGCAAGCTTGCCGACGTATCGGTTGATGGTGTTGGACTGCGTGATCATCTTGCCGTCCACTTCCAGCACCGGCATTGCCTGGAACGGCATCTTGTCGCGGAGCGCAGGCCAGTCCTTACCGGCAATGCGCTTGTCCTCGAACGCGATGCCGCCAAGGTGCATCGCCAGGCGCGGGGCCTCGCCGCGGCCGCCGTCAAAGTCAAAGTAGGTAAAGACAAGCTTGGGCATGAGAACTCCTTGTGTCTGCTACGCTCTTGCCGGGTTGGCCGGGGCGAACAGGGGCTGTGCGTCAACGATGAACAAGTTGAAGATCGTTGCACTCCACTGCTTCGGGAGCAACCCCCAAAAGCACGCGAATCAGCAGGGGCACTTCGTACACTGCGCACAGGCTTGTGCGGAGCTGGCCGAATGGGTCTATCCAGCAGGCCCCAATCTTCTCGAGCCCGATGTCGTCCGCAATCTGCTCAGGAACGACATGGGCTGCACCGACGAGGAGGTGGATGCCTTTGGCTTCGAAGAGCCGCGCTGCTGGTTCCGGTTCACCGACAACCGCTACGTTGGCCTCGAAAACGGCCTGGCCCGCCTCGCGGATGTCTGCCGGCGCGAGCGCCCTGACGGCATCGCCGGCTATTCCAATGGCGGCAGCGCGGCACAGCTCGTGGCCGCCGCGCGTGAGGCGGGCCACCCGGACTTCCAGTCCATCCGCTTCCTGATGAGCTTCGCTGGCGCCACCTCGCCGATGATGCAGCGTCACATCCGCGAGTATCTTGGCCCGAGCCACAGCCGGATCACGATCCCGGCCATCATCTTCGGCTCGCGGCACGACCCGATGCTTGCCAATGCCGAACAAATGGCGGCCGACCTGTTCGAACGCTGCGAGCTCGCGATCGCCGACGAGACGCGCCCCTACGCCAATCACGCGCTGCCAGATAAGGCGCAGTGCTACGAGCGCATCGTGAACTTCCTTACGGAGCAGCTACGACCCGAGCCCTGATTGCGGGTGCAATAAATCAGCCGATCGTCCGGTCTGATCATTCGATAGCCTTCACGGCACGAGGCCGCAGCCCATGGACAAGTTCGTCAGGAATCCGGCAGCCATTGCCAAGCTCACCCCCGAGCAGCACCGCGTGACGCAGCTGTCCGGCACGGAAATGCCGGGCACGGGCGTCTACCTGCACAACAAGGAGCCGGGCATCTACGTCGACATCGTCTCGGGCGAGCCGCTCTTTGCGTCAACCGACAAGTACGAGTCCGGATGCGGCTGGCCGAGCTTTACCAAGCCGATCGAGCCGGCCAACGTCAAGGAACTGTCGGACGAGAGCCACGGCATGATCCGGAAGGAAGTGCGTTCGGCCCATGGCGATAGCCACTTGGGCCACGTCTTCACCGACGGGCCCCGCGACCGCGGCGGCCTGCGTTATTGCATCAACTCGGCCTCGCTCCGATTCATCCATCGCGATGACATGGAGGCTGAGGGCTACGGGGCATACCTGAACCAGGTGGGAGACAAGTCATGACCACGGAACGCGCGGTGTTGGCGGGCGGTTGCTTCTGGGGCGTGCAGGATCTCATCCGAAATTATCCCGGCGTGCTATCGACCCGGGTCGGGTACTCAGGCGGCAACACGCCGAACGCGACGTACCGGAATCATGGGGCCCACGCCGAAGCCGTCGAGATCATCTTCGATCCCGCGAAGATCGGCTTTCGGCAGATCCTGGAGTTCTTCTTCCAGATTCACGATCCCACGACGCGCAATCGCCAGGGCAACGACATCGGCGCGAGCTACCGGTCGGCGATCTTCTACACGAGCGAAGAGCAGCGCCGCATCGCCGAGGACACGATCGCGGATGTCGACGCTTCGGGGCTATGGCCCGGCAAGGTGGTGACGGAGGTCGCGCCGGCCGGGGATTTCTGGGCAGCCGAGCCTGAGCATCAGGACTACCTGCAGCGGAATCCTTTCGGATACACCTGCCATTTCATTCGTCCCGACTGGACGCTGCCGAGGCGTAAGAAGAGTCAGGCGATCTAGCTCTCGCTACGCCTCTTGTCGGGCGACCGCACCGTGCACCGGAGCCTGCCGGCGCGAAAGCGCGAACGCACCTTCTCCCAGCAGAACCTGCGCCGCGCTCAGCACGATCAGGTACAGCGGATATTCCCAGCCGCCATTGGCGCTGCTGAAGACCCAGCCGTTGCCCGAGTGCACCCAGAGCGCGCCGATGAGAACCGGGATGAGGGCGGCCGAGACCTCCCGGGTGCGAACGCCGAGCACAAGCAGGATGCCACCGACCGCCTCCATCCCGAAGACGACGTAGGCGAGCAGGCCCGGGAGTCCGATCGACTCGAAGAACTGCGCTGTGCCGGCCAGCGTGTAAGTAAAGTACTTCAGCAGCACGCTGTGGGCGATGAACATCACCCCGAGGCTGATGCGCAAGAGCGCGATACCGTAATCCCTGTAGCGAGAGTCATTCATGGCGTTCTCCTGGTTGGTTTCTGGCGCCGGACTTTCCGGCGCTTCCTGGAGTGGAAACTAGGCCTTCGCGAGGGATTGATAATCCGGGCAAATGGAATAAGATTGTTCACGGGTATGAACAATACTTTCTGATGAATTCGGCCTCCGACATCACCGTTTTCGTGCGGATCGTGGAGCTCGGCAGTTTTACGAAAGCGGCCGATGCGCTCGAGATCTCGAAGGCCGCCGTCAGCAAGTACGTGAACCGGCTGGAACAGCGCCTCGGCGCGCGGCTGCTGCACCGGACGACGCGTCGCCTGACGCTCACTGAGGCCGGCCAGGCCCTGTATGGGCGGAGCGCCGTGGCTCTTGCGGAGCTGGGCGAGGCGGAGAACGACGTCGCACAACTCACGGGCAAGCCGCGCGGCCTGCTGCGGATTACGGCGCCAACCTATTTCGGCAGCACGACGCTCGCCCCGCGCATCAAGGAATTCCGCGCACGCTACCCGGAGGTCACGCTCGATCTCGACCTCAGCGACCGCCTCGTGGACTTGGTCAAAGAACGGTTCGACGTCGCGATCCGCATCTCGTCGATGCACGACTCGAGCCTGGTCGCTACGCGACTGGCGCCCTGTCCGACGGCATTGGTAGGATCACCGGCGTACTTCCGTCGCCATGGAACGCCCGCGACACCGGCCGACCTCGCATCGCACGAAGCGCTCGGCTACAGCATCCTTCGAACCCCGAACGAATGGCGGTTTCGCGCGCCGAAGGGCCGCTGGCTCACGGTGACGATGCGAAGCACGCTCCGCTGCAACAACGATTTTGCGCTCAAGCAGTTCGCTCTCGACGGGTTGGGCCTCTCCTTGTTCCCTCGCTTTTTCGTCGAGAGCGAACTCGCGAGCGGCCGACTGGTGCAGGTGCTCGTGGATTACCCGGGCCCGGAGCTTGCGATCAACGCGGTTTACGAAACGCGGCGCCACCTGATGCCGAAGCTGCGTGCCTTCCTCGACTTTCTCAAGGAGCGATTCGGGCCGGAGTCCTGAGGCTTACAGCGTCCGCTCGTGCCGATGCGCTCAGGGAAGCAGGCGACCGACCGCGACCAAATGGCGCTGATAATAAGGTGCGTCGATGCTCGCGATGCTCACGGCGCCGCCGCTGGACGGCGCATGGACGAACTGGCCGTTGCCCAGGTAGATGCCGACGTGCGAGAGCTTTTCCTGATCCTGAAAGAATACCAGGTCACCTTCTGCCGCTTCCGCGAGCGGAATCTTGCGCGCGGCGTTGAATTGCGCCTGCGAAGTGCGCGGCACGGCATGGCCGTTTGAAGTAAACGTGTAGTACACGAGGCCGCTGCAGTCGAAGCCTTCGCGCGGATCGGCGCTGCCGTAGCGATACGGCACGCCGACCATTGACAGCGCAAGCTCGGCGATGGGGCCGCGCGTGTCGCTCGACTCCGGGCGCCTGGCGGGCGTACCCGCGCACCCTGCCGCGAGCAGCACGGTTGCCAAAATGCCGGAGAGCGCGGCCGCTCGGTTGCTTCGCATGACCTGTGCCCCCCGGATGAATCGGCACTGAGCGATGGCGGGAGCCTGCCTGCGCGGCGCGATCGAGTCGCCGATGCGCGTCACATGCCCTAATCAGATGAAGGATTTCGCTCCGCAGTGCGTCTAAGTACCCGAAGGTCATCAGTTGAGCCCACAATCCCGCACAAGAAACGGAGTAATTGTCATGAGACGACACAAGCTATTGATTTGTCAGGCGGTCGCGGTCGCAGCCGGCCTGGCGCTGGCGGCAGCGGCACCCGCCGATGCGGCTGAGCCGTTCAAGATCACCAACATCCACTTCGAGTCGAACGCATCGGCCTGCGACATGGGCATTCAGATCAGCTTTGATACGGGCGGCGTTTCGGAAGGCTGGGTGAAGGATCCGAACGGCCAGGTCGTATTCCAGTTCGGGGCGGTTGGGGGCCCGGAAGTTACGCATAACATCACCGAGGGCTTCCAGGAGCGTGTCGAGCCGCAGATCGTCGACCTGGAACGGGCGCTCGGTTGTGAGCGTGACCTGGAGGAGCCCGAAATCTTTCTGACGGAACTCCTCTCCGCGTGGCCCGAGGGAAAGTACATCTTCGGGGGCCAGAACGCAGATACGAATTTCAGGGGCTTCGCTAACCTCTCGCACAAGGTTGCCGCCGGCCCTGAAATCCTGGCGCCCGAGGACGGCGATGTCGTCCCGACAGATGAGCACCTCCTCATCCGGTGGAAGAAGGTGACGGAACCGATCATTCCAGAGCTCGGGCCGGTCGAAGTCGTGGGTTACCATGTCCTGCTCGCCGACATCACGAACCCTGAGCCTCCCCCGGGTAAAACGAAGACTCAGTTTGACGCGGATGTGCCGCGGTCGGCGACCAGCTTCCTGGTGGCAAAGCAGTTCCTGCGGCCGAACCGGATCTATGAGCTCGAGATCCTCGCGACCGAGAAGGGCGGCAACCAGACCATCACGGAGGGTGGCGTCTTCTGCACACGCCCGATCACTCCCGCACAGTGCGTCAAGCCGTAACAGGCGCACTGGCTGATCAAAAGAAGGCAGCGTTCCGCGAGGCCGTCGTCGAAAGACGACGGCCTCGTGTCATTGCCGGTTATCGACGACGAACGATCGGTCGATCTCCGTGATGCTGCGTGTCCCCGCCTGCCGCATAGCGGTCAGCAGCTCCCCGCGCAGGATGTCTAGGACCTTCTCGACGCCTTCCTGACCGAACGACGCCAAGCCCCAGATGTACGGTCGCCCGATGGCGACGGCGGTCGCACCGAGCGCGAGGGCCTTGAAGATATCAGAGCCGCGACGAATGCCTCCGTCGACAAGTATTGGCATGCGGCCGCTGACTCCCGCGGCAACTTCCTGGAGACTGTCGATCGACGCGCGGCCGCTGTCTTCGCCGCGCCCACCGTGGTTCGAGACCACCAACCCGTCCACGCCGTGTTCGACTGCGAGTTCGCCGTCCTCGCGGGTCACGATGCCTTTGACGACGAGCTTCCGGGGCCAGATGTCCCGGAGCCGCTTGACGAAGTCCCAGTTCATGTCCAGCGGCGTCATGTCGGTGACAGCCGAGGTGTCGAGGCCGCGAAACATCGGTTTGCGCGGCAGCTCCTGAAGGAACTGCGGCGGCTTGCTCACATGACACGCCGTGCAATCCCGCGTGTCGCGCCGTATCGCATGCCCGAGTGTCACGCGGTTCGTGCCACCCTGCAGATCCACCGTCAGCACCAGTACGGGGCACCCTGCCGCCTTGGCGCGGCTCACAAGCGCTTGCGTCACGGCCCATTGGTCGGTGGGATAGAGTTGGTACCAGATGGGCGCGCCGCGCGCTTTGGTGACATCTTCGACTGCGTTGGACGCAACCGTCGACAGTATCTGGAGATGCTTTCTCGACCGGGCTGCTCTGGCCACCGCCAGCTCGCCATCGGGGTGAAACGCGCGCTGGCTGCCGACCGGATCCAGGACAATCGGCGAATCCCAGGTCGTGCCGAACAGGTCGACGGACATGTCGATCTTGCTGAGGTCCACCATCCGGCGAACCCGCAGGCTGTAGTTCGCGAATCCCGCCCTGTTGGCGTGCAGCGTCTCGTCACCGTCGACGCCGGTCGCGAGATAACCGAAGTGCGCGGGCGGCAAGCGCTCGCGCGCCACACGTTCGAAATCAAATACGTCCAGGGCCTGGTCGGCGGCGGTGATGCTCGCGTCCGCATCCTGCGCGAAAGCCTTGATCGTGGTTCCCAGCCCGGCCAAAAGGGGGCTCGCAAGAATGGATTGCAGGATGCGCCTGCGCGTCTGCCGCCTGATGGTCATGTTGATATCCCCCCGCGATTGTGACGGCCGCCTATTGATTGCGGCGCTCGACGTCTTCCTTGAGCAGCTCGTTCCGCTGCTGGTACTCGTGGAAGAGCTTCGCGAACTCATCTTCCGATCCCGCGAAGTACCCGATCTGCCGCACGCGGACCAGGCCTCCTTCCTCGTACAACTGCCGTGTGATCCAGGCCGGATGCGCTGGATGGTCCTTCAAGGTAAAGATCCAGAAGGTGCGCGTAGGCGGGTCCGAGAATGCGACCAGCTTCTTGTCCTTGAAAATCTCAGCTGTGGCCCCGTGGTTCTGGCGCACCTCCTCGCCGTACTTCGCCCATTGCGCGGGAGTAATCCTGGGAGTCGGGTAGGGCTGGTATTCCTGGGCGAGGACTGGGCTGGCCATCAGCCATTGCGCCACAACAACGAGCTGCAACCTCATCCACTGCATGATCAAATTATGGCAGGGAAGCGGTGCAGGTGGCAGGCGACGTAGACTGAGGCGTCAGGCCCCGGGATAGGAGGAACAATGCCTACGACATTCGTGACCGGCGCAAGCCGCGGCCTCGGCCTCGAGTTCGCGCGCCAGTACGCCGCCGAAGGCTGGCAGGTCCTCGCGACCTGTCGGTCGCCGGACGAAGCTGGGGAACTGCAAGAACTGGCAACCGGGGCCGCGGGTCGAATCCGCGTGCTCCCGCTGGACGTCATGGACGCAGCAAGCGTGCGGGCGGCAGCCGCGGGGCTGAAGGGCGAAGCCATCGATCTGTTGCTCAACAACGCGGGTGTCGGCGGGCCGCCCGGCCAGCAGCTTGGCAGCCTCGATTACGCGGCCTGGGCGCGCGTGCTCGACACCAACGCGCTCGGGCCCATGCGCGTGGCCGAGGCGTTCCTCGAGAATGTCGCGAAGAGCCGGCTCAAGCAGATCGTCACGATCACGAGCGGCATGGGATCGATCGCGGACAACACGTCCGGTGGCCGCTACGCATATCGCAGCTCCAAGGCGGCGGTCAACATGGTGATGAAGAGCCTCTCGGTCGACCTCGCACCGCGCGGCATTACCTGTGTCGTAATGAGTCCCGGCTGGGTGCGCACGGATATGGGCGGAGCGGGCGGCAAGCTCTCGCCAGCCGAGAGCATCACTGCGATGCGATCCGTCATCGCGGCGCTCGGATTGAAAGATTCCGGGCGATTCCTGAGCTACAACGGCAAGGACTTCCCCTGGTGACCCGCGCCTCCTGCCGAATGCAGGAACGCCTCGATCTCGGCCCGCACTTGCTCGTGATGCCCGACCAGCAGGTGCCCGCCGGTTGGATAACCCACGAACCGCGCATCCGGCAGCTGCTGCGCCGTGTAACGGGCGCCATCGTAGGTTCCAAAGAGATCATCCGCCGCGCTGATCAGCAAGGTCGGCGCCGCGAGCTTCTCGAGGTCGTAACGCGGCAGGGTGGAGGTGACTGCCGCATCGTTCAGCAGTCCCGGCCGCCGCGGGCTGATCGGCAGTATGTGCTGCCTGACCAGATTGAAGAGCGCCTGCTCCCTCGGACTCGCGTTCTCCACGACTTCGGGCGGGGTTGCAAGGATCGCGCGGGCGACCATGTCGTCGGCGACCCGGAGCGCGCACCAAAACAGGAAATCGGAGCGCAGTGCGGTGTCGAACAAGAACTGCGTCCAGTGCGGGGTCTTCAAGGATGGCGCGCCGCCCGCGCGTGGCACGTAGGCGGCGGGCACGATGAGGATCATCGCGGCGGTCCGGTCGGGATGGCGCAGCGCGAACTGCATCGTGGAAGGCGCGCCCGCGGATATTCCGAGAATGGATACGCGCGGGATCGCGAGCGCATCCAGCAGGCAGGCGTGCGCATCGGCCTGGGCCTCGGCTGAGGCATCGGCAGGCAGCGGAGTACGCAGGTAACCGAAGCGTGACATCGCGATCGCGCGAAAGCCGCGCGCCTGGAGGTACACACCGAAGTCCATGCCCTGGTCGTGGCCGCCGCCGGCGCCGTGCACGATGAGGACCGGCGGGCCTTCGCCCGCGATCGCGTATTCGATCGGACCGCAGCCGGTCTGCGCGATCTGGCTACCGGCTGCGACTCGCGCGCGCGCCTGGCGGATGTCGCTCCGGTATCCGGCGTAGAACCATGCGAACGCGCCCGCCGCGAAGAGCGCCACGAACACCCACGCGATGCGTGCAAGTCTTGACCGCTTTTGGGTCATCCAGAACAGGCGGGGCGCGCCCGCCAGTTATGCGTCGAAGCCTCCGCCGGGTGCGGCACTGGCTTGCGTCTGCCCGCCAAGGATCGCCTTCCACGTCAGCTCGAGACCGTTGCGTTTGCCTTTTGGCACGAGCTTCAGCCCTTCCGGCGAGATGGTCAGCATGTAGGGCGCATCGTTCAGGACGATTTCGCGCTTCAGCGGTTTTTCGAGTTTTGTAGCCATGAATCCCTCTGTCTGTCTGGGTGCGCCCAGTATGCGCAGTTTTTGTCCGCGGCGAAACCCGGAACCCCGGAACCGAATTGGGGTCCAACTGGAGCCCGTCGGCAAAAGGAAAGGGATTTGTCATGAATAGCCAAGCCATTCGTCACGTGTTCGTGGCCGTTCTCGCGGTCGCCGCGCTGGTCGCGGCCGGCTGTGCATCCGGTCCGCGCGTGCGGGCCGAGCGTGACAAGACTGTTGATTTCTCGCAGTACCAGACCTTTGGTTTCGTGAGCCCGCTCGGCACGGACCGGGAAGGGTACCAAACGATGGTGTCGCAATACCTCAAGGCCGCCACGCAGCGGGAGCTGGAAGGCCGCGGGCTGCGGCTGGTCGAAAACTCGCCGCAACTGCTCGTGAATTTCAGCGGCCGGTTGAACGACAGGCTGCTCGCAAGGGCCGCGCCCGAGACCGGATTAGTGGTCGGCGTCGGAGTGGCGCACGATTACTACCGCTACCGCACGGGCTTCTACACGACCTGGCCGCTGTATCCGATGGATTCGCGCGTCGATACCTACAGGGAAGGCACGTTGAATATCGACGTGATCGACGCTGCGCGCAAGCAGATGGTCTGGGAGGGCGTGGCAGTCGGCCGTGTCACCGAGAAGACGATGGATAATCTCAAGCCGAAGATCGACGAGGCTGTTACGGCGATCTTCGCGAAGTATCCGGTGTCGAGGCGGGTTGAAGATCGGAAATACTGACGGGCGAGGTCACGGGCGTTTCATGATGCCGGGCGGCTTCGGTTCAGCCGCCAGAGCAACTGGCGCCGCACGTCCGGCCATTCGGTCGCCAGAATGCTGTACATGACAGTGTCGCGCACGCTGCCATTCACGCGGGCCTGGTGATGACGCAACACACCGTCCTTCCTGGCGCCAAGTGCTTCAATGGCTCGTTGGGAGCGAAAGTTGAAATTGTCCGTCCGGAAGCCCACGACCTGACAATGCAGCGTGTCGAAGGCGTGTGAAAGCAGCAGTAGCTTGCAGGCGGAATTGACGTGGCTGCGCTGCCGGCTCGCCGCGTACCAGGTATAGCCGATTTCGAGACGATCAATTGCCGGCACGATGTCGTGATACCGGGTTGACCCGACGATCGTATCGGTGGCGAGATCGCGCACGGCCCAGGGCAGCATATGGCCCTGCTGTTTCCCCGTCAGTGCAGCCGCGATGTAGTCGGCGGCTCGCGATGGCGCAGGAACCGAAGTGAACCAGAGCTCCCAGAGTTGCCCATCAGTGGCAGCGGCGATCAGGCCCTGCAAGTGGCTCACATCGAGCGGCTCGAGGCGGACACCGTGGCCTTCGAGCGTTACTGATTCCGGTGGTTTCACTTTCGAATTCCGTTCTCCATTCTTCCCAGAACTCCACCGCCCGGCGTCGGCGTCACCAGATTGCATAGACCATCATGAATCCGGAGGCGACCATGCCGGTAAGAGCGAGCAGGAACAGGAAATCTGCAACTGTTTCCAGGAGCAGGGCGAGCGTTTCACGCCTGGTTCGCAGTGCAATGAAGATTGTGTAAGTACATAGCAGGAACAGCAGAGCAGACACCGCCAGCGTATCGTCGGCGACGGTCTTCGGCACGGCCACCTTGCCAAGTGTGTGAAACAGCGCGACACCGGTGATGCAGAGACCCGCCAGGGTTCCCGCCAGCGAGAGCAGCTGCAATAACTCCTGACGCTGCCATTGGCTTTGTTGAGGCAAGAGATTCATCGGGGACAGATCAGGTTCATGGGTGTTGATGTGAACGTATATCTGGTCGCGCCACGGCTTGTCCAGCCAGCCATGCCAGAACCCGAGCTTGTGACGCGGGGATCGGCGCGCTCGATGTCGCCTCCGGTACAATCCCTTGCAATGCCTCTGTCCGTCGTCATCCTGGCCGCTGGCCAGGGCAAGCGCATGGCGAGCGACCTGCCCAAGGTCCTGCAGCCGCTTGCGAGCCGGCCGCTGCTGGTCCACGTGATCGACACCGCCCGCGCGCTCAATCCCGCCGCGATATACGTCGTCCACGGCCATGGTGGTGAACAGGTGCGCGAGGCGATACCGGACACCGGCATTCATTGGGTGCTTCAGGCGGAGCAGCTCGGCACCGGCCATGCGGTGCTGCAGGCCATGCCGGCGATTCCGGATGATCACACGGTGCTTGTGCTTTACGGTGATGTGCCGCTGGTTCGCACTTCAACTCTCTCAGATCTGGCGGACCGTGCGGGAATATCGTCGCTGGCGCTTCTGACTGCGGTGTTGCCGGATCCGGCCGGTTACGGTCGCGTGATCCGCGACACCACCGGGCGCGTCGCGCGCATCGTCGAGCACAAGGACGCGAACCACAAGGAGTTGGCCATCGCGGAGGTCAATACCGGCTTGTTGGCGGCGCCGGCGGGCAAACTCCGGCGCTGGCTCTCGGCGCTCCGGCGGGACAACGCCCAGGGCGAGTACTATCTGCCGGATTGCATTGTCGCCGCGGTACGGGACGGTGTTGCGGTCGAAGCCGTGGTGGCGGCGTCGGCCACGGAGGTGCTGGGTGTGAATGACAAACTGCAGCTAGCGGAAGTCGAAGCGGCACGCCGGCGCGATCGTGCGACCGAGTTGATGCGCAAGGGCGTGACGATCGTTGATCCCGCGCGCGTGGACATTCGCGGCGAGGTGACTTGCGGGCGCGACGTCGTGCTCGAGATCAACGTGATCCTCGAGGGCAAGGTGCGTCTCGGCGACCGGGCGCGCATCGGTCCGGGCAGCATGCTGCGCGATTGCGAGATCGGTGCGGACACGGAGGTTCGTGCCAATTGCGTCATCGAAGGTGCGACCACGGGATCGCGCTGCATAATCGGCCCGTTCGCCAGACTGCGGCCCGGCACCAGGTTGGCCGACGAAGTGCACATCGGCAACTTCGTCGAGGTCAAGAACACCGTGCTCGGGCCCGGCAGCAAGGCGAATCACCTGACGTATCTCGGTGATACGACGATCGGTTCCCGCGTCAATGTCGGCGCCGGAACCGTGACCTGCAATTACGACGGCGTCGACAAGCACCGCACGACCATCGAGGACGGCGCTTTCATCGGCTCCGGCACGATGCTCGTGGCACCCGTGACCATTGGTGCGGATGCGACCATCGGCGCCGGTTCGACCATCACGAAGCCCGCTCCTGCGGGAAAACTGACCCTGGGACGCAGCCGGCAACAGACCGTGGACAGCTGGAAACCCCCGCCCAAGAAACCCCGTTAGCCACTACGGGGCTGGAGACCGGCAAGGATCGTGCAGCGCTGGATTCTGTGAAATACGCGCCAGCTACGGTGGAACCCCTTTGCATTAGAATGTGGCCACGGCAGCGACGGGCACCTCCCGCGGCAGCCGCCGAGCGTCACCGGGGACACCCCAGGATCTGTGGAGCATGTGCGGAATCGTCGGAGCCGTCGCCGGGCGTGACATCGTCCCGATCCTGATCGAGGGCCTGAGACGCCTCGAATACCGGGGCTACGACTCGGCCGGCGTCGCCGTGCTGAATGGCGGCACCGAGGTTGCGAGATTGCGCGCCGTTGGCAAGGTTGCGAAGCTCAGCGAGGCACTGCAGGCAACGCCCACCGCCGGTCACCTCGGCATCGCCCACACGCGATGGGCAACCCACGGCGTACCGAGCGAGCGCAATGCGCACCCCCACATTTCGCGCGATGGAATCGCGATCGTCCACAACGGCATCATCGAGAACCATGAGGAGCTGCGCGCGGATCTCTCAAGGCTGGGCTATGAATTCGCCTCGGAGACCGACACCGAAGTCATCGCACACCGCATCCATCATCATCTCACCGGGCACAAGGACCTGTTCGCCGCGGTGCAGAAGACCGTCGCCGAGCTGCACGGCGCCTATTCGCTGGCCGTGATGTGGGGACAGGATCCGGACTGCATCGTGCTGGCGCGCGCCGGCTGCCCCGCAATCATTGGCATCGGCAAGGACGAGAATTTCGTCGCCTCCGACGTGGCAGCGCTGCTGCCGGTGACGCGCCGCTTCATGATCCTCGAAGAAGGCGATGTTGCCTGCATCCGCAGGCGCAGCATCAGCATCGTGGATGCCAACGGCCGTGCCGTCGAGCGCCGGGAATACGAATCGGAGCTGTCGGCGGATGCCGCCGAGCGGGGTGATTTCGCCCACTACATGCTGAAGGAGATCCACGAGCAACCCCGCGCCGTTGCCCAGACGCTGGCTGAACGTGTCGCGGGCGGTCGGCTGCTGGCACAGGCATTCGGACCGGCTGCGATGGAAGTGTTCAAGCGAACCGCCTCGGTTCACATCGTCGCATGCGGCACGAGTTATCACGCGGGCGTGGTCGCAGGCTACTTCATCGAGCAGATATGCCGTGTGCCCTGCCGCGTCGAGATCGCGAGCGAATTCCGCTATCGCGAACCGGTCGTTCTTCACAATTCATTGTTCGTATCGATCTCGCAGTCAGGCGAGACGGCCGACACGCTGGCGGCGCTGCGTCTCGCACGTAAATCCGGATTCCTTTCGACACTGGCGATCTGCAACGTACCCGAGAGTTCGCTGGTACGTGAATCCGAGCTCGTGCTGTTGACTCGCGCGGGCCCCGAGATTGGCGTGGCGTCCACCAAGGCTTTCACGACACAGCTCGCGGCGCTCGGCATGCTGGTCATTGCGATCGGCAAGCATCACGGCCTCGAACCCGGGCGCGAGAAGGGCCTGGTGCAGCGCCTGCTGGAACTGCCGCACATGATCGAGCAGACGCTGGCGCTTGAGCCCGTGATCGCGAAACTGGCGAGGCAGATTGCCGACAAGCACCACGCCTTGTTCCTGGGGCGCGGCGCCATGTTCCCGATCGCAATGGAAGGCGCATTGAAACTCAAGGAGATTTCGTACATCCACGCAGAGGCTTATGCGGCCGGCGAGCTGAAGCATGGGCCGCTCGCGCTGGTGGACGCCGACATGCCGGTGATCGCCGTGGCGCCGAACAACGACCTGCTCGAAAAGGTGAAGTCGAACCTGCAGGAAGTCCGCGCGCGTGGCGGCATGCTGTATGTGTTCGCAGACCCGGAATCCGGCATCGTGCCCTCGGAGGGGGTACACGTATTCACGATGCCGCGGCATGTCAGCTACTTCCAGGCGCCCGTGGTCTATACGATTCCGATGCAGCTGCTCGCGTATCACACTGCGGTGTTGAAGGGCACCGATGTCGATCAGCCGCGCAATCTTGCCAAGAGCGTTACTGTCGAATAGGAAAAGGGGACGGTCACCTTTACGAGGCGCAGGACTTCTCTGCGGACGAATTCACCTGCAGGTAAAGGTGACCGTCCCCTTTTTCCATTCGACGCTGGGTTCTACCAACGCTATTACCGCGACCCCGAGACTCGGGTCGCCTCGCGTGAGGACACGCTCCGGCTCGGCCGGTTCATCTGCGCGTTCACGTCCTACCTGGGGTTCGGGGTCCGGCGCGTGCTGGATGCCGGCTGCGGTCTCGGGTACATGCGGAAAGCCGTGAGCGAGTACTTCCCGCTCGCCCGTTATGTCGGTCTGGACCCCAGCGAGTACCTCAGCAGGCGCCATGGCTGGGTCCGGGCCAGCGTCGCCGAATATGCGCCCCGGGCACCATTCGATCTGGTCATCTGTCACGACGTGCTGCAGTATCTCCCTGACCGGGAGGCGGCGCGGGCGCTCAGGAACCTGTCCAGGATCTGCCGCGGAGCCATGTATTTCAGTGTGTTGACCACCGAAGACTGGCGGCGCAACGCCGACCGCGGACGCAGCGATTCGGGCGTCTGGCTACGGCCCGCCGGCTGGTACCGCAGCCGCCTGGGACGGCATTTCCGGCCTCTGGGAGCCGGACTGCTGGCGCGACGCGGGTTTGCCCCTTTGTTGTGGGAGCTGGAACTGCCCTGGCCTCTGCCAGCCCCGAAGCGCGGCGAATTGATCTAGAATCCCCGGCTGCAATCAAGTGTCCGGCCGCGGACAACAACCTCTGGGGAGTCATCGACGATGTCGTTTCTGAAGCATTCGGGTCTCAGTGCCCTCGGTTTCGCCGCGGTCGCGGCAATCGCGCTCGCAGCCTGCAGCGGCGGCAGCGCCAATGACGATCTGCCGCTGCTCCGCGCGACGCTGTCAATAAAGACCGTATCGCAGGGCGGAAGATGCGAGAGCGTGCCTGTGCGCATCACGCCGAAGGAACTCATCGGCCAGTCCAACAAGTACGCCAACAGCAAGATGATGGTCGCCGAAGTGAACATGACTGGCCCCACGGACGAGAATGGTGCGCCGATGTGCAATGGCACGGGCGAGACGCTGCCGATGGCGTCTGGCAACTGGGAATTCAGCGCGCCGCTCGCCTCCGGCGCCGCAACCTGCGTTCGCAACATCCAGGCCGACGGCGACCTGTCGATCGTGCTGATCGATGGTGTCGATGGTTGCAGTGGCGCACCTCCCGCAAGCGAAGCGCCGGCCGAGGGCGAAGCGCCTGGCGAGGCGCCCGCCGATTCCGCGGCGCCCGCAACGGGCTGAAGCGCCGGATCCGGCATGACACAGAGCCGGCACGGGTGACCGTGCCGGCTTTTTTGCCCCCTTGGCCGACCCCGTACCCTTCTATCTCCCGCTGTTCTTCGGCCTTGCCGGCCGTATCGCGCCGCGCTTCGCTGCCCGTGCGGTGGCGAAAATGGTCTCGCGCCCGCGCGGCCGCAACCCGACCCAGCCCTGGGAAATTGCGAAGGAGTACGAGGCGCGCGAGCTCGAATTACGCCCCGGGCTCTTCGCACGAAGCTGGGGCGAAAGCGGGCCGCTGGTGCTTGCCCTGCACGGCTGGCGCGGACGGACGACGCAGTTCGGCCCGCTCGCCGTCGCGCTGCGCGCACGGGGCTATCGCACGATCGCGCTCGACCTGCCGGGACATGGACGTTCGGCGGGAGAACAGGCGACACCACGTCTGATGGCTGAACTGCTGATCGAAGTCACGAAGCTGACCGGACCTGCACAGGCGGTCATCGGGCATTCCTTCGGTGGCGCGGTGCTCGGCGCGGCGCTCGCCTTCGGATTCAGGACTTCGCGGATCGTGATCATTTCGAGCCCGACGCGCGTGAGCCGCCTGCCGTTCATGTGGGCGAAGGCACTCCACCTGCCGCCGCGCTCGATGGCACATTTCGCGCGAATCCTGGACGAGCACGCCGGCAGGCCTGTCGCCGAACTCGACCTGGTCGCGACCGGCCCGCACTGCGGCATCCCGGCGCTCCTGGTGCACGATCGCGGTGACGCCGTGATTCCTTACGGCGAAGCCGAAATCCTGGCCGCTGTCTGGCCGGCACTGCGGATGATCACTACCGAGGGCCTCGGGCATCGCGATATCCTCGCGAACGCGGCTGTCGTGCAGGCAATCGCGGACTTTATTGCGGGGAGGGCACCGTGAAGTCTCGCCTCGGCAAGCTGCTGCCGCCCGTCGCCTCGATCGTGATCATCGCGATCGCGGCCATCGTGCTGTGGCGCAAGCTCGCACAAGTGGATCCTTCCGGCGTCGCGGCGAGCTTTGCCGCGATACCGGGCAGCGCACTGGTGCTGGCGGGGCTCTTCACGGGCTGCGCCCTGCTCGCGATGGCCCTGTATGAAGTGCAGATGCTGCGCTATCTGCGCCCGAAGGCGAGCTGGCGAAGGCCATTCGTGACGGCCCTGATCGCCTATCCGATCGGCCACACCGTGGGTTTCGGTGCTTTTTCGGGCGGCGCAATCCGTTACCGGATCTACAGCGCGGCGCGATTCAGTGCTGCCGATATCGGCAAGCTGATCCTGCTGTCGGTAATGCCGTTCGCGTCGGCAATGGGATTGCTGGCCGGGATCTCGATGCTCACGGCAACGGAAGACGCCGCCGCCGCGCTGCATCTGAAGGATCAGGTCGTGGCCATGATCGGTGCAGGGCTGCTGCTGACGCACATCATCTATGTAACGCTCGTGATCACTCGTGTGCGGCTGCTCGGCAACTGGGTGCCCGCATTCGAACTGCCGAGCCGAAAGCTGACCGCGATCCAGTACCTGCTCGGGGTCGCCGAAGTGCTCTGCGCGATCGCCGTGCTGTACGTGCTGCTGCCAGCCGGCGCCGGCATCGGCTTTCCCGCATTCGTCGCGGTGTATGTCACCGCGATGGCCGCCGGCACGCTGTCCGGGGTACCAGCCGGCCTCGGCGTGTTCGAGTCAATCCTGCTCGTGACCCTGACCGATGTGCCGGCCGAGCAGCTCCTCGGAGTCGTTCTTGCTTATCGCCTGGTCTACGAACTGCTGCCGTTCATCGGCGGCCTTCTGCTGCTGCTCGCCTATGAAGCCTGGGCGCCCCGGCGCCGCTAGTTCCTCACAGCTTCACCATCACGTGCCGCACCGTGGTGTAGTCCTCGAGTGCGTACATGGAAAGGTCCTTGCCGTAGCCTGAGCGCTTGACGCCGCCGTGCGGCATTTCGCTGACCAGCATGAAATGCGTGTTGACCCAGGTACAGCCGTACTGCAGCCGCGCCGCGACCTGCATGCCGCGGCCGATGTCCTGGGTCCACACCGATGAGGCGAGCCCGTAGTCGGAATCGTTCGCCCAGGCGATCGCCTGCTCGGTGTCCTTGAAGCGGGTCACGGAGACCACCGGCCCGAAGACCTCCCGGCGCACGATCTCGTCGGTCTGCTTCGCGCCGGCGACCACGGTCGGCTCGTAGAAGAATCCGCCGCCGCTGCCGCTCTTGCCGCCCGCCGTCACCTCGATGTGCTTCGTGGCCCTGGCGCGCTCGACGAAGCCGGCGACGCGTTCGCGCTGCTCCTTGCTGATCAGGGGACCCATTTCGACCCCGGCCTCCTGCTGCTTGCCGACCTTGATGGATGCGGCGGCGATGCTGAGATCCGCGACCAGGCGCTCGTAGATCCTGGGCGCGGCATAGAGGCGACAGGCCGCCGTGCAATCCTGTCCCGCGTTGTAGTAGCCGAAGGTCCTGACGCCTGCGACGACTTCGTCGAGATTGGCATCGTCGAAGACGATGACCGGCGCCTTGCCGCCGAGTTCGAGATGTGTGCGCTTGATGCCTTTCGAGGCGGCCTTCAGGATCTTCTCGCCGGTGGCCACATCGCCGGTCAGTGACACCATGCGCACGCCCGGGTGGCTGACGAGCGGGGCGCCGACGGTCTCGCCGCGACCCGCGATGATGTTGACGACGCCCGCCGGAAAGAGCTCTGCGAGGATTTCTGCAAGCGCGAGCGCCGTCAGCGGCGTTTGCTCCGATGGCTTCAGGATTACCGTGTTGCCAGCCGCGAGCGCGGGGCCGAGTTTCCACGCCGCCATCATCAGCGGGTAATTCCAGGGCGCGATGGAGGCGACGACGCCCACCGGATCGCGGCGGATCATGCTGGTGTAGCCCGCCAGGTATTCGCCGGCGACGGCGCCCGTCATGGTCCGCGCCGCGCCCGCGAAGAAGCGAAACACATCGGCGATGGCCGGGATCTCGTCGTTGAGCGCCGCGGGCAGCGGCTTGCCGCAGTTCTGCGACTCAAGGCCGGCGAAATCCGCGCCATTGGCCTCGATGCGATCGGCGAGTTTCAGCAGGAGCGCCGCACGGTCCTTGGGCGGCGTGCGCGACCAGCCGTCAAAGGCGTCCGTGGCGGCGCTGACCGCCGCATCGATCTGGCCGGCGGATGCCTCGCCGATGCGCGCGATGGGCTTGCCGGTCGCGGGATTGAGAATGTCCTCGACGTCGCCCTGGCCTGCGACCAGCTTGCCATTGATCAGGAGCTTTTTCTGCATGGGCGCCTCACTTGGATTCGAATTCCCTCGGCCGCGTCAGCCAGTAGGCGAGCAGGATCGGGATCATGGTGATCAGCACGACACTGACTGCGACGACATTCGTAATCGGCCGTTCGCGGGGGCGGAACAGCTCGTTGAAGAACCAGATCGGCAGGGTCTTTTCGTGGCCCGCCGTGAACAGCGTGACGATGATTTCATCGAACGAAAGGGCAAACGCCAGCATGCCGCCGGCCAGCAGTGCTGTCGCAATCTGCGGAAGCAATACGTAGCGGAAGGTCTGGAATCCGTCGGCACCCAGGTCCATCGAGGCCTCGATCCAGCTCTGCGGCAGGCGGCGCAGGCGCGCGATCACGTTGTTGTGCACGATCACGATGCAGAAGGTCGCATGGCCGGTGACGATGGTCCAATAGCCCGGTTGTATGCCGCCCAGCTTGAATGCCGACAACAAAGCGATACCCGTGATGATGCCGGGAAGCGCAATCGGCAGGACGAAAAGAAGCGTGATCGCCTCGCGCCCGCGGAACCGGCCTTGCGCGAGGGCGAATGCGGCAAGCGTCCCGAGCACGAGCGCCATCGCCGTTGCGACCGAGGCGACCGACAAGGACATGCGCAATGCCGCCCAGATGTCCTCGCGCGCGAAAGCGACCGAAAACCAGTGCAGGGTCAATCCGGGCGGCGGGAACTGGTACGTCCGGTCCTCGGTCGTGAACGCATAGATCACGATCACCCACACCGGCAGGTGCAGGAAGGCGAGGCCGGCAAATGCCGCGACCTTCTGGCCGAATGAGGCGGCATTCCAGTCCCGGCCTCCTTTAGAGCGCATCGAAGGCCCCCAGGCGCTTCGCGAGCGAAAGGTAAATCGCGATCAGGATGATCGGCACCACGGAGAAGGCCGCCGCGAGTGGCAGATTTCCGGCCGTGCCCTGCTGCTGGTAGACCATCATCCCGATGAAATAGCCGGGCGCGCCGACCACGCTTGGGATGATGTAGTCGCCGAGCGTCAGCGAGAACGTGAAGACCGAGCCAGCGGCGAGGCCGGGTAGCGCGAGTGGCAGCACGATATTGCGGAATGTCTGCCCGGGGCGGGCGCCAAGATCAGCCGACGCCTGCAGCAGCGACTGTGGCACGCGCTCGAGCGCCGCCGTGAGCGGCAGGATCATGAATGGCAGCCACATGTAGACAAATACGATGAACATGCCGAGGTAGGAAGACGCCAGCGACGGCCCGCCGATGACCGGCGTCTGAAGTGCGGCGTCGAGCGCCGGCGCCAGGCCGAGCTGGTCCAGGAACCACGACAGAACGCCCTGCTTCGCGAGCACCAGGCGCCATGCATAGACCTTCACCAGGTAACTGGTCCACATCGGCAGCATCACGCCGACATAGAAGAACGCCTTCATGCGCGGCGTCGCATAGCGCGCCATGTAGTTGGCGACCGGGAAGGCAACGACCGCCGCGGTCAGGGTGACCGCGACCGCCATCCCGAGTGTCCGCAGCACGATGTCCACATGGGCCGGCTGACTGACCAGTTGCCGGTAGGTGGCAAGCGTCAGCTTCGGCACGATGCGCGCGGTGAATTCGTCGATGGCATAGAAGCTATGCATCAATAGCGCGAGCAGCGAGCCGAGATAGACCGTGCCGAGCCACAGCAGGGGCGGCAGCAACAACAGGGACAGATAGAACCCGCGGCGGCCGTAAAGGAATGTGGCGATCGCACGCATCGGCGGGTGCTGCATCAGGAGTCCGCGAGCGGCACGATATTTTCGCGCGACCAGGCGAGCCGCACGCGGCTGCCATGCGGAACTGCGGCCGCAGCGCCTTCCGGGAGAACGGCGACGATTGTCTGGCCAGCATCCGTCCGCACATGCCAGCGGCTCGTGGCACCGTGGTAGTGGATGTCTTCCAGCAGGCCCTCGCAACTGAGCGCGCCATCCGGCAACGGTGCACCGGGTGCGAGGACTTCGATGGCCTCGGCGCGGATCGCAAAGGCGCGCCCGCCGCCGGTGACGCGCCGCGCCAGTTCGCCTTCAATCACATTGGCGCTGCCGACGAAACGCGCGACGAAGGCCGTGCGTGGGCGCTCATACAGGTCGCGCGGTGAATCCAGCTGCTCCACGCGCCCGTCACGAAACACGGCGACCCGGTCCGCCATGCTGAGGGCCTCGCCCTGATCGTGTGTCACATAGACGAATGTGATGCCGATCTTCTGCTGGATCGCCTTCAGCTCGATCTGCATTTCTTCGCGCAGCCGCAGGTCGAGCGCGCCAAGTGGTTCATCGAGCAGCAGGACCTTGGGCTTGTTGATCAGTGCGCGCGCCAGCGCAACGCGCTGTTTCTGCCCGCCGGACAGCTGCGCGGGCGCACGGTCCGCAAATGCGGCGAGCCTGACCAGCTCCAGCATTTCGAGCGCCAGGCGGCGCCGCTCCGGCGCGGAAATACCCTGCACCTTCGGGCCGTATGCGACGTTCTCCGCCACATCCATGTGGGGGAAGAGCGCGTAATCCTGAAACACGGTGTTGACACTGCGCTCGAAGGGCGGGATGTCGGTGACATCGTCGCCATCCAGCAGGATCTTGCCACTCGTCGGGTGGTCAAATCCGGCGATCAGCCGCAGGCAGGTGGTCTTGCCCGAACCGGACGGCCCGAGCAGCGCGAAGAATTCTCCGGGCGCGATGGAAAGCGAGACATTGTCCAGTGCGCGCACGGCGCCGAACAGCCGGCTGACGCCGGCCAGTTCAATGGCCGGCGTCATGGAAGACGAGGAGCGCCGCTCAGCGGCCGCCCATGATTGCGACGTAGTCGGTGCTCCAGCGGCTGTAGGGCACGCACCCGCCACCCTCGCAGGCCGCTTCCGGTGTGCGCCAGAAAAAGATCTTCGTGAAATCCTCGAAACCGTTCGTCGCGCAGCCCGTGGGGCCAAGCAGCTCGTTATTGTTGCAGGCTTCCGGAACCGCGGGATTGGACCCGAACCACGCGGCAACGTCGCCCTGCACCTTCGGGCTGATGGACCATTCCATCCATTCATAGGCGCAGTTCGGATGCGCGGCGGCCGCGCTCATCATCGTCGTATCCGCCCAGCCCGTTGCACCTTCGACCGGTACCGTGCTTGCGATTGCCTGCTTGTTCGCAGCGAGCGTGTTGGCCTGGAATGGCCAGGAACTGGAGGCGACCACGCCTTCGTTGGTGAAGTCCTGGACCTGGACATTCGCGTCGTGCCAGTAGCGGTGCACCAGCGGATGCTGCTTGCGGAGCACGTCGACTGCGGCGGTGTACTGCGCCTCATTGAGTGCATAGGGATCCTTGATGCCGAGTTCCGGCTTCTTGCTCATCAGGTACACAGCCGCGTCCGCGATGTAGATGGCGCCGTCATAAGCCTGTATGCGTCCCTTGTTGGGCTTGCCGTCCGGCAGCTTCATGGGTTCAAAGACCACGGCCCAGGAGGTCGGAGCCTCCTTGAAGGTATTCGTGTTGTACATCAGCACATTCGGACCCCATTGATATGGGACACCGTAATGCTTGCCGTCCACGAAGTGCCAGGGCGCAGAGCGCAGGCGCTCGTCGACGGTCGAATAACTGGGAACACGTGCTACATCGATCGCCTGCACCGTGCCGCCGCGGATCAGCCTCAGTGAAGCGTCGCCCGAGGCCGTCACGAGGTCGTAGCCGCCCTGTGTCATCAGCGAGACCATTTCATCCGAGGTGCCGGCAGTCTTCACATTGACCTTGCAGCCGGTCTTCGCTTCAAAGCCCGTGACCCAGTCGTAGCCCTTGTCGGTCTCGCCGCGCTCGATGTAACCCGGCCAGGCGACGATGTCGACCTTACCCTCGAGAACCGGCGCGGCCGGAGCCTCGGGTTCCTTCTTGCTCTGGCAGCCCGCAAGGGCAATGACGACGCCGGCCGACAAGGCAGCCAGCCGTGACAAGTAACGAGCGGAATTCGCAAACATGATGGAGCCCCCCAAGGCTTGTTCTGGTTATGCCAAGTTTATGCCTGTCCGCTGCGAAATACACGGAACCGGCGCCGTCCGCCGGGGGCGTCCGTAGTCCTTCCGCCCTATGGAACGTGGCGTGCTTCGGCCACTGGCTGCTCCGGCGCAATGGTGAGTTGCAGCCGTCCGTAGGGTGAGGCCGGCACGGCCCCGTCACCGCGCCGTTCGAGCCAGGCGAGCGCTGCCGGCGTCAGCAGGTCGCCTTCACGGCGTTCAGGCGCCCTGCCCAGCATGGCCGCCGGCGTGAAGACAACGAGATAACGGGCGGTCTCGGTGGCAGGATCGATGGGCAGGATCAAGGAGAGACCGCGTTCGCCGCCCGCGGTCGCGAGCGCAGGCTCCAGGCGCAGATTGTCGATCCCGGACATCCGCAGGACGATGAAAGTGTCGTCGAGCAGTGCTATGACCGGATAGAAGACGCTCGCATCATGGTCGCCGCCGGGATCGAAAAGGCTCTTCACGCGCAGACGGTACGGCACCGAAACCTTCGGTAATTCGAAGGCGGCAAACGGACTGAGGCCGCTGTGGAATTCAAAGGCCGGGCTCGTGCGACCCACGACCGCGTCCACGAACCCGCGCTCCGGCAGCGGCAGGTACGGGAATCCGGACGGATCATCGCAGCAAGCGATCGTTCTGGCGTAGAGCGCGAGGCGCGCCTCGGGCTTCGCCGGATAGGATTGCGGGGGCGACGTTGCGCAACTCGCAATCATGGCTGCCATCACCAGCGACAGGAACAGCATTGATATGCGCATCAGATTCCAGCCATCGAATGGGGCGTGGGCAGGCTAGCATGAATCCGCCATCAGCCGCGGTGATCGGCGCGGGTCTTGCGGCGATTGGTGTCTGGACGCCGGGGTCGAAGCCGCCTTTCTGTCGGGGGGATGCCATCGGGACGGCGCTCGCCGCGACGCGATATTCGGAAGCCTCCGGTAAGATGCGCGATAGACGATGAGCAACCGGCGCAATTTGTGGGTCCTGGTCGCTCCGCTGGCAGTCCTGCTGGGAGCCTGTGCCGCGTCCGCGCCGGCAAAGACGGAGTCCGAAAGCATGGTTACGCCTTCGCCGGCGCCGCCGGCCGCCGCAGTGCGGCCACACGAAGTCGTGTCACCGAACGGTACGCGGGTGGACGAGTATTTCTGGCTGCGCGACGACACGCGCACCAACGAGGATGTGCTTGCCTATCTGGAGGCCGAAAACGCCTACAAAGCGAGCATGACTGCGCACACCACGGCGCTGGAGGATCGTGTTTACGCCGAGATCATCGCGCGTATCAAGCAGGACGATTCAACCGTTCCGTATCGCAAGCGCGGCTATTGGTACTACACGCGCTTCGAGACCGGCAAGGAATATCCCATCCACGCGCGCAAGGCCGGCAGTCTGGAAGCTGCGGAACAATTGATGCTGAATGCCAACCTGCTGGCTGAGGGTCACGCGTTCTACCAGGTCGGCGCCATAGCGATCGCGCCAAACGACCGGCTGCTGGCCTACGTCGAGGACGTCGTCGGCCGGCGCCAGTACCGGCTGCGGGTCAAGGACCTTGAAACCGGCGAGACGTTGCCGGACATGATCGAGAACGTCGATCCGTACCTCGCCTGGGCCGCGGACAGCTCGAGTGTCCTGTACGTGGAAAAACACCCGGAGACCCTGCTGGGCTATCGCGTGCGTCGTCACGTGCTCGGCACCGATCCTGCCGGCGATCCGCTGATCTATGAACAGGATGACGACAGCTTCTATACGAGCGTCCGGAACAGCAAGGACGAGCGCTACGTGCTGATCGTCGCGGAGAGCACGGTTTCCACTGAAGTGCGATATGCAGATGCCGCAGATCCCGACCTGAAGTTCCGCGTATTCCTGCCGCGCGAGCGCGACCACGAGTACAGCGTCGAACACCTGGAAGGCCGCTGGATCGTCCGCAGCAACTGGCAGGCCCCGAATTTCCGGCTGCTGACGGCGAAGGTCGGCGAGGAAGGCGATCGCGCGAACTGGCGCGAGCTGGTCGCACACCGTGACGATGCGTTCGTCCAGGGCTTCGACGTATTCCACGACTTCCTTGCGATCGAGGAGCGTTCCGGCGGCTTGCGCAAGATCCGCATACGCCCATGGGACGGCAGCACGGATTTCTTCATTACCGCAGATGAAGCCGCATACACGACCTCGCTCGGGCAGAACGCCGAAATCGACACGCACATCGTGCGCTACGAATACACGTCGCTGACGACGCCGAACAGCGTCTATGACTACGACATCCAGACCGGCGAGAAGCAGCTGATGAAGCGCGACCCGGTACTGGGCGACTTCGACCCCGCGAACTATCGCACCGAGCTGCTGTGGGCCACGGCGCGTGACGGCACAAAAGTGCCCGTGTCACTGGTCTACCGCGCCGGATTCGCGCGCGACGGGAAGGCGCCGCTGCTGCAATATGGCTATGGGTCCTATGGCTATTCTATGGATCCGGCATTTTCTGTTTCGCGTCTGTCGTTACTCGATCGCGGATTCGTTTACGCAATCGCTCACGTGCGCGGCGGCCAGGAAATGGGCCGGCGCTGGTACGACCAGGGGCGCCTGCTGAACAAGATCAATACCTTTACGGATTTCATCGACGTGACGCGCTTCCTGGTGCAAGAGAAGATTGCCGACCCGAAGCGCGTGTCAGCGATGGGCGGCAGTGCCGGCGGCCTGCTGATGGGCGCCATTGCCAACATGGCGCCCGGCGATTACCGGGCAATCGTCGCGCAGGTGCCTTTCGTCGACGTCGTGACGACGATGCTGGACGAAACCATCCCGCTCACTGCAAACGAGTTTGACGAGTGGGGTAATCCGAACGAAAAGCGCTATTACGATTACATGCTTTCCTATTCGCCCTACGACCAGGTTGCGCACCAGGATTACCCGGCCATGCTCGTGACGACGGGGTTTTGGGACAGCCAGGTGCAGTACTACGAGCCTGCCAAGTGGGTGGCGCGGCTGCGAGCCCGCAGGACTGGCGCAAATCCGCTGCTGTTCCGCACGACGATGCAGGCCGGTCACGGCGGCAAATCGGGGCGCTTCCAGCGCTTTCGCGAAATCGCCGAGGAATACTCCTTCATCCTCGATCAAGCCGGCATCACGGAGTAGGCCTTGAATCTGTCGCGAATCGAGCAGGTGGCGATCCCGGTCCGTGATCTCGCGCGCGCAACGGCGTTCTACCGCGATCTGCTCGGCATGAAGCTCCTGTTCGAGGTTCCGCCGCAACTCGCATTCTTCGACTGCGACGGCGTGCGGCTGGCGCTGTCAATCGCTTCCGATCCGATGTACGAACCACCCGGCTCGATCGTCTATTACCGCGTCGCCGACATCGATGCGGCCCACGCCGAGCTCGAGAGACGCGGCGTGGAATTCCTGCGGGGTCCGCACCTTGTCGCCCGGCTCGATGCCGTCGAGGTCTGGATGGCGTTCTTCGACGATACCGAAGGCAATACGCTGGCGATCACCAGCGAACGGCCGATCGCGCGCACATGAGCGCGGAACCGAGGGCGGCGACGCTGCTTGGGCGGATTGTGAATGTCCGGCCGTCCGAAGTGGCGGGGCTTGTCGCGGCATTTGCCTTTAACTTCCTGGTGTTCACCGCCTACTACATCCTCCGCCCGCTGCGCGACAGCATGGGCGTGACGGGCGGCGTGCACGCCCTTGACGACCTGTTCTGGTTCACATTTCTCGGCATGCTGCTTGCAGTTCCGTTGTTCGGCTGGATCAGCGGAAGGTACCTGCGCTCGTTGTTCCTGCCGTGGACCTACGTGTTCTTCATCGTCAATCTGCTGGCGTTCTGGGTCGTGTTTACCGCTCTCGAGGATGACACCTGGCCGGCGCGCGTGTTCTTCGTCTGGCTGAGCGTGTTCAACCTGTTCGTCGTGTCAGTGTTCTGGAGCTTCATGGCCGACCTGTTCAACAAGGAACAGGCGGGACGCATGTTCGCCTTCATTGCCGGCGGCGCCAGCACCGGCGCGGTCATCGGGTCCGGTATCACGGCGTTCTTTGCCAAGGCGGTGGGTGACGTCAACCTGCTGCTGATTTCCGCCGCGATGTTGGCGGCCACGCTGTTCCTGATGCGCTACTTGCTGCACTGGAGCGCGCGCCGCGCAGACGAGGGCGAACGCATCGTTGAGCGCCCGATCGGGGGCAATCCGTTTGCCGGCATCACGCTGGTGCTGCGTTCGGGCTACCTGGCCGGCATCGCATTGTTCGTATTCCTGATGGCGGCGGTGACGACTTTCCTGTACCTGCAGCAGGCCGCGCTGCTGGAAATCCATTTTCCTGACGGTTCGGAGCGTACGGCATTTCTCGGCAAGATCGACTTCATCGTAAATCTGATCGCGCTGCTGTTGCAGCTGTTTGCGATAGGACGGCTGACCGCACGTCTTGGCGTAACGACGATGCTGATCGCCGTGCCGGTGGTCGTCGCGGCGGGCTTTCTGCTGATCGCCGCCTCGCCTACTCTGGCAACGCTGGTCAGCGTCTATGTCGTGCGGCGCGTCGGGCAGTATGCGGTGACGCGGCCGAGCCTGCATATCCTCTACACCACGGTGGATCGCGCGGCGAAATACAAGGCGAAGAACTTCAACGATACCGTGATTTATCGCGGCAGCGACGCCGTGGTTGCATCATTCCACGAGGCCGTCGTGAAGATGCTGTCGGTGGGGCTGGCCGGCATCGCCTGGCTGGGCGCAGGTGTAGCGGTGATCTGGGCGGTGATCGCGATTTTCCTGGGCCGCGCACATGAGCGCACGGTTCCGGTCACGCCGCCAGCGTGATCAGTCCTTGAGCTCGAAGCGGACGCGCGCCGAGACGCGCTGATCGATGATAACGCCGTCGACTACTCGCGGCTCGTAGCGCCAGCGCGCCACGGATGCGAGCGCGGCGCGATCGAAGATGCCCATCGGCTCGGACGCGCGAACCGTCGCTTCGCGCGTGCTGCCGTCGCGGGCCACGGTGAATTCGATATCCACCCAGCCGGTGACGCCCCGTTCGAGCGCGCGCGGCGGATATACAGGGTTCACAAAATAGGTGCGGTGCAGCGCATTCTCCGGCAGCACCGCGGATACCGGCGGCCGTGGTGTCTTGATTGCCGCGCGCGCCTTCGCGATTTCGGTGGCTGCAGCCGCAACCGCCGCGGCGGGCGCACCGGCATCGTTGGCCGCCTGCAGCATGGTCTCCGCGTCACCGAAATTGCCAGCAGCGGCCAGGCGACCTGTTTCCTCGAGAGCCTTGCTGGCGAGCAGGGCGCTGGTCTCCTGCAGGCCTTCGTACGCGGGATCCGCGGCACGCAGCAGGTCCAGATAATGCCGGGCAGAATCTGCAGCAGGCTCGATCAGGCTGCCCTGGGCAATGCGCTGATTTGCGAGCGTGAACAGTCTGGCGTGGTCTTCGCGCACATTGTCAAGGCGGGCAAGTTCGATTTCGGAGCGCAGCTTGGCGATCCCGGGGCGATCGACCTCGAGCACGACGGCCTGATCCAGCCACTCTTCAGCCTCGTCGAGACGGTCTTCGTTCATGGCTTTACGCGCGTTGGCCTGCAGCATCGAGCCAAGTTCACCGACACTCTTCTGCAGGCCGGGATCCGCCGGATCGATGCGCCGCGCCGAGAGCAGGTAGGCATGCGCGCTGTCATTGCCACCGACCAGCTGATTGCTGCGCATGCGCTCATTAGCGAGCAGCACCAGCCCCTGTACGCGGCTCGCGTCGCCGCCCACGGCCGCTGATTCAGGCGTCACTGCAACAGGCGCACCCGCGGGACGCGGCGACTTGCCGGATGCCTCGCTACGCTCGCGTTCCCGCTCGAGCTGGGTCATGAAGAATGCGAGGCGCGGATGATCTGGCCGGGCAGCGCGCGCCGCATCCACGGCGCTCGTCAGGGTCACGAGATCCTGGTCCATCAGGGCCTTCTCAGCCCGCGCCAGCAGTTCGTCCACCACCCGGTCGATGCCGCGCTCTGCGATTCGATTGCCCGGGTCGCGCGCAAGCACGGCACGGTAAAGCTCCAGAGCATTGCGTTCCGGCGGCTCGACGAGCTCGCCGCGGGCCAGCGCAAGACCGGCGGAATCCAGCAGCCTTTGCACCGTGGAATCGAGGCCCGCATCCGCCGCCACAGGCTGCCCGCTGGCGGTGTCCGGCGTACGGTCACCCGATCCTTCCCAGGGCTTCCAGATCGCCAGCAGGAAGACAATCAGGGCAAGCGGAATCAGCGGCAGGCCTCGGCGGAGCCAGCGCTGCATCCCGGCGCGATCAATCTTGACGGACGGGAGTACCAGCGCCTTCAGCTTCACCGAGGTCGCGCCGGTTTGGCGCGGTGTGGCAGCCGGCAACTCGGTGGCCCGCTGCTGGCGGCGCAGCGTGGCATCCACAAAATTGCGGATGCGGTCCGCAGAAGCCGGCTTGTGAAGAAAACGGAAGATGACGCCCTGGGAGATGAGCTCCGAGAGCTGGGCCTCATCATCGCGGCGGCCCGCCACGATGATCGAGATGTCCGGAAACTGCTCATGGATCCTGATGACGAACTCGCGGGTGTCGTGATCGGCCAGCGATGAATCGGCCAGCAGCACGGCATTGCCGGCGGCCACGAGCAGGTCGGCGGCGTGGCCTGGATCGTCGGCGCGCCAGACGCGGTGATTACCGGTAAGGCATTCGCGCGACAGTTCAATCAGCGCGGGATCGGCGGAAAGCACGACGACATTTGCGCCCGCAGCCGGCGACGACGAAATCGCGCGCTCTCCATTCGGCTTTTCGACGTTTGAATAGTCGATGTACACGGTACCTTGGTTGTGACAAACCCGCGCAAAAACGCCGCGGCACCGGCTTGGAAGCCGGTGACGGACTGGCAGCGTCCATCCTTGGCAAAATCCGTCGTGGTGAATGAGACACAGGTCAAGATTCCGCCGTTGCCCGCGTGACGGAGTTCGAAAAAACCCATGACTTCCGGGACTTGCGGCAGACGCCTACAGGGGCAACCGGGGAAGGTTCCCGGGCGTTGCTCTGGCACCACAACCGTCGCGGATAAGCTGGTTTTCGCCGGATTATGTGAATCTCGACAGCGGCCCGAGCGCCCCGTAAGGTGGTCCGGCCCTGGGGGGTGGGCGCAGCATGCCGGGAGAACCGAGCATCAAGCATCAGATTGCATTCGTATCCAGCCTGCCAGCCGAGCATTACCACCAGCTCGAAGCGCTTCTGTTCTTCAATGAGGGCCAGGATCGTGTCCGGCACGGCATCGTCACGGCCATCGACCGCTATGGCCCGCCGGAGATCGTCGTTGACGGAAACTCGTTGCGGGTAGGCGTCGCCGGCCCGGCAGAAGCCCAGTGCCTGTTCGCCGTTGAGCGTCACGGCAAGGTTGCAAGACCGGTCGGTGTCATCCTCTACGTGCGAGACAGCTTCGAGCGCATTACCGTTCTGCATCTGGTCGTCGCGCAGGCCTACGCGGCCGGCGGTCCGCGCGCCAAGTACAATCTGTTGCTGCGGCTGGTGCAGGCGGTCAAGCGGGTCGCACGCTGCACCTCCGGCATCCGCCATGTTGAAGTGCTCTATTCGCAGAACCGGCCGCGCGCAGCCTTTGCCTAGCTAGCCTCGGATTCGCTCCTGCCGGCGGTTATGATGTAACCGAACCCCGAAGCAGGAGACCAGCATGATTTCTATTGTCCGCCCGCTGCTTGCGGCCGCATTGCTGTTGCTCGCCGCGGTGCCCGCGGGAGCGAGCTCGCGCGAGGAACTCGATGCTGCAGTCCGTGAAGCGATCAATGAGCTCTACAAGCACTCCAGTGCGGCGAAAGAGCTGGCAGCCAGGGCGGCCGGCATGCTGGTGTTCCCGAAAGTCACGAAGGCCGGAATCGGGATCGGCGGCGAGTACGGCGAAGGCGCGCTCATCGTCGGCGGCAAGACGATCAGCTACTACAACGTCGCCGCGGGCTCGATCGGCCTCCAGCTCGGCGTGCAGCAGAAGAGCCAGGTGATCCTGTTCATGAACGAGAGCGAACTCGCCAAGTTCAGGAAGAGCGAGGGATGGAAGGCGGGTGTGGATGGCAGCGTTGCGCTCGCGACCCTCGGTGCCGGCGGGCAGATCGACACCGAGACTTCCAAGAAGCCGATCATCGGATTCATCTTTTCGAACAAGGGCCTGATGTACAACCTGACGTTCGAAGGGTCGAAAATCTCGAAGATCGACAAGGACTAGGGCACCGGCCCGCCAGACAAACCTCCGGTCAGCACCAGGCGCATTGCGGTTTCGACCGGCATGTCGAGCTGCACGATGGCCGAACGCGGCACCAGCGCGGTGTAACCGCCGATCTGGTAGCTCATCGGAAAATAGACCGCGACCAAGGCATCCTCTCGCTTCACGATGCCAAGTTCCGCGGCATCATCACGGGTCACGAATCCGATCAACCGCGCATCGCCGAAGCGGGCGAGCACCACCCGCTTCAGGTCGCGCCGCTTGCCATCCGCCGGTAGCAGCTTCGTGAAATCGCGGATTGCGCCGTAAATCGTCTTGACGACGGGGATGCGGTCGAGGAAACCCTCCCAGGCCGCGAACAGGCGCCGCACGATCAGCGCGTTCACCAGGGTGCCGGCCGCGAGCAGCAGCATGACGGCTGCGACGATGCCCATTCCCGGGCGGTAATGCTCGGGCGGGATCACGAGCGTGATCACCTGCTGCAGCAAGGCCTCCGTTGAACTTCCGAGCCACCAGAGCAACCAGAGCGTCAGGCCGATTGGCAGGACCACCACGAGACCCCGCATCATGGCGCTGCGAAACTTGCGGAACATCATCCATCTCCGGGCGCGACCGGCTGCGCCAGGCCATTGAGGCGTGCATGATAGCGGCAGGAGGGCCGGAAATGCGGCTGGTCGGTATTGCACTCGGTGCTTTGCTTGTGGCTGCGCCCGCGATGGCGCAGTTCATCGATCGTGATGCCGTGTTCGCGCGAGCGCGCGAGGTCGCGACGGCGACGCTTCCGGGTGTCGCAAGCGCCGACCTGGCGTTGTTCCACATCGCCTATGACCTGACGCTGCTCGAAACTGGTAATCCCGCCGGCGGATTCGAGGTAATCCTGCTGCTCAGGTCTTCGCGCGAAGTCATTCCGGCCCGGGATATTACTTCTGCGGCTCCCGATGCCGAGGCCGCCGCGAGGCTCGAGCTGCTGCTGGCGGGCGTCGAATACGGATACCATTACAGGACCGCGCAGGTACGGTTTGCGGAACGGGGCGACGGAGCGGCTTCCGCCGAATTTTCCACGCTGCTTCTGAATCGCGATCCTGAAACAGCGCTTTCGGTAGTATCATCAGTACAGGAAACAGACTAAAAACCGTTTGCAAGGAGCATGCCATGACCGTCGCCAAAGTCTCTGAGATCAGCGCCAGTTCGGACAAGAGTTTCGACGATGCCATCCGCCAGGGCCTTGCGCGTGCAAACAAGACGCTCAAGAACATTACCGGCGCCTGGATCGCTGACCAGGAAATCACGGTCGACAAGGGGAAAATCACCGGCTACCGGGTCCGGATGCGGATCACCTTCGTTCTGGAAGCCTGAATCGATGCGCCTGCTGGCGCTATTCGTCATCCTGGCACTGTCATGGACCGGGATGGCGCGAGCGGATGATTTCGCGCTCATCGAGCCGCAGGTACTGGCCGAGCGAATCGAATCCGCCGACCCGCAACTGCTCATTCTGGATGTGCGCAGCGCCGCCGAGTTCGACGCGGGCCACATCCCCGGCGCCGTCAACATCCCGCACGATACGATCGCCAGCCGGATGCCGGAGCTGGGGCCTGCGGGCGCGCGGGATGTCGTCGTCTATTGCCGCAGTGGGCGGAGATCAGCGCTCGCACTGGCGGCGTTGAAGGAGGCCGGATTCAGCCGGTTGTTCCATCTCGATGGCGACTATCTGCGCTGGAGCGAGGAAAGCCGGACCATCGTTAGCACGGCGGCCCAACCATAGATAATGCGCGCCGCAGGCCGACGCAGTGCTGCCGCGCACTGAGGCCCTGATCCAGCGCGCATTCGCCGCGCTCCAGGAGTTCCTGCGTCTGGAGGCCTCCGGCGGCCTGCTGCTGATGGCCGCCGCGGTGCTCGCGATGCTGGCGGCGAATTCGCCGTTCGCCGGCGCGTACAGCGCATTCATCAGCCAGCCGCTGGAAATCGACGCGGGCCCGCTTCACATCGCAAAGCCGCTGCTGCTGTGGATCAACGACGGCTTGATGGCGGTGTTCTTCCTGCTGGTGGGGCTCGAATTGAAGCGCGAGTCGCTGGAGGGGCACCTTTCCAGCCGGGCCGAGGCAAGCCTGCCCGCCATTGCGGCGATCGGCGGCATGGCGGCGCCAGCCGCAATCTACGCGTGGCTGAACTGGGGCGATCCGGTGGCGCTGAAGGGCTGGGCCATTCCGTCGGCCACCGACATCGCTTTCGCGCTCGGTGTGCTGCTGCTCGTCGGCAAGCGCGTGCCCGCGGCTCTGAAGGCCTTCCTGCTGTCTGTTGCGATCTTCGATGACCTCGGGGCAATCATCATCATCGCCGCCTTTTATGCCGCGGATCTGTCGTTGCTCGCTCTTTCGATCGGCGCCGCACTCACGATCCTGCTCCTGATCCTGAATCGCTCGGGCGTCACGCATCCGGCACCGTACCTCATCGCAGGATCCCTGCTGTGGCTCGCGCTGCTGAAGTCCGGCGTCCACGCGACGCTTGCCGGTGTACTGCTCGCGATGTTCATCCCGCTGCGTGCGCCGGAGCGCCAGGCTGGCGAATCGCCATTGCACCGGCTGGAGCGGGCCTTGCATCCCTGGATCGCCTTCGGCGTGCTGCCGCTGTTCGCGTTCGCAAATGCCGGGGTGCCGGTGTCGGGCATCGCGGCGGCGCAACTGCTGCACCCCGTGACGCTCGGCATCGCCAGCGGGCTGTTTGTCGGAAAGCAGCTCGGCATCATGCTGGCCTGCTGGCTCGCGGTGCGCTTCGGGCTTGCCGCGCTGCCTCGCGACACGGACTGGGGGCTGCTCTACGGCGTATCGCTGCTGTGCGGCATCGGGTTCACGATGAGCCTCTTCATTGCGTCACTCGCATTCGGGGCGGACAGCGGCGATTACTCCGGGCTGGAGCGAATTGGAATACTGTCGGGCTCGCTTGTCTCGGGAGTCGCCGGCTATCTCGTGCTGCGGCTGCAACTGAGGACCCGGTGATATACCTCGTCCTTGCCGACGCAGTCCTGGTCCTGCACCTCGCATTCATACTGTTCGTGGTGCTGGGCGGGCTGCTGGTGCTTCGCCACTCCCGGCTCATCTGGCTGCACCTGCCGATGGCGGCCTGGGGCGCCCTGATCGAGTTCTCCGGCTGGATCTGCCCGCTGACGCCAATGGAAATACGATTGCTGACGCTCGGTGGCGAAAAAGCCTACAGCGGCGATTTCATCGCTCATTACATCGTGTCTTTGATCTATCCGGAAGGGCTGACACGCGAACTGCAATTCCTGCTGGGCACGCTGGTGCTGGCGGTCAATGCAGCCGTCTATTTCCGGCTGTGGCAAAGGCGCCGAAGCGCGCCAGCCTAGCGTATGGCAGTGGCAGCGACATCCGGCGTGTCGAGTTCCTGTACTGCGACGACGACGCAACCGGGTCCGCCGTGCACGCCAAGCGCCGTGCCGAGCGGCATGACGGGCAGCACATCGGCCTGCGAAAGGCCCGCGACGACGGCGTCGCGGACGAGGGCGGCGCCTTCCGGCGTGTTGGCGTGCGAGATTCCTATGCGCCAGCGGCGGGCCGGGTCGAGCCGTCGCCGCAGGAACCGGCCGAAACGGGGGTAGGGATCCGCCCGGCCGAACAGCACGCCGCCGATACCCACGCTGCCATCGGCACGCACGGCAAGTATTGGTATCAGCCCGAGGAGATCGGCAACCGTCTTGACCCAGCCCGGTACACGGCCGCCGCGAACCGCGAATTCGAGCGTGACCAGGCAGCCCCAGGTGCGCGTCCTGCGGCAGGCGGCGATTGCAGAATCGCGCACCGCATCGGCGTCGCCGCCCGCAGCGGCGACTTCCGCCGCCCGCATGGCGATCAGACCCTGACCGAGCGCCGCGGTCCCGGAATCTACAGTGACGATCCGCGCATTGGTGCGCGCGCGGCTGGCCGCCGTCTCCGCACTCTGGAATGTTCCACTCACGCGGGCCGTCAGTCCGACATAGACGACGGCCTGGTAATGCGAGCCCAGGAACTCGAAGGCGCGCCTGAAATCTCCCGGTGGCGGCAGCGAAGTCTTCGGATGCTGGGGATTTGTCACCAGCTCCCGAAAGAACTGCTCGGGTGAAAGGCTGATCTTGTCGAGATAACTGTGCGCGCCAAAGTGTACGCGTACCGGCACCATGTGGATGTCGAGCGCCTCCATCACCGAGTCTGGCAGGTCGGCTGCGGAGTCGATGACGATGGCGACATGCCGGCGCGATTCATGGTGCGCCATTTCCTGCTGCCGCTTCATGTCGTCGGCCTTTTCTCCGCTGACCTCCCCATACCGGGCTGCAAGTTCGAAGAGGCGCCGCGGCTCGTTCAGATGCAGGTGAAGCCGGACCTTGCGATGCGTGCCGGCAACGACGAGGCTCGCACCCAGCATGGAAGCCTCTTCGCGCAGCTTGCGACGCTCGATGCCATCGCCGGTGATCATGCATTCCACGCAGTAACGGTACTCGAGGTCCTCTTCCTGACCGGCAGCCGACTCCTCGTCGTGAATGAGCGCGATTGATGCGTCGTCATCCGGCACGACACCGGTATCGAGATAGGCGGACATGCCGGTGATCAACTCCACGAAACCCAGTGCGCCGGCATCGACGACATTGGCGCGGCGCAGCGCTTCGAGCTGGTTGCGTGTCGCCTCGAGCGAGTGCTGCGCGGTGCCGAGCGCTGCCCGGAAGAGCGCGGGGAAATCGTGCACGCCGCGCTCGCGGACTTCGCGCGCAACCGCCGCGGCGAAATCCGTGAGCACCGTCAGGATCGTGCCCTCGCGCGGCTCCGCGAGTGATTCACGTGCATAGTTCGCGCCGCCGCTGACCGCATCGGCGAATCCTTCTGCTGTCAATTCGGCGAGGTGACCGGCGCGATCGCCGAGACCCATCAAAAATTGCGCCAGGATCGCGCCCGAGTTACCGCGTGCGCCGTCGAGTGCTGCATCCGCGACCCGCGTCAGGGTCTGTCCCGCATGCACATCCGGGTTACCGCGCAGTGAAACGAGCACCGCCTGCAGCGTTAGCGCGAGGTTCGTGCCCGTGTCGCCATCGGGGACCGGAAACACGTTGATCTTGTTGATGATCTCTTCACGGGAAATCAGCCGATGAATGCCGGCGCGCAGCGCGGCGGCCAGGTCCGTACCGCTCAGGATGCGGGTCGGCAGCGCAACTGCATTCATGCCGCGGGCCGGGTCACTGGCTTATTGGCGGGGCAGCAGGAATCGCTGGCCGTGGTAACTGAGCACGGCACCTTCGCGGTTGATTTCTTCGACCGTCGGGCCTTCCGCCAGGACGCCGCCGGTCTGGTATCGACGGCCATTGATGAAGACGACGCGCTTCGCGGGATCATTCGAATAGATGTGCAGGTCCACGGAAAGCTCCGGCAGGCCGGCGGTTGACTGCGCGGGCAGGTCGCGGATGGATGGCGGATATTCGTCAACGGGCTCCGGGGCATAGGTAACCGGTGCGTCAGGCAGCAGCGTGGGATCCGGTGCGGGCGGCGGTGCCGATGCTTCGGCCAGCAACTCTGATACGGGGGCCTGCAGAGCGTCCTCGGGAGCATTTCCGGGCGGCGTCACATTCGTCGGCAGCGGCGTCGGCGCAGCCGGCAGCGACATCGGCGCCGCCGGCAGCGATGCCACCACGCCTGGCGCCGCAGTTGAAGTCGTCCCGGCCGCCGTAATCGTCCCGGTTGCATCGCGCAGCAGGAAGAACAGCAGCACGCCGACATTGACGGCAAGCAGCAGGCCGATTGCGAGCAAGGCCCAGGGCAGGCGCCGGTCGTCGCGTGCCACCGGCAACTCCGCGATGCTGGGGCCGTTCTGGCGCTGGCGTTCGAGTTCGGACTTGCGCAATGCATCCAGGATGAAGCTCATGCGCCGGCCTCGGGTCCGGGGTCCGCGAGCGTAGGCGTTCCGGGCGCGCCGAGCGCTGCGTCCAGCACCAGCTGGGTCTGCACGCCCGCGACACCATCCACCGCAAGGCGCCGGCTGCGCTGGAAATCCTCGACCAGGCGCTGCAGTTCGGCATCGAACAGGTCCTGCGCTGGATCGGAGGCCGGCAGGCCGCCGAGTTGCTCGAGGCTCTGGCGCAGCCAGCGCACGTCCTCGCCGCGCATGCCGGAGCGCAATGGCCTCAGTTCGTTCGCCTGCGGGCGCCACAGGACGAGAAATTCGCCAAACCAGTAATCGGCGAGCTCCGCAATCGGCACCTCGGCTTCGCTTGCGCCGACCAGCAGGCGGGCCTTGCCGCTGCCGAGGCCGGCCAGTACGACCTCGCGCACGCTGTTGGCGTCATCGACCAACGAAAGGATCGCCGGGCGATTGATCAGCTTGAGTTGCGCCAGCGAGCCGCGTTGCCAGACACAGGTCAGGCCCTGTCTTGCGGCCTGAACGCAGCCGAGGCCGTTGCCCGGCTGGTATTCAGCGCCCCACATCCTGAACAGGGAGCTGAACGCCGAATCCATGGTGGTGCCCGCGGTGTCGAGCGCGAGCAGCGCGCCGAGTTCGGGGCGCGGCGCGGGCGCGGGAACTGTTGGTGCCGTGACCGGGGCGGTTTGCGCGACAGCCTGGGGCGCCTCGGCAGCCGGCGCAGATTCTTCGGCAGGTATGGCGCGCCAGATAGCGAATGCGAGGATCGCGGCTCCCGCAGTCGTGCCAGCAAGCGCTGCCCAGCGCACCCAGGGAGCCAGCACCGGCCGCCCGTAGACCTCGCTGGCCGCGCGCCGCACGAGCTTGCTTGTCACGTGATGCTCCTCGCGCGTGTAAGCGCCGAGCAGCGCGCGATCGGCAATGACATTGATGATGCGCGGCACGCCGCGCGAGAGCCGGTGGATTTCGCGCAGCGCAGCCGGGGAGAACAGGTCGCGTGTCGCGCCGGCCACACGCAGCCGATGGCGGATGTACGCGATGGTCTCGCGGCGCCTGAGAGCTTCCAGGTGATAGCGACCGGTGACGCGCTGCGCGAGCTGGCGCAATTCGCGTTGTGCGAGCACAGAGCGCAGTTCCGGCTGGCCGATCAGCAGGATCTGCAGCAGTTTCTGCGTCGCGGTCTCCAGGTTCGTCAGCAGGCGCACCTGCTCGAGTACATCGGGACTCAGGTTCTGGGCTTCATCCACCATCAGCACGACGCGGCGGCTGCGGCCGTGCGCATCGAGCAGGTAATGCGTCAGGAGATCCACGAGCGACTTGACGCTGCCGGCGATGGCCGCAGGCACTTGTACGTGCAGTTCATCGCAGATGCACTGCAGGAACTCGGCGGGCGTGACGCGCGGATTGAGGATCAGCGCCACCTCGCAGTGGGGCGGCAACTGCTGCAGCAGGCTCCTGAGCACCGTGGTCTTGCCGGTACCTACCTCGCCGGTCAGCTGGATGAATCCGCCGGCCTCGGCGATGCCGTAGGCGAGGTGCGCGAGCGCCTCCGCATGCTGTTCGCTGAGGTACAGGTAGCGCGGATCGGGAGTGATCGCGAACGGCTTTTCGGTCAGCCCAAAAAAGCTTGTGTACATAAGGACTTGCGAGATCGGTCAGGTTTCCGCGGGGGGATCATAATGCCTGCAGGCCGGGAGTAGCGCAAAGGCGCCCGCCAGCGGCTGAGCGCTCCCTAATCGCTGCCGCGCTTGACCGCCTCGGTTCCGTATTTGCCGCGGATGCGATCGACAGCCTCATCGAGCTTTCCGGCCTCGACGCTCTCGCGATTCGTGAACAGGTCAAGTTGCTGCGCCGGCGCCAGATCGCTGACGCCGACACCGAGCAGGCGCACTGCAGCGCGCGGCTGCTCATCGAGCCAGCGGTTCAGTAGTTCGGTCGCCACCTGCACGACAAGGCGCGTCTCCTGGGTCGGCGGACTGAAACTCTTCTGGCGCGTGTAAGTCTCGAAGTCACGCCGGCGCACCTTGATGCTGATCATGCCGGCCTTCAATTGCCGTGCGCGCAGGCGTGCCGCCGTGCGATCGGCGAGATGCGCGAGCCGCTGCCGCAACTCCTCGTGATCCCTGATGTCGACGTCGAATGTCTCCTCGGAGCTGATCTGCTTTTCCGGCGCATCGGAAACAACCGGGCGGTCATCGATGCCGGAGGCGCGCTCGCGCATCTGGCGCGTGTCGCGCCGGAACAGCGGCCACAACACGGATTCCGGTGCGCGGCGCAGTTGCCCCAGCGTATGGATGCCCTGCTGCTCGAGACGTGCCGCCGTCTTTGCGCCGATGCCATGCAGCCTGCGCACCGGCATCGGGTCGAGTATCGTCGTGACCTCTGCCGGGCGGATGATCGCGAGTCCATCGGGTTTGTTCATTTCGGACGCGAGCTTGGCGAGCAATTTGTTGTGCGAAACGCCGACCGAGGCCGTCAGTCCGGTCCGCGCCCGGATGCGATTCTTGATCTCGTGCGCCATGGCCTCGGCGCTGCCGAACAGGCCGGTGCTGCCGGTCACGTCCAGAAATGCCTCATCGAGCGACAGGCCCTCGACCTGGTCCGTGAACTCGCGAAAGATCTCGAAAACCTGCCCGGAGACCTCGCGGTAGCGTTTGAATCGGGGACTTACGACGACGGCGTGCGGGCAGCGCTTCAGCGCCTCACGCATGGGCATCGCCGAGTGGATGCCGAAACGCCGCGCTTCGTAGCTCGCTGCAGCAACGACGCCGCGGCCGCCGGTGCCGCCGACGATAACCGGCTGGCCCGCAAGCTTCGGGTTGTCGAATTGCTCGACCGACGCGTAGAAGGCGTCCATGTCGACATGCAGGATGGCGCGATTCTCGCTCATGTAATTGAGAGTGCGGTATAGACGAAGCCCGCGAGCATCGTGACGCCGAGCAGGACAAAATAGATTGTTCCCACGGCCGTAAACTTCAGTAGCGTCCTGAGCCGGCTTTCGCCGTAGACGACGCGCATCGAGCGGAACACGTAGTACGGCAGGTAGGCGTACAGCAGGAAGGTGATGATGCCGAACAGCCCGAAGCCTGGCAGCTCGATGGTCGACAACGCGATCGTCAGGGCCGTCGCCGTGAGCAGCAGGTAGATGAAAGCGTGGCTGTGGAGGAACAACACCAGGTGCTCGGCATAAAGCCGGCGCGGCCTGCGCCAGTAGAACAGCAGCGTCACTGCCGCCATCAGCGGCAGGAACAGGAACATCAGCCTGGGCGCCGTGGCCGCAAAATGCTCGAAGAGACGCACGCCCCCGTCGGCCGCGGCACTCCTGCAGGCCTGACTCAAAGGCTCGCTGACCGAACCGATCAGCGGCAGCGTCAGATTGATATCGCAATCCTTGCCTGCGGACTTCGACAGGGTATTTGCCCGACCGGAATCAACGCCATCACTCACCACCGGCGCAATGACTGTCTGGCCCTCGTCATCGATATGCACCAGATCCTTGTCCGGCAACATGGCCGACAAGGCGAAGAACAGGACGCTGATTCCCAGGTACAACCGGAATGGTGGCAGGTAGCGCTGGTGACGGCCCGCGATGAATTCCCGCGTCAGCTCGCCAGGTTTCAGGATCAGCAGTTTGAGCGTCTGCCAGGCGCGGCTGTCGAGGTGCAGCAGGGAATGCGTGACATCGCCGGCGACTTCGCGCATCGAGAGCAGGTGGACATCGATCTGCTGGCCACAGCGGGTGCAATGCTTGCCGGTCACCGGGTCGCCGCAATTGAGGCAGCGCGAGAGCTCCAGCGCGGGAGGCAGCAGCTCCTCGCGCGGCTTGAAGACCCGGCGCTCGCAATGCACCCGCCCGCCGAAACGTTCTGCGGTCTCGGTCCGCAGCTGGGTCGCCTTGTTTTCCAGGTAGTGATCGAGTGCTGCCGCGTTCTCAAGCTGGTACTGGATGCGCCGGCGCTGTCGTTGACCTGCGGGCGTCTCCAGCGCCTGGATCGTGGCTCCCAGAAAGCCTTCACAGGCCAGCACGTCGCGCACATGGCCCGGCAGCCACGCGTCATAGTCCGCGACGATGTCCGGGTCGAGCTCACACTCGACGTCGTATATGAGATTGCCTGGCACGCGGTGGCTCGTTGCGAGCGACAGCGCAGATCTTAGCTCAGCACACCTGCAGGCGCTCGATATGCCTGAGTTTCCCCAGATCCGTCATGCGGTAGAACCGCCTCAAATCCACCTGCCAGCCGTGGTCGCCCGACCGGCACAGCGCGCGCAGGCGCGGCTCGAGCTTCGCGCAGAACCGGGCTGCATAACGGCTCGCGCGCCGGTATAGCGGTTCCCGGCCGGCGGCGAGCCGCGGGTCGATGCGCGCGCGCTTGAACAGCAGCGAATGCAGTTCAACGGGGAAGCGCCCCGGGTCGCGCCGATGCAGCAACAGGAAACTGGCGATGTACTTGTCGATCTCGGCCTGCAGTTCAAGGGTCAGCAGCGACACCGGGCGGTCATGCTCTGCGTGGTGGGCGACGCAGAGAAAATGACTGATGCCCTCGAGCACGGTCCAGAAGTCCGCCACATTGTGCTGGTCGAGCCTGTCATGCGGATCCTGCGAATGGAGCCGGTCCAGCACTTCCGGATCGAGAAACAGCGATACGCACATTTCGTCGTCGACGGTCGTGACGAACAGCTGCTCGTCGCCAGGGGCATCCTGACAGGCACCCGGCAGCACCTGCCGGTCCGTGACGAGAAAGTCCTCGACGCGGCAGCCGATGCTGAGATCGTAGATCCCCCTCAGCAGCAGCTCGAGTTTCTCAAGTGCTGCCGTGCGCATGTCAGTGCGCGGCGGTCCCAAAGGCGAGCGGCTGGATGCCGAGGCGTGTCAGCAGGCGATGGGCGCGCCGGCTGCCGGTCTTGCGCCATAGATCGTAGAGGCGCAGCACGTCGCGCTGCGAGCGTGACGCGGCGCTCTCGCTGATGTCGTTCAGTGCATCCACCAGTGGCTGGAACTTGTCCTCGAGTTCTGCGAAGACAGTTGCGAGCACACGCCGCGGCCCGCGCGGTGCGGACTTCGCGAGTGCGCCATAAGCGCGGCCGCCCATGGCAATGTGATAGTCAATGTCGACGAGGCGGCGCGGAAATCCATTTGCCAGGAACCCGGAGACGAAGAGCGCGACATCGCCGAGGCGCTGCAGCGTCCGGAAGCGGCGCTCGTCGTCCTCGCTCTCGATCGCTTCGGCAAGCAGGACTGCGAGCGGTTTCCATTTCAAACCATCTGCACCCGGCTCAAAAAGCGCCTCGGTGCGGGCGAACATCGCCAGGAGATTCACGACGTAATGTTCGGTGTGATCCCTGACCTGCAGATGCTGTTGTTCGAGCGCGGTGGCCAGCGCCTCGCGAAAGAATTCGCGGACGTCGGAGACTGTCAGGAGCTCGGCATCACCGCCAGGCATCGTTTACCCCGCATTGACAGGGTCAGTTGTACCCTGTTCACGGGATAATTCTGCAAAATGCGTCGCAGCTTGTCGTGGCAGTGCCGGCGCGTGAGTGCTAACCGGGCCGGAAACTGTGACACTACTGGCGTTCCCGCGAGGGCGGCTGCCTTGTGCAATTGCCGATGCGGTCGGTCAGGCTGCGGGCATTTCGGTTCGACTGGGGATCATGCATGACAAGTGACGGGACCGGTGTCCGGCTGTCGGCGCAGCATCGGTTGGTGTGGCGACGGGCGGCGCTCATCGCGCTGCTATGCATCGCCCTGGCGGCGGTCGCATCGTCCGACGCGCTGCATGCGGCGCTGCTCGAAGTGCTTGCCGTCGGCGAGGCAACGATCAAACACCATCCGACTGCCGGGATGGCATTGTTTGTGGCGTTCGCGGCCGTGTCCGCAATGCTTGCGTTCGTATCGGTCGCCGTCATCGTACCGGTGGCCGTATTCACCTGGGGCGCGCCACAGAGCATGCTGCTCCTGTGGACGGGATGGATTCTGGGCGGCGTGTGTTCCTATGCCGTTGGAAGATTCCTGGGCCGCGCAGTCATCGAGTGGCTGGCGGCCGGTGCGCTGCTGCAGCGGTTCGAGGGCCGCGTCCAACACGGCAGTTCGTTCGGGCTCATCCTGCTTTTTCAGCTGGCGGTGCCATCCGAGATTCCCGGATACGTGCTGGGATTGCTCCGCTACAACCTGCCGAGGTATCTGCTTGCGCTAGCAATCGCGGAATTGCCTTACAGCGCGATCACTGTCTATGTTGGAATGAGTTTCGTCGAGCGTCGCAGTGCCGTGATACTGGGCGCAGGCCTGGCGCTGGTCGCTCTCAGCGTCGGGTCCTTCTATCTGATCAGGCGGTGGTCTGCCCGCTAGGCAACCTGCATGCTGCCGCCGTCAAGCTGGATCTCGTAGGTCGAACCCGCGACCAGTTCGCGTGGGTCGAAATCATCCACGTTGATGATCTCCATGACCTTGCGGTCATACTCGCGCAGTTGTGCGGCCTCGGCTTCACTGATGATGCCGGCAGCCTGTGCCTCGCGTATCTGCCCGGGCAGGTCGAGCGCCGTCACGCGACCGGTCTTGACGCCCTCGACGCGAATCCGCTTCTCGATCGGTTCAGCGGCGATCGCGAGTTCCATTGCCCGCTGCACGAGACCGAGATGGTTGGTCGGCTCGAGAGTGCGGTAGATGTACTGGCAAAGCCGTTCGCGGGCCTCGCCGGGGTTCATCATGAGCTCCGCAATCTGCGGACTCAGCCGGTCGCTCGGCGCGAAATAGGTCAGTCCGCGCGGGAAGATCAGCACGCGCATGAAGACCGCCAGCCAGCGGATCGGGAAATTGCGCAGGAAGCTGTGCAGCTGTTCCTGTGCCTGGTAGAGCAGCATTCGGCAGGCGTATTCGACCAGCGGCAGGTCGGCCGGCGGCCGGCCCTGATTCTCGTAATGCTTCAGCACCATCGAGGCGAGGTACATCGAGGACAGCACGTCGGCAAGCCGCGCGGAAAGGCTTTCCTTCTTCTTCAGGTAGCCGCCGAGCGACAGCATCGCGACATCGGTCGCGAAGGCGAAGGAGGCGCTGAAACGGTTGATGTGTTCGAAGTAGCGCCCGGTGGGGCCCTCGATCGGGGCCTTGATGATGCGCGACAGCGTGATCGCGGCGAAGAACGAACGCACCGCATTCGAGACCGTGAAGCCGATGTGGCCGAAGAGCGCGCGGTCAAAGTCGCGCACGCCGCGGGTGTGGTCAGGATCCTGCGCCGCGTTCATCTCCTTCAGCACCCAGGGATGGCAGCGCACGGCGCCCTGGCCGAAGATGATCAGGCTGCGCGTCAGGATGTTGGCGCCCTCGACGGTGATGCTGACAGGTACGGCCTGGTAGCCCCGCCCGAGGTAGTTCTTCGGACCCAGCATGATGCCCTTGCCGCCCTGCACGTCCATCGCATCATCCGCGATCGTGCGGCCCATTTCGGTCAGGTGATACTTCAGGATGCCGGCGGGCACCGAGGGCTTCTCGCCGCCGTCGATTGCGCTTGTCGTCACCGAGCGCGCGGCATCCATGATGTAGATGCGCGCGGCCATGCGCGCGATGACGGCCTCAACGCCCTCAAAGCGGCCGATGGGCATGTTGAACTGCCGCCGGATGCGGGCATAGGCGCCGGTAGAGTAAACGGCGCCTTTTCCTCCGCCGGTCGCGATCGAGGGCAGGGAAATGCAGCGACCGACCGAGAGCTGCTCGACCAGCATGCGCCAGCCTTGCCCCGCCATCTTCGCTCCGCCGATGATGGCATCGAGCGGCACGAACACGTCCTTGCCGTAGATCGGCCCGTTCTGGAACGGGTTATTGAGCGGGAAATGTCGCCGCCCGATCGTTATGCCCGGCGTATTGCGCGGCACCAGCGCGACCGTGATTCCATAATCCGTCTCAACGCCGCCCAGCAGCTTGTCCGGATCGAACAGGCGGAAGGCGAGTCCGATGATCGTCGCGATTGGCGCGAGCGTGATATAGCGCTTCGAGAAATTGAGCCGGATACCGATGACCTCGCGACCCTGGTAAGTCCCTTTGCAGACGATGCCGGTGTCGGGGATCGAGCCGGCATCGGAGCCCACGCGCGGGCCGGTCAGACCGAAACAGGGGATTTCTTCACCGCTCGCAAGTCGCGGCAGGTAGTGATTCTTCTGGTCCTCGGTGCCGTAGTGCAGCAACAGTTCCGCCGGACCGAGCGAATTCGGAACGACGATTGTCGAAGCCGTCGTGGCGGAGCGGCTCGCCATCTTCACGATCACCGTGGAGTGCGCATAGGCCGAAAATTCCAGCCCACCGTATTTCTTCGGGATGATCATCGCCCAGAAGCCCTTCTTCTTGATGAAGTCGAAGACTTCGGGCGGCAGGTCGGCACGCCGGTGAGTGATATCCCAATCGTCCAGCATCCGGCAGAGTTCCTCGCAGGGCCCGTCGATGAAGGCCTGCTCCTCGGCCGCAAGCTTCGGTGCTTTTGCGGAGAGGAGCTTGTTCCAGTCGGGTCCGCCGGTGAACAACTCTCCGTCCCACCAGACCGTGCCGGCCTCGAGTGCCTCGCGCTCCGTCGTGGACATCGGCGGCAGCATGCGCTTGTAGATGCGCAGGAATCGGCGCGAGATCAGTGAGCGCCGCCATGGGCGGATGTTCAGGAGCAACTGTGGAGTGAAGAGCAGCCACAATACCGCTTTCCACCAAAGCGGCCCGGCGCCAAACACCGTGTAACCGGCGAGCAGCGCGCCGAGCACGATGGTCGCCTTCAAGATGCCCGCGCGCTGGTAGGCGAGCCACAGCACCAGGCTGACGAACAGCAGCAACCAGAGGGCTGAGACCATCATGACCTCCCTTATACAACGATCAGGATGGGATGCGGGATTAGGGCATGCACCCTAGGCAGCCGGTCGGATATTCAGGCTGTTTGCAGTGCAAAAAGAAGCCGGCGCGAACGCCGGCTTCCCATATCGAAAGATGAATTTGTCTGGATTACGAAATCGGCTTCAGCGTCACTTCGCGGTCATAACTCGTGCCGAGAAACTTGCGCATCTCGAGGCGCGGGCTCGACAGCTGCGCCTGCTTGTCGTTGTCGGCAGTCGCCCAGTGGGCGGCCGAGATCGCCTCGAATTTGTCGTCGTCGCCCTTGTTGTAGTCGAGCGCCTTCCCGTAACTCGAATACAGCGTGCAGAACATCACGTCGTAGTCGTTCGCATCGCGCGGCGTCTTGACGAAGGTCTTGTAGTCCACGATCAGGCCCTGCTTCTTTGCCTCGGCATTGATCGGCTCGGAGTGGGCGCGTATCCACTTCAGATAGGTGTCGAACTGTCCGGGATTCGTCCGGTAGGCACTGCATTCCCAGACCGGTCCTTCATTCCAGTGTTCTTGCGCCTGCGACAGCGCGGGAGCCAATAGTGAGCACGCGGCCAGAAGGCCGAAAATTCTCGATTTCATGGATAACCCTCAGTACTGCTTGTTATGAGCCTGCCGATGCGGCAGGTGTGGCCGGCATCATACGCCAATCACCAGGCGATTCCGTAGTCCTCGCCGTAATTGCTGGAGGCGCCCCAGAGCGTGCCGTGCTCCTGGTCGAGCAGGATCGCATTGATCGGCCCGGATGTCCGCGAGGCATATTCCAGATGGTAGCCGCGTGCCCGCAATTCACCCCGTATCCAGTCCGGGATCGAGTTGTTGAGCAGCAACCGGCCCGGAAAGATCTCGTGCTCGCCGAAGGAATCATGCATCTGCCAGCTGATGAAATTCGGCGCCTCCGCCGCCTGCTGCGGCGTCATGCCGAATTCGACGACATTCAGCAAGAACTGCAGCAGATTCTGGTCCTGCGTATCGCCGCCCTGCACCGCGAATGCCATCCAGGGCTTGCCGTCCCTGAAAGCAAGCGTTGGCGTGAGCGTCGCACGCGGCCGCTTGCCGGGCTCGGGCAGGTTGAAGGGATTTTCGGCGGCATCCAGCACGAATGACTGCATGCGCTGGCTGAGTCCAATGCCGGTGCGGCCGGCGATGACGGCTGGCAGCCAGCCGCCGGAGGGCGTCATCGAGACGATCCAGCCCTCCTTGTCCGCGGCGACGACGCTGGTTGTGCCGCGATAGAAGGATCCCGTATCGGGGTCTGTCGCGGCCGCATGGTCCGTCGCATCGAAGACTCTGGCGCTCGGCGCGGGCTGCGACGGCGCTTTCAGATAAGGATTCGTCTGTCCCTGGTATGAATAGGGATCGCCCGGGCCGATCGCCGCGTCGTTCACATCGGGGTTGACGAGCGCTGCGCGCGCCTTTGCGTATTCCTTGGACAACAGGCCCTTGACCGGTTCCTCGGGCGGGAAATACGGATCGCCGTAGTAGAAGTCGCGGTCGGCGAAGGCGAGGTTCATCGCCTGGTAGATCGTGTGGATGTAGCGCGCGCTGTTGTAGCCCATCGTCCCGAGATCGAAATTCTCGAGGATGTTGAGTGCCTGCAGCATCACCGGGCCCTGTACCCAGCGGTCGAGCTTGTAGACGTCGATGCCGCGGTAGTTCGTCTGAACCGGTTCTTCGAACTCGACGCGCCAGTTGGCGAGGTCGCCTTTCGTTATCAAGCCGCCCTGTTCCTGCACGCTGCGCACGAACTCGTCTGCAATGTCGCCGCGGTAGAAACGCTCGTATGCCGCCATGATCGCTTCCTTGCGCGGCTTGCCGGCGGCCAGCGCCTTCGCTTCGGCTTCAACCAGTTTGCGGAGCGTCGCCGCGAGATCCGGCTGGCGGAACATCTCACCCGCGCGCGGCGCCTCGCGCGCGGAGCCCAGGTGCGGCAGCATCACGGCCTTTGCATAGGGCCACTGCTTGATGCTTTCCTTCTCGGCCTCGATGCGATCGGCGGTTTCGGCTTCAATCGGGTAGCCGTCGGCGAGCGTGATCGCGGGCGCCAGCACTTCGGAGAGCGACAGGCGGCCGTATTCCGCGAGCATCACCAGGAGGCCCCCGGGCGTTCCCGGTGTCACCGCGGCGAGCGGCCCCTCCTCGGGTGGATACTTGAACCCTTTCTTGCGGAAGAAATCGACGGTCGCGCCGGTCGGCGCGACGCCGAGGCCGTTGATCGCGATGACGCGACTGGTCTCGGGATTGTAGATCAGGGCCTGCGTCTCGCCGCCCCAGGACAACACGTCCCACATCGTCGCGGTCGCGGCGAGCATGGCGCAGGCGGCATCCACCGAGTTACCGCCGCGCTCGAATATGCTGCTGCCGGCGGTTGCGGCGAGTGGCTTACCGGTGATCGCCATCCAGTGCGATCCGTGCAATGGCGGCTTCTGCGTCTTTTCCTGGGCGAACGAGCTGCCGGGCAGCAGGATGATCGTCAGCAGACCCGCGGCGATGGCCGATAGCGGGCGCCTTGAACGGATCATCGCATCACCCCGCGGACAGCAGGTCCTGCACGCCCTCGCGCTCCTCGAGCAATTCCTTGTGGGTCGCATCCATGCGGCTGCGGCTGAACTCGTCGACCGCGAGGCCCTGCACGATCGCATAGCGGCCGCCCTTGCAGGTCACCGGATAGGAATACATGACGCCTTCCGGAATGCCATAGCTGCCGTCCGCGGGAATCGCCATGCTGACCCAGTCGCCTGCGGGTGTGCCATGCGACCAGTCGCGCATGTGGTCGATAGCGGCCGATGCCGCGGAAGCCGCCGACGAGGAGCCGCGCGCCTTGATGATCGCGGCGCCGCGCTGCTGGATGGTTGGGATGAACTGCTCGCGGTACCACTGTTGGTCCACCAGCGAGCGGGCGGGCTTGCCGGTCACCGTGCAGTGACCTATGTCGGGGTACTGGGTCGCGCTGTGATTGCCCCAGATGATCATGCGGCGGATCGCCGTCGTGTGGGTGCCGGTTTTCTCTGCGAGCTGCGCGAGAGCACGGTTGTGATCGAGACGCGTCATCGCAGTGAAATTCTGCCGGTCGATATCGGGTGCATTGGACGCTGCGATCAGTGCGTTGGTGTTTGCGGGATTGCCGACGACCAGCACGTGCACGCCCCGGTTCGCGGCCTCATTGATGGCCTTTCCCTGGGCGGAAAAGATCTGCGCGTTCGCAAGCAACAGATCCTTGCGTTCCATGCCCGGTCCTCTTGGTCTGGCGCCGACCAGCATCGCGTAATCGCAGTCGCGGAACGCGGCAATTGCGTCGTCGGTGGCAACGATGCGGTGGAGCGTCTGGAAGGCGCAGTCGGACAATTCCATGACGACGCCGCCAAGCGCCTGCAGTGCGGGCGTGATCTCGAGCAGGTGCAGGTTGACCGGCTGGTCCGTCCCGAGCATCTGGCCCGAGGCGACGCGAAACGCGAGCGCATAGCCGATGTGGCCCGCGGCTCCGGTAATGGTGACGGTAACGGGCTTCTTCATGACGGACTCCGGTGGAGTGGTGATTGTAGCAGCGATCCTGCCGTTGCCTTGCGAAGCGTTGAGCCATCAACGCACATCGGCCGGCGCCGCACACTCAGGCCCTTGGACCCAGTATCGACCGCCAGCGCTCCTTGATTGCCCTTTTCACGCGCCGGATATTACCGCGGACCAGCGCCTCGGCTCTGTTGTCGCCATAGCGGCCCTTGTGCACATGTCGGATGCGGTGCACGCCAGCCACGTCCAGCGGCGTACCCTTGGTCCGCATCAGCCAGCGCAGGGTGCGGTCTTCGAATGTCTTGGCCCAGCGATCGACCGGGCGCTGAAATACGGACACCTGCTCGCAATAACCGCAGGCGCGCGCAATGTCGCCGTGGAGAATCTGGTAAGCGCCGGTCGCCTGCGGAACGGCCAGCAGCGAGAACTCGCTGGTGTCGATGTCGGCGACGCGCGGCCGGTCGCGTTCGGCCGCCAGCAGATCGTCGGTCTCCTGCAATATGGCGGTCACGTGCTCGACGCGGGGATAGACCAGGCGCTCCGTTCGACCTTGCAGCTGCTCTGCCAGCGTGTCCAGGCATCCCCGGTGAAAAATGATGTCGCAGTCGGTGAACCACACCCAATCTGCCGTCGTGCTGCGTGCAATGAGATTGCGCCCGATCGATCGCCGGAACAGGCGGGGCGGCTCAATCGCCTGCCAGTTCCATGTGACGCCGGGCACCTGGATGCCGCCGAAGAAATCGAGCATCGCGCAGGTGCGCAGGTCTTCCGGGGCATGAAACACCGTCATCCGGACCGTCGCGAGCGTCGGCGGAAAGTTGACGATCGAGCTCAGTTGATAGGCAAGCAGGTGGCCGTACTGCCAGCAATGGCTGACGATCTCGATCGAGAGCCTGCCCCTGCGCGCGGTGATCGTCGCGGGATCCGGCAGCGACAGCCACCAGCTGGCCGGCAGGAAGCCGCTTGCGGCCACGCGGACGAACAGGTCCTCGACGGTATTGCGCAACTGCAAGCTCAGATCCTCCGGCGTTCGCCGCTCCAGGGACGGCGATCCACGGTGGCCGCGCAGTCGCGCCAGTAGACGTAGTTCGGGTCGGGCGTTCGCCAATCGCCGTAAAGTGCGGTCAGGCAGGCGTCGGCATTGTCCGGCTTGAGCCAGCGGCGCCCGTAGAGTTCGAATTCATCCAGGCCGTGGACGGGAATCTCATTCACGATTTCGAGGCGCGGCTCTCGGCTGCGGTGGTAGTACCAGCGCAGCCGGTCACCGCGTTGCTCAAACATGAAGAATTCGAACTTGACTCCCTCGCGACGCACGGCCCATTTGGTGATCTTGCCGTCGTTGTTGACCTGCAGGCGGCAGGGACTGAAGCCCTGGCGGCGCAATTCACCGAGCGCATCCATGAAGGCCGCGAGGTCGCGTTCGTGAAATCCGAAGTCGGCGTCCCGGTCCCAGGGAATCGGACCGCCGTCCCGCATGCAGCCGAGCAGCAGGCCCATGACCATCCAGTACCGCCGGTGAAAGCCGGTCGTGGCCAGCACGTCGTACAGGCGGACGAGACCACGTGCGCGGCGTTCGGGCAATGGTCCCCACCTGAATTCCGCGATGGCTTCCTTGAGTTTGCGCACGGCGGTCGAGTGTAGCCGATGGGCCGTACCGGCGCGGCAGGTGCATGGCGGTGCTGCGCTGCCTATACTCGGCCGCCATGACACAGATGGATCCCCCGTCGAGCGAGGCGGCCACGGCGGCCCGGTTGAGGGACGATCTGCGGCGGGAATCGGCGTCCTTCCGCAAGAAATCCTCCCGCCATCGTCTGCGGACGCGCGGCGCAATCTATTGCGCGTTCTCCACGCCGCGCTTTTCCGTCGCCAGGGATGAAGCTCAGCGGGATGCCGGACGGCGATTGCAGCGCTTCGGCATCCTTCCGGATCAGGTCCGCGGCAAGCGCATCCTCGATCTTGGCTGCAACAACGGCGCGATGCTGTTCCAGTTGTCGAACTACGCGCCGGCTTATGGTCTCGGAATCGAGTACGACGCTGAAAAAGTGGAGCTCGCGCGGCGCATCGCGAATTTTGCGGCCATCGAGAACCTGGAATTCCGGGTCGGAGATCTCGACCGGATGCAGCCGGCAGACGTGGGCGGGCCTTTCGATATTGTCATGTGTCTTGCGATCGAGGCCCACGTGAAGGATCCCGCGCACCTGTACGAGCTGCTGGCCGGCGTCACCCGGGGACGCCTTTACTTCGAAGCGAACAGCTCGACGCACCCGGACGATGTGCGCGCGAAGCTGCAGCAGGTCGGGTTCTCGGAGATTGTGCATCTCGGAGTCTGTGACGATGACGTCGTGCCGAGGAACAATCGTAGGCCGATGTTGTCGGCGGTCATGGCCTGAGCGGCCACCGCGCTTCCTGCGCGTGATCCTTCTTATCCTGGGCTCATGAAGTCGAAGAGATAGATCTTCCGGCGGCGCCGGCCAAGACGCGGCAACTCGATCGTTTCCACGGGTTCCCGGCCACCGGACCAGCGCAGGACCACCTGGTCGTCGATGCCCGAGTGGGAAATGTTGGTTCGACTGCGCCAACGATACGGCAGGCTGAGCAAGGCGTATCTCGCGACACGCGGCAACTCCGAGAATGCCTCGCGTTGCCGGTTGCCGAGATGCTCCCAGACCTGGAGCGCCACGACCAGATCGTATGCCTGATCGGCGATCGGCCAGGGCACGACGGTCGCGTCGTGAAGGAAAGTGGGGCGGAAGTCCGCCTTGTAGTCGAGCCGGTCGCTGACGGGGAAAAGCGGTATGTAGGCGGTGCCGATCTCGAGCACCCGGCGCGGCGCCAGCCGCTTGGCGATCGAAATCGCCTCACGATAGTAATTCCAGCGCCGCTTCAGATACGGCGTGCGCGCCCGTGCGCTCATGAAATCGGCATGGGTGATGGAAGGCAGGGCGTGATCCGGGTCGATTGGCTGCAGCCGATAACCTGGCCGCTGGCGATGGACCACTTCGAGGCGCCGTCGCAGCCTGGTCCATGCGCTGTCGTCGTCCGAAATAAACTCCGGCGGCTCACCTCTGTTGTCGGGGCTCACGAATCCTCTCGGCGGCCTTCCCGGTGCGTCCCGCGCAAGTATAGCGCTGCGTATCATCGCGGTTGCGCCGCACGCCCGCTATTGCGCGTGCGTAACGGCTTCTTGGTGCCGGCGGCCCGCCGATAGCCAGAGCATCATTGCAAAGGCGAAACCCAGCGCACCGGAGATGAAGAAGAACAGCATCATCGGCTGGTAGCCGGCCGGATTCAGGGCGCTGGCGCGGTAAGAATCGTTCAGCCAGCCCGCCAGGAGATTCGCGCCGGCCATGCCGGCGTTTTGCACGACCCACATCAGGCCGAGCGCCGTGCCAAGCCGGCTTTCGGGCACCAGCTTGGCCAACAGCGGCCACATCACGGCCGGCACCAGCGAGAAGCTCACACCGATCAGCACGGTGCCGATCCAGAGCGATTCATGCGAAAGCGCCATGAACGCGATCGAGATTGGCAGCAGCAATGCGCCGAACGCCAGCATCGGCGCATAGCGGCCGATGCGGTCGCAGATCCAGCCGAACGCCGGCGTCGCGAACAGCGCCGCAAGAAAGACCCAGGCATTGATCGCTCCGGCCGCCGCCAGATCGAGTCCGTGCGCGTGCTGGAAATACTTGATTGAAAAAGTGCTTCGAAACGCGAAAATCGCCGCATACCAGAGCACGCATAGCGCCAGCAGATACCAGTAGGCGGGACCGAAGCGCAGCAGGTCCCGAAGTGCAAAGCCCTGCGCATGGCCGGCGGCGCCCGCCGGCGCGGCATCGCGTTTTCCGCGATCCAGCCACCAGTAGCCCAGGGCTCCTGCAAGTGAGAGCGCTGCGAGCAGCGTCGCTATCATCAGCGGTGGCTGCCAGCCCTGCGCATAGGCATCGGCAAACCATGACGGCGACATGTCCGCGGAAAACGACCCGGCGCGACCGATGGCGATGCTGGCGCCTACCGCGAAGGCCAGGTTCCGGCCCGAGAAATACTTCACGACGCCAGTCATGGTCGTGATGTTGAATGTCTCGGCGCCAATCCCGAACAGCAGCCGGCCGGCGGCCATGCCCGAAAAATCAGGGCTGATCGCCGTCAGCAGGGTGCCGGCGAGGCATATGGCTCCCGTCCATACCATCATGCGGGCTGTGCCAAAGCGATCCACGAGGATGCCGCCCGCCAGCAGCAACACGATGTTCGGCAGGTTATAGATCGCATTGAGCATGCCGATCTGCGAGTCACTGAAACCTCGCAGCCGCTGCAACAGGTCGGCGACCGGGCCGATGGAATCGTAGACGTAGAAATTGCCGTAGTTGGCGAGCGACAGTAGCGCGAGCATCAGCCAGGCGACGCGCGAGTGCCCGACTTCGCCGGTCATTACCTGTTGCATGTGAACTTAGGTAGCATGGTCACGCCGCAAACGCCAGACCGACATGCCAATCCTCCGACCCGACCTCGACTCGCGCCATCTTGTTCCATTCGACGGAGACTTCTCCATCCGCGACTTTTCGGCGGACCCGCCGAAAGGCAGCCCGTCGGAAGCCGGGCTGGAGAAGGAACTCGCTGAACTGGTGGGAGAACTCGACAAGCTGCAGCGGCTCCTCTTTGCCGATGGCCGCTTCGCCGTTTTGTCGGTGTTCCAGGCGATGGACGCTGCCGGCAAGGACAGCACGATCCGCAAGGTGTTCTCCGGCGTCAACCCGGCGGGCTTTCGCGTTCACGCCTTCGGAAGACCGAGCGAACTGGAACTGCAGCATGATTTCTTCTGGCGTTGCGGTCAGCGGTTACCGGAGCGCGGCAAGATCGGTATTTTCAACCGCAGCCACTACGAGGAAGTCCTGGTCGTGCGCGTGCACCCGGAGTTCCTCGCCGCCCAGCACCTGCCCGATGTCGACACGCGGCGCATCTGGGAGGAACGCTTCGAATCGATCCGCAACTTCGAGCGCCACCTGGCACGAAACGGCACCGTGGTGCTCAAGTTCTGGCTCAACGTGTCACGCAAGGAGCAGGGGAAACGTCTGCGCGCCCGGATCGCGGAGCCGGACAAGAACTGGAAATTCCGCCTGGCCGACCTCGACGAGCGGGCGCGCTGGGACGATTACATGGCTGCCTACGAATCAATGCTCCGCGAAACCTCACGCGAGTATGCACCGTGGTTCGCGATCCCTGCCGATGACAAGGACTACATGCGCACGGCGGTGGCGCGCATCATGGTCGAGGCCCTGAAGGAGCTTGGCCTCAGGTATCCGGAAATGGATGCCGGCCGGCGGCAGGAACTGAAGGAAGGCCTCAGGCGGCTGGAGAAGGAGTGACCCGAATGTCGGGCGATCGCCGGCCGTGAAGTTCGCGCCGTCGATGGATCAGTAGAGCAGCGTAATCAACGTCGCGCTGGCGCCACCGACCAGCAAGGCGGCGAACAAGCCCAGTGCCAGCGGCTTCAAGCCGATGCGGCGCAGACCCGCAATGCTGGTACCGAGCCCGACGGCTGCCATCGCGACCGCGAGGCAGTATTCCGCGGCAATCCTGACGTAGCCGACGAGGTCTTTCCATTCGGCCGGTTCCAGCAATCCAAATGGCCGCGCGTCCATGTCGCCCCAGGTTCGCAGCGCGCTCATCCCGGCGAAGCCGAGCACGAAGAGCGGAACCATCGTGTACCAGGCGGGCGCGGCAGCGCCCTCCTCTCCATGACGGCGATGATGAAGGACCGCCATCAGGGGGATCACCGCCAGCATGCCGAGATTTCGCACGAGCTTGGTCACGGTCGCGACGTCCAGCACCTTCGGGTCGCTGAAATACTGCTGGTAGACGAGCCCCGAGCCCGCCACCTGCGCGGTTTCGTGTACGGCGGTCCCGAGGAACAACCCCGCGCGGAAGGGATCGGCCACGAACAGCCAGTGTGCCGCGAACGGATAGAAAAGCATCGCCGCAACGCCGAACAGCGTGATGCACGCGACCGAGTAACTGACTTCCTCCTGGCGGGCATTGATGATCGGTGCGGTGGCGACGATCGCGGTGGCGCCGCAGATGCTGGTGCCGACGGCGATCAGCGTGCCGAGCCGCGCGGCGAGACCGAGGCGGCGGCTCAGGTAAGTGACCAGCACCAGCGCCGTGATCACCGTGCCCACGATCACGGGCAGGCTCTTCAGGCCGATCGCGCCGGCTTCGACGATACTCAGCCGGATTCCGAGCAGCACGATTCCGAGCCGCAGGATCCGCACCAGCGAAAACCGGATTCCGGGCTGCACGAGTTCGGGCAGCCGGAAAACATTGCTGACGAGGACGCCGAGCAGGATGGCCATCATGATGCCGCTGATTGCGCCTTTCTGCAGGCCAAGCGCGGGCCCGAGGCTGTCGGCGAGAAATCTGCCGAGCAGCGCGACTGCCAGTGCGAGTGCAAGGCCCGGGATCCTGTTCATGCGAAATGATTTCCGCGAATGGCTCAGTTATTCCGCGGGTGATGGCGCGCCAGCCAGCCCGGCCAGGCCGCTTCGAGGCGCGCGAGTTCAGCATCCGCCTCCGCGGTGCGTCCGGCAGCGCGCATCGCCTCGATGTCGGCGTACCATTCCTCGGGCGTGCGAGCGTCGATGGCGGACTTCATGGCGGCCGGCGCTTCGCGCGATCGTTCCGATTCCTGTACCGCCGGCATGGCGGGTGCCGCGGACTCGAGTGCTTGTCCCGAATCCACGACCGGCTGGTCAGGAGCCGGCGCCGGAACAGCAGGTGGCGGCGCTGCCGCATCCTGCCGCTGCGGCGTGGCAGCGGGCGCCGGTGTCACGGCAGGCGTTATAGCGTCGACGGTCACGGGCGCCTGGGTCGGCAGCACGTCGGATTCGGTGACTGGCGGCGTGCGGGTGGTTTCTTCGAGCTGCCATCGCACCACCACGACGGCCAGCAGCAGGCTCGCCGCGAGCGAGGCCGGCAGATACCAGCGTGTCATCCGTGGAATCCGGGCGCGGCGTGCTTCGGCGAGAATCCGGCGGTCGGTGAGCTCCGACGGCGCCCCGGCGTCGGCATCGGTGGCAAGCAGCCGGCGCCAGGCTTCGCGATCGATCGGTTCGTTGTTTTCCGGGTCCATGCTTTCAGCGCGCCAGCGCATCGGCGCCCAGCATCTCCTTCAGTCGTGCCACGGCGTAGCGCAGCCGGCTCTTTGCAGTCTCTGCGCCGACACCCGTCTGTTCAGCCAGCTCCGTCACCGACAGTCCACCTTCAACATACAGAAGAAAGGCAACGCGCTGCTCCTCCGGCAGGCCGGCCAGCGCCACGGCCAGTCGTCTGCTCTTTTCGACGACAACGGCGATCTCATGCGGATTGCCCGCGGGTGTATCGGCGGCCGCCGCCACCGCGTCATCATCGAGCGTCTCGTGCGCCGCCCGGCGCCCGCTCTTCCGCCAATGATCCATGCAGCAATTGTGCGCAATGCGGTACAACCAGGTCGAAAAGAGTGCAGTCGGTCGATAACGATCGCGACTGGCAATCACGCGTGACCAGCATTCCTGGAATACGTCATCAGTCGCCGCCGGGTCACGGACCAGGCGCCGGACGAATCGCCACGATGCGGCGCGCTGCCGCTCGTAAAGCTCCTCGAACGCGCGCACGTCGCCCGCGGCATAGCGCAGCATCAATTGCGCGTCGGCATCCCGCTCCTCCATTGCCGGTACTTTACGCGGGATGGCGTCACCGCCATGTCTTTCAACGTCCCGCGCCTGTCCCGGGGGTTCAGGCCGGCGCGCACCACTTTGTAAGTCGTTGATATGGAAAGGACGGGTTTCCTGGCGCCCGCTTCCCGCGAATCAGTGCCTCTCAGAAGGAATAGTGCACGGAGAAGATGACTTCCCGGGGCGGGATGTACTCCTCGCTCGTCGTCAGCAGGCCATACGGATTGCTGAAGCGGGCATTGATGCCGTCCTCGTCAAAGAGATTGGTTGCAGTCAGCGCGAAATCAAAGGCGCTGTTTCCGGGCGTGTAACCGAATGACAGATTGACGATGTCGTAGGACGGCACGGTGTCCACCAGAGGATTGTTGAACACGCGGTACTGGTATTCGCCGCGATAGATCCAGTCCAGCCTTGAGGTAAGCACCGCACCATTGCCGAACGATTGGCTGTTTGTCAGGCCGATGCGGGCCGACATGTCCACCAGTTTCGGCGGCTTGTTGCCCTTCAGATTCGTGTTCTGGCTCAGGGCGAGGCGAACGTCGAATCCGGGTGCCGTGAACAGCCCGATCCCGGACCCGGGCACTCCGGGCATTCCCGGTGCAAGCGCCTCGCGGAAGTCCACGACATCCAGCGCAAAGAAATCCTTCCTGAACTCGCCGTCCATCCAGGTGACCTGGCCATCCAGACGCCATGCTTCATTCAGCAGGAACCCGAACTCGCTTTCGATACCGAGGATTTCCGTTTCCGGAATGTTGCCCGTGCCGCCGGCGAATGGCACCGGGTCTTCCTGCGTGAACTGGAGGTTTTCGTAGTCGTAATAGAATCCGGTCACATTGAAGCGCGCGCGGCCGTTGAGGAAAGTGTTCTTTGAACCGATCTCGTATGACGTGACTTCTTCCGGCTTGTATTCCAGCGGCACCTGAACAGCGTTGACTGCGCCGGGATTCGTGCCGCCGTTCTTCCAGCCGGTCGAAACGAGGCCATACAGCAGGTGGTTGTCTTCCAGATCGATGTCGAGCCCGGCCTTCCAGGTGAATTTCTGATTGTTGATCTTGAGCCGGGTCGGACAGGGAATGGCGCCCAGGCAATCCCAGAACTGCAAGGCCTCGTCCGCCTGGTCTTCATCCTGATAACGCCCACCCGCCGTAATTGCGTAGCGGTCATTGAAGTGATATGCGAACTGGCCGTAGAGCGCCTTGTCCTTGCGAGTGACGGTTCTTGATTCCACGAAGTTCAGGACTGAAGCGAATGGCGGCAAGGTGTCAGGGCCCGGGTTCGCAAGTTCATCGATCGAATCGGAAAATGGCGATGCGCCGGCGGCCTCAAGAAAATAATTGAAATTCTCGTGGTCGAGGTAATAGGCCCCGAGCGTCCAGTCGATCTTGCTGCCGTGAAACAGCGCGTTGAATTCCTGGCTGAATGCTTCCGAGTTGTTGTCCCAGAATGTCAGCACATCCCAGTTCGCGGTCGTGTCACGGCCATCGGAGGCCGTATAGAAACCCTGCAGATTGACGGCTGTCGAGGCCTCATCCAGCCGATCGCCGTCGACGGTCTGGTTCTTGTGCAGATCCTGCCAGCCAGTCAGCGACTTGATGACGACGCCCGATGACGTGTCCCATTCGACGATTGCGGAGAAGACATTGTTGGTGAGCTCGAATATCCCGGGGTAGTCCTGCGTCAGTTCCCGCGGGTTGGAATTCGGATCATGCACGCTCTTCTGCGCCGCCGCATGCTGGTCCGAATCCTGCATGAATGCGGACAGGGACACCGACACGGTGTCGGAAATCTTCCACAGCGCCGACAGGGTTCCGGTGAGGGAATCGGCATCGTCCAGGTCGTAACCGTCCAGCGTGCCGCCCCTGATCTCGGCGAATCCGTCATGACTGAATTTCTGGACCGAGCCGCGGATCGCGAAGCCATCGGAGAGCGGCATGTTCAGCGCGGCGCGGGCGATGACCGTATTGTAAGTGCCGTAACCCAGCTTCGCGTCGCCCGCGAATTCTGCGAGACGAGGTTTCTTCAGGATCACGTTGATGGCGCCACCGGTCGTCCCCTGGCCGAATTCGGTTCCCTGGGGGCCGCGATAAACGTCGATCCGTTCGATTTCGCCGAGATCGGTGCCGAGCGACAGCGAATTCGCAACATAGACACCGTCCATGTAGATCAGGACGCTCGGCTGCGTGCTGAGATTCTGCGCCGTCTCCCAGCCGACCCCGCGGATGGCGACCACCCGTCCAGCGCCGTCGTTTTTCGCGACCGTCAGACCGGGTACATAGCCATTGAAATTGTCCAGCCTGACGACGTTGGAGCGGTCGAAGTCTTCCCCGGATACGGCGGAAACAGCGACCGAAGCGTCCTGGATGTCGACCGTGCGCTTGCGCGCCGTCACGTTGATGGTCTCGAGGCTTGCCGCTTGTGCCAGGACAGGGCCTGCCGGAATCATTGCCGCAGCGATCGCCAGCCAGCATGGCATGGCGAAGCTCCCGCAGGTACTTGAGTTCCTGATCATCGATGAATCTTCGCAGAAAATGCCGTCGCCAGGATCATGCAACAAGCTGGCGCGGCGGACGCATTGCAGCCGTGATGCAGACGATCAGCAGCATGACCGCGGCATAGACCTGAAACACGCCGGTGAATCCGCCGAATGTGTCAGCAAAGAAACCGGCGGTTGCGGGACCGATCATCGCGGCCGTCGTGACCAGATTGAACGTTCCAAATATTTCCGGGTTTTCGGATGGACCGAAATAGTTCACGAGCAGCATTGCGGTCGCAAAGAAGCACATGCCGAAGCCGAAACCATCAGCCACGGCAAAAACAAGGATGGCAATCCAGTTATCGGCGACGGACAGTGCGGCAATGGCGATGGTTTCCCCAACAAGTGCGGCCACCAGCAGGCGTTTCGGGTCGATGCGCGTTGCCAGCGCCCCGCCCAGGGCGCGGGACAGCGCACTGACTGCGCCATCGGCGCTCAGTACGCCGGCAGCGACCGATGCTGAAATTCCGAGCGTGCCCATGTGCGTGAAGGCCCAGCTGCTCGATGTCAGCACGCATAGCAGCGTGGCCGTCATCGCGATGGCGATGATCCAGAACTGCGGCGTGCGGATCGCATCCCGGAATCGCCAGTCCCGGCTCGTGTAGTAGACATGGCTCGGGGGCCGTTTATCCGCGGCGGTGGTCTTTGCATCCGCAGTAACCGTACTGCCTGGCGGAATCCTGACGAAGATGAGCGCGAGGACTGTCAGCGCCAGCATCGCCGCTGCTGTAGCCCACCAGTACAACCGCCATGAACCGCTGGCGGCGATGACCAGACTCGCGGCGAGTGGGCCCGCGACCGCGCCCAGTCCACCGGCGGTCATGAACGCGCCGATCACTGCGGACCGCTTCTCGGGCATCCAGCCATTCAGGAGATAGATGCCTGGAACGGTCGCACAGGACGCGAATCCGAGACCCAGCAATGCCGCCGCAACGAAGAACAGCTGCAGACCGTTCGTCAACGCGAACAGCGCGAATCCAGACGCCATGATCGTGCCGCCGATGCCGTAGGTCGCCTTGATGCCAAAGCGTCGCAGGGTCCATGCCGGCACGGTGCTGGCGAGTCCGACTGTCAGTGCGAATAGCGAAAAGCCGGTCCCGGCCTGCGACCGGGTCCACGACAAATCATGGATCATGAATGGCAGCACGACACCCAGCGAACTGAATGTCCCGGCGCTTATCAGGAAGAAGATCGCGCTGATGACTGCGAACAGCGCCCAGCGCGCCGCCCGCGCCTCAGCCGTCATGCCGGATCCATTGACAATCGTTACGCACGAGCCGGCTCCTTCATCCTGCAGCGCCTTGTCAGCACTTTGCCTGCGCCGTTTTTTTCTGCGAGGCCTCGACAAATCGATACTACCTTGGCCGCCCTGAACGCTCCGCGCCGCGAAATCGCAGGTCACCGGCGGGCGGCGAGCGGGCGGTCGGCGACACCCGATGAGCGCAGGCCCGAGCCCTGGGCTGGTCGCCTCAGTTGCGCAAAAATCGCCTCAGCGGGTGTCTTCTGGCGCCTGCGCAAGCCCTCGAGGGCATTTTCTTAATGCATAAGTCTTTGTTTTTACAATTATTAGTGCGGCCTCATAAAAAAATCTCAAAAAGGGCTTGCATTAGAATCAGTGTTATAGTTCACTACAACACCAGAGGAGCCCAACAGTACATCGGAAGTCGGCGGAAAGCCGAACCGGAACGAAAGAAAGGAAAGGAGAAGGTCATGTTCAAGCAGTACACAAACAGCGCGCAGATGACAGTCAGTGCAATGGCAGCGGTAATCATCGTGTCCCTCAATGCTGCGGTATTCGACCAGGGCCACGTCGCCTCGTTGCCTCGCGGCACGGTGGAAGTCGGCGAGCTCACGCTGGTTGACACCACGCCGATCGCGTCGGTGACCCTGCCGGAAGTGACCGTGGTTGCGAAGCGCGAGTCTTCAGGCCCGTACTTTGCGGTCGCGACCCAGCTTCCGGAGGTCGTGGTCGTTGCCAAGCGGGCGGCCTCCCTGGTTGCGCGGACCGATGTGGCCGCGCATGGGCAGTCGGCCGGCCCCGAGAGCTCTGTCGCGGGTGTTCTGCTAAAGTAGTCTGGTAGCGGGCCAAATCACTTACGGCACAACGCATGGACACCAACTGGAACGAAAGCCTGCCGATCTACCGCCAACTGCGCGACCGCGTGGTGGCGATGATCCTGGAGGGCGTACTGAATGACGGCGACCCGCTGCCGTCGGTTCGAAGCGTTGCGGCCGAATACAGGCTGAACCCGCTGACGGTGCTGAAAGGCTACCAGCAGCTGGTCGATGAGCAACTGGTCGAGAAGCGCCGCGGCCGCGGTATGTTCGTCATGGAAGGCGCGCGTCGCGCGCTGATGAAGGACGAACGGCAGCTGTTCCTCGATGAGGAATGGCCAAAAATCAGCGCAAGAATCCAGAGATTGGGTTTCGAGCCCCGCGAGCTGCTTGCCGCCCTCGCCAAGGCTCCACCGCCGGCAGCATCCACGCTGACTGCGAAACGCGATACGGACGACGAAGGGGAAGCGCGTGAGTGACCTGATTATGGCGCGCGGGCTCACCAAGAATTACGGCGCGACCCTTGCGTTGAACGATGCCACCTTCAACATTGGAGCCGGACGCATTGTCGGCCTGATCGGCCCGAATGGTGCCGGCAAGACCACGGCGCTGAAGGCCATACTCGGCCTCGCGCGATTCCAGGGCGAACTCTCGGTATTGGGCCTCGACCCATACCGGCAGCGCCACAAACTGATGCAGGACGTCTGCTTTATTGCTGACGTCGCTGTACTGCCGCGCTGGATCAGGGTCCGCCAGCTGATCGATCTGGTCGCGGCGACGCATCCGAAATTCCGCCGGGATGTCTGCGATCAGTTCCTTGCGCGCAGCGACATCAAGCGTGACAGCCGCGTCAGGGAATTGTCGAAAGGCATGGTGACGCAGCTGCACCTGGCGCTTGTGATGGCGATCGACGCCAAGCTCCTGGTGCTGGACGAGCCGACGCTCGGCCTCGACATCCTGATGCGCAAGCAGTTCTACGAAACCTTGCTGAACGAATATTTCGACGAACAACGCACGATCCTCGTGACGACCCACCAGGTCGAGGAAATCGAGCACATCCTGACGGATCTCCTGTTCATCGACCGCGGCCGCATCGTGCTGGACGCGGCAATGGACGAAGTCCAGGAGAAATACGTGCAGGTCGCAGTCCGCCCTGAGCAGCTCGAGTCTGCCCGGTCGCAGAAGCCGATTGCCGAGCGCCAGGGCCTTGGCCGTACGTACATGCTGTTCCGCGGCGTGGATCGCGCCAATCTGGAACGTCTGGGTGATGTCGGCGTGCCGTCGGTTGCGGATCTTTTTGTCGCGGTGATAGAGGGAGCACGCGCATGAGCCGCTTCATCTGGTTGATACGCCGCGAGATCTGGGAGCACAAGGCGATCTGGGTGGCCCCGCTGATCGTGCTCGCATGCCTGGTGCTTGCTTTCATGACCGGAAGTGTCCATCTCGGGCCGATCGGGGCCATGGATGCCAGCGCTCCTTTTGGCGCGTTGCCGCAGGAAAAGCAGACCAAGCTGTTGCTGCTCGTTTACGGCGGGCTCGCACTGGTCGTGTTCATGGTGATGGGAATCGTCGGGTTTTTCTATTCGCTGGATTCGCTGTACGCCGACCGCCGTGATCGCAGCGTCTTGTTCTGGAAATCGCTTCCGCTGTCGGATGCCGAGACCGTGTTGTCGAAGTTCGCCGTCGCGATCGTCGTGATCCCGCTGGTCGCGACCATCGGTGCGCTGCTCGCCCAGCTCATGGTCGCGGGCGGCGGCGCGGCGATGCTTGAGGTCGGCGGCGCATCGGGCCGAATCATGTGGCAGCCCGATGCATTGATTGGCGGAATGGCCATCGCCCTGCTGTGGTGCATCACCGCCATGGTGTGGTACTCGCCGGTCGTCGCATACCTGATGCTGGCTTCGGCCTGGGCGCCAAAAGGCCCGTTCCTGTGGGCGGTGCTGCCGCCGGTTGCGATCAGCGTGTTCGAGCGTGTGGTGCTGGGCTCGCAATATGCGGGCATTTTCATCGCGGATCGACTGTTCGGTTTGTACCGGCTGTTGAGTCCGGACGAACCAACAGGTCCCGACATGGAATCCGCGACGATCCATCTGTCCGACATCGACCTGGCTGCCAGCCTGAGGGGTTTCTACACATCGCCTGACTTGTGGCTCGGGGTCGTCGCAGCCGGCCTGTTGCTGGCCGCCGCGGTGTGGGTCCGCCGCTACCGCGACGACACGATCTGAGGAGAGCTCGATGCATACGATGATTCGGGTTGCCACCACGGGTGCATTGATGCTCGCCTGCGCTCCGGCCATGGCAGCCACGGCGACGCTGACCCGTGCCTGGCAGTACAAGACCGATGCGTCGGCAGGTCTCGAGGTCCGCAACCTGATCGGCGACATTCGTGTCGAACGTGGCACGGAGGCGGGCTTCCTCATCACCGCGACCGCAACGATTGAAGCCGACACGCAGGCCGATGCCGATGCGCTCGTGCATGCGATCGATTACCGGACGCGCGACATCGGCGCCGGGTCCAGATTCGACGTCGCGTTCCCGAAGCAGCAGTTCCCGAAGATCTATTACGCAAAAGGCCCCGAAACCTGGTGGGGTGTCATGTACATCGATTACCTCCATGAACGGATCCGGTTAACCGGCGACCCTGATGAAGCGCCGCGGGTCCGCGTCGACCTGCTTATCCGTGCGCCGGAGGGCGCCAAGCTTTCCGTCAAGAGCATCTTCGGCGAGTCGGCGGCGCAGGGATACTCGGGCGAACTGACCCTCGACGGAAGCAGCGGCGCGTTGCGATCGGCGGGCGGGGAGGGGCGCCTGGTGCTCGACAGCGGCAGCGGCGATGTCGTGGTTTCCGGGCACAGGGGCCGCGTGAGCGCGGATACCGGCAGCGGCAGCGTGACGATCACGGATTGCAACTGTGAGATCGACGCTGACACCGGCTCTGGCGCGGTCGAGATACGGGGCGGCTCCGGCGTGCTTCGGGCGGATACCGGCTCGGGCCGCGTCGCGATCGAAAGCTTCAGCGGCTCGATCGCAGCAGACACAGGCTCAGGCGGGGTTCTTGCGAAGGGCGTCTCGAACGTGGCGGATCTCGACGTCGATACAGGGTCTGGCAGCGTTTCGGTCGATGGCGATCTCGCAGCCTTGCGCAAGCTGCATGTCGATACCGGGTCCGGGAGCGTGCGCCTGCAATCGACAGGCGCGCCGTCGATGGAAATCGTGATCGACACCGGCAGCGGCCACGTGGACGTGAATGCGCCAGGCGCGCTGGTCCGGGAATCCAAGGAAGGCGTCTGGACGGTCAAGCTGCAGGACGGCATCGGCAGGGGCGTCATCGACACCGGTTCCGGCAGCGTTGACCTCATCGTGGCCACGCCCTGAGTCAGCCCGCCAGCAGCACCGCCTCCGCGTGCTCATTCGCCTCGGGCGTGCCGAACAGGATCACGACGTCGCCCTCGCGCAGCGTCATGTCCTGATCGGGATCGCGGCCGACGATGCCGTCGCGCCGCACCGCAGTGAATGAGACCTCCGCGCCACGCTCGCGGACCTCGCGCAGCGTGCGAGAGACCGACCATGCGCCCGGGGGCAGCACGACCGTGTGCAACTCCTCGCGCAGCGCGTGCGATTCATCGATGAGTTCCGCGCCCTCGCGGCGAAACACGGTACGCAGGATCCTGTAGCGCTGCCGGCGGATCTCGCCGACGGTTCGCAGCACGCGCGACATCGGCACGTCGAGCACGAGGAGTGCGTGCGAAACCAGTGTCAACGCCGCCTCCAGTGTCTCCGGCACGACCTCCGTGGCCCCCGCCGCGTGCAAATCCTCGAGCTGCGTGTCGTCTACGGCGCGCACCAGGAGCGGCACCAGCGGCCGTGTTCGCCGCACGGCATGGACGATCCTGAGCGATCGCTCGGTGTCGGAAAACGTGATGACGACGGCACTGGCACGCTTGAGGCCGACGGAGTGAAGCATGCGTTCATCGGCGGCATCGCCGTAGATGACCGGGTCACCCGCCTCGCGCGCGGTGCGTACGCGAAACGGGTCGAGATCCATCGCAATGAACTCGAATCCCTGGCTCTCGAGCACGCGCGCGACGTTCTGCCCTACCCGGCCATAGCCGCACAGGATCACGTGCTCCCGCCCGGCGAGTGCCTGGGTCGCAGCGTCGATGCGCGCGAGCTCGGTCTGCGCCGGGCCGCTCTCCTGCAGAACGAGCCGGGCGATGCGCTTGTTGTGCCGGATCAGGAAAGGCGACAGCACCATGCTGAGCGTGATGGCCGCGAGCACCGGCTGCGTGATCTCGGAACTGATCAGGCGGTTCTGCAGCAGGAGCGTCAGCAACGCAAAACCGAATTCGCCGCCCTCGGACAGCACGATGCCGGTGCGCAGCGCCTTGAACCACTGGCCAGCAAAGGCACGCGCCGCCAGCGTCACGATCACGGTCTTGAGAATCAGCATGCCCGCGAGAATCGCGGTCACGGCCGGCAGGTGCCGGAACAGCCCCGGCACGTCGAGTTGCATTCCGACGGTGACGAAGAACAGGCCAAGCAGGGTGTCGCGGAACGGACGGATGCCGGCCTCGACCTGATAGCGATATTCGGTTTCGGCCAGCATCATTCCGGCGAGGAAGGCGCCTAGCGCGAAGGTGAGCCCGACGGCGTACGTGGACCATGCCGCACCGATTGCGACGAACAACACGGCGATCGTAAAGAGCTCGGGCGCGCCGCTCGCTGCGATCTCATGGAACAGCGGGCGCAGCAGCCAGCGGCCCGCCGCCAGCACGATCACGAGCGCGACCGCGCCCTTGAAAACGGCGAATGAAATTTCTGGCGTCGAGATCGCGATATCCGCCGAAGCCAGCACGCCAGCCAGGGCGAGAAATGGCACGACGGCGAGGTCCTGGAACAGGAGCGTGCCGAAAGCGAGCCGTCCGTGCGTGCGGTTGAGCTCACCCTGCTGGGTCAGTTGCTGGAGCACGATGGCCGTCGAGGACATGGCGACCGCACCGCCCAGCAGCACGGCGACCGCAAGCGGCACATCGAAGGCCAGCGCAATCGCGGCGACCGCGGTGGTGGTCGCGCCAACCTGCAGGCCGCCCAGCAGGAACACCTCGCCGCGCGTTGCGATCAGACGAGGCAGCGAGAACTCGAGTCCCAGCGTGAACAGCAGGAACACGACGCCGAACTCGGCCAGCGCAGCGGTGGTCTCGGTCGCCGCGACCCAGCCGAGCGCGTGCGGACCGACTGCCATGCCGACCGCGAGGAATCCGATGATCGGCGGCATCCGCAGGCGCCGCAGGCCGACCACGACCGCGATCGTGGCGGCGAGCAGCAGCAGGACGTCCTCGAGTACGGTGCCTTCCATCCGGCTCATGCTCCCTGCCGCGGCCCCTGCGCGTCAACCGCAGGACGATGCCGGGCTCAGGGCACGAGCACGAGCGCGCCTTGCACGTCGCCGCGCCGCAGACGCGCAAGCGCTTCGTTGGCGGATGCCAGCGGCAGAACTTCGACGGATGTCTTGAGCGGTGCATGCCCGGCCAGTTCCATGAACTCCAGGCCATCGCGCCGCGTCAGGTTGGCGACCGAGCAGATGCTGCGCTCGCCCCATAGCAGAGCGTAGGGAAACGCGGGGATATCGCTCATGTGGATTCCCGCGCAGACGACGCGGCCGCCCTTGCGCACTGCCGCAAGCGCCGCGGGCACCAGCGCGCCGATTGGGGCGAACAGGATCGCCGCATCGAGCGGCGCCGGCGCAGGGCGATCGCTTGGGCCCGCCCAGGCACAACCCAGTTCGCGCGCGAAGGCCGCGGCAGCATCATCACCCGGCCGCACGAAAGCATAAACCGCACGTCCCTGGTGATGCGCCAGTTGCGTGACGATGTGCGCGGCGGCTCCGAAGCCGTACAGGCCGAGCCTGCCGGCCGCACCCGCGGCCGCGAGCGCGCGGTGGCCGATCAACCCCGCGCACAAGAGCGGTGCTGCTTCGGCATCGCTGTAGCGATCGGGGATGGGCATGCAGTACCGCTGGTCCGCGAGCAGGTACTCGGCGTATCCGCCGTCCTGCTGCCAGCCGGTGAAGCGCGCCGAGTCACAGAGATTTTCCCGGCCGCTGCGGCAGTAATCGCAGGTCCCGCAGGTCCAGCCCAGCCAGGGCACGCCAAGCCGGCCCGCCTTCGGCATCTCGGCGCCGGGCCCGGCCGCAACAGCCGTGCATACGACTTCGTGTCCGGGAATGCGCGGCACCTGCAGTCCGGGCAATTCGCCGTCCACGATGTGCAGGTCGGTGCGGCAGACCGCGCAGGCGCGCACCCGCAGCAGGAACTGGCCGGGGCCTGGCTGCGGCACCGGCAGATCCACGGCTTCGAGTGGTGCACCGGCGCGCGTGAGCAGCATGGCGCGCATGGTTGGCGGGCTCAGCCGAACATTGCCCCGTAGTGCGATTCGCCGTGGCCCTGCGCCAGCAGCAGCTGCAGGAAATCCCCGGCCGACATCGGCTCGCCGAACAGCCGCCCCTGGCCATAGTGGCAATTGAGGCTGCGCAGATAGTCCAGCTGTTCCTTAGATTCGATGCCCTCGGCGACCACCTCGAGGTCGAGATTCTTTCCCATCTCGATGATGGTCCGCACGAGAGTCGCGTCCTCACGCGACACGGCGGCATGACGCACGAAGGACTGGTCGATCTTCAGCGTGCCGACCGGGAACTGTTGCAGAGCGGACAACGACGAGTAACCCGTCCCGAAATCATCAATGGAAAGGTGCAGTCCCATTGCATGCAGTTCATCGAGCAGGCGCACCATGCGGCGCGCGTCGGTCATCAGTGTCGTTTCGGTGATCTCCAGCTCAAAGTTGGACGGCGCTACGCCGGTGTCGTCGAACACCGAGCGGTAGCGCGTCAGGAACTCCGCCTGGCGCAGCTGCTTCAAAGACAGGTTGATGGAAATGCGGCCCGGCTTCGGCACCTGGTCCTGCCAGATCCGGTAGTCATTGCAGACCCGCTTCAGTACCCATTCGCCGATCTCCTGGATCAGGTTCGATTCCTCGGCCAGCGGGATGAATTGCGCCGGCGGGATATCGCCATGGCCGGGCAGGCGCCAGCGCAGCAGCGCCTCGCCGCCAACCACGCGTCCGTCGCGAAGGTCCACCTTGGGCTGGTAGAACATCACGAGTTCCGCGCGTTCGATCGCGCGTCTGAGCTTGCTCTTCAGCATCAGCCGCTCGACCGCGATCGCACTCATCTCCGGCGTGAAGAAACTGTGGCTGTTGCCGCCATTCTGCTTCGAGTGGTACATCGCGGCGTCCGCGTCGCGGATCAGGTCCACGACGTTGTCCGCGTCCTGCGGGCAGAGAGCGATGCCGACACTGCTCGTCACATACAGTTCATGGTGCCCCAGCTGGAATGGCCGGGCGAGCTGGTCGAGAAGTTCGCGCGCAAGCGCTCCGATGGCGGGGCGGTTATCCTGGGTCCGGGGCAGATTCTCGATGAATACGGCGAATTCATCGCCCGCGAGGCGGCCGAGCATCGCGCCGCGCGGGATGTTCTGGATCATCCGCTCACTCAGGATTTCAAGCGCCCGATCGCCGGCTGCGTGACCGAAATTGTCGTTGACCTCCTTGAAGTGATCGAGGTCGAGATAGATGAGTGCCAATGCCTGGCCCGCGCGGCGCGCGCGCGCGATCGCCTGCTGCAGTGAATGCTGGAACTGCATCCGGTTCGGGATCTTGGTCAGTGCGTCATAGCGCGCGAGGTAGCGAATCCGCCGTTCCGCGCGCTTGCGTTCGGTGATGTTGCGTGCGACAAAGATGCAACCCTGAAAGCGCGGATCGTCCCCGGCGATGATCGAGCCGGACAGCGATATCGGGATTGTCTGGCCATTCTTCGTCCTGATGGTCAGCTCGACCATCTCGTTGGCAGCCTGCTCGATGTTGAAAGTCGTGCGGTCCTGGTCGGAGATCACGTAGGCCAGTTCGCGACCGAGCAGCTCTTCCTGCGACCAGCCGACGAGCTGCGTTCCCGCCACGTTGACGCGCTTGATCAGCCCATCGGGCGAGGTCACGAATACGGCGTCATTCATGCTGTCGAGCATGATGTCGAGTGCGCGGCCGGTTGCCGCATGATCGCTGAGATTGATGCGCAGGCGTTCGAGCGCGTACGCAAGATCGGCACCGTGACCGCCTGCGGGCGCTTCGATACGGAGCGCCCAGTTGCCCGCTGCGAGCCGCTCCACCGCGCCGCGCAGCTCCTCGATCGGCCTCTCGACGCGTTGTACGAAGCGCCAGGCCACTGCAAATGCGATCGCAAGCAGCAGCAGACCGCCGCCGACCAGCACCAGCAGCCGGCGCTCGAAGGCCGAGCTGCGGCGTTCATCGAGCGCTGCGGCGAGATCCACCGCTTGCCGGGGTTCGCCGCCGGCGGCGATCTGCCCGATCAGCGTCGCGTCGGCATGGGTATCGAGCCGCAGGTCGATGGCCGCGAGGGCGACGAGCACGACGAGCAGCACCGCACAGGAGGCGGTCGCCATGACGAGCGCTCTGGTCCGAAATGTGGGCGTCATACCCTCGTAACGGCGCCGTTGCGCCGATCCCCGATAATCCTGTGCCGATCCCGGCCGTTCGCCATCATACGCCGCTCGCCGCCCGGGCATAACGACCGGGGCGGCGTTACTCGCCGGGGGCGTGGTGCGGTAGCATCGTGTGCTTGGACGCGCTGCAACTTACCGGCCGCGACCGCGGCCATATCGTCGATGTGGAATCGCCGCGTTGCATGCTGCATGCCGCCGTGGTCGATGCCTTTCTTGCGATGCGACAGAACGCCGCCGAGGCAGGCATCGATCTGTTGCCTCTGTCGTCATTCCGCGATTTCGGGCGCCAGCGCCGAATCTGGAATGAAAAATATCGCGGCAAGCGGCCGGTACTCGATCGCAGCGGCCGGCCCGTGGACATGAACCGGCTGGCACCGGAAGAGCGGGTCGAGACGATCCTGCTCTGGTCGGCACTGCCTGGCGCCAGCCGTCACCACTGGGGCAGCGATATCGACGTCGTCGACGGCAGGGTCCTCGCAAGCGGCTACCAGGCCAAACTCGAGCGGCAGGAATTCATGCGCGGCGGCACGTTTGCGGCGCTGGCACGCTGGCTTGCCGGCAATATGCGCCGTTACGGTTTCTACCGTCCGTACACGCGCGCGGGTTCGGGCGTGCAGCCCGAGCCCTGGCACCTGAGCTTCGCGCCGGTCGCGCGCCGCGCATTGCCGTCACTGACCGTGGAACTGCTCGCTTCAGCGATCGAGGGAGCCAACATCGGTGGCGAAGCAGCGATCCTATCGAGCCTGCCGTCGATCCATCAGCGCTATGTACAGGCGGTCGACATGCCGCCACGAATGCGGTCGCGCTGGGCCCGGCTCAGCCGGCGCTGACAGGGGCGGGCGTACTCCAGACCTGTTTCAGATGCTCGACGAGCAGCGAGCGCGTACGCTGCATCGCATTCTGATCCACGGTGAATACCGGGGGATTGCGGCGCAGCATCGGCCAGCGGCTGCTGCGCGCGAGGCCGCGCAGGTATTCGAGATTCTGCCGAATCGCATCCATGTATGGATTGTTGCCGCCGAATAGCGGCTCGAGATGGCGGTATCCGTGCTCGAATGTCCCGCCGAGACGGTTCTCGATGGTCCTGGCGACGAATTGCGGCGTCTGGCGCAGCAGATCCAGCCCGGAGCCATACAACACTTTCACGCCGTCAGCACCTTTATGTGCCGCGACGTTACCGAGCACGAATTCTGCGTACAGGCGGTCACGGCACTTTTCGAGATAGCAGCGATCCGCCATCTGCGCGAGCATGTCCGCCGTTCCCAGCAGGTGACCGACCAGCCGGTCTCGCGGATCGGCGATCCGGATCATGTTGAGCGGCATCTCATAACCCGTGAAGTGCACGATGCGCGTGGAAACCGGCACCCAGTCGGAGAGGCCGATGGTCGGCAGGTAGCGTGCGAGGTGACGGGCGCTGCGCGTGACGTGCTGGCGCGTGAACACGGCGCCATTGGCAACGTCCTTTTCGGCGATTTCACGGATGTAACCGGAGTCGTGAAACAGCGCGGTCACGAGACCCATCAGGGCCCGCTCGGCGCCGATGCGTGGCCCGTCCGGATGGCTCATTTCATAGCCCGCCATGAGCCGGATTGTCGCGAGCACCATGTCCTGGGAATGCTGCAGGTCGTGATAGACGGTGTCGACGCCCAGGAAACCGGGCGTCCGGCCCGTGAACAACAGTTCGAAGTCCGAAAGTGCCGTTTCAAGCCTGGCGAGCGGCGCGCCCGGCCAGGTGCTTGAATAGAGCTGCAACACGGCCGCCCGCACGGCGGGCGGGGAACTCACCTGCACCGTGTCGGTGACGTCAAAATCGCTACGGCGGTAGGGGCGGGTCATGATCCTGACCGAGTCTACCCCCCCGCTGAGGCTGCCCGCCAACCGTATTGGAGCGAGCTTGCGCCGGGTCACATCCTGCGGCTCAGCCTATGTCAAACGAGGCGACGACCGGGACGTGATCCGAGGGACGCTCCCAGGCGCGCGGGCCGCGATCCACGATGCAGGCCTTGCAGCACGCCGCGAGCGCCGCAGATGCCAGTACCAGGTCGATGCGCAGACCGTGATTGCGGCGGAATGCGCCCATGCGGTAATCCCACCATGAATAGGTGTCGGGTGGCTGCTCAAAGCGCCGGAACACATCGACCAGGCCGAGTCCGGTGATCGCGGCCAGTGCCTTGCGCTCCGGTTCGCTGACGTGCACCGAACCCACCCATTTCGCGGGATCGTGCACATCCCGGTCCTCAGGCGCGATGTTGAAATCGCCGACGACCGCGAGCCTGGGATGGCGTGCGAGTTCGCCGTCGAGCCGGACCCGCAGCCGTTCGAGCCAGGCGAGCTTATAGGCAAATTTTTCCGAACCAACCGCCTCGCCATTCGGAACGTACACATTGACCACCCGGATGCTGCCGATCGTCGCGGCGATCACGCGTCGCTGCGGATCATCATCGCCGCCCATTCCGGTCGTGACATCGGTGAGCGTCTCGCGTGCGAGTATGGCAACGCCGTTATAGGTCTTCTGGCCGTAATGCGCGGCGCTGAGCCCGAGCGCCCCGATTTCCGCGGCCGGAAACTGTTCGTCCGGCAATTTGAGTTCCTGCAGCCCGATGACATCGACCGGATTCGCAGCAAGCCACTGCGCAAGATGGGGCAGCCGCACCCGCAGGGAATTCACATTCCAGGTGGCGATGCGCATCACTCGAAGAGCGCCTCGGCATGAAACCCGGCCGCGCGGGCGATCATCCGGTGCGGAAAGGCCTGGCTGCGTACATTCAACAGATTCACGGCGGAATTGTAGATTTCGCGGTGTTCGATGATGGCGGCGCCGATGCCGAGGACGCGTTCGCGGAGGCGAAGGAACCCGGGCTCGGCGCTGAGCAAGGAATAGTTTTCTGCGGGCGCCATCAGATCGGCGGCCGCGGCGCGCAGTGTCTTCTCGGCTGCCGCGAGAGCCGGGATGTCCCCGCGTGCGGCGGCGGCGCAGACGGCGGCGTCGGCCCTGGAGACGCGCTCGAGCAGATCCTGCTCGTAGGGCATGTGTCTGCCGCAGAGATCGACGAGTTCCACCAGCAGGTCGTGACGCTCGAGGAGCAGCGAGTCGAGGCTGGCCCAGGACTGGTGAACCGAATCGCGCAGCCGGAGCAGACCGCTGCGGACAAGGATCGCGACGAGCACCAGCAGCGCGGCGATCACGGGCACGGTGACCCAGATCATGACGGTTTCGAGTATATCATCGGTGCTTCCTGTGCCCTGGCGGGGTGGAGATGACGGAGCGGTGGGATCTGATCGTGATCGGCGGCGGCAGCGGGGGGCTCGCCTGCGCGCAACGCGCGGCCGAGCACGGCGCGCGTGCCGTGGTAGCCGAGCCCGGGCCGCTCGGCGGCACCTGCGTGAATCTCGGTTGCGTCCCGAAGAAGATCATGTTTCATGCGGCCGAGCTTGCGCATGGCATTGATGACGCCGGCGGCTACGGCTTCGACATCCTGCGGCGCGGTCATGACTGGCGGGTATTGAAGGAACGGCGCGACGCCTACGTGCTGCGCCTGCGCGGTATTTACGCCCAAAACCTGGATCGGCGCGGCGTTACATTGCTGAAGGAACGCGCCCTGCTCGAAGGCTCCGGACGCGTGACGATCGGCGAGGGCAAACACGAGGCGCCGCACATCGTGATCGCGACCGGCGGCCGCCCGATCGTGCTGGCGTTGCCGGGCGCGCAGCACGGAATCAATTCCGACGGATTCTTCCAGCTCGAGCGATTGCCGGCCTCAGTGGCGCTGGTCGGTAGTGGTTACATCGCGGCGGAGCTTTCCGGAACCCTTTCGGCACTCGGCTCGGAGGTGACCGTGCTGATACGGCACGATCGCATGCTGCGCCATTTCGACGAGATGCTGTCCCTGGCTCTGATGAAGGCAATGCGTGACGACGGCGTCAAGATCATCGATAACGCCGTGCCAAAGGCGGTCACGAAGCGCACAGAAGGGCTGCACATCGAACTCGAGGATGGCCGCAGCGCCGGGCCGTTCGAGACGCTGATCTGGGCCGTGGGTCGCGAGCCTCACTGCGACGGACTGGGACTCGCCGGCGCCGCCGTCGCGACCGGCGCAAGCGGAGCGATCATCACCGACCTGCGGCAGGACACCAATGTGCCGGGCATCCATGCGATCGGGGATGTCACGGGCCGCGAAGCATTGACGCCAGTCGCAATCGCGGCCGGCCGGCGTCTCGCCGACCGGCTGTTCGGGGGCAAGCACGACCGGCATCTCGATTACCGGCTGATTCCGACAGTGATCTTTTCGCATCCGCCGATTGGCACGGTAGGACTGTCCGAGGCGGAAGCACGTGTGCTGCATGGCGAAGCGGTCGAGACATTCCACTCGGATTTCATGCCGCTGTACCACGGCCTGACGAATCGCAGGCGCCGCGCCGAAATGAAACTCGTCACCGTGGGCGCCGAGCAGCGAATCGTCGGCCTGCACGTCATCGGTCTGGGCGCCGACGAGATGCTGCAGGGTTTTGCGGTGGCGCTGCGCATGGGTGCGACCAAACGCGATTTCGACGACACAGTTGCGATCCATCCGACCAGCGCAGAGGAATTCGTGACGATTCGCTGACATCAATATCCGTTCCTGTCGCGGGGTCCAGCGCTGTGCTGCGCGCCGACGTGAATACGATGGAAATCGGCGCGTGCTGACCGCACTGGAGATCGCGATGCTCGCCGAATCCGCCACGCACTGCGTGGCGCTGAAGAACGACTATCTTGAGGCGGGCTAGAGCCGCTCGAGCGCGTCCAGCACGGGCCTGGTCGCAGGCCGCACGCCGTGCCAGAGCCGGTAGGACTCCGCGGCCTGTTCGACCAGCATGCCCCAGCCCTTGTGGGAGCGCGAAGAACCGCGTTCCGAGGCCCAGCGCATGAATGCCGTGTCGCCGCGCCCATAGGCCATGTCATAGCAGACGGTGTGGTGCGCGATGACGCGCGGCGGCAGCGCCGGCACCTCGCCCGCGAGGCTTGCCGCGGTCGCATTGATGACGATGTCCCAGGGCCGGTCATCCACTTCGTCAAAGCCGCAGGCCGAAATCTCGCCGAGATCCGAAAATTCCTCGCGCAGCTTGCTTGCGCGCTCAGGCGTGCGGTTCGCGATGCACACTTCGCGCGGTTCCTGCTCCAGCAGCGGCGCCAGCACGCCACGCACGGCACCGCCTGCGCCGAGCACCAGCAGACGTGACCCGCTGATCTTCACGCCAAGATTGCTCATCAGGTCGGTGACGAGGCCGGCGCCGTCGGTGTTGTCGCCGAGGAGCTCCGTCGAACTCCTGCGGATGATCGTGTTGACCGCACGGGCGCGTTCGGCGCGTGCCGACAGATCGTTGACGATCTCGGCTGCCGCGGATTTGTGCGGCAGCGTGATATTGGCGCCGGCGCCGCCCTCCACGAAGAACTCCAGGACGGCGCCGCGGAACGCCGTGGGTGCGACGTCGCGCAGCTTGTAGTCCACGACATGATCGAATTGACGCGCAAACAAACCATGAATGAATGGCGACCAGCTGTGGCTGACCGGATGACCGAACAGCACGTAGCGACCAGGTCCATCGTGCGTGACCATGCTATCTGACCCCGTTCAACCAGCCGGCGGCGCGGCCGGCATAGTAACTCAGGATACCGTCTGCGCCGGCGCGCTTCATGCAGGCGAGGCTTTCGAGGACGGCCGCGCGCTCATCGAGCCAGCCATTTGCAGCCGCGGCCGCGAGCATCGCGTACTCGCCACTGACCTGATAGACGAATGTCGGCACGGCGAATTCGTCCTTTACGCGGCGCACGACATCGAGATAAGGCAGCCCGGGCTTGATCATCACGATGTCGGCCCCTTCTGCAATGTCGAGCGCCACTTCGCGAAGCGCCTCGTCGCTGTTGGCCGGATCCATCTGGTAGGTCGATTTGTCGGCTTTGCCGAGCGTGGCCGCGGAACCGACGGCGTCGCGGAATGGTCCGTAGAAGCAGGATGCGTACTTGGCAGAATAAGCAAGAATCCGGGTATCGTGATGGCCATCATGCTCCAGCGCCGAGCGGATCGCTCCGATCCGACCATCCATCATATCCGAGGGCGCCACGATATCCGCGCCCGCTTTGGCGTGCGAACGCGCCTGGCTGACAAGTGCCGCAACCGTGGCATCATTGAGGACCAGGCCGGCAGCGTCGATGATCCCGTCCTGTCCATGAGTCGTGAACGGGTCGAGCGCGACGTCGGTTATCACGCCGAGCCCCGGCAGGCTGCGCTTGAGTTCACGCACCGCACGCTGCGCAAGGCCCTCGGGATTCCAGCCCTCGCGGCCATCCGGCGTCTTGGAGGGGGGGGCGGGAACCGGAAACAGCGCAACGGCTGGGATGCCGAGATCGGCGAGACGCCCGGCCTCCGCGACGAGGAGATCGATGCTCAGGCGCTCGATACCTGGCATCGAGGGAATCGACTCGCGCCGGTTGCTTCCCTCGATGACGAACAGGGGCTGGATCAGGTCGTCGGCCGTGACCCGAGACTCCCGGGCGAGCCGGCGGGAAAACGGGTCACGGCGCATGCGCCTCAGTCTCGTACCAGGGTAACTTCCGGTGACACGCTGACCCATGAGGCTCCTGACCCGGCTATGGCTGCGGTAGAGTCGGCCGCTCAGGGCCGGAAATAAAACCTTTCTATGGCCGGTCTTTATACATGAACCGCAGCAATCGCGGTACGGACAGGCAGCAGCGGTTCGCGACCCTATGCGAAGCTTTGCGCCCCGATCTGCTGCGTTTCGCATATTGGCTCGGCCGGGACCGGCAACTCGCCGAAGACGTCGTGCAGGAGGCGCTGTTGCGGGCCTGGAAGTCGTTTGACGAGCTCGCCGAGGAAGCAAAGGCAAAATCGTGGCTGCTCACGATCGTGCGCCGGGAATTCGCCCGCTCTTTCGAGCGCAGGCGCCTCGAGGTCACGGATCTCGACGCACTGGTGACCGCAGAGGCGGACGTGCTGGCGGCTGAAGACGACGCCGCCCTCGCGGCGATGCGCGAGGCGCTATTCCGCCTCGGTGATGAATACCGGGAGCCATTGGTGCTGCAAGTGATGATGGGTTACTCGACAAAGGAAATCGCCGATCAGATGGGTCTTCAGCAGGGCGCCGTGCTGACCCGGCTGTTTCGTGCCCGCGCGCACCTGCGCAAGGAGCTCGGCATCGCCGAGGAATCTTCACCGTGATGAACTGCCTGGAATTTCGCCGCCGCGCCGGTGCGGAACCCTCGATCACCGGCGCCGAGTTCGATGCCCACCGCAGGGAATGCCCGGCTTGCGCGCGTTACCAGGACGAGTTGCGGGCCATGGACTCGCTGATCGGGCGTGCGCTCGCCATTGATCCGGCGGTTGCACCGGCTGGCATCACGCCGCGACGACCGCGCTGGCTGGCACTGGCCGCCAGCATCGTGATCGGTTTGACGGTCGGGCTCGCGCTGTGGGTCAGTTCGCCGCGTCCATCACTGGCGCGTGAGGTCATCGGCCACGTTGCACATGAGCCGGATTCGATGGATCCTGTGACGCCGATTGCAGCTGAAACGCTCGCGGGTGTTCTCGACCCGGAGGGTACGAAGCTGCGTCCGGGGCTCGGCGACGTGACATTTGCGATGCGTTGTGTCTTCGAGGGTCATGTCGTGCCTCATCTCGTGGTCCGGACTGCCCGAGGCCCGGTGACGGTCTTGTTGCTCAGGCACCGCGACGTCGGCGCACCGGTCCGGCTTGCCGAGCAGGGATACGTCGGTATCGTGCTGCCGGCACCGCGCGGAAGCATTGCGATCGTCGGCAGGGATCAGCAGGATCTGGACGCAATCGCACGGCAGGTCTTTGAAGCGGTGGATTGGGGTAACTGAGGCCATCGATGCCTGCGAGCCGCTCGGGCGGCCGCTTCTTCTATTCGCCTGCGAGCCAGTCCACGCGCCAGCGTCCCGAACCCTCGGGCGCGAGAATTGCGTGCAGCGCCGGCAACGCTGCGCGCAGGTCTCCGTCCACCTTCCAAGGCGGATTGACGAGCAGCATTCCGGAGCCGTTCAGCCCGGCGCGCGAATCGTCGGGATGCACGCAAAGTTCGACCGCGAGCACGCGCCGCAGCCGCGCATCGAGCAATCGGCGGTGGAAGCGTGCGATCACCGCCGCGAGCTTGATCGGATACCAGGCGGCAAGCACGCCCTGCGGCCAGCGCGATGCGGTGCCCACCAGCGCATCGGATACGCGATCGAGATCGGTCTGCTGCTCCTCGTAGGGCGGGTCTATCAGCACCAGCCCGCGTTTTTCCTGCGGTGGCAGCAGTGCCGCCAGCGCCTCGAAGCCGTCCCGGCAGTGAACGCCGATGCGGCGGTCGTCGCGAAACTCGTGAGCGAGCAACTGCGCCTCACCGGGCTCGAGGTCGCAGAAAGCCGCGTGGTCGCCCGCTCGCAACAATGTTGCGGCGATGCATGGCGAGCCCGGGTAGAACTTCGGCACCTTGTCGTTGGCTGGATCGAAAGCGCGCACCAGCTCGAGATAGCGCCGCAGGGGGCCGGGCATGCGCTTTGGATCCGCAGCGGCGAGGCGCAGGATGCCGCGGGCCGCTTCAGCCGCGCCGTCACTCGAACCGAGATCGTAGCGGGCGCGACCCGCATGGGTATCGAGATAGAACAGCGGGCGTTCCTTTTCGGTCAGCCGCGTGAGTACCGTGACCAGCACGACGTGTTTCACGACGTCGGCGAAATTGCCCGCGTGACAGGCGTGGCGGTACTTCAAGCAGCGGAGCCGGCAAGCCAGTCGCGTGGCCGCAGAAAATCCCGGCCGAGCCGTTCCTCTGGCGAACCCGGCTCAGGCTGCCAGCCGTATTCCCAGCGTGCCAGCGGCGGCAACGACATCAGGATGGATTCAGTGCGCCCGCCGGACTGCAGGCCGAACTGGGTGCCGCGGTCGTAAAGCAGGTTGAATTCCGCGTAACGGCCACGCCGGTACAGCTGGAACTGCCGCTCGCGCTCGCCAAAAGCGGAGCCACGCCGCCGTTCCGTAATCGGGAGGTAACCGGCAACAAAGGCCGTGCCGACGCGGCGCAGAAAGGAGAAGCAGGCCTCGAAACCCCACTCGTTGAGATCGTCGAAGAACAACCCGCCGACGCCACGCGTTTCGCCGCGGTGCGGGAGGTAGAAGTATCGATCACACCAGTCCTTGAAGTGCTCATACGTGCCGGGCGGACAGCCTTCGCAGGCCAGGCGCGCGACGCGGTGCCAGTGCCGCACGTCCTCTTCCTCCGGATAGTAAGGAGTCAGGTCCATGCCGCCACCGAACCACCATGCGACTTCGCCGTCGGCAGGCTCGGCGACGAACAGGCGGAGATTCATGTGCGTGGTTGGGACAAAGGGATTACGCGGATGCAGGACGAGCGACACGCCCATCGCCTCGAATGACGCGCCCGCGAGTGCCGGCCGCTGGGCGCTCGCCGAGGCCGGCATGCGCGCGCCCTGGACCCGGGAGAAGTTGATTCCCGCCTGCTCGAATAACGCGCCGTCTTTCAGTACACGCGTTTCGCCACCGCCACCTTCGGGACGCTGCCAGGCGTCACGGCGGAACAGCGCCGCACCATCCGCCTGCTCGAGCGCCTGCGTGAGGCGTTCCTGCAGCTCGAGAAGCCATGCGCTCACTGCGGTGCGATCGGCCATCGCCTATTCCTTGGCAGGACGAACCTTGCCACCGGCCGCGCGCGGCGCGGATTTCTTCTTCGCCGGGGCTTTGCGGGCTGCCTTTGGCCTGGTCGCAGGAGTCGCAGCGGCAACGGCGGCTGTCTCGGCAACGGCTGCAGGCGGCGTTGCCTTCTTCGCGCCGCGACGGCCGAAGCGGCCGAAGCGCCCCTTGCCGCGCTCCGGCGCCTCGGCAAGCAGCGCCACACATTCCTCGAGCGTGACGGAGGCGGGGTCACGATCCTTGGGAATCCTGGCATTGCGCTTGCGATCGGTGATGTAGGGGCCGTAACGGCCCTTCAGCACCTGGATGCCGGCATCCGGAAAATCAAGGATTGTGCGTTCGCGATCAGCCTGCTGCTTGGCGACGACGATCTCGAGCGCCCGCTCCAGCGTTATCGTGAACGGATCGTCTTCCTTGATCGACGCGAACTTGGCGCCGTACTTGACGTAGGGCCCGTACTGGCCGCGGCCGACGCTGATCGGCGTACCGTCCGGAGCGTGCCCGAGCGTCCGCGGCAGCGAAAGCAGCCTGAGCGCATCTTCGAGCGTGACGTCGTCCATGTGCTGGCCCGGCATCAGACTCGCGAACTTCGGTTTGTCGGCATCGTCGCGGGTGCCGCATTGCACGAACGGACCATAGGCGCCCATGCGCACGGCGATTGGCTTGCCACTCACAGGGTGGCGGCCGATTTCGCGCGACTCGGCGACTTCCTCGCGGGAGACGTTCTTGCCGATGTGCTGCACCAGTTTCGAGAACGGCTTCCAGAATCGCTCGAGTTCGGGACGCCAGGCTTTCTCTCCGTTCGAGATTTCGTCGAGCACGTCCTCCATGAGCGCCGTGAACCCGTAGTCCACGTAGATCTCGAAGTACTTGACGAGGAACTTGCTGACGATCTTGCCGATGTCGGTGGGAACAAAGGCGCGTCCGAGCATCTCGACATACTTGCGATAGCGGAGTGTCTCGATGATCGAGGCATAGGTGGATGGCCTGCCGATGCCGTGGCTCTCGAGTGACTTGACGAGGCTCGCCTCGGTATAGCGCGGCGGCGGCTGGGTAAAATGCTGCTCGGGCCGCAGGGCATCGAGGCTCACGCGGTCCCCGGGTTCGAGCGCAGGCAAGCGCTGCTCGTCCTCGCTCTCGACGTCGGTTTCGTCCTCGTCGTGATCCTCGTGATAGGCGGCGAGGAATCCCGGCTCCAGCAGCGTCTGGCCATTGGCGCGGAACAGGTGACGATTCACGCCCGTCGCGCCGCCGCTTCCCGCAACGAGATCCACTGCAGTGGTGTCGAACACGGCGGGTGCCATCTGGCAGGCGATGGCGCGCTTCCAGATCAAGGCGTAGAGCCGCCGCTGGTCTTCGTCGTGCAGATCGGCTTCGGCCTGCTGCGGCGTCTCTGCGGCCGAGGTCGGGCGGATCGCCTCGTGGGCCTCCTGGGCATTCTTCGACTTGGTCTTGTAGACGTTGATGCCGTCCGAAAGCGCTTTCTCGCCGAAGGTCGCGCGGATCATGTCGCGCATCTCGGTGACCGCGTCCGGCGACAACGAAACCGAGTCGGTGCGCATGTAGGTGATGTGCCCCGACTCGTAGAGCCGCTGCGCGGTCTGCATCGTGCGCCGCGCCGTGAAGCCGAGCTTGCGCGCGGATTCCTGCTGCAGCGTGGAAGTCGTGAATGGCGGCGGCGGATTGCGGCGCTTCGGCTTTCGATCGATGCCTTCGACCGTCAGCACGCCGCCCGCGGCGGCAATGATCGTGCGCTCCGCCTCGCGGGCCTGGGCCTCCGCGGTGATCGTAAAGCGGCCCTTCTGTGTATCGGCCTCGACTTTCTCGCCGCGGTACTCGACGAGCCTGGCCGGGAATCGCGCGCTGTCCTTGGCGGCATCAGCCTCGATGGTCCAGTACTCCTGGCGGATGAAGCGCGCGATCTCCGCTTCGCGCTCGCAGATCAGCCGCAAGGCGACGCTCTGCACGCGGCCGGCCGACAGGCCCGGCTTGATCTTCTTCCACAGGAGCGGCGAAAGATTGAAGCCGACCAGGTAATCGAGCGCACGGCGCGCCTGCTGGGCGTTGATGAGGTTCTCGTTCAGTCCCTCCGCCTGATCCATCGCCGCCCGCACCGCCTTCTTCGTGATCTCGTAGAAGCGCACGCGCTTCAGGTCCTTGCCATCGAGCGCGCCGCGCTCGCGCAGGATCTCCGACAGGTGCCAGGAAATGGCTTCGCCCTCGCGGTCGGGGTCGGTCGCCAGGTAGAGCGACTTGGCCTTGCGCATCGCGCGTTCGATCGCATCCACCTTGGTCCGGTTCTTCTCGATGAGCTGGTACTTCATCTCGAAATCCCGGCCGGGATCGACCGCGCCTTCCTTCTCGATGAGATCGCGGACATGACCATACGAAGCCAGCACCTCGAAGTCAGGACCGAGGTACTTCTTGATGGTCTTCGCCTTGGCCGGCGATTCCACGATGACGAGATTTGCGCTCATACTCTATTTGGTCTCAAGTCCCCAAAGACGCCAAAGCCGCGGGCCCGGCCGCGGCTCACTGGCGGACCGTTGCTGCAGGCGTTCAGTGCATCGCCTGCCGCTCGTCGTACACCAGGTCTTCCATCCGCTGGTATGCGTGTTCCTGGCCCGGCTGGCTGAACAACACCATCAGGACCACCCACTTCAGCTGTTCGATGTCGATGTCGTCGGCTTCGAGCGCCAGCAGCCGGTCGATGACGACCTCACGTTGCGCGGCGGAAAGTATGCCGAGATTTTCCAGGTGCAACAGATAGCCGCGCACGTCCGTGTCGAGCCGCACCTGTTCCTGGCCGCTGAACACACGCACGGCGCGCGCCGTGCCTTCGTTCATCGCCCGTTCCGGATCGGCGGCGAGGCTCTCGAGCCAGGCCAGCGCACGCTCGATGTCCGCCTCCGGGTAACCGGCCTGTTCCAGCTCCTGCTTCAGCGCATCCCGGCCCGGCGCGCTGTCGTCGTCGGCTTCCAGGAAGTTCTCGAACAGGTGGATCAGGATGTCGAGAACGCTTTCCTTCATCGGATCTGCCTCGGTGGAATCCGGCTGTAACGCCCGCCGGCCAGCGACTCGATCAGGCCTTCCAGTTCGAGCAATTGCAACATCGAGACGACGGCATGGGCCGGAAGGCCCGTTCTTTCAATCAACTTGTCGAATTCCGCCGGCTCGAAACCGAGCGCATTCAACAGTATTTCTTTCGCGCTGTCCAACTCGCCGCCGGAATTGCGAACCCCGCCCATGGCTTGCGCACCCGTACCCGCCGCCGCCGCAAGGTCCGGGAAGCCGATCGTGGCGAGCACTTCCTCGGGTGATTCGACCAGTGCCGCACCATCCTTGATCAGGCGATGACAACCGCGCGATAGCGCGTTATGTATGGAGCCGGGCAGGGCCATGACGTCCCGTCCCTGCTCGCCGGCGAGCCGCGCCGTTATCAGCGAGCCCGAGCGCGCAGCGGCCTCGATCACCAGTACGCCGCGCGCGAGCCCCGAGAGCAGGCGGTTGCGGCGCGGGAAGTTTGCCGCGACCGGCGGCGTGCCCGTGGAGAACTCCGAAACCAGCGCACCCCTCGTCGCGATCGCGGCGGCGAGCTTTGCGTGCTCCACGGGGTAGACCTGATCGAGCCCGGTGCCGCATACCGCTATCGTCACGCCGCCCGCGGCGAGCGCGCCGCGATGCGCGGCCGCGTCGATGCCGGTGGCGAGGCCGCTCGTAACCGCGAGCCCCGCGGCGCAAAGGCGTGCTGCGAACTCGAAGGCGGTCTCGCGTCCCGCGGCCGTGGCGGCGCGGCTGCCGACGATCGCGAGCTGCGGCAATGACAGGACGGACGGTTCGCCCTCGACAAAGAGCGCGACCGGCGCGCCCGCTGTGGCCGCGAGCTGTGGCGGATAGCCTGGATCGTCGGCCGTCAGCAGGCTATGGCCGGGTATCCCGAGCCAGCGCAGGTCGCGCGCAAGCGCGGCTTCATCCGGTTCCAGGAACAGGGGCAGACCGCTCGGTGCAGCACCGGCGCGGATGAGCTCCGACCCGGTGGCCGTGAGCAGTGCCTCGGCTCCGCCGAGGCGCTCGAGCAAGGATCTGGCGGACGCGACGTCCATGCCTGGCACGCGTGCGAGACGCAGCCACGCGCTGTGCGCCGCAGTTTGGGTGCCCGTCGTCACGCGGCCATGCTGCGAAATCGAGGATCCGCACGCCCGGCAGATTTGGACTGCGAAACGGCAGAAATCGCGGGACGGCGAGCGCCCTTGTCATTGATTTCGCAAGAAATTACCGATTAGATTGATTTCCGGGCAGTCGATCGTCCATCTTGCGGCGTGTCGAGCTTTGGGGAAGGAGCGCGCGATGACTTCATTACCGATGGCTGCGGCCGATGACAGCGCCGGCTTTGCGGCCATTGCGGACATCCTGGTCTGCCCGGGCTGTGCAGCAGACCTGGTGATCCGGCCTTCCTCGATTGACTGCAAGAGTTGCGGCGCAATCTATCCGCTGCGCGATGGCATTGCGCTGCTCGCCGTTCGCGGCACTTCGGAGACCTGGGGTGAGCCGCAGGCGAGCGAACAGAGTGCGGGCTACCAGGCGGAATACCAGCGCGTTGATCGCGCGGCCGCCTACAACCTCAGTTACCGGCAAAAGCCGCTGAAGCGTGCCAGCACGAATCGCGAATTCAATCTGATCGGGCAGCTCATCGAACAGGTCGGCCGGTCCCGGGTCATCCTCGACCTGCCCTGCGGTGGCAGCCGCCTCACACCGGCGTTTGCGGATGCAGCCGAACTCGTGATCGAAGCTGACATCGCGCATGGTCAGCTGCTCTTCGGGCGCGCGGAGTCTTCGGTTGCGACGCCGCGGATCTGGATGACGGCCTCGGCATTCCACATTCCATTGCGGGACGCAAGCGTGGACGGCACGATCTGCGTGCGCCTGTCGCACCATCTGCCGACTGCCGCGGAACGCGAGCGCTTGCTCAAGGAACTGCTCAGGGTTTCGCGGCGCTTCGTGATCATGACTTTCTTCGATCACTATTCCCTGAAGAACATGCTGCGGCGGTTGCGCCGGCCATTCGATGGCCAGCCGCCGAAGATGACCATGACGACGGCGCGGGTGGCGGAGCTTGCGCGTCAGCATGGCGCCCGGCTCGTCACTGCGCCGCCGCTGTCGCGCCTTGGTTCCGGTCACCGTTACGCCCTGATCCTCAAGGAACAGGAACGCGTGTGACGGATACGGGCGCGTCGGGTAACGGCCTCGAACCTGCGCAGGATGTGCTTGATGCCGCGGGTACCGGGCCCGGGCAGGCGTTGATCAAGGCCGAGTCCGGCACGGTGGTCTGGGCCGAACCGCTGCCAGGCGGCGGTCGCGCGATCATGAAGATGTATCGCCGGAGACCCTTCTACGATCCGCTGCGCCGCTGGTTCCTTCCCTATCGCGCGCAGCGCGAGTTCAGGGTGCTCAGTCACCTCGTGCGCCATGGAATCGCCTGTTCGGAGCCGCTGTCCTGGTCGCACGGGCGCAGCCGCCGGCACGGCCGCTATGAGCTGCTCGTCACCCGCGAAGTGGCTGGCGCGACGGCACTCGACACGCTGTTGCAAAAGCCGGGCGCAGTCACGGACCTCTCGCCCCTGTTGCGACTGGTGCGGCGCATGCACGACTGCGGCGTGTCGCACGGCGGCATGGCACCGAGGAACATCCTGGTCTCGTTTCCGGCAGCCGGTGCGCCCGCATTTCACCTGATCGACATGTCGTACAGCTGCGTTTTCCCGCGCGGGATCGCCGGGACCCGGATGGCGACCTTCGACCTGCTCGACCTGATCTATCGGGTCCGGCAACATTTTCCGCCGGAACATTGCAGGGCCTGGCCTGCGGTGTACGGGCTGGATGAATCCGCAGCACAGCGGCTGCTCGGCGCACTCGAGCGCTATCGGCCGCGCCGCCCCTGGAGCCATCTGCGCCGCGGGGAAACCGACCTGCGCTCGACTATTGCCCGCTTTCGAGGGCGGCGTAGTCCAGGGGACGGCGGCAATCGATCGGCCGGCCCGCCGCCGGCAGCGGGTACTTGAGACCGGTTGCGCAATTGAACAGGAGTGCCAGTTCGTTGCGACCGGTCTGGCCGCTCGCGAGCGCGGCACGCCAGGCCGCGTAGGTCGCGGCGCCCTCGGGGCACAGCAGTATTCCCTCGGCGCGCGCCATTTCGGCCTGCGCTTCCATGATCGCGTCGTCGTCCACGGCGATGGCGAAGCCGCCGCTTTCACGGATCGCACGCAGGATCAGGAAATCGCCGATCGCGGCTGGCACGCGGATGCCCGCGGCAATGGTATGGGCATTCTTCCAGGCATCGGCATGCTCGCGGCCTTCCTGCCAGGCCTTCACGATCGGCGCGCAGCCCGCCGCCTGGACGGCGACCATGCGTGGCCGGCGTGAATCAATGAAGCCCAGCGCCTCGAGTTCCGCAAAGGCCTTCCACATTCCGATCAGGCCCGTGCCGCCGCCCGTCGGGTAAAAGATCGTGTCGGGCAGTTGCCAGTTCAATTGCTCGGCAAGCTCGATGCCCATGGTCTTCTTGCCCTCGATCCGGTAGGGCTCCTTGAGCGTGGAAACATCGAACCAGCCCATCTGCACCTTGCCCTCGGCGACCAGGCGCCCGCAGTCATTGATCAGTCCGTTGACGAGAAAGACATGCGCTCCCTGGAACGCGATCTCGCGCACATTGACCTCGGGCGTGTCGTCCGGGCAGAACACCCAGGACTCGATACCGGCGCGGGTCGCGTAAGCCGCCAGCGCAGCGCCGGCATTGCCATTGGTCGGCATGGCCATGCGCCGGATACCGAACTCTTTCGCCATTGACACGGCGAGTGCGAGACCGCGCGCTTTGAACGATCCGGTCGGCAGCCGGCCTTCGTCCTTGACCAGGAGCGCGCGCGCGCCGTGCAGGCGCGCGGCAGCGGGCGCCGCGATGAGCGGCGTCACGACTTCACCGAGGCTGATGACATCGACATTGCGACGCACCGGCAGGAATTCGCGATAGCGCCAGAAGCCGCCTTCCGCGCGCCGCGTCAGCGCGTCCTTGCTGATGGCGTGCCGCAGTGCCTCGAGGTCATAACGCACCAGCAGCGGTTTGCCTGCCGCGGACAATCCCTGCGGCACATCCGCGGGGTGACGCGTGCCGGTTGCACTGCACTCGAGATGGGACGTGAACGTCCTGAATTCCTGCATGGGACATTGTGCGGGATGCAGCCGGAATAGGAGAACCCCCGCAAGAGCGGCGCCGCCCGCTGCGGGGGTTCTTGACCCGCTGGCGGTTGTCGGCCATTTCCTCGACTGCCGATGCACGCGCCTGTTGGCGCTACATCGGGTCTGCCGGCAACCTTCCCCTTGTCGGACGGGTCCGACTCAGGTGCCCCAGCTGCGGGGCTCGCGTTGTGTCCAGCGACCTCACAACCGATGCGGCAAGGGTCGAATTCCTGCCGCATTTCCTTTTGGCACTACCGTGCCCAAAAGGCCCGCATCCACGAATTTCCCGTCTCGCGAATGCAAGGCCACGATCGCGAAATCCGGCGATACGCGCAATACGGATTTGTACCTATGCCGGTCGCGCGGAAACAAAAAGGCGCCGGCCTCGGGGCCGGCGCCTGCTATCGAAGGTGGGATCCGTTCTAGGGCGAGCGGACCATGTCGCCGACGCGGACTTCGCGGCTGGCTTTCAGCGTCAGGGCGAAGCTCAGGCGATCATAGGTCTTGAAGATCATGCACAGGCCGATGCGCTCATCGGGCAACTGCGCCTTGCGGCTGACCGCATGCTCCGCCTTGTCCAGAACCTCTTCTCCGGGCTCCCAGATGGCGAGCACATGCCCTGGCTGCAGGCCCTGGCTCGAGCCCCGATTGATGATCACGACGTCGTATTCGCCCGTGACCGTGCGCTGATAGTCGGTGCTGACCGACAGGATCGTGCCGTCGACCGCTTTCGCGGGTGCGTGCGGAATGAAATTCGTCTTCGCCTCCGGCGTGGCCGACAGCAGGATGTCGCCTTCGGTCGTCTCACGGGCTGACATGATGACCAGCAGTGTGGCCGGATCTCCCGCCTGCTTGAAATCGGCTTCGCCCGTAAACAAACCCTGATAACCAAGCACGTCCCCGTCATCCGGATCCCTCAGCTCGTCGCCGACGTGATAGATGTTGTAGCGACCACCGGGACCGGAACCATCGAATCGGCGAACGTAGATGTCGTTGCCTTCTGCGGAGATCAACCGCTGGTCGCGCCCGCGCACGACATAGGGCGCCCCCTTGACCTGCTCGGCAGCGAGCACATTGGGCCGCGCCATGAAAGCGGCGACGTTGTCGTAAGGAATGGCGTAGATCGCTTCCGAAAGCGGATTCTCACGGACCCGCGGCGACATGCGCACGGCACCGCCGCTCGTCAGCGTCACCTGCGGTCGTCCTTCAACCCAGGTCAGCGCAAGCACGTCGCCCGGATAGATAAGGTGCGGATTAGCGACCTGCGGATTGATGTGCCAGATTTCCGGCCAATACCAGGGATCGGTCAGGAATTTGGCCGAGATGTCCCAGAGCGTGTCGCCCGGCCTGACCGTGTAGCTGTCGGGAGCGTCGGGCGCGACCGGGATGACGCTGCGGTCAATGCCCTGCTGCTGGCCGATGGCGATGCCAGCCGGGATGGCAATCGACAATGCGAGTGCCATGAGCGCAGCACCGGCCAGGCTGATGATGGGGCTGCGGGACGGATTATTGCCAGGCGATGCCATGCGAGTTGCTCCCTCACTGCCAGGACGGCCGGAACGATCGTATACTTCCGGGCTACCAAACGCGCATAAGTCTATGCTTCGGCGAACTTTAACAGCATTCCCCGGTCAGTTACACGCACCCACGGCCCCACGCACATGACGCGCCTCACAATCCTGGAGTATCCGGACCCCCGATTGCGGACCCGGGCGGTTCCGGTCGATGCCGTGGACGCCTCAATGCGTGAACTGATCGACGACATGCTGGAGACCATGTATGCCGCCAGTGGCATCGGCCTGGCCGCGACACAGGTCAATGTGCACCGGCGGCTCCTGGTTGCCGACATTTCCGAGCAGCGCAACGATCCGCGCGTTTTCATCAATCCGGAAATCCTCGGCAAGGGCGGCACGACGACGTCGCAGGAGGGCTGTCTGTCGGTGCCCGGCTATTATGATGAAATCGAGCGCGCACAGAACGTCCGCGTGCGCGCGCTCGGCCGCGATGGCAAGCGGTTCGAAGTGGAGCTCGACGGTCTCCTGGCAATCTGCGTCCAGCACGAAATCGATCATCTCGACGGCAAGCTGTTCGTGGATTACCTGTCGGAGATGAAGCGCCAGCGCGTCCGCAAGAAGCTGGAAAAAGACCGCCGCCTGCGCGCGGAAGGCCGTACTCCGGCGCCCGCCAGCGCACCGGCAATCTGACCGGTTGGCCGCCGTGGACAAGAGCCTGGCGGTCGCATTCGCCGGAACCCCCTCATTCGCGCTGCCGGCCCTCGATGGGATCGCCACATCGCGCCACCGGCTGGTTGTCGTCTATACCCAGCCGGATCGACCCGCCGGCCGCGGCCTTGCGCTGGCAGCGAGTCCCGTCAAGGAACGCGCGCAGTCGCTGGGCCTGCCGGTCGAGCAGCCGGAAACGCTGCGTGAAGCGATGGCGCCGACGCGGCTTGCCGCTTTTTCGCCGGATGTCATGGTCGTCGTCGCCTATGGATTGCTGCTGCCGCAGGCGATTCTCGATGTACCGCGCCTCGGCTGCCTGAATATCCATGCTTCGATTTTGCCGCGCTGGCGCGGCGCGGCACCGGTTGCGCGGGCGATCGAGGCCGGCGATACGAAGACCGGTGTCTGCATCATGCGCATGGATTCGGGTCTCGACACCGGGCCGGTCATGCTGCGACACGAGCTCACCATTGCGCCCAGGGAAACCGCGGGCGAGCTCGAGCTGCGCCTGGCGTCCCGTGGCGCCGGCCTGATCGTCGCCGCACTCGATGCGCTCGCCGAAAATCGTGCTTCCTTTGAAGCGCAGGATCCTGCCCTCGCGACCTATGCGCGCAAGCTCCGAAAGTCAGAAGCGCGCATCGACTGGCGCGAGCCGGCGGAGCTGATCGAGCGCCGGGTTCGTGCGCTGAATCCCTGGCCGGTCGCCGAGGCACGACTGGAAGGTCTGCAACTGCGCATCTGGCAGGCGAGCGTCGTCGCAGCCGCGGCGGGTCCGCAGCCGGGCACGATTCTCGCCGCCGGACCGGTGGGGCTGGTCGTCATGACCGGCAGGGATGCGCTCGTGATCGAGCGCCTGCAGATGGCGGGTCGCCGCACGGTGGCTGCGGCTGACTTCGCCAACACACGGGATCTTGTCGGCCTGGTGCTTTTCTGAGCGCGGGGAATGCAGCGCAAATCCGCGCCGCCGCGGCCCGCGCCGTTGCTGCGGTTGCCGGAAAGGGCAGCACGCTCGAATCCGCGCTCGCCGCGAGCGCGGCGGACCGTGCGCGGCGCCCGGCCATCCAGTCCCTCGCATTCGGCACGGTGCGCTGGTATCTCGAGCTCGATGCGTGTCTGAGGCTGATGCTGGACCGGCCGGACGCTGCGCTCGATCCCGAGATCCGCGCACTCGCGCTGGTCGGGCTCTTCCAACTGTCCCATGGAGCGACGCCCGTGCACGCGGCAGTGGCAGAAACTGTCGAGGCGGCGCGCGCGCTCGGCCGGCCACGCACGGCGGGTTTCGTCAATGCGTTGCTGCGGCGCTTCCAGCGCGAGGGCTCTGCGATCATGAACCGGGCGCACGAAAGACCGGAGGCGCAGCACGCCCATCCACTCTGGCTCCTCGAGGCGCTCGCGCGCGACTGGCCCGATCAGTGGCCGGCCATGGTGGCCACCGGAAACACCGAGCCGCCGATGTGGTTGCGCGTCAATCTCAGGCGCGGGACCCGCGATGAATATCGCGCGAAACTCGCTGAAGCCGGCATGACGGCCGAGTGCTGTGTCTTCGCGCCGGCGGCGCTCAGGCTCTCGGAGCCGGTCAATGTCGGCGAACTGCCGGGCTTTGCGGAAGGCGCGGTGTCGGTGCAGGATGCCGCTGCACAACTCGCGGCGTACTGGCTCGCGGCGGGCCCGGGCATGCGCGTGCTGGATGCCTGCGCCGCGCCGGGTGGCAAGACCTGCCACATCCTGGAACTCGAGCCCGGCATCGCGGAACTGGTTGCGCTCGATGTCGACCCGGTGCGCAGCAGGCGCATCGTCGAAAATCTCTCGCGCCTGGGCCTCGCGGCAAAGGTCATCATCGGCGATGCGGCGAATGCCGCCTGGTGGGATGGCAGGGCCTTTGACCGGATACTGCTCGACGTGCCCTGCTCGGGCACAGGCGTCATTCGTCGGCATCCGGATATCAAGCTGCTGCGCCGCGCGGATGACATCGCGCGCTTCGCGGCCACACAACTCGGGCTGCTACGCTCGGTCTATGCCTTTCTCGCACCCCGCGGCCGGCTGTTGTACACGAGCTGTTCGGTGCTTCGCGCGGAGAACGGGGCCGTGGTCGGCGAATTCCTTGCGACGGAGCCAACGGCTTTGGATGCGACTGAATCTGCTAGGCTTTTGTTGCCGGGTGTCGCGCCGGTGCAGGGCCCGGGGCCGGGCTATGCGCTGCCCTGCGGCGCGGGCGACGCCGACGGCTTCTATTACGCCTGCCTCGAGAAGCGGGCCTGAGGGACCGGCGTGTACTTGACGCGATGGCGAATTCCCCGGCTGGTCTTCATCACGGCGCTGCTGGTCCTGGTGCTTGCCGACTCCGCGTCGGCGGCCGCCGACGGCCGCTTCGAGATCCGCAATGCCTATGTCGAACTCGTGGCCGATGTCTGGCAACTCGATGTACGGCTCGACCTCGGCCTGTCCGAGGCGGCCGCGCAGGCCTTTGACGAGGGAGTGCCCCTCACCTTGCTGCTGGAAGCCGAGGCGACCACGGCGCGGCGATTCCTGCCTGACGAATCACTCGTATCGCTGACGCGGGAGTGGCAACTGGCATATGACGCGATCGCAGACCGATATGTGGTCAGCGATCCGCAAAGCGGCGAACACACGAGCTACGCCTCGCGTGACGAGGCACTCGCTGCACTCGCACGGATCAGCGCGCTGCCACTGGCGGACACGAGGCGGCTGCCGCCGGGCGAGCGGTTCGAGATGCGCGTGCGTGCGTCGGTCGAGATCGGCGAGTTGCCCGCTGCGATCAAGATGCTGCTGTTCTGGAAGAGCTGGTCGCGCAGCACGGACTGGTACGTCTGGGGCGTGCGGCCATGATGCGGCGCTGGTTGCCGGTGGCGATTGGCACGGGCATCGTGGTCTGGGTCGCGGCGCTCGCGCTGCTCGCGGTTACCTCCGAGGGATCGCAGCGCTTTGGCGAACTGCAGCCGTGGATACTCCTGATCAACTTCGCAGGCGTCGCCGTGCTGCTGGCATTGATCGGCGGCCGGCTGACCGACTTCATCCGCGACTGGCGCCGGCACGTGCCTGGCTCGCGGCTGCGTGGCCGGACGATCCTGATGTTTGGCGGGCTTGCGGTTGCGCCGCTGCTGCTCGTGTTCGCATTCTCAGTGCTGTTCCTGACGCGCGGCATCGACAGCTGGTTTCACGCCGAGGTGCGTCAGGGACTGTCCGACGCGCTCGGCCTGTCACGCGCGGCGCTCGACCTGCGAATGCGCGAAGTTCTCGAGCGCACCGAGCGGATCGCGTACGACCTGTCGTCCCTGAGCGGTGGAAGCCTGTACGCAGCCCTGGACGATCACCTGCGCCTCGCAGGCGCCGACGAGCTGATCGTCACGAGCGCGGGTGGCCAGCCCGAGGCTTACAGCACAGCTGGCATGCAGCACGGGCTGCCCGGCGTGCCGGCGGAGGAGTTGCTGCTGCAGGTGCGCCAGGGACACCCTTTTGTGAGCATCGAGCCGGCGCCCGGCGGCGGTTACCTGATCCGAGCCGCAACGCGCATCGGCGCGGCACAAAGCCTGCAGGGCCCGCGTTTGCTGATCGCGACCTATCCGGTGCCGCAGCGCCTTGCCGACCTCGCTGCGACGGTGCAGAAAGCCTACCAGCAATACGGCCGGCTTTCGTTCCTGCGCGAACCACTGAAACTCAGCTTCGTGCTGACTCTTTCTTTGGTCCTGTTGATGGCATTGCTGGCAGCCTTGTACGGCGCCCTTTTCTTCTCGCAACGTCTGGTGCGGCCGGTACAGGACCTGATCGCCGGAACGCGCGCCGTTGCCAAGGGCGATTTCGACACGCGTCTGTCAAAGCCGTCGCATGACGAGATTGGTTATCTCGTCACGTCGTTCAACGACATGACCATGAAGCTTGCGCGCGCCCGCGAGGAGGCCGAGCGCAGCAAGGCCGCTGTCGAGGGCGAGCGTGCCGCGCTCGCCGTGATTCTCGCGCGCCTGACCAGCGGCGTCATCTCGCTGGAAACGGACCTGCGCCTGCGCATGGCCAATGACGCGGCCGGCCATATCCTCGGGGTCGAATTCGGCCAGGCGGCCGGCCAGCCGCTTGCAGAACTTGCCGCCAATCACCCTCTGCTCGGGCAGCTCTACGCCACCCTGCAGCGCCATCTCGACGCCGGCGAAAGCGAATGGCGCGAACAGGTGACCCTGAAGGGCGAAGCCGGCCGCCGCGAACTGGTCTGCGCCAGCACGGCGCTGCCGGGGGATGCCGGCGCTGCCGGTGGCCTGGTGCTGGTATTCGACGAGATCACCCAGCTCCTGCAGGCGCAGCGCCAGGCCGCCTGGGGCGAGGTCGCGCGACGGCTCGCGCACGAGATCAGGAACCCGCTGACGCCGATCCAGCTGTCGGCCGAGCGCATGCGCCGCAAGCTCTTCCGGGGTCTTGAGCCGGCGGAGGCGGAACTGCTGGATCGCTCGACCCAGACGATCGTGCAGCAGGTGGAGGCGATGAAGCAGATGGTGGCCGCATTCAGCGAGTACGCGAAAGCGCCGGAAATCCAGCTGACTGTGTTCGACGTGAACGCGCTGATCCGCCAGGTCTCGGACCTGTACCACGCACAGGATCCGCGCGTCGCAATTGGCCTGTCGCTTGATCCACGCGCGGAGATGCTGGAGGCCGATCCGGGCCGGATCCGGCAGCTGCTGAACAACCTGCTGACCAATTCTGTCGAGGCGCTCGACGGGCGGGAGAATCCTGTCATCATGATCGAAACGAAGCGCGCTGGTGACCAGATCGTGCTGAAGGTGATCGACAATGGCCCCGGATTCCAGGATAGCTTGATGGAGCAGGCATTTGATCCCTATGTCACCAGCAAGCCGAAGGGCACAGGACTCGGTCTTGCGATTGTCCGCCGCATCGTCGAGGAGCACGGTGGCCAGGTCGAGCTGGAGAATGCGGCACAGGGTGGTGCAAGCATCAGCGTCACATTGCCCGCCGCGAGGAGAGAAAGAGCATGAGTTCATCGAGAATTCTCGTCGTTGACGACGAGGCAGATATTCGCGGGCTGTTGAGCGAGATCCTCGCTGAGGAGGGCTATGACGTGGAAGCCGCGCCGAACGCGGCGGCCGCACGCAGCGCCTGCGCGCGCCAGGAACCCGACCTGGTGCTGCTCGACATCTGGATGCCCGACACGGACGGCATCACGCTGCTGCGCGAGTGGTCCGAGAAGAACATGCTCAGGTTTCCGGTCGTCATGCTGTCCGGGCACGGCACGGTCGAGACCGCGGTCGAGGCGACGCGGCTCGGGGCATTTGATTTCGTCGAGAAGCCGCTGTCGATAGCAAAGCTGCTGCGCACGGTCGAACGGGCGCTCGAAGCGGGGCGCCGGCGCCGGCAGGCCCAGCGCACCCTGATACCGCCGCTGATCGTGCCGGTCGGCAAGAGCAGCCTGATACATCGCCTGCGCGAACAGGTTCAGCAGGTGGCCGCCCATGATGCCCCGGTGCTGCTGGTCGGCGAGACCGGCACCGGCCGCGAAGCATTCGCGCGCTACCTGCATTCGCTGGGGCCGCGGGCAAAGGGACCGTTTGTCGCCGTGACCTGCGCGAGTCTCGATGACGCGACTGCGGCAGCGCGGCTGCGCGGTTCCGAGGCGAACGGAAAGATCGAGCCAGGTCTTTACGAACAGGCGGATGGCGGCATGCTGTTCCTGGGCGAACTCGAAGACCTTCCCGCCGGCGCACAACGCCTGCTGCTGGCGGACCTTGAGCAGGGCAGCTGGCAGCGCGAAGGTGGAAGCCGGCGCGTGCCGCTTGGCGCGCGCCTCGCGGCCGCCGCAAAGCCCGGCTATGACAATGCGGCGAGCGGCCTGCGCCGCGACCTGATGGCGCACTTCGAGGTGCTCACGATCCGCATCCCGCCGCTGCGCGAATATGCGGAGGATGTGCCGGACCTGCTCAATCATTACGTCGATCGCCTGGTCGACGAGGAAGGCATGCCATACCGCCGCTTCAGCGTCGCGGCGCAGAACCGGCTGCGCAATTATCCGTGGCCCGGCAACGTGCGCGAACTGCGCAACCTCGTGCAGCGCGTGCTGATCATCGGCGGCCCGGAGGAAATCGGACTCGAAGAAGTCGAACAGCAGCTGGCGCTGCAGCAGACCCCGGACGAGCCGCTGGTCAAGCAGGACCTGCTGGCGCTGCCGCTGCGCGAGGCGCGCGAGCAGTTCGAGCGCGCCTACCTGCTGCAACAGTTGATGCTGTGCAACGGGAAGGTCGGATTGCTCGCAAAACGGGTCGGCATGGAACGCACACACCTGTACCGCAAGCTTCGCTCGCTCGGCGTGGATTTCCGCCAGATCACCGAAGACTAATCGCCTACTCGGATCACCAGGTGGTCCATGTCCGCTTCGCGCAGGCGTGCGCGGATCCGGTTGAGTTCCTTGAGGTCGGCAATCGGGCCGATCCGCACGCGGTGCCAGGTATCGCTGTCCACCGAGACGCGCTGCACCTTCGACTCGATGCCCTGCAATGCAAGCTGGGCGCGCACCCGGTCGGCCTCGTCGAAATTCTTGTAGGAACCGACCTGCAGCACGTAGGAGCCGGCTTTCTCGACCGGTGCGGCCGGCAGGTCACGGCGCACGGCGGCCTCGCGTTCCGGCACGACGACCTCGAAGTTCGGCAGCATCTCGTAGAAATCGTATCGTTCCGCCGGCTCATCGCCGGTCGATTCACGCGCCGATGCCGGTTCGGGAGCCTGCGCCCCGTCATTCTGCGTCGTTGAGCGAGGCTCGAAGAAGTACAGCGCGAGCCCGACACCAAAACCCACAATGCCGCCGATCAGCAGGCCGGTCCAGCCGGAAAACGGCTCGCTCCGCGCCTTGCTCCGCTTGTAGTCGCGCGACACCATCACATGGACTCTGGCGCCGAAACGCCGAGCAGGTCAAGCGCGTTCCTGAGCACCTGCCGCGCGGCGACCACCAGCGCGAGCCGCGCATTGCGAAGTCCGGCGTCGTCCACGATGAACGGCACTGCGTTGTAGTAGGAATGAAATGCCGTGGCAACTTCACGCAGGTAGTGCACGACAACGTGCGGTGCGTGCAATTCCGCAGCCTGAGCCACGATCTCCGGCCAGCGCGTGATCTCGCGCATCATGGCGCGTTCCTGCGCGTCGGTCAGGAGCGAAAACGATGTGATCCCGGACTCGCGATCGAACGGCAGGCCGCGCTCGGCGGCCTGCTTCAGCACGCTCGAAATGCGCGCGTGAGCGTACTGGATGTAGTAGACCGGGTTGTCGTTGATCTGCTTCTTCGCGAGCTCGAGGTCGAAATCCAGCGGCTGGTCGTTCGAGCGCATCACGTAGATGAGCCGCGCCGCGTCATTGCCGACCTCGTTGCGCAGGTCGCGCAGCGTCACGAACTGCGCCTCGCGCTTGCCCATCGGCACTTTCTCGCCGCCCTTCAACAGCGTCACGAACTGGACCATGGGCACCTGCAGCGATTCGGGAGGCTCGCCCATCGCCGCGAGGCCGGCGCGCACGCGTGCGACATAGCCGTGGTGGTCGGCGCCGAGGATGGTCACCAGCAGGTCGAATCCGCGTTCCCGCTTGTCGAGGTGATAAGCGATGTCGGAGGCGAAATAGGTCTTCTGCCCGTTGGCGCGGATCACGACGCGGTCCTTCTCGTCGCCGAAGGCCGTGGCGTGGAACCATACCGCGCCATCCTTCTCGAAGACGTGACCGTGCGCGCGCAGGCGCTGGAGTGCGCGGTCGATCGGGCCGCCGTCCTGGCCGTTGCCGAGATCCTGCTCGGAATACCAGCGGTCGAAGCGCACGCCGAAATCGGCCAGGTCGCCCTGGATGTCCGCCAATATCTCGCCGAGACCGGCGAGCAGGATGGTGCGGAAGCCCGCGGCCAGAAGCTCCTTCGCACGCGCGATGACGGCATCGATGTAGAGGTCCTTGTCACCGCCGTCCGGCTCGTCGGCCGGCAGGCCCGCGAACACGACGGTGGCGGGCTTGCGGAACGCGTCGCCATGCCGGGCGGCGAGCGCCGCCGCGATCGGCCGGATGTATTCGCCGCGGTAGCCGTTGGCGGGGAAGGCGAGTGTCTCGCCGCACAGCTCCAGGTAGCGCAGCCACACGCTTGCCGCGAGGATGTCCATCTGGCGGCCCGCGTCGTTGACGTAGTACTCGCGGTGCACGGACCAGCCGTCCGCCGCGAGCAGGCTCGCAACGGCGGCGCCGAACGCGGCCTGCCGCCCGTGGCCGACGTGCAGCGGCCCGGTCGGATTGGCGGAGACGAATTCGACGACCGCACGCCGGCCGGCGCCGCGATTGCCGCGGCCATAGGCGGCGCCCGCCGCGTACACGCGCGCGAGCTCCGCCTGCCAGGCGGCTGGCGTCAGGAAGAAGTTGATGAAGCCGGGACCTGCGATCTCGGTCCTTCCGATCAGGTCGTTTCCCGGTAGCGCGGCGACGATCTGCTCGGCGAGCTTGCGCGGATTGGCGCGCACGCTGCGCGCCAGGCGCATCGCGATGCTGCAGGCGAAGTCGCCGTGCGCGATGTCGCGGCTGCGTTCGATCTCGGGCGCAGGCGGCGGCGCATCACCCAGGGCGCCGGGGGGCAGTGCCGCGAGTGCATCCAGAACCAGTTTTTCGATGAGGTTTTTCAAGCGCGCGAGTCTATCAGTCCACCTCGATGGGATCGACGTCCACCGACCAGCGCAGGCTGCGTGTCGGACGCAGTTGCTCGACGCGGGCGAGCCACTCGGAGAGGAATCGTTGCAGCGTCGCCCGGGCTGGAGATTCGACCAGCAGTTGCGCGCGATAGCGGGCGGCACGCCGCTCCATCGATGCGGGCGCCGGGCCGAGCAACCGCAGGCCCTTGCGTTCGTCGGGCGCCACGGCCAGGGCGTCGCGGAGGAATTCATGTACTTCGACGCGCGACGGGCCGTCGGCGCGCAGCAGCGCGAGATGCGAGTAGGGCGGCCAGCGGGCTGCACGGCGTTCTTCCAGTGCGCGCGCGGCAAAGCCTTCATATCCCTCGGAAATCAGACATTGCAGCAACGGATGCTGCGGATACGCCGACTGGATCAGCACTTCGCCGGGCCGGTCACCGCGCCCCGCGCGGCCCGCGACCTGCACGATCTGCTGGGCGAGGCGTTCGCTCGCACGGAAATCCGCCCCGAACAATCCCTGGTCTGCGGCCATCACGACGACCAGCGTGACGTCCGGGAAGTCATGCCCCTTGGTCAGCATCTGCGTGCCGAGCAGGATGCGCGCACTGCCGTCCGCAACGGAGTTGAGGGCGCGCTCGATGTCGCCGCGGCGCCGGATCACGTCGCGATCGACGCGCACGAGCGGCGCGCGGGGAAAGTGTTGCGCGAGCGTCGCCTCGACGCGCTCGGTGCCCTCGCCGACAGGCCGAAGCTCGGTGCCGCAGCGCGGGCAGCCATAGGGCATTGCCTGTTCGGCGCCACAGTGATGGCAGGTCAGGCGCGCGTGCCGGAGGTGCACGGTCAGCCGCGCATCGCAGGCGGTGCAAGGCGCAATCCAGGCACAGCCGGGACAGAACAGCGTTGGCGCATAACCGCGGCGATTGAGGAATACGAGCACTTGCCCTCCGGCGCCGAGGTGCCTTTCGATGGCCGCCAAAGCGGGCTGCGAAATGCCATCGCGCACCGCGTGCTGGCGCAGGTCGATGACGGCGACGCGCGGCTTGCCGGCGCGGCCGGTGCGCTCCGGCAGCGCGAGTTTCGTATAGCGGCCTGCCGCGGCATTGGCCAGGCTCTCGAGTGAAGGCGTCGCGGAACCGAGCACGACCGGCACACCGGCACGCTGCGCGCGCGCAACCGCAAGGTCACGCGCCGAATACCGGAATCCATCCTGCTGCTTGTAGGACGGATCATGTTCTTCATCGACGACAACCAGGCCGAGCGCCGGCATCGGTGTGAACACGGCCGAACGTGTGCCGATCACGACGGGTGCGGCGCCGGTTGCTGCCGCACGCCATGCGGCGAAACGCGCGCCGTCTGCCATCGAGGAATGCAGCGCCACGACGGGTACGGTCAGGCGTTCCTGGAATCGCGCGACCAGTTGCGGCGTTAGCGCAATCTCCGGCACCAGCACGAGCGCGCCGCGCCCGGCGGCCAGCACACGCTCGATGAGGTGCATGTAGACCTCGGTCTTGCCGCTGCCGGTGACACCGTGCAGAAGCCACGCGCCATAGCGGCCGATGGCGGCGCCGATCGCATCGCATGCCGCGGATTGATCGGCAGTGAGCACAGGTCCCGCGCGACCCGGCCCGGCGCGCGGCGCGGGCTCGGGCCTCTCCATTGATTCGAGCCAGCCGCGCGCGGCGAATGACCTGAGCGCGGCGGCGAGGCCATGACCCGATACCGTGTCCATCGTGACGCTGTCGCCGCCGATCAGCTCGATCAGTTGCTGCTGCCGCCGACCGATGCGCGGCAATGTCGCGAGCGCCGCGAGACCGCGCTCCGACAGTCGCCAGGCGAGTTCACTGCGCTTCGCGCTGCCGCCCTTGCGAAGCGCGACAGGGATTGCCGAGAACAGCACTTCACCCTGCGGGTGGTGGTAGTAGTCGGCGGCCCAGCAGAGCAGCGCAAAGGTCACCGGATCCCACAGTGGTTCCGTGTCGATGATCTCCAGCGCGCGTTTCAGCCGCGATGCAGGCAACTCGCTGCGTTCGGCCAGCGCGGCGATCACACCGATGGCGCGCCGCTTGCCGAGCGGGACCAGCACGCGCTGCCCGGGTGCCTCATGCGCGCCACTTCCCGCCGGTGCCAGGTAATCGAATTGCCTGCGCAGCGGCGTATCGAGCACGACTTGCAGGATGAGGGGATCGCTTCGCAAAAAACTATTTCTTATCAATGAGATAGAAAGATATGCCGGTGGGCGTCAACCCACCGGCGGAGCCCACGTTATATCACCGTGGCTGGGATTCCAGTCGGGCATTGCGCAGGTGGGAGAGGCCAATGAACGGCTCTGCTACGCTTTTCCGACAGGGCGCGGGAGACGGCATTGGACCAGGAGCGGGCACTCGAGCGATTCCTGGCCGGCGTCGAGAAGCGCGCTTTCCGGATCGCGGAACTCTCGCTGCGCGACCATGACGAGGCGCAGGACGTCGTGCAGGACGCGATGATCAAGCTGGCCCGGAACTATGCGGGACATCCCGAAGAGCAATGGCGGCCATTGTTCTACCGGATATTGCGTAACCGCATCACCGACTACCAGCGCCGCCGCCGCGTGCGGCAGGGCGTGATCGCCTGGTGGCCAGGCACGACAACGGATCACGGGCCGCCGGACCCGGTGGAATCGGCGCCGGATCCGTCGGGCACGCCCGAAGAGCGGCTCGAGGGTGAACAGCTGCTCGAACGCATCGGGCGCGCATTGGCGGACCTGAGCAGTCGCCAGCGCGAGGCATTCATGCTGCGCAACTTCGAGGGTCTCGATGTGGCGCAGACGGCGATCGCGATGGGCTGTTCGGAAGGCAGCGTGAAGACACATTACTTCCGCGCAGTGCAGGCGCTGCAACAACTATTCGGGGAATGGCAGCCATGACGGAACGCATGCAGGACTTCGAGCGGAGGACCCGCCAGGCATTCGAGGAAAGCGTCGCCTCGCTCGATGGCGAGACGCGATCGCGCCTCGCGCACGCGCGCGAACTCGCACTTGCCGAGGCGCGACGCGGCTACCGGCCGGCACTTTCGACCTGGATCCCGGTCGGCGCCGCAGCGGCGGCCGCGGTGGTGGCGATTGCGCTGTGGTCCGGCGGTGAAACCAGGCCCGATTCGACCGAGTCCACGCTGGCCGTGCTCGAGGAGTTCGACATCGTGACCGCAGGCGATGACCTGGACATGCTCGACGAGGACCCGGGCTTTTACGCCTGGGCCACCGACGAAATGTCCGATGGCGTGGGTTGAGAGAAATGCGTCACTACGGCTGGCTGGCAGCGGGCCTGCTTGCGCTTCCAGCCGCAGCGGCAGAAACGCCGGCGCCGTTACCGGAGCCGGACGACGAGTTCCTGGAATTTCTGGGCGAATCGGTGGGAGAGGACGAGGAATTCGTCAAGTACATGGAATCAACGGCATTTGAGAGCGAGCTGCGCAAGACCGAGGAAGAGCGGACGGCTCCGAAGGACGACGACGATGAACGCTAAATCTGGCTGGATACTGGCGGCATGCCTGGCATTCGTGGCCTTGCCGGCAGTGGCGCAGGAACAGGAAACGCAGGCCGGGGTCGCCTGGGAGTCGCTGACCGAGGCTCAGCAGAAACTGCTCGCCCGGCAGGCGGAGGGATGGGATGCGCTGCCGCCGGAGCGGCAGCAGGCCATGGCGCGCGGCGCGGAGCGCTGGCAGCAGATGAACCCCGAACAGCGGGCCAAGGCCCGCGAGCGCTGGCAGAAATGGAAGAAGCTGACGCCTGAGCAGAAGAATGCCTTGCGCGAACGCTGGAAGCGGTTCGAGGAACTGACGCCGGAACAGAAGGAGGCCTTGCGCGAGCGCTACCGGCGCTTCCAGTCGCTGCCGCCCACGCGTCGCGAGGAATTGCGCCAGCGCTGGCGGCAAATGACGCCCGAGCAGCGGCAACGCGTGATGCAGAGGCGCCTGCCGCAGCAACGTCCCGCCCCCGCGCCGGGGACTGGTCCTTAGCGCTGGCCACGGTCCACTCGCGCCCGGGCCGGCTGCGTGGGAGGATGTTCGCAACCAAAATCCATCGTGCGGGTGCCGCCATGCCAAACGCCAAGCTGAAGCGCTCAAAAGACCGGATGATCGCCGGTGTCTGTGGCGGAATCGCCGAATGGCTGGGCTGGAGCGCGGACAAGGTCCGCCTCATCTACGTGATCGTTTCCATCCTGAGCGCCGCGTTTCCGGGAATCATCGTTTACCTGCTGCTGTGGCTCATCATGCCGGACGCCGACGAGTGATGAACTTCAATGGGGCGCGTCCCCTTATCCGGCCGCCTTGATCGCGTGGATCAGTTCGGCCGCGACCTTCTGGGCATCGCCGTAGACCATGCGCGTGTTGTCGAGATAGAAAAGGTGATTCTCGATTCCTGAGAAGCCCGCTCCCTGACCGCGCTTTATCACCAGCACATTCTTCGCCTTGTCGGCATTCAGGATCGGCATGCCGTAGATGGGGCTGCTCTTGTCGGTGCGCGCAACCGGATTCACGACGTCATTCGCGCCGATCACCAGTGCGACGTCCGCCGTTTCGAACTCGGCATTGATCTCGTCTAGATCCGCGATCAGGTCGTAGGGCACGCCGGCTTCGGCCAGCAGCACATTCATATGGCCGGGCATGCGCCCGGCGACCGGGTGGATCGCGAATCTCACCATGACGCCCTTGTCGATCAGCAGCTGGCACAGCTCCCAGACCTTGTGCTGCGCCTGCGCGACCGCCATGCCGTAGCCGGGTATCACGATGACTTTCTGCGCGAAGGCCATCATGACACCGGCATCGGAGGGCTCGATCGGTTTCAGGGCGCCTTTCACGTCACCCGTTGCCACGACCCCGGTGTCGCCGAATCCCGAGAACAGCACATTGCCTAGCGAGCGGTTCATGGCCTTGGCCATCAACTGCGTGAGGAGCGTGCCCGCGGAGCCGACCACGATGCCGGCGATGATCATCGCGGCGTTTTCGAGCACGAATCCCTCGAAGGCGACCGCAAGCCCGGTAAATGCGTTGTACAGCGAGATGACGACCGGCATGTCGGCGCCACCGATCGGCAAGGTCATCGTGACGCCGAGCAGCAGCGCGAGCGCGAAAAACAGCACCACCGTCTGCATCGTCGAGTGGCCTGCAACGACCAGCGACGCGCCGACCGCGAGCGTTGCCGCGACGATCAGCAGATTCACGACCTGCTGACCCTTGAACCGGTAGCTGCGCTTGATGAGTCCCTGCAGCTTGCCGAAGGCGATCAGCGAGCCCGAGAAGCTGACCGCGCCGATGAATGCGCCCGCCGCTGCAAGCGCAGTCACGATGGGCCCGTGTGTAGCCACGGACTCCGGCTGCGCCGAGACCATGCGGAACAACTCCACCGCCGCGATCGCCGCCGCCGCGCCGCCACCCATGCCGTTGTAGAGCGCGATCATCTGCGGCATGTCGGTCATCGCGACGCGCTTGCCGGACCACCAGGCAAGCCCGCCGCCGATCGCGATCGCGACGAGCATCAACGGGAAATTCCCCATGCCGGGGTACAGGAAGCTCATCAGCGTGCCGATCAGCATGCCGACGCCCGCGACCACGATGCCGCGCCGCGCCGTGACCGGCGAGCTCATGGCCTTCAGGCCCATGATGAACAGGAATGCGACCAGCAGGTAGCTGCCGTCGATCAGGAGCGTCGCGACGTTGTCCGGAAGCAGGCCTTGCATCACGAGGCCTCCTTCTGCTTCCGTTTCTCGCCGCTCGAACGGAACATCTCGAGCATGCGTTCGGTCACCACATAGCCGCCGACCGCGTTGCCGGCGCCGAGCACGACGCCGATGAAGCCGATGACCTGCCCGAGCAGCGTATCGGCGCTCCCGAGCGCGACCATCGCCCCAACCAGCACGATGCCGTGCACGAAGTTGGAGCCCGACATCAGGGGCGTGTGCAGTATCACGGGCACGCGGGCGATCACTTCGTAGCCGGTGAATGCCGCCAGCATGAAGATATAAAGTGCGATCACGCCTTCCATTACGCGGTCTCCACGGTCTTGCGGGTTGGTTCGTGGCGAATGCTGCCCTCATGCGTGACGCAGGAGGCCGCAAACACTTCGTCGTTCCAGTCGATGGTCAGTGCGCCGGCAGCGAGCGCCGGCTTGATGAAGTTCAACAGATTGCGCGCATACATCTCGCTCGCGTGGAAGGCGACCGAGGCCGGCAGGTTGACCGGCCCGATGATGCGCACGCCCCGGTGATCGACGGTCTCCCCGGCGCGTGAAAGCTCGCAGTTGCCGCCATTCTCGGCCAGCAGGTCCACGATCACGGCGCCGGTCTTCATGCGCTCGACGGCGGCGCGGCCGATGATGCGCGGCGCAGGGCGGCCGGGAACGCCGGCGGTCGTAATGACGCAATCCGCTGCGGCAATGCGTGCGTCGAGCACTTCCTGCTGCTTCGCCTTCTCCTCGGCGGTCAGTTCGCGCGCGTAGCCGCCCGCGCCCTCGGCCGTGACGCCAGTCTCGACGAATTTGGCGCCGAGGGACTTGATCTGCTCGCGCGTCGCGCTCCTGACGTCATAGGCCTCGACGACGGCGCCCAGCCGGCGTGCGGTCGCGATGGCCTGCAGTCCCGCGACGCCCGCGCCGATCACGAGCACCGTGGCCGGACGGATCGTGCCCGCGGCGGTGGTCAGCATCGGGAAGAATTTGTCGAGCGCTGCGGCGCCGATCAGCACGGCCTTGTAGCCCGCAACAGCCGCCTGTGAGGACAGCGCGTCCATGGACTGCGCGCGCGAAATGCGCGGTATCAGCTCCATCGCGAAGCTCGTGACGCGGCGGTCGCACAGCGCGCGAACCAGTGCCGTCTGCACATGCGGGGCGAGGAATCCGATCAGCGTGGAACCGCTCTTCATGCGGGAAGCCACGGCAGGACCCAGCGGTTGCACCGCGAGCAGCAGGTCGGCGGATTCGAGGACCGCGTCCGCGGAATCGGCGAACGCGACATCTTTGTACAAATTGTCTGGAAACCGGGCGCTGGCCCCCGCGCCGCGCTCCAGCAGGAGCTTGGCTCCGAGGGCGGCGAGGCGGGTCGCGACTTCGGGGACCACCGCCACACGGTTTTCGCCCGGCACGGTTTCCTTAAGCACGCCGATCGTGACTGGCATCAAGTTCCTCCCCGGGCTTCTTGGGCCGGCCGGTCTGCGGGACCGCGGCGCGTTGAAAAATATCACAATTGTCGTATTGTTTGCGGTTTGGGTTACCGTAAGCAGCTTGTGAACTCGAAATGGCACATGGGGAAGCGGCCGGCCGCGACGGAGGCCCCTGATTTGGCGATCCGGCTGTCGCAGCAGGTGCTGCGCACCGACGCCTCGGGCATGCCGCTGGAGTGGATCGACTACAAGGAAGCGGTCCGGCTGTATTGCCTGGGCCAGGTAGCCTATGCCTTCGGCAGCCGCCTGTACGAACTGCATGGCGGCATCAACGCCCGCAGCGGCCGCCAGACCGTCATCGAGGTCAACTCGATGATGGCGACGCAGGGCAGCTCCGGCAACCCCGGAAGCCTGCGCGGTGACTATGTGCCCCCGCTCAACAACGAAACGCTGTTCCGGCGCGACGCAAACCTGTGCATGTACTGCGGCGGCCATTTTTCGTCGCAGCAACTCTCGCGCGATCATGTTCGTCCCTTCTGCCAGGGGGGCAAGGATGCCTGGAACAATGTCGTAGCGGCCTGCCGGCGCTGCAACAACGCCAAGGCCTCGCGCACGCCGGAGCAAGCCGGCATGCAGCTCCTGGCCGTGCCGTTCACGCCGACCTACGCCGAATACATCTATCTGAAAGGTCGGCGCGTGCTGGCCGACCAGATGGAGTACCTGCTCGCGCATTTCCCGCGCACGAGCCCGCTGCACGCACGCATCCAGCGCTTCCGGCAGTGAGCGGCCAGGCGCGCGAGCCGCTCTATCTCGTCGACGCGAGTTTCTTCGTATTCCGTGCCTACTACTCGGTGGGCCTGGAGATGACGGGCGTCGACGGCGAGCCGGTCAACGCGCTGTACGGATTCAGCCGCTTTCTCGGCGACCTGATCGAGCAGACGCAGCCCGTGCATATCGCGGTCGCCTTTGACGAGAGCCTGGCCAGTTCCTTCCGCAATGAAATCTATCCGGCCTACAAGGCCAACCGCGAGCCGGCGCCGCCCGAATTAAAACGCCAGTTCGCCTGGTGCCGCGAGCTGTGCCGGCACTTCGGCATCGCCGAATTCGGAAGCGCCACCCATGAAGCCGACGACATCATCGGCACCATCGCCGCCAGGTTTCGCTCGCGCGGCCACCGCGCAGTGCTCGTCACGCGGGACAAGGACCTCGCCCAGCTGATCCATGCCGGCGACGCGTATTGGGACTGGGCTGCCGAACGTCGCCTCGAATACGCGGATATCGAGGCGCATTTCGGCGTTCGCCCTGAGCGCATGGCGGATTTCCTGGCCCTCGCCGGCGATTCCGTGGACAACATCCCCGGTGTGCCGGGTGTCGGACCGAAGACTGCAGCGGCGCTGCTGCGCGAATTCGCCTCGCTCGAGGAAATCTATGAGGGACTCGAACGCGTGGCGTCGCTTCCGATCCGCGGTGCCGGAAAACTTGCGGCAAGACTCACCTTGCATCGCGAAGCGGCGTTTCTGGCACGGCGCCTGACGACCATCGCCTGCGATATGCCGATGGACCTGACGGCCGAGCAGCTGCGCCGCCGCAAGCCCGACCTTGCCGCGCTCGGGACTTTCTACGACCGCGCGAAGTTCGGCGCGATGCTGCGCCAGCAGGCGCAGCGCATCGCCGATCGCGCGTGAGCGGGGGCCTCGCCGCCGCGCTCGCGGCGGCGCTCGGGCAGGAAGTCGCCGTAAAGCCGGATGCCAGGGTCCATGGCGGCAGCATCAATGAATGTTTCCGGTGGCAAACCGGGCGCGGGCCCGTGTTCGTCAAGCGCGCGCCGCTTGCGCAGCGTGAGATGTTGGACGCGGAAGCCGATGGCCTTGCACGCCTGCGGCGTGCAGATGCGCTGCGCATACCCGAGGTGCTGGCGCGGGGCTGCACGGATGACGAGGCATTTCTCGCGCTTGAATGGCTGGATCTGGCGGAGCCGGATGAAGCATCGGAGGAGCAATTCGGCGAGGCGCTTGCCTGGCAGCACAGGAACCGCGGGCCCGCTTACGGGCTGGAGGGTGACAACTACATCGGCGCAACGCCGCAATCCAATGTCCTGACGGAGGACTGGGTAACGTTCTGGCGCGAACGGCGCCTGCTGTTCCAGCTGGAGCTTGCCGCCATCAATGGCCACATGGGACGACTGCAGGATCGCGGCCGCCGACTTGCGGACGTGATGGATGTCTTCTTCGCGAGCTATCGGCCGGCGGCGTCACTGCTGCATGGCGATCTCTGGGGTGGAAATCGCGCGGCGCTTGCCGATGGTACGCCGGTCGTCTTCGATCCCGCGGTCTATTACGGGGACCGTGAGGCGGATATCGCGATGACGTACCTGTTCGGGAGTTTCGGGCCGCGGTTCTATTCAGCCTATGTCGCAACCTGGCCGCTGGACCAGGCCGCCGGCACCCGCCGTGCGCTGTATAACCTCTATCACGTGCTGAATCACCTGAACCTGTTCGGCGGCGGCTACCGCGCTCAGGCAGAGGGAATGATCGACCGGCTGCTGGCGGCGGCTGGCCACTAGGCGATCGCGGGTGCCGGCCGCGGAGGGATCAGACCCCTCCGGGGCCGGCGATGGAATTCAGTAGACGTCGTAACTGCGCCTCGAGAGATTCTCCGAGCAGGCGGCGAAACGGGCCGACAGCTTGCCGGCGACCGAGTTGGGGTCCATCGTCTCGTCGCGCCAGGTATCCCAGGCCTTGCCAAAGCTCGCCGCGTCCTTGCTGCGCCCGACCCAGTAGAGGGACTCGAGGTTATGGCTTTGCAGCGGCATCAGGATTTCTGATTTGTATGCGTTCTTGGCGCCCCACTGCGAGTTGAAGTCCCTGGCGATCTGCATGTACGTCGAAAACGTGCAGCCATCCTTGAGCTTGAACTCGATGACGTCCAGATGATCCGCAATCGCGCCCATCGGCAGGGCGAGCAATGCGATGGCAATGAGTCTCTTCATGTCGTCTTCCTCCAGGATGCGTTGAATTTGTTTGCAGCACGCACGGCACGGGCTGTGCAACTATTATATGTCATGCAAACGAAGTTCATTCCGCTGCCGGGCTACGTGGAATATCCACCCGACGAAATGCTGAACCGCGCGCGCGACTTTGCGGAAGAAATGCATCGTCGGCGCACGGTTCGCGATTTTTCAAACCGGCCGGTGCCGCGCGCACTGATCGAGGACTGCCTGCGTGCCGCAGGCTCCGCGCCTTCCGGCGCCAACCAGCAGCCCTGGCGCTTCGTCGCCGTGTCGGATCCGGATATCAAGAGGCGTATTCGCGAGGCGGCCGAGGTCGAGGAACGGGAGTTCTACGCGCACCGTGCGCCGCCGGAATGGCTCGAAGTGCTGCAGCCGCTCGGCACGGATGCAAGCAAGCCGTTTCTCGAGACGGCACCGTGGCTGATCGGGGTATTCATCCGCCGCTTTGAGCGGCTGGCCGACGGGACCAAGCAAAAGCACTACTACACGGATGAATCGGTAGGCCTCGCGACCGGTCTGCTGCTGGCCGCGGTCCATCACGCAGGGCTTGTGTCGCTCACGCACACGCCGAGCCCGATGAAATTTCTCAACAGGATTCTCGGGCGACCGGCCGACCTCGAGCGGCCATTCCTGCTGCTGGTCGTCGGCTACCCGGCAGGCGGCGCGCTGGTTCCGGATATCCACCGCAAACCGCTTGGCGAAATCGCCAGCTTCGTCTGATTGAAATGCTCATCGTCGCGCGAGCGCCGCCGCGACGAGCCGGCGCCAGAAGCGTTCGCGCAGCCCATGTGGCGCGGCCAGATTCATGCGGGCGAGCATTGGCGCATGCGCGGGATTGCGTGACATCGGCCGCAACAACTGCGCGAACAACGCGACTCTGCCCGGCCAGGCGGCCGTTCTCGCCTTCAGCCGCCTGAGCGAACGGCTCAGCACAATTTCTTCCGGGCTCAGGTCGCCGCCGAACGGCAGCTCGCCGAACAGGCCGGCGGCGCGATGCGGCGCAAGCGCCCGTTCGAGCGCTTCAGGAAAGTTGTTACGATGCTGGTCGCGGATCCGGTGGCTCGCGGGCAACTTGCCGGCGCGCTGCGCTTCGGCGAGCAACGCGGGCTGAAAGCGCGAGTCGGTGATCTCCAGCATGCCCGCCGCGACTTCGGCATCGCTCTTCCAGCGCAGATCCGCGACGCCATATTCCGTGATGCAGACATCGCGCAGGTGACGCGGAATCGTCGCGTGGCCGTAGTTGAACCGGACATTCGACTCGATCCGGCCGCCGCTCTCGCGCGTCGCGCGCAAGGCGATCAGCGAGCGGCCCCCGGGCAACGCAAATGCCTGCGCGACGAAGTTGTACTGGCCGCCGACGCCGCTGACGACCCGCCCGTCCGCGAGACCGTCGGAAACGATTGCGCCGCCGAGCGTCGCCATCATCGCTGAATTGATGAATCGCGCGTGCTGGCGCTGCTTCACTTTCAGTTCCCGGCCCGGCCCACCCAGCTCGTTGGTGAAACTGACGGCCATCATCAGGAACTGCGCGCGCTCGGCGTCCGGCATCGCGCGCAATTCCTCGTAGAAGGCCTTCGGTCCCAGCAGGAAGGCAGCGTGCAGCAGCGCGCCATCGGGCTCGACGCGGCGCTTCAGGATGCCGGCCCGGTACAGGTCCAGGAACCCGTCCACGAACATCTCGGTCAAGCCGTAGAGTCCCTGCTCGAACGGCGCGTCGCCGCCAATTGCGGCGCGCTCCGTTGCGAAGCGTGCGCCGAGCCCTGTGTCGTCGAGCACCTTGTGCCACAAAAAGTTGCGCTGGTGACGCAGCATCAGCGCATAGACGATGGCATCACCGAGCTCGCCGATGCCGATCTGCAGGGTGCCGCCGTCGCGCACCAGCATGCTGGCCGACAGCGCGATCATGTGATCGGCAGTGGCGATCGGCAGGTTGGGCGGACTGAACAGCTCGTGATAGCCGCGCGGGTCGTCGACGACGAAGTCGAAGGCGGATTCCGGCACGATCGCATCGCCGAACATGAATGGCATGCGGTCATTCACCTGTCCGATCACGGCGATGGCCTCGCCGGCGCGACGTCGCGCTTCGAGCATCGGCAGCAGGTCCACGGTGACGTCGGGATTCGATCCGAGACTGATGCTCGCGCCTTCGGGCGCCACGCGGCGCGCGACCTGTTGCGTGAGGACATTGGCGCCGGCAGCGGACACCGCACGGGCAACATGCGTGTAATCGATGCTCGCGTAGGACTGCTGCGCCAGCGGCGACGAGAGGTAGGCGCCCGGTTCCATGAAGAATTCGTGGACCTCGATGTTCGCGGGCAGAGCGCCGGCCATCAGCGGTGCAATCCAGACGGGATCCGGCATGTCGCCGAAGATGCGCATGGCCATCGGTTCGATGAGCCGCCGCTCCAGTTCGCTGCGGGCGTGTGGTCTGCGCAACGTGAGGCCGGTCAGGATGGACAGGCTGATCGACGGATCGGCCGCGGCGCGCCGGTAGAACTCGTTGACGAGTGCCGTCGGCTTTCCCGCCGCAATCGGCGCGCACAGCACGATGCGCTTGCCGATGCGCGAAAGCGTCTGTTCGACGCAGCTCTGCAGGTCGGGAAATATCTGTGGCTTGCCGGCGCCCATCGGCAGGACTCTAGCGCAAATGCCCGCCTGCGCGGCCGGCGGGACGCCGCAGCGTCAAGGGCTCGCCGCGACGGTCGCGGGCCGCAGCCTGAGGTCGAAATCAACGTCCACGGGGTTGCCAATCCATGCCGTTGACGCCCACTCACCCTGACCAACGCCGAACTCGAGCCGCTGCACCGTCGAACTGCCCTTCATGCGCAGCTCTGACGACGACGGCTCGAGTTCGAAACGCACGACGAGCGGTTTGGTCACGCCGCGCAACGTGAGCATCCCGGAAGCGACCCAGGCCTTGCCGTCGCGCTTGAAACCCGCTGCGTGATACTCGGCCCTGGGGAACTGCGCGACCGAGAAGAAATCGGCTCCGTGCAGCACTTCATCGCGATCCGCATCGGCTGTGTCCGCAGACCGCATCGTGATCGTGACGTCGAGGCGCGCATTCGCGGGTAGCAAAGAGTCGAAGTCGAGCCGCACCGCGAATTCCCTGAAGTGGCCCTGAAAGCGCGCCCCCGCCTGGGTCGCGACGAAATCAAGCGTCCCGGAATTCTGGTCCGCCTGCCAGGCTTCGGCCTTGGCTGCGGTGCAGGCGAGACAGGCGAGGAGCGCCAGGGCGGCGCGCAGTGTCAGCGAGGGCGCCACGGCAGCATCCGGAACATCAGTCCGTCGCGATCGAGAAACTGGTGCTTCAGTGCGCCGGCCACATGCAGGCCGGCAAATGCAATGAGGATTTTCGAAAGCGTTTCGTGAACCTCGTGCAGAAGTCTCTTCAGCGCCGGATCCGGCGCAACCAGGTCGGGTAACTGCACGAGGCCGAACCAGCTGACCGGATAGTTGGACGCCGAGGACATCATCCAGCCGGTCAGCGGCATCGCGAACAGCAATGTATAGAGTGCCGCGTGGGAAATGCGCGCGGCAACAGCCTGCCAGCGCGACATGGGCGGCAGCGGCGGTGGGCGCTCAACAAGGCGCCAGCACAGGCGCAGGATCGCGAGCGAAAGGATCGTGATGCCGACCGACTTGTGCCGTGCCAGGGTAATCAGCTTTTCCAGGCCGTTTGGCAGGTCATCAGCGATCGAGGCGAGCGTAAACTGGACGATCAGCAGCCCCACGATCACCCAGTGCAGCGTCTGGGCGACCGAACCATATCGCGCAGGGGTCTGTTGCACTGGCATCAGGTCTTGGAGAATAGCCGAATGCGTAAGTTCCTGATCGCGCTGGCTGCGCTCACCTGCAGTTGTGCACAGCCGCCCAGGCCGGGCCCGCCGGCACCGCCGGTCGCCCCGGTTGCGGCGCCCGCGGGGCCTTACCACGGCTACGAAATCGTCTCATCGAGGGTCGAGCTGCGCGTCTATCGGGACGGCCCGATGGCTTCGCTCGGGCACAACCACCTGATCACATCGGATGCGCTCACCGGCACCATCCAGCTGCGTGAACCGGCCCGCGACAGCACTTTCAGCTTCGAACTGCCACTGGCCTCGCTGGTCGTCGACGATCCGGCCGCCCGGTCAACGGCCGGTCCCGATTTCGCGAAGGAAGTGCCGCAGGCCGATCGCGATGCGACCCGACGCAACATGCTGGGAGCGGCGCTGCTCGACGCCGAACGCCAGCCGGTCATGCGCCTGACGGCGCAGAGTCTGGAGGGCGGGCCCGTTGAATACATTGCCGAGGTCCGCGTCGGCCTGCGTGGCGAGGAGCGCATCGTCAGCGTGCCGTTATCCGTGCAGGTCGACGGCGATCGGCTCAGTGCGCATGCGGGCTTCAAGCTACATCATGCGGATCTCGGGCTCACGCCTTTCACGGTGGCGTTCGGTGCGCTGCGGGTGCGCGACGATTTCGACGTGGATTGCAGCCTCGAAGCGAAGCGCAATCCGCCCTAACGCGCGTCGATTTCGTCGAGCAAGGCTTTGCCGTCGTAAACCTTTTCGAGCGCGGTGCGGATGAACGCCGGGTGCACGCCGATGGTCCGGTTCATCCGATCGTCGAACCAATAGCTGCCTGCGATCGAATGGATGTTGCCGTCGAAGGCGAGTCCGACGATTTCACCAGCCGTGTTGATCATCGGGCTGCCGGAATTGCCCCCGACGATGTCGTTGTTGGTCGTGAAATTCGCCCGCGTTTTCATATCCAGGCGATCTTTCGCGGCGAGCCAGCGGTCCGGAATCCTGAATGGCACCTGGCCGGTCGCGCGTTCGAAGGCGCGGCCCAGTTCGGTCCAGGGCCGCACGTCCTCACCTTTTTCCTTCCAGCCCATCATCGCGCCGTAGGACAGTCGCAGCGTGAAGGTCGCATCCGGATAGGTGCTGGTGCCATAGACGGCGAAGCGTGCCTTCGCGATCGCCTGCTGGCCGCGCTCCACGGGTCCCTGCACCTGCTCCTCGAAGCGTTTGCGCAGTTCACGAGCCACGGGATCAACGGCGATGGCGAGCCGGATCATCGGGTCCTGGCTCGCGTCGATCGCGCCCTGACCGCCTTCGAGAAGTGCCATGCGCACCGCCGGGTCCGCGAGCCTGCTCTGGCGGACGAGCGTGCTGGCGAGCATGTCCGGCGAGTCATTGCCGAGGATCCTGCGCACCAGCGGGTCATCCGGCCCGAGCCACTCGCGCATGCGCTCGAGCGCGAACGATAGCCGCAGGACCTCGAAGTCCGGATAGATCGGTATGGGGGCCTGCAGGTTCTGCTGCAATGCCGGCAGGCGCGCATCGGTGTATTCCGCGAAGCGCAATTCGTTGGGCTTGGAGCGTTCCGCGGCCGCGCGCACGAGGTCGCGCGCGTAGGGGAACAGCGTGCTGTTGAAGCCGGCGCCCCCCTCGATGAAGGTATAGGGCACGAGCATGTCGCGCCAGGTGCGCTGCGCAGCCTCGATGTCCTGCCAGGCGCCGGCCGAGGATGCGAGCGCTGGACTCGCGGCGACCGCTTCGCGCAGTGATTTCTCGCGCGCGGCTGCCGACTCCATCAGTGCGGGGTCCAGCAATGCGTCGAATTGCTTGCGGCGCACCTTGATCGAGTTCTCGACGGTATTCAGGAAGGCTTCCGTCGTGCGTTGCGCCTCGGGACCGGATTTCGCGTACTGCAGCACGCGCCCGCGCAGTTCAGAGAATCGCATCAGCCAGAACGGCATGAAAGTCGTGCGCTGCGTTTCGAGCTGCGTGGCGGTCAGCAGCCGTTCGGTGGTGCCCGGATGACCGGAAATGAAGACGGGATCGCCCGGATCGGCGCCGTCCCAGTCAAAGCGCAGGTGATTCGGGGTTTTCGCCGGCTTGCCATTCTCGTAGGCGCGCAGGATCGACATGTCCAGGCACCAGCGCGGGAACTGGAAGTTGTCAGGATCGCCGCCGAAGGCGGCAATATCACGATCCGGCGCAAATACCAGGCGCACGTCTTCATAGCGCTTGTATTTGTAGAGCCAGTACTGGCCGCCCTGGTAGAGCGTCACGCGTTCGCACTTCAGCGGACCACCCCTCGATTTCTTCGAAGCCTGCTCGCAGGCCTGCTCGAGTTCCGTGAGTACCTTCCGCCGCGCGGCAACGACTTCGCTGTCGGCAATGCCGGCGATCGCCGCAGCGACTTTTGTCGTCACATCCTCGGTGCCGACCAGCACTGACACGGCATCCTCCTCGCAGCGCAGTTCCCGCTGACGGCTCGTCGCCAGGAACCCGGGTGCCGAGAGGTCATGCTCGGGAGTCGAGTGCCGCGCAATGCAGTCCTCGGCGCAATGATGATTGGTCAGGATCAGGCCTTCGGAGGAAATGAACGAGCCGGTGCAGCCGGTCTCGAGCCGGACCGTGGCGCCCTGTACCCGGTCGAGCCAGGCCTCATTGAGAGTCGCTCCGTACCTGGAGGCGATGGCGGTGCGCGGCGGGTTGTCGAAGGTCCACATGCCCTCATCGGCAGCGGCAGACAGCGACACCATCGCGGCTGTTGCCGCAAGTACAAGACGCATCATCCGGAACTCCCGTGTAACTGCATGGCCGCCGGCTGGCGGCTACAGGCCAATGGTACCGGTTGCTGCACCGGTCTGGACAGGCCGAGCAACTGGTTGGCGCGGACGGCGGGCCGTTCATCGTGTCCGGAGACTGCCGGCGGCGGGCGGCCCTGTTTGGGCTGCCTGAGATCCGGTGTGAGTGACCCCGGGCAGCTGGCCTGGTCGGGATCGAAGAACAATGTCAGGAGCGCAGTTGCGGCGACCGGCTGGCCGTCCCGATAGGCGGGTGTCATGCGCGAGGCCCTGGCGATCGCAAGCGCCGAGCTGTCGAACAGCCTCTTTGGCTCGGAGTACAGGATGCGTGCGCGCCGGATCGCGCCGCTTGCGTCGGTCTCGACCTCCAGGCTGACCTCGCCGGTCTGCCGTCGCTTGCAGGCTTCCATCGGGAAGCGCCCGCTCGCGAGCATGATCGGCGGCACCTCGCCAAGCGTGGAGTCCGGCAGCCGGAACTCGAATCGGCGCTTCAGGCGGCGCACCGGACCGGGCTGCGGTGGAAAGCGCCAGGAGCCGATCGCCGCGAGCGGCGCCGCTTCGAATTCACCGCGCGGCATCGCTGTGATGACCCGCGGGTGCAGGATGCTGCCGTCGTCCGCAAGTTCGAACTCAACTTCGGCATAGCCCTCGATGCGTTCGGCGAGCAGCTGCGTCGGATAAACGGGATCGGCCCTGTCGTTGCTTGCAACCGGCTGGTCGGTCGCGTCCACTTTGTCCACCAGTGCAAATCGCACGCGCGTCAACAGGCGGCATTCGACCGCCGTTTCACCCTGGCGCGCGGGTTCGAAGCGCCAGCGGCGCACACTGGCCACGGCGGCTTGCTCGAAATAGCCAGGCGGGTCGGCGTGCAGGACCTTGACCCAGCCCACGCCGCCGTCGCGCAGGATGGTGAGCGCGATCTCGACCGAGCCCTCGACACCGATCTCGCGCACCGCCGCCGGGTAGGCAGGCGCCTCGCGCGCGAGGGCAACGGGTGGCGTAAGACCTGCCTGGTCGCAAGGCGGCCAGGCGAGCGCCACCGGTGCGGCGAGCATGAGCATCGCGGGCAGCAGCCGTTTCATTCCGCGGTCGTGAGCAGGAGTTGCGTGCCTTCCGGCGCGATGAGGAGGCCATGCTGCGACGGGTCCAGCCTGCCCGGCGGGCGCGCAATTTCGACGCCCCTGTCCGCGAGCGCGCCGATGCGCACAGACATCGCCGGGTCCGTGAACAGGAGTGTGGGGCGGGAGAGCGTGCCCTTGCTGACCAGCGCGACATCCAGCGAATCGCTGGTCAGTCCGATGTGCGGGAATGGCTGATCGCTTTCTTCGGCAGGTACGAATCCCAGCTTTTCCCAGAAGCTTTCGGCTGCCTTGACGTCGGCCACCGGGAGCACGATTTCCTCGAACCAGCCGAGGCGGGAAGATTCACCGGGTCCGCGTTGTGATGGCGAGTAGGTGCGTGCCTCCAGCAGCCGGATCAACTGGCCGCCCGGAGCCGCAAATGTCGCTTCATTGAACACGTCGCCGCCAAGTCTGCGGTGCAGTATCTCGATGCCGAGATCTTCCAGTTTGTGGAGGTGCTCATAAAGGTCCGGTAACACGAATGACAGCAGCAGCGATTGCTGCAGTTCGCGCTGATGCAGGCCGATGCCAAGGCGCCCGTCGGTGACGACGCCGTAAGGATAAGTCCAGGCTTCCCCGGTCGAGGCCTGCGAGAAACCGAGCTGTTCATAGAAGTCCAGCGATGCCAGCACGTCGGGTGCTTGCACGCTGATTTCAAGGAAGCGGCCGATCATGACGCGGCTCTCATTGAAGTGCGGGAAAGCGCGGTGGCAACGATCCGGGCTAGGCATTCGACATGGCTCGGGGAATCGTTGAGCGCCGGGACGTAATCAAAGGACAGGCCCCCCGCCTCGAGAAAACTGTCGCGGCCGCGGATGGCGATCTCTTCCAGCGTTTCCAGGCAATCGACCGCAAAACCCGGGCAGCAGACGACAATGCGCCTGGCGCCCTGCATCGCGAGTTCTGCCAGACGGTCCTCGGTGTATGGCTTGAGCCAGGCGGCGCCGCCAACCCGCGACTGGTACGCGACCGACCAGGCATCCTTCGGCAACGCGAGCCGTGTCGCCAGGAGTTGCGCGGTCGCCTGGCATTGCTTCTGGTAAGGATCGCCCGCGTCGACGTAGCGTTGCGGCAGGCCGTGGAACGATAACAGCAGTTGCACACCAGCCCCGAAATCGGCGATGTGCCCGGCGAGGGACTCCGCGAGCGCCGCGATGTAGCCCGCATCGTCATGGTAATCGTCCACACGCAGCATCTCGGGTCGCCATTGGAGCCGGCTGAGCGCGGCCTCAACACGATCGGTTACCGACGCTGTCGTCGTTGCCGAATACTGCGGGTACAGCGGCAGCACAAGGAGCTGCTGCACACCGCCTGCGCGCAATTTCTCGATTGCTGAGGCGATCGACGGGTTTCCATAGGTCATCCCGACCTCGACCATCGCCGGCTGGGACAGGAGGGATGCGAGCCGTGGGGCGAGCGCATCGGCGAGTGCCTGCGTATAGACGAGCAATGGCGATCCCGACCCGGTCCAGACCTCGCGATAAGCGCGGGCGCTGCGCTGCGGGCGGATGCGGAGTATCACGCCGTAAAGCAGCGGGAGCCACAGCACGCGTGGCAGGTCGACGACGCGTCGATCCGACAGGAACTCGGCGAGAAACCGCCGCACGGCTTCGGTTGTCGGCGCATCCGGCGTGCCGAGATTGGCGACGAGCACGCCTGTCTTGCCGGTCATGACCTGACAATACCGCATGCCCGCTTGTCCGCGAAGCTCAATGCAGTACGCAAAAGAAAGCGGCCGGGAATCCGCTTCCCGGCCGCTGCATGGACGAAGGACTTCTTAGAAGCTGTAGCGACCGCCGAGCAGAATTGTCGACGAGTCGTTGCCGTGCTGGTATTCGGCACCCAACGCAAAGTTCCTGGTGAAGTAATAACGGCCACCCACTGCAACCGAGGTGTCATCGCCGTTGGCGCCGCCCACGTCGGTGTAGATCACGCTGCCTTCGAGCTCGATGTTGTCGCCGATCTGGCCGCGCAAGCCTGCGGAAAGCAGGTAACCGTCATCGTCGACACTCGCACCGCTGACGCTTGCCTTGGCCTTGAACCAGCCGGCACGGCCGACCAGGTCCAGGTTGTCCGACAAGCCGTAGTGCCCGCCGAGGCCGACGGTGGTCACGTCCAGGTCAACGCCGGAGATGCTCTGGTTCGAGTACTCCGCGAACGCGAAGTAGTTCTGGGCAAAGCCGACCGATCCGCGTAGCGCAAAACCATCAGCATTCGAGCTGACGCCGTCGATGTCGGTCTGGATCCAGCCGAGGTCCACAAACGAATAGCTCATGTCCTCGGCGTGTGAGGCCAGCGGCAGCGCCGCAAGCATCAAACTTGCCGTGATGGCTTTCAGGATCTTCATAGACATATTCCTATATGGCTTAGGGGGTTACAAAAGCACCAAGCCACCCGCGCAAGGGGGCAGCCTTGGAGCCTGCGGAGAGGGGGGTCCGCAAGCCTGGTGCGCAGGATACAGACCGCCTACCGAGGGTCAAGTTCTGTTTATCGCACTGCAAAACGCGTCACAGTGACGCAAGAAAACAACAGTCGGCCGAGGGCAGGAAGGCGGATCCGGAGCTATTGGACTCCGCCGACGCAGACGTACTTGAGTTCGGTGTATTCAAGGATGCCGTACTTCGAGCCCTCACGGCCCGTGCCCGATTCCTTGACGCCGCCAAAGGGCGCGACTTCGGTCGAAATGATCCCCGTGTTGAGACCGATGATGCCGTATTCGAGCGCCTCGGAGACCCGCCAGGAGCGCGCGAGATCGCGCGTGTACAGATAGGCGGCGAGCCCGAACTCGGTGTCATTCGCCATCGCAATCGCCTGCGCCTCGGTCTCGAAACGGAACAGCGGCGCGACCGGGCCGAAGGTCTCCTCTTTCGCCACCATCATCGAGGGCGTGACGCCCGTGATCACCGTCGGTTCATAGAAAGTGCCGCCGAGTGCGTGACGGCGACCGCCCGTCACGACTTTCGCTCCCTTGCCAAGTGCGTCCGCGACGTGTTCCTCGACTTTGGTCAACGCGGCCGCATCGATCAATGGTCCCTGGTCGGTCTCGCCCGCCAGTCCGTCTCCGACGCGGAGTTTCTTCACTGCCGTGACAAGTTTCGCGGTGAAGGCGTCGTAAACGCCCGCCTGCACCAGCAGGCGGTTGGCGCAGACGCAGGTCTGGCCGGTGTTGCGGTACTTGCTCGCGATCGCGCCTGCGACCGCAGCATCGAGATCCGCGTCGTCGAAGACGATGAAGGGCGCATTGCCGCCGAGCTCCATCGAAACCTTCTTCATCGTGCGCGCGCATTGCGCCACCAGCAGCTTGCCGATTTCGGTCGAGCCGGTGAATGAGAGCTTGCGCACGCGCGCATCACCGGTCAGCACACCGCCGATCTCGCGTGCTGCACCCGTCACGACATTGATGGCGCCTGCCGGCAGGCCGGCACGATGCGCGAGTTCAGCCAGCGCAAGCGCAGAGTAGGGTGTTTGCGTCGCCGGCTTGCAGACCGCGGTGCAGCCCGCGGCGAGCGCGGGCGCGACCTTTCGCGTGATCATTGCAGCCGGGAAATTCCAGGGCGTGATGGCCGCAACGACACCAACGGGCTGGCGCAGTACGAGAATGCGCTTGTCGGCCTGGTGGCCGGGAATGACATCGCCATAGACGCGCTTCGCTTCTTCGGCGAACCATTCGACGAAGGACGCGGCATAGGCAATCTCGCCGCGCGATTCGCCGAGCGGTTTGCCCTGCTCGGCGGTCATCAGAACCGCCAGGTCGTCGGCGTTTGCCATGATCAGCTCGAACCAGCGGCGCAGAACGATCGCGCGTTCTTTCGCGGTCTTCGCAGCCCAGGCAGGAAACGCCGCATAGGCGGCGGCAACCGCGGCCTCGGTGCCTTTCGCATCGATCGACGGCACGGTCCCGAGCTGCGCGCCGGTCGCGGGATTGGTGACCGGAATCGCGGCGCCGCCGGCGGCCTCGACCCATGCGCCGTTGACATAGCATTGCTGCCGGAAGAGCGAGGGATCCTTGAGTTTCATCATGCAGCCTTTACGACGCGCTGATCGATGGCGCCGAAAATGGATCGGCCGGCGGAATCCTGCATCTCGATGCGCACGCAATCGCCGAAGCGAAGGAATGGCGTCGACGACTCGCCCTTCTCAAGCGCTTCCAGCATGCGCACTTCCGCGATGCAGGATGAACCCAGCGAACGATCGTAATTCGACACGGTACCAGAACCAATGATAGTCCCGGCGCCGAGGCGCCGGGTCTTCGTCACATGCGCGATCAACTGGCCGAAATCGAAGGTCATGTCGACACCCGCGTTCGCGCGGCCGAATGGGCGGCCATTGATCTGCACCAGCAGCGGCAGATGCAGCTTGGCACCGTCCCAGGCCTCCCCCAATTCATCCGGCGTCACGGCGACCGGCGAGAATGCCGTGGCCGGTTTCGACTGGTAGAACCCGAAGCCCTTGGCGAGTTCGGCGGGAATCAGGTTCCTGAGCGACCAGTCGTTGACGAGAACGACCAGCTTGATGTGCTTGCGCGCCGTGCCGGCATCGATGCCCATCGGCACGTCGTCGGTGATCACCGCGACTTCCGCCTCGAGGTCGATGCCCCATTCCTCGCTCGCGAACGGCACGTCGCCGGCCGGCGGCAGCAGGTCGTCGGAGCCGCCCTGGTAGACGAGCGGGTCGGTCCAGAAGGATTTCGGCATGACCGCGCCGCGCGCCTTGCGCACCAGTTCCACGTGATTGACGTAGGCGCTGCCGTCCACCCAGTGATACGCGCGCGGCAGCGGCGCGAGCGCGCGCGCCGCGTCGAACGGGATAGCGTCGGCATGGCCCGTCTCCAGCTCGCGGGCCAACTTCGCAAGCCGCGGTTCAGCCCGGCTCCAGTCATCGAGCGCGGCCTGCAGCGTGGGCGCGATTGCGGATGCGTGAACGGCGCGTGACAGGTCGCGGCTGACGACCGCAAGCCGGCCGTCGCGGCCGTCTTCCGCGAGCGTCGCGAGTCTCATTTCGCAGGGCCTTTCCAGCTGTCCACGTAGCCCTGCCATTCAACCGAAGCTGCGGCGGCGCCGATTTCCAATGCATCGCGCGTATCCACCATCACCGCGTATTCGTCCGTGGCTGGCTTGGTCTGCACCAGCATGCGCTCCAGCGCCTTGGGATGCGGTCCGTGCGTGAAGCCCCCGGGATGCAGCGTCATCATGCCCGGGTGGATATTGTCGCGGCTGAAGAAATCGCCCGCGTGATAGAAGATGACCTCGTCGTAGTCGTCGTTGTTGTGGAAGAACGGGATCTTGATCGCGCCGGGATCGGTCTCGAAGGGGCGCGGCGCGAAAGTGCAGACGACGAAGCGGTTGCCGAGGAAGGTCGTGTGCGCCGATGGCGGCAGGTGATAGCGGTGGCTCATCAACGGGCGAATGTCGCGCACGTTGATACGGCAGACGGAAAGATCGCCATGCCAGCCGACGGCGTCCAGCGGGTTGTAGGGAAAGGTCGCCGTCGAGACACGGCCAAGCCGCTTGATCGCGACCCGCCAGGGTTTCTCGTCCTGCTGAGCGAGAAAAGCCTCGTCGACCTGGGGCGTGTCGAGCATGGCCGGGTCGAATATTGCGTGCGGGCCAACCAGGCCCTTGTCAGGCAGCATATACGAGGCGTTGGTCGCTTCGACCATCAGGGCCGCGACCGGCTCGGCACAGTCGAGGCGCCACATCGTGCCGCGCGGCACGACGATGTAATCACCCGCTTCAAACGCCAGGCGGCCGAAATCGCAGAACAACTGACCGCGCCCGCGGTGCACGAACAGCAGCTCATCGCCGTCGGCATTGCGCGCCAGGTGATCCATGCGCCCGCAGACCTGCCAGAAACGGATGCGGCAATGCGCATTGTTCAGCACTTCGTTCGCTGACCACGGGCTCGAGGCAACAGCATCAAGCTTGGTGAGATCGAAGGCATGCGGCCGTAACGGTCCCTCGAAGGACGACCAGGCGGTCGGCGGATGGCGGTGGTGGAAAAACGCCGCCGGGCCGAAGAAGCCTTCCTTGCTCATCTCGCGTTCGTAGGTGCCGGGCGGCAGGTCGCAATGCGCCTGGCGCGAGGCCTTGCCCTCGACGCGCGGAAAACCGATGTAACGCTTCATTCGGTCAATTTAGTTTCAAATGTAACTAATGGCAAGAAGACTCGTCAACGCTCCATGATGGCGGTCACGCCCATGCCGCCGGCCGTGCAGACCGAGATCAGCCCGCGGCCGGAGCCGCGCTCGGCCAGGAGTTTCGCGAGGCTCGCGATGATCCGCGCACCGGTTGCGGCGAACGGGTGGCCGACCGCGACCGATCCGCCCTTGACGTTCAGTTTCGCGCGGTCGACGGAGCCGAGCGGCGCCGCGAGGCCGAGCCGGTCACGGCAGAACTCCGGTGATTCCCAGGCTTTCAGCGTGCACAGCACCTGGGCGGCGAAAGCCTCGTGGATCTCGTAGAAATCGAAGTCCTGCAGGCGCATACGGGCATCGGCCAGCATGCGCGGCACCGCGTAGGCGGGCGCCATCAGGAGGCCCTCGCCGCCGACGAAATCGATGGCCGCGACCTTGCCGTAAGTCAGCCAGGCCTGCACCGGCAGGCTGCGCGCACGCGCCCAGTCTTCGCTAGCGAGCAAGACCGCCGCCGAGCCGTCGGTCATCGGCGTCGAGTTGCCGGCGGTCAGCGTCCCGTCCGCGGCGAATGAAGGCTTTAGTTTCGCGAGCTTCTCGAGGCTGGTATCGGCGCGAACGTTATTGTCGGTCTTGAGGTCGAGGTAGGGCACGACCAGGTCCGACATGAAGCCCTCGGCCCAGGCCTTGCTCGCCCGCCGATGGCTTTCCAGGGCGAGCTCATCCTGCTCACCGCGCCCGATTTGCCAGGTGCGCGCCATCCGTTCGCAGTGCTGGCCCATGGACATGCCGGTACGCGGTTCATTGACGCCCGGCAGCACCGGCTTGAAGTGCCGCGGCCGCAGACCGAACCAGGGCTTGATGCGCTCGCCGAAACTGCGCGCGCGAAAACTCCGCAGCAGCAGTTGCTGGTACTCGCGCGAAAACACGACCGGCGGGTCACTGGCCATGTCCACGCCGGCCGCGATGCCGCAATCGATCTGGCCGAGCGCGATCTTGTTGCCGATCAGGATCGCGGCCTCGAGACTCGTGCCGCAGGCGCGCTGCAGGTCGACGCCGGGTGTCTCCGGCGCGAGACCCGAACCGAGCACGGATTCACGCGCGAGATTCCACTGGCTCGAATGCTTGGTCACTGCGCCGGCGCTGACATCGCCGAGACGTTCACCGCGCAGCGCGAAGCGATCGACGACGGCCGCGAGTGACGCAGTAAGCAACTCCTGGTTGCCGACCGTGGCATAGGCGCCATGCGCTCTCGCGAATGGAATCCGGGCGCCGCCGATGACGGCGACGCGTCTGGGTTGCGATCCGACCAGCATGGTTCTCTCCGACGGGCGTTTGCCCGCAGCGTGTTCCGGTAGAATGCCATCATCCACATCAGCCCGCCACGGCGCGGCTTCACTCGCGCCCATGTCCGACCCCGGCAGATTCAGCAGCACATTTCGCCACGACGCGCGCGCGATCCTGCGGTTCGCGGGACCGCTCGCAGTCAACAACCTGGTGCTGGCCGGCATGATGCTGACCAACACGGTCATGGCGGGAAGGCTCGGCCCCGGGCCTCTCGCAGGCCTGGCGGTGGGCGGCAACTATTACCAGATATTCTGGCTGTTCGGGCTCGGCATCCTGATGTCTATCTCGCCGATCGCCGCGCATGCTTATGGAGCCGGTCGCGACCGGGAGGTCGGCAGGGGCTTTCGCCAGGGCCTGTGGCTGTCACAGATGCTGGCGGTGCCGCTGGTCGGCGGGCTCATGTGCGTCGTGCCGGTGCTCGGCTGGTTCGGCACCGACCCGCGCGCCATTCCGCACGCGGCGGGCTACGTGCATGCCATGTGTTTCGGCATGCCGGCGATGCTCGCCTTCCTCGCGCACCGCTATACGACCGAAGGCATCGGCTGGACGCGGCCCGTGATGTACACGGCGCTGGTCGGCCTGTCGGTCAATTTTGCGGGCAACTGGTTGTTTACGCGCGGCAGTTTCGGCCTGCCATCGTTCGGCGCGACCGGTTGCGGCATTGCAACTGCGCTTGCTTACTGGTCGATGCTCGCGACCATTCATCTCTACCAGCGCCGGCACGCGATCTACGCGCGCTTCGCGTTGTTCGAGCATTTTGAGCGGCCCGATCCGGCTTCATTGCACGGGATACTCGCGCTCGGGCTGCCGATCGCCGGGTCGGTGGTGTCCGAAGGCGGCCTGTTCGCGGTCGCGGCGCTCCTCATGAGCACGCTTGGCACCGAGATCGTCGCGGCGCACCAGGTCGCGATCAGCTACGCCTCGTTGATGTTCATGATCCCGCTGTCGCTGCATTCGGCGACGACCATCCATGTCGCGCACCAGGCTGGTCGCGGTGACGCTGCCGCGGCACGACTTGCCGGCTGGGCCGGCATATTGATGTGCGGCATCATCATGGCATTGTCATCGCTCGTGATCCTGGCGGCGCGGCACGGCATCGCGGCTGCCTACACGTCGGACCCGCAGGTTCGCGCGCTGGCGGCGTTCCTGCTCCTGTTCGTCGCGATATTCCAGATCCCGGACGGGCTGCAGGTCGGCGCGGCCGGTGCGCTGCGCGGCTTCAAGGATGCAAAGGTACCGATGGCACTCAATTTCGCGGCTTACTGGATCATCGGCTTCCCGGCTGCCTGGTGGTTCGGCTTCCATCTGGGCGCGGGTCCGGCGGGTATCTGGACGGGGTTGATCGCAGGGCTCGTCACCTGCGCCGCGTTTCTCATCTGGCGCTACGAACGCACCTCACGGAGTGCGCTGGCCGCTCAGAGTTCCAGCAGGTAGTGCCGGTCGCAGCCGGAGTGTCCGGTGCTGCCGAGTGGACCACAGAGCGCCTTGAACCCCGATTTCAAGTAGAGCTTCTGCGCTGCTTCCATGCCGGTCAGTGTTTCGAGATAGCAGCGCCTGTAGCCGCGCTCGCGCGCGGCGTCGAGGCAGCGTCGCAGCATTCTTTCCCCGAGTCCGCGGCCCCGTATCTCCGGCAGGAAATGCATCTTGCGCAGTTCGCAGATGTCCGCCCCCGCCCCGGCGAGCGGGCCGATGCCGCCGCCGCCCTTGACCTTGCCGTTTTCCTCGATGACGAAATACGCGGCGCGCGGCTCGGAATAGCAGGCGCTCATCGCGTCCACTTCGGGGTCGTCGATGGAAAAGCCGGGCCCGCAGGCGCCGAAGCTCGTCATGACCTCGCGGATGATTGCCGCCACCGCGAGGTCGTCGGCCGGCCGGATCGGCCGGATCAGCGGATCAGTTGTGGTCCGCGGAATAGTAACCATGGCTCAGCGTTTCGACGTCGACCAGCAAGCCGTCTTCGAACTTGAGCCTTCTCATCAACTTGCTGGGGCCCAGATTGTAGGTCCAGTACTCGACCGGGACCGGCTCGGGCTCGAGCGAACTGTAATAAGGTCTGCCGCGATACCAGCGCACCCGGCGCTGCAGCACTTCATGGCGCTGGACATCGGTGGGCTCACCGCAGAGTGCGGCCACCTTGTCCATGCTGTCGCCGTCGCTGACGAGGCGCGTGCCGCAGCGGAAGGAATCCGCGCCCGCGCCCTGGGTCCAGACCGCGGCAATGGCCATCGCGACGATTGCGGTCGATTTCTTCATGACCCCAACATGCCCCCGCGCGGATGAACGCCGGCTGAAGGCGGCTGTGCCGCCCAATGTACCCCCTGGCCGCCCCCTGACCAAGCGGTGCGGGGCCAGGCAGCAACTCCGGCTTGCGTTCGCAGCGCCCGGCCGCAAAATGGCCCGACCGATGCCCGCCAGACGCTCAGATTCCCAGTTCGAACGCCGGCTCGCGGGACTCATCAATGCCCGCGAGCGCGGTGTCCTGAAAGGCGGCCTGAAAGGCATCGAGCGCGAAGCGCTTCGGGTCACGCCGGAGGGGCGGATCTCGCAGGCGGCGCATCCGCGGGACATCGGCTCGGCATTGACGCATCCGCACATCACGACAGACTATTCCGAAGCGCTCGTCGAGCTCGTGACGCCCCCATTCGCGGCAACCTGGGAACTGCAGCAGTACCTCTGCGATATCCACCAGTTCGTCTATCGGCACATGGGAGACGAACTGCTGTGGGTCACCAGCATGCCCTGCGTGCTCGGCGGTGATGCAGAGATTCCGATCGCGACTTACGGCAGTTCGAATATCGGGCGCATGAAGCACGTTTACCGGGTCGGCCTGGGGCTGCGTTACGGGCGCGTGATGCAGGCGATTTCGGGCGTGCATTTCAACTATTCGTTCCCGGAACAGCTGTGGCCCGTGCTGCAGGATGTCCGCGAATCGAAGCTGGCGGGCAGGGCATTCATCGACGAATCCTATTTTGCGCTGCTGCGGAACTACCGGCGCTTTGGCTGGCTGATCCTCTATCTGTTCGGTGTCTCGCCTGCTGTATGCCGATCCTTCTTTGCGGGACGGGACCTGCCCGCATGGCTCGAGCCGCGCGGTCGCGGCACGCTGGTGGCGCCGCATGCGACATCGCTGCGCATGAGCGATCTGGGCTACCGCAACAAGAACCAGGCCGGCGTGCATGTCTCGGTCAATTCGCTCGACGAATACGTCCGGGACCTGTCGCGCCTGATCTCGACACCGCACCCCGAGTACCAGGCTTATGGCGTCGAAGTCGATGGTGAATGGCGCCAGCTCAATGCCAACCTGCTGCAGATCGAGAATGAGTACTACAGCTTCATCCGGCCAAAGCGCGTCGCACGCTCCGGCGAGCGGCCGACAAAGGCACTCATGCGTGCCGGCGTCCAGTACGTCGAGATGCGTTCGCTCGATGTCAGCGCCTTCGACCCCGTCGGCGTCAACCAGCGCAAGCTGTATTTCCTCGAAGCCTTCGCGGCGCTCTGCCTGCTGCGCGACAGCCCACCGCTCTCGGCGGAAAATTCGGCGCACTACGAGGACAATCACGTGCTGGTCGCGAGTCGCGGCAGGGAGCCCGGTCTCGTGCTGCGGTCCAGTTCGCGCCAGCTCGCGCTCGCCGACTGGGCCGCCGAGATCCTCGATCAGATGCAGGGCATCTGCGAGTTGCTGGATGCCGGCGACGATGCGAAGCCCTTTGCCAATGCACTGGAACTGCAGCGCGCAAAACTCTCCGATCCCTCGCAGCTCCCCTCCGCACGACTGCTCACTGAACTGACCAGCCAGGGTGTGTCGTTCTTCGAGCTGGCGCTCGGTATGTCGCGGCTGCACCGCGATTATTTCCGGGACCTGTATCCGCCAAACGAACTACGACTGGCCGAGTTGCGCACCGAGGCGCAGGACTCACTGGCGGAACAGCAGGCGGTTGAAGCGGCTGACAAGCTGTCATTCAAGGTCTTTGTTGACCGATATCTCGCCGGGACACTGGTTTGACATATCGCGGAATCGGCGAACGATCCCTGAGCGGTGTGGATGAGCAGCTGGCATCGGCCAGCGACTTCCGCGATCAGCACCTCATCAACGGGGACCGAGTTCCCGGATGATTGCCGGACGTATGCCTCAGGAAACGCTCCGCGCTTCACCGGCGGCTGAACAGTTGCGGCGTGGCTTCCGTTGGCTGCGCTTCATTCCGGGTCTTGAAGCTGCATACCGTACCGACCAATTTCGCAGTGATCTGAAATTCCTGCGGGTCAGCCTCGGGATCGTCGGCGCGAGCCTGCTGGTCATATTCCAGATTGAGCATGTGGTCATGCCGGCGATCGGCGCAGCGCTGCCGAACTACTTGCGCATTGGCGTGATGGTCCCGACAATGGTTCTGGCGTTCGCCCTGACGTTCATGCCCCGTGCCGAGACTTGGTATCCGCGCGTGATGGCGGCGCTGCTGCCGGTCGCGCTGATGGCAATCGCCTGGGTCGGTTTGTGGGCCTGGGGCCTGGGCGAGAACCGCCTGTTTGTGCGGATGATCATCGCGACGATCGCGACCTATTTCCTGTTTGGCCTGTCGTTTCGCCCGGCACTCGTGGCAAGCCTGATTGCGGTCGGCTTTTACGCGGCGGCCGCTGTCGCCCTGGCCATGCCCGCCCTGGTTCTGACCAACTTCCTCTGCATGCTGTTCGTCGCGAACGTGATGTGCGCCGCCGGCGCATACAACATGGAACACACGCGCCGCACGGCCTGGCTGGAAGCGCAGCTGCTGGACGAAGTCGCGCAGCGCGACGGTCTGACCGGCATCTACAACCGGCGCCGTTTCGACGAGCATCTCAGTCATGTCTGGCAGCACGGCGTGCGCGAGCACCGGCCGATCACGCTCGTGCTCGCGGATATCGATCATTTCAAGGCATTCAACGACCGGTACGGGCACCAGGCCGGCGACGAGGCGATGAAGGCAGTCGCCGCGGTCCTCGCGCAATTTGCGCGCCGGCCGCTCGATCTGGTTGCCCGCTACGGCGGCGAGGAATTCGCGATTGTGCTGTATGACACCACGCTGGAGCACGCGGCGCAGGTCGCGGAGCATTTGCTGGAAGAAGTCCGCGCGCTCGGCATTCCACACCAGGGCTACGGCGCGGCGTCGGTCCTGACCATCAGTTTGGGGGTGGCCTGCATCGTGCCGGTCGCGCGGCGCAGCAGCGCAGGACTCCTGCAACTGGCCGATCAGGCGCTGTACGCGGCGAAGGATGCCGGGCGCAACCAGGCGCGCCTGCTCCAGGAAGAGTATGAGCACATGAAGACCGGCTACTTCCGGCGTCACGCCGAGGGCGTCGTACCAAACAAGAATTCGTAGGTCGCTGTTTCGCGACGACCCCTTCCGGTAGTCGGTCACATTTCGCTTTGTTTGCCATGCCCCGGCGCCGGCGTTCGCGGGGACTGTGATTATTGTCACGTCCGGGCGGGCAGCTAATGGCGCAACATCCGCGCGCCCTGACCGGAAGGCAGATCCGTGGAAGCAGGAGATTGAAGTCGATGTCAGCAAAAAGGGGACTCAACATGGTGGCAAATTCACTGCGCCTCGCCCTGGCGGCGAGCGCGCTCTTATGGTTTGGCGCAGCCCACGCAGCGGGTGGCCTGCAGCTGAGCAACCAGGTTTTCCAGGAAATCGAAGTCATCGGGGCGGATGGCAAGCCCGAACACAAGACCGTTCCGGCCGCCATGGTGGTGCCCGGCACCGAGGTTTTCTACGTGATCTCGTACCGGAACACGGGCGACAAGCCGGCCGACAACGTCGCAATCACCAATCCGGTGCCTGCCGAACTCGAATACGTCTCGGTTCTTGGCCCGGCGCCTGCCAACCTGGTTTCCGTCGATGGCGGCAAGCAGTACGGCGCGCTGGCCAGCCTTTCAGTCGCCGGCGCCAACGGCAAATCGCGCCCGGCTGAGGCCGCCGACGTGACCCATGTGCGCTGGATGTTGAACGCGGCGCTGCCGCCCGGCGCTGGCGGCTCGGTTTCGTTCAAGGCCCGGCTGAAATAGTTCCAGGAATTCTGTTGAGCACCCATTTGACTAAGGAGCGATCAAAGTGAGCATGAATCATCTGAAATACCTGGCGGCGATCCTGCTGCTCCTGGGTGTGCAACAGGCCCAGGCCGTTGGCACCCTGCAGGGCACCAGCATTGGCAACACCGCAATCGTCGACTACGCCGTCAGCGGCGTCAACCAGCCGGATGTTTCCAGCAACACGGTGAGTTTCCTGGTTGACCGTCGTATCAACCTGACTGTCGCGGAAGTCGGCGGTGTCGCGACCAACGTGATACCAGGCGCGACCGATCAGGTCACGACCTTTACCGTGACCAACAGCACGAACGGCACGCAGGACTTCCGTCTGGTGCCGTCCAATGATACGAGTGGTGTGGGCACGGCGTTCAACGATACCGACGATCTCAACGTGACCATCATCCGCGTGTTCGTCGACAGTAACGGCAATGGAACCTACGATTCCGGCGTCGATACTGCGACCTTCATCGACGAGCTTGGCCCGGATCAGACGCGCACCGTGTTCATCGTCGGCAATATTCCGGGTACCGCGGTCAACGACAATACCGCCGGTGTCACGCTTCGTGCATTCGCTGCCAATTCCGGCGGCGTGGGAGCGCTCGGCGCGGATGCGACGCAAACCGCGGGTGCCGATACAGCGGCGGTTGATACCGTGTTCGGCGATCCTGTCGGCGCGCCGAATACAACCGGCGATGCGGCGCGCGATGGCAGCCATAGCGACGACGACGAGTACGACGTGGTCTCGGCTGCGCTGACGGTGTCCAAGAGCGTGGTCGTCATCAGCGACCCATTCAACGGCACCACCAACCCGAAGGCGATTCCGGGCGCCGTGATCGAGTATTGCGTCGACATCAACAATACGGGCGCATCGCAGGCCGATTCCATCGTCATAACCGATGCGATCCCCGCAAACACGACCTTCGACCCAGGTTCGATCAGGGTTGCCGCGGCTGGCGCCGGCACGGCATGCACGAGCGGCAGCGGCACGGCCGAGGACGACGACGCAGCGGGTGTTGGTGACGCAGGCGACTACAACGTGACCACGGCGGGCGCCGTCACCGTGCGAGGGGGCAACATCGCGGCCGCTGCGCGCTACAAGGCCCTGTTCCGCGTCACCATCAACAACTGACGCAGGAATCGTCCGGCAATAGACGTCCGCCGGGGTCGCAAGGCCTCGGCGGACTTTTGTTGGTGGTTCACGCGATGTTGCTAACGAGAACAGGAACAAGATCGCTGAGAATTGCAACAGGCCTGTTGCTGGCGCTCGTGCTCGGCCAGGCATCGGCGGCGACGATCAGTAACACCGCATTCGTTGGTTTTCTGAGCGGCCCGACACCAGTCACGGCCATCAGCAATACCGTCGCTCTCGAATCAATTCCTCCACCTTCGGCGGCGGCCATCGAATGGTCGCGCTACGCACCGGGTTCGCCGGGCAGCCTTGCCACGCCGGCTGACGGCGGCTCCTGCCAGGACAGCACGGGGACGTTCGCGCCGATACCGCCGGTGACGGATTCTTCCGGTACCGCCATCGACACGACCTCCGCACCCATCCTCGATGCCGCGTCCTATCAGCTCGGGGAGGCGGTGTTCATCCAGCTCACTGACGCAAACCGCAATCTCGACGCGGCAGTGCGCGAGTTCATCGATCTGCGTATCACGACCAGCACGGGTGATGAGGAAGTCCTGCGCCTGCAGGAAACCGGGACGAACACCGGCGTGTTCGTGACGGCCCTTCAGAGCGTCGCGATGCCACCATCTGCGACGCGCTTTGATTGCCAGCTTTCCGTAATCCGGGACGCTACGCTGGTGGCGGATTACACAGATGCCCTGTTCCCGGCCGATACCGCCGAGGCCAGCGCCGTGGTGGAACCGATCAGCTTTGTCTTCGACTCGTCCACCGGCCTGCCGGTCGACGGCGCGACGGTGACACTGATCGATGCCGCGACCGGGCTGCCGGCAACGGTGTTCGGCGTCGATGGCACGAGTACTTATCCCGCGACCGTCGTGAGCGGCGCAACCGTGACGGATTCCAGCGGGCGCATCTACACGCAGCCGCCGGGCGGATACCAGTTCCCGGTGGTCGCGCCAGGCAACTACATGCTTCAGGTGACGCCGCCCGGCAGCTATGGCGCGCCCTCGACCGTGCCGCTGTCCATCCTGCAGACGCTGCGCGATGCGGCCGGCAACCCCTATGTGATGGGCCAGGGCTCCTTCGGCGACATCTACAATCGTCCGGCGGGACCGTCTGCCCGCATCGATATTCCGATCGATCCCGTGCAAAGCGGCCTGTTCCTGCAGAAGGGCGCATCGCTGACCGAAATCGCGGTCGGAGAATTTCTGCAATATCAACTGAACTTGCAGAACCTCAACAACGTGAGTGCCGTCACCGATGTCCGGATCAGCGACACGCTGCCGCTCGGCATGCGCTACCAGGCAGGTTCCCTGCGCATCGCCGGTCTGCAGGTGCCAGATCCGGCAATCAGCCCCGACGGGCGCACACTGACGATTACGGTCGGGGTCCTCGCCGCCGCCGCGCGGATCGAAATCAGCTATGTGGTGCAGGTCGGCGCCGGCGCGCGCGCCGGGGAGGCCGTCAACAGCGCCACAGCCACCGGCGGTGGCGGGCTTGCATCCAACGTGGCCCGGATCGCGGTGCGCATCCGCGATCCGTTCTTCACCTCGGGTTTCACGATCATCGGCCGCGTCGTGGAGGGCGACTGCGGCACGCCCTGGCAGGCACTGAAAGGCGTGCCCGACGTGCGCATGATGCTCGACAACGGAACATACGTGCCGACCGATCACGACGGCCAGTATCATTTCGAAGGCGTGCGTCCCGGCACGCATGTCGTGCAGCTGGATCTCGACAGCCTGCCGCCGGATCTCGAAGTGACGCCCTGCATCCAGAACAGCCGTTTCGCAGGACGTTCGTTTTCGCAATTCGTGGAAGCCCAGGGTGGCACCCTGTGGCGCGCCGATTTCTATGTGCGGCGCCGTGATGCACAGGTTGGCGTCCGCCTGCAGAGCACGCTGACCGGGGAAAAGATCGGCGGCACGCTGGCGTTTCGCGTCGAGCTGGACGGTGGCCGGGTGGCGATCAGGAACCTGGTCGCGACCGTGCAGTTGCCGGAGGGCGTGAGCTACAGCCCGGGCAGCACGCGTCTGGATGGCGCCGCAGCCGCGGATCCGGCGGTCGCAGACGGATTCGCCACGTTCCGGCTCGGCGATCCTGGCGCCGACTGGCGGCACGTCATCGAGTTCAACGGACGCGCGCCAGCTGCCGTCAAGCGCGGGGACGTCAGGGAATACACGCTGCGCGCGCAGTTCGAGTCAGGCATGGCCAGCCTCAAGCCGGAAGGCGTGGTCTCGGTGAAAGATCTCATTGCGAAACTGCGCGGCACGAAAATCAAGCGCATCGCGGTGGTCGGTCACACTGACAGCCAGCTCATGACCGCAGCCCGCCTGAAGGTCTTTCCGGACAACAAAGCACTTTCGCGGGCGCGCGCACTGACCGTGGCGCAGGCGCTCGCGGAAGGTCTCGGCATGTCCTCCGACCAGTTCAGCACCGACGGCAAGGGACCGGATGAGCCACTCGCGGGCAATGACACGCCGGCAGGAATGGCGCTCAACCGCCGCGTCGAAGTCACCGTATTCAGCGAAGAGCCCCAGACAGTCGAAGGCGTGGCCTGCCCGGCGGCCGGTTTCGTCAGCCAGGCGGTGGCCAATTTTGCGACCCAGGGTGAGTCCAGCGTCGTGCGCACGCCGGTGGTCGAAAACCTGCTGGCCTGCGGCGACGTACCCGCGAAGGCCGAAAACGCCAGCAGCCGCAAGACGATCAAAGTAACCGGTGCCGGCGCTATGCGTGACGCCGATGTGGCGTATGAGAAGGCCCAGGCGACGCGTCGCGCGATTACGGACAATCCGGAAGCGGCCGGCGCCGATATCGATTGGCTGCTTGAGCAAACGCCCGGCATCGAGTGGCTGTTCCCGGGACCAGAGCACAATCCGCGCGCGCCCACGCAGCGCGTCGTGATCAAGCACGCGCCGAATCAGAAGATTGTTCTGAAGTACGCGGGACAGCCGGTCGATCCTTTGAGTTTCGACGGTGTCGAGATTAACGCCGCAGAGACAGTAGCCGTCAGCATCTGGCGGGGCCTGCCGCTTGGCGAAGGCGACAACCACTTCGCTGCCGATGTAATCGACGAGCAAGGTGCGACCGTGAGCACGCTGACTCGCGACGTGCACTATGCCAACAAAGTGGCGCACGCCGTGCTGGTGCCTGAAGAATCGGTGCTGATCGCGGACGGCCAGCACAAGCCCGTGATTGCCGTGCGCCTCCTCGACCGTGCCGGCTACCCGGTGCGCGATGGCGTGACCGGAGCCTTCCGGGTGAATCCGCCTTATGTGCCTGCGCAATTGATCGAGGGCGAGCAGCAGCGGCAGCTCGCAGGCCTCGATCGCTTCGCGCCGACCTTCCGGATCGAAGGTGACAAGGGGATTGCCTATATCGAGCTGGCGCCGACCACCGAAAGCGGCGGTGTCGTGATCAATTTCAGCTTCCCGCAGGATGAGCGCACGGCGCGCGAAGAGGAGTTGCGCGCCTGGCTCGAGGCAAAGCCACGCGACTGGGTGGTCGTCGGCTTTGCAGCCGGCACCATCGGTTACAACACGCTGAGCGGCAACATGCAGTCGCTCGCGAACACGGGCGCGGAGGACGGTGGCTACGATGACGGCCAGGTCAGTCTGTATGCCAAGGGTCGCGTCCTCGGCAAGTGGTTGCTGACCCTGGCCTACGACTCCGACAAGCCGACCGGGCAACGCGGCCGCCGGAGCCTCCTCTCGACCATTGATCCGAACGAGTTCTACACGCTGTACGGTGACGGGACGGAGCAGCTGTACGACGGCGCCAGCGCGGAGAAGCTGTACCTGAAGCTGGAACGCGACCAGTACTACGCACTGATCGGCGACTACGACACGGGCCTCACGCAGACGCAGTTGTCGCGCTACAACCGCACCCTGACGGGCATCAAGAGCGAATACCACGGCGAAATTGTGGAATTCACCGGATTTGCCTCGGACACCGCGCAGAACTTTGCGCGCGACGAAATCCAGGGCAATGGAACTTCCGGCCTGTACCGCCTTACGCACGGCAACATCGTCATCAACGGCGAGAAGATCCGCATCGAGACCCGCGACCGGTTCCGTTCCGAGGTCATCATCGCGAGCCGCCAGCTACTGCGGCACATTGATTACGACATCGACTACAGCGCGGGCACGCTGCTGTTCCGCGAACCCGTCAACAGCCGTGACTTCGATTTCAACCCGATCTTCATCGTCGCTGAATACGAGACGCTCGGCACCGCCGACAAGCAGTTGAATGCGGGCGGCAGGATCGGGGCACAGTTTCTCGATGGCAGGCTGAAGGCCGGCGCGTCCTTCATCCGTGATGAATCGATTTCCGGCAAGTCGGATCTGGGCGGCATCGACGCGAAGTTCGAGCTCACGCCGGAAACCGAACTGCGCGTCGAAGTTGCGAAGAGCAAGGGCCAGACCGCGACCTCGGACCTGGAAGGAAGTGCTTATGTGGCGGAGGTGGAGCACCACAGCGAATCGTGGAACGCGCTCGCCTATCTGCGTCGCCAGGGCGAGGATTTCGGCGTGAACCAGCAGAATGGTGCGGAGAGCGGCACACTCAAGGCAGGCGTTGACGCGCAAGTGCGCCTCGGTGAGCACCTCGCGGTGCTGGGGCAGACCTACCGTCAGGAGAACCTGTCCAGCGGCGCCACGCGCGATGCAGCCGACGCACAACTGGAATATCGTGCCGACCTCTGGAGTGCGCGAGCGGGCGCGCAGTTCGCGCAGGACGAGGCGATTACCGGCGAGAAAGAGGAGTCGCGCCAGGCAATCGTCGGTGCAAACCGAAGCTTCTTCGACCAGAGACTCGAACTGACTGCTCAGAGTGAATTCAGCCTGGGCGGCGCAAACGACAGCGTGGATTTCCCGACCCGCTATCAACTGGGCGCGGCATACGCCATCACCGATGACGTGCGGTTGATCGGCGCCTATGAAATTACGGATGGAGAGGCATTCGACAGTTCGACCACCCGGATCGGCATGGAAGTCGCGCCGTGGAAGGGTGCGCGCCTGACCAGCACGCTGAACCAGAGCGACATCTCCGAATATGGCCCGCGGACTTTCGGGCTGCTGGGCCTGACGCAGTCCTTCCTGGCCGGTGAGCGCTGGAGCTTCGATGTATCCACGGATACCAGCCGCACGTTCAACGAAGCAAGTGGGCGGCCGCTGGTCATCAATGAGAATCACCCCATCGCTTCCGGCGGCGTGCTGGGCGATGGCGCGTTGACCGAAGATTTCTTCTCATTCTCCGGCGGTGCGACTTATCGCTCCGAACTCTGGTCATGGACCGGCCGCGCCGAAACGCGAAACGGCGAGACCACCGAGCGCAACGGCTTCATGACCGGCTTCCTGCGCCAGGCACAGGCAGGCGTCGCCTTTGCGGCCTCCGCGCAGGCGTTTGAGACCGATCAGGCCACGGGATCGAAAGGCATGCTCGCAAACGTGAGCCTTTCCTGGGCGTTCCGTCCGCTCGGCCGCCGCTGGTCGGTGCTGGAGCGCCTGGAGTTCCACCATGATGAATTGACGAACGGAGCGGGCGTCGCTGGCGGCGGACTGTTTGGCGACAACAGCCTGACGGTCAATGGCAATGCCAAGTCGCGCCGGTTCGTCAACAACCTGGTCCTCAATCGGGTGGCGCGCGCATGGAGTGTGGACGACACGCAAGGCAACCTGTTCGAACTCAACCAGCGCAATCAGTGGTCGCTGTACTACGGTTCAAAATACGTGTTCGATCGATTCGGCGGCAGGGATTACGACGGTTATACGGATATCCTTGGCTTCGAGTGGCGCTATGACATCACACGCAAGATCGATGTCGGCCTCAGCGGCAGCCTGTTGCACGCCTGGGATGCGGATAACTACGAGTACGCGGTGGGGCCGGTGATCGGCTATTCGCCATTCGACAATGCCTGGTTCAGCTTCGGCTATAACCTGCGCGGTTTTGACGACCAGGATTTCGGCACCGCGCATTACACTGCCCAAGGACCATTCCTGATATTGCGCTTCAAGTTCGACCAGACCACTCGTCTGCACGCGGACGAAAGGCGTGAGGGGGCAACGCCATGAGCCGGCGGGGTTTGTTCAGGTTCTGCATGCTGCTTGCGCTGCTCGGCGCCAGCACGGGCGTGCGCGCAGCGCCGATCGTCTACGGGATCAACAACACCTCGAGCGGGATCATTCGCATCGACACGGCAACCAGTGTCAGTACCGTCGTGTATACCGGTGCGCCGTTTCCGCTCGGTACGCGTTCCGCGGCGCTGGCCCAATGCAGCAATGGGCTGCTGTACTTCATCTCCGGCGGCAACAACGGCACTCTCTACCGTTTCAACCCCTACACACCGGCCATCGCGCCAGTGGCGATTGGTCCCACGGGCGCCCCAGATTTCATCCGACTGTCCTGCCGGCCCGGCACGGAAGTCCTTTATGGCATGGGCACGTCTCCCACGACGCTCTATACGCTCAATACAGGCACGGGTGCTGCCACCGGCACGACGCTGACACTGCCCGGCACGACTCCACCCGTATCAGGAAGCGGCGATATAGCGTTCCACCCGACGCTGGCTGGCAATCCCCTCTATTTTGTGGGCGAGACTGTCAACGGAGATGCCTCGACGGAACGGCTATGGACGATCAACCTGACCACGAACGCGATCGTGAACGTGGGCCCGATAACGGGTCTGCCGGCCGTCGTGAATGGTATCGAGTTCGACACTACCGGGGCTGTGCGCCTTTCGCTGACCGGCCAGACCCGCCTGTACACGGTGGCTGTCGGCGGGGGCGCAGCGACTGCAATCGGCGCGAGCGGATCCATGCCGGCTGTAACCGACCTCGGCGGCAAGGACACGGTACCCAACCCGGATCTTTCGATCACCAAGACGGACGGGCGCACCGGCATGTCGGTCGGAGGTGCGCTGACATATACGATCGTGGTGACCAACAACAGCACTTACTCGGTTACGGGCACCGTGACCGACACCGTACCGGCAACCGTCACCGGCGTGAACTGGACCTGCGCCGCAAGCGCAGGATCGAGCTGCGGCGCTGCCTCCGGCACCGGCAACACGATCAATACTACGGCAACCCTTGCGGTCGGCGGGACGGCGACTTACACCGTGACCGGCACGTTATCAGTCGGCGCGACCGGAACATTGACGAACACGGCGAATGTCGCACTGCCATTCGCATTTCTCGTCGATGCGACGCCGGCCAACAACACCGCCACGGACACTACGGCCATCAACCAGAATCCGGGCATCGCAAAGGCATTTGCCCCCGCGACTATCAGCGCCAACGGCGTCTCAATATTGACCTTCACCCTCAGCAATCCGAATGCGGCAGCGCTGTCGGGCATGAACTTCACCGACACCTATCCTGCCGGCGTCGTGAATGCGACACCGCTCGTCGTCGGCGGCAGCTGCGCGGGCGTGACGCATACGGCAACGGCCGGCGGCGCGACATTCAATGTGACCGCCGGCACGATACCCGGCGGCGCGCCGGGGACCTGCACGATCACCGTGCAGGTCACGAGCAGCGCAGCGGGAACCTACAACAACACCACGAGCGGTGTCCTTACCTCCGGGACGAGCATTGCCGGTGCGCCCTCCAACACGGCGACCCTGACCGTAGCGGCGGCGCTCACGCTCGTGAAGAGCTCTTCGGCCTTTTCGGATCCATTCAACGGAACAACGAACCCGAAGAGAATTCCGGGTGCATTCGTCACCTACACGATCGTCGCAGGCACTCCAAGCGCGCCGGTCATCGATGCAAACACGTTTATCGTTTTCGATGCGGTGCCGGCGAACACCGACCTTTTCGTCGGCGACCTCGGCGCTGCAGGTTCGGGGCCGGTCGCTTTCACCGCATTGACCAGCGGGCTCACCTATACATTTACGTCGCTCGCCTCCGCGACCGATGACGTAAGCTTCTCCAGCGATGGCGGCGCGACCTACACTTATACGCCAACGCCAAATGCCAACGGAGTGGACCCTGCCGTCACGCACATCCGCATCAATCCGAAGGGCACATTCAACGCTTCTTCAAGTTGCCAGCTGCAGTTCCGCGTGCGGGTGGAATAAGGCGGCTCAGTAGATCGCGATCTCGCGCCGGCCGCGCGAATCGCGCGCACCGCGGAACATGCCCTCGGTGTTGAAGTCCATCGAGAGCTCGCCATTCTTGTCGACGACAATGACGCCGCCGTCTCCGCCGATCTCCACCAGCAGCTTGTGCACGACGTCCTTCGCCGCATCGGCAGCGCTGACACCGGTGAGACGCACGCGCGCGCAGATCTCGTGCGCGACGACGGCGCGCATGAAGTATTCGCCGCTGCCGGTGGCCGAGACCGCGCAGGAGGCATTGTCGGCGTAGGTGCCGGCGCCGATGATCGGTGAGTCGCCGATCCGGCCCCAGCGCTTGTTGGTCATGCCGCCGGTCGAGGTCGCTGCGGCGAGGTTGCCCTGCCGGTCGCGCGCGACCGCGCCGACCGTGCTGAAGAAGCCGATGTCCTCATCGGCCGATGCCATCTTGTCGTCGCGTCGCGCCTCCTCGAGCTGCTTCCAGCGACGCTCGGTGTAGAAGTAGCTGCCCGGCACCAGCTTGACGCCCTGTTCCAGTGCGAATTCCTCGGCGCCCGCGCCCGAGAGCAGCACATGCGGGGACCGTTCCATGACCATGCGCGCCAGCTCGATCGGATTTTTGATATGGCGCACTCCGGCGACCGCGCCAGCCTTCCTGGTTGCGCCGTCCATGATGGCAGCGTCGAGTTCGTTGATGCCTTCGTGATTGAACACGGCGCCGAGCCCGGCGTTGAACAGCGGCGAATCCTCCAGGATGCGCACTGCCGTGACGGTTGCGTCGAGGCTCGTCCCGCCGCTCTCCAGCACCGCATAGCCGGCGTCGAGCGCGCGCTCCAGGTCGGCACGGTAGGCGCGCTCGTTCTCCGCAGTCATCTGGGCCCGGCTGATGACGCCGGCGCCGCCGTGTATGGCAATCGAGATCATCGGCTGGTCTCCGTCGGCCGCTCCAGCTGATTGCGCGGCAGCAAGGCAGCCCAGCAGGGCAAAGACGATATAAGCGCGCATGATTGCTATTATCCGTGAATTCACCGGCGGGGACACTCGATGAAGGAGAAGTGGCTGATTGTCCTGGTCGCGGTGCTCGCAACCGCGGCCTGCGGTGGCGACAACGGAGCGCTGCTCGGGACGCTCGAGCGCGACCGGGTCGAGCTGGTGGCTGAGGCGCAGGAACCGATCATCGAGGTCGCGGTCCGCGAAGGCGACGCCGTGACCCAGGGCCAGCTTCTGCTCAGGCTCGATCCAGCGGCGGCAAACGCGCAGTTTGCGCAGGCGCGCGCGGCAGCGGACCAGGCGGAGCGCCGCCTGGCGGAACTCGTCGGCGGTCCGCGCCGGGAGCAGATTCTAGAGGCGCGCGCGCTCGCCGGCGGCGCTTCGGCCAGCGCTACGGCCGCGTCCAGTGAGTTCACGCGAATCGAGAAACTGGTCGGCGACGGCATGCTGCCGGTGAGCGCACTGGACCGTCAGCGCGCAACGCGCGATGAAGCGGTGGCGAATGAACGCGCCGCAAGAGAGCGCCTCGCAGAGCTTGAGCGTGGCACGCGCAGCGAGGTCATCGAGCAGGCAGCCGCGGCAGTTGAAGGAGCGCGCGCACAGCTCGCGGGGTTCGAACTCTCGCTGGCGCGGCACACGGTGCGCGCACCGCGCGCCGGCGTCATCGACGCCCTGCCTTATGAACTCGGTGAACGCCCGCCGCGCGGCGCGCCCGTCGCTGTGCTGCTCGCGGCCGGGCAGCCGTATGCGCGCGTCTTCATCCCGGAGCCCCAGCGCGCGTCGGTGAAGGCGGGAAGTCCCGCCACCGTGCGAATCGACGGTTCAGGGCGCGACTGGCGCGGTGAACTTCGCTATGTTTCCTCGGAGGCGGCGTTCACTCCCTATTACGCGCTCAACGAACGCGACCGCAGCCGGCTGTCATTCCTCGCAGAAGTCGTATTGACGGAGCCTGAGGCCGCCGGTCTCCCGACCGGCATGCCGGTCGAAGTGACGATGCTGGAATCCGGGGCCGGGCCGTGACGGTTGCGATCTCCGCACGCGGCCTGACGCGCCGCTTCGGTGCTGTCATCGCCGTGGACGGCATCGACCTCGATGTGCCGCGGGCGCAGATCTACGGATTTCTCGGCCCCAACGGTTCCGGCAAGTCGACCACCATCCGCATGCTGTGCGGCCTGCTGGTGCCCACCCGGGGCACGGTCAATGTGCTCGGCTACGAAGTGCCGCGCGAGGCCGAGACCGTGCGCCGCAAGCTCGGCTACATGACCCAGCGCTTCTCGCTGTGGGACGACCTGACTGTCACCGAGAACCTGGATTTCATGTGCCGGATCTTCGGGCTCGACAGCGCCACCCGGCGCGCGCGCATGGAGGACCGGATCCGTGACTACGATCTTGTCTCACACGCAAACCAGCGAGCCGGCACCCTGAGCGGCGGCGAGCGGCAACGTCTCGCGCTTGCGGCGGCAACGCTGCACGACCCGGAGCTCCTGTTGCTCGACGAACCGACCAGCGCGGTCGATCCGCAGAATCGCCGCGATTTCTGGGAAAACCTGTTTGCGCTCGTCGCACGCGGCACGACGATCCTGGTTTCAACCCACTACATGGACGAGGCCGAGCGCTGCCACCGGCTTGCAATCCTGGACCACGGCCGCATCGCCGCGGAAGGCGAGCCAAAGCAGCTTGCGCGCGACATCGATGCGACGGTGATCGAGATCGAATATGCGGATCTCACCTCGGTCCGGCGCGTGCTGGCTTCAGTGCCGGCAGTCCGGAGTGTCGCGCAGCTCGGCAACCGGCTGCACGTGCTGGTGCATCGCGACGCGGCGGAACCCGAGCGCGAGCTTCGTGCGCTGCTTGCCGGTCCCTGCGCAGATGCGCGCGTCGAGCGCGTCGGCGCGACGCTCGAAGATGTGTTCGTCGCCGCCACGTCGCTGCGCCGGGTGGCCGGTGCGGAGCGTGCTGCATGATCTGGCTTGAGCGATTATTGGCGATCGCCGCGAAGGAAGGGCGGCAACTCGCCCGCGACCGGGTCACCTTCGGCATGATCATCGGCGTGCCAGTCATGCAAATGCTGCTGTTCGGCTATGCGATCAACTTCGACGTGCGCGACGTTGACGCGGCCGTGCTGGACCAGTCACGTACGTCCCTGTCCAGACAGCTGGTCGGCGACCTGCAGGCGACCCAGGTGCTGCACATCGTGCGCGAGGCCGGCAGTGAACGGGAGCTGAGCGAACTGATGCAACGCGGAGTTGCAAGAGTGGGCGTCGTCATCACCGCTGATCTTGAACGGCGCCTCTTCGAGGGCGACCGCCCCGCGGTGCAGCTCCTGGTGGACGGCAGCCAGCCCTCGCTTGAGAACCTCGCACAGGGCCTGAGTTCGATGCCCGTCCTGCAACGCGCAGCCACGCGCGCATCGGGCGCGCGTTCCTTCGAGATCCGCACCGAGTACAACCCTTCACGCCGCACGGCCGTGCAGATCGTGCCGGCGCTGATCGGCACGATCCTGACGATGACCATGGTCATATTCACGTCTGGTGCAATCGTTCGTGAACGCGAACGCGGGAACCTGGAGCTCTTGATCACGACGCCGGTCACGCGCGGCCAGTTGCTGGCCGGCAAGCTGCTGCCCTACGTGATCATCGGCCTGGTCCAGACGACCCTGATCCTCGGCGTCGGGCGGATACTGTTTGGCGTGCCGATGGTCGGCAGTTTCCTGGATCTGTACCTCGGGGCGCTCGTCTTCATCGCCGCGGCGCTTGCCCTCGGCCTCTTCATTTCGACCCTTGCGCAGACCCAGTTCCAGGCCTTCCAGATGGCCTTCGTGACGATGCTGCCCTCGATTCTGTTGTCGGGCTTCATGTTCCCGTTCGAAGGTATGCCCGCCTTCGCCCAGGGTCTCGCCCAGGTGCTGCCGCTGACCCATTTCAACGAGATCATCCGCGGCATTACGCTGCGCGGGGCGACCATTACCGACATGTACGTCCCGCTGCTGAAACTGGTCATATTCCTGGCGGTCATGCTTTCCCTGGCAGCCGCCCGCTTCCGCAAGCGGTTGGATTGATTCGCAAAATTGGCGCACCGATGCCAGCTGCCCTGACCGGGTCGGGGCCGAAATGGTGCCGACTCGGTCACCGTGTTATTCTCCGGGCCGATCGCGGCCTGTTCACCCTGCATTTTCAAGCGCTTGAAAGCGCCCCGGTGCATCGTCTACATCCAGCGATCAGGTGACAGGAGCTGTTCGAAGATTCGCCCTAGCAAGGCCCACGCCCGCCAGACGATCCCGACCGTGTTTCCTGCCGTGTAGTGAATGGTCGCTGCCGCCCATCGGTTTGATGGCGGAATGCGGCCCATTGTTAATGAAAAGTGAGAGCTTGAGTCATGAAGATCTACGTTGGAAACTTGCCTTTTTCGGCGACTGAAACACAGGTTCGCGACCTATTCGCCGCACATGGCACGGTTGAGTCCGTTGCGCTGCCGTCCGATCGTGAGACCGGTCGTCCGCGCGGCTTTGGCTTCGTCGAAATGCCGCAGGCCGAGGCCGCGAAGGCCATCGAGGCGCTGAACGGCTTCTCGCTGGGCGGTCGCCAGCTGCGCGTCAATGAAGCGCAGGATCGTCCCCGCGGTGGCGGCGGTGGTGGCCGTCCGGGTGGCGGCGGTCGTCCGGGCGGTGGCGGTGGCTTCCGTTCGGGTGGCGGCGGCGGCGGTGGTGGCGGCGGCGGTGGTGGTCGCTGGTAAGTCTCCACTTTCTCTGCTGATGAAGGGCCCGCTTCGGCGGGCCTTTCTTTTTCCGGCTGTTTGGACAGACTGACATCGTGGCGCAGGCAAGTCGCAATCCGGAAATCAGGATCCACGGCTTTCCGCCAATCGAGCATCGCGGCGCGCGGGTGCTGGTGCTCGGCAGCATGCCGAGCGTCGCATCGCTTGCGGCGGGAGAGTATTACGCGCATCCGCGGAACCAGTTTTGGCGCATCGTCGGCCAGCTGTATGGATTCGATCCGGCGGCGCCCTATCGGTTTCGCGCGAATGCCCTTCGTCTTGCGGGCGTGGCGTTGTGGGATGTGCTCGCGTCTTGCGCGCGTCCCGGCAGTCTCGATGCCGACATTGACGAGCGGTCCATCGTAGTAAATCCTTTCGCCGGGTTTCTGGATGCGCACCCGCATATCCGCCGCGTCTGCTTCAATGGGCGCAAGGCGGAGGCCGCCTGGCGGCGCTACGTGCTCACTGGATCACCCCGGGCACGCGAACTGGGCTACGAACTGCTGCCATCCACGAGCCCGGCCTTCGCCGGGATGTCCTACACGCGTAAGCTACGCGCCTGGCGGCGCGCACTCACCGTCTGACAGGAGCCCGAGCTTGCATCGACCTTTTTCCCGGGAACGAAGGCGGCTGCTGCAGGGCATTGGCGCCGCGGCCACTTTCGGCGGCTTCGGCGCGCGCCTGCTGGCCCAATCAGCCCCGATCGACGTCCTGGTCATCGGCGCCGGAGGCGCGGGACTCACCGCGGCGAAGGAGCTGCAGGCGGCAGGCTTCCAGGTACTCGTGCTGGAAGCCCGCGACCGCATTGGCGGGCGCGCATTCACGGACACGAGTCTCGGTGTGCCATGGGATCGCGGCTGCTCCTGGCTGCACGCATCCGAAATCAACCCATTGGTCGCATATGCGCGGCAGAACGACTTCGATCTGCTTGCCGATCATTTTCCGCGCCACATCTACGATGGAGCGCGACGCATGAGCGGGGCCGAGACCGCCGGTCACCGTGCTGTCGAAGAGCGCATGGGGCGCGAAATGCAGGATGCCGCGCGCCGCGGACTCGACATTCCGGCCGAAGCCGCGTTCACGCAGACGACGCTCGCGGATCCCTGGTATCGCATGGCCGAATCGGGCCTGACGTCCTGGGAAGGCGTCGAACCGCCCAATTACTCGGTGCTCGATTCGCAGCAATTCATCGAGAAGGGCGACGACCTGATGATTCCCCGCGGTTACGGGACGCTGCTCGCACACTACGCAAAGCAGGTTGCGGTGCGGCTGCGCACGCCGGTATCGCGCATCCGTTGGTCGGCGCGCAGTGTCACCGCGGACACCGCCGCGGGCGCAGTCACGGCCCGCGTGGCGATCATCGCACTGCCATCGGCAGTGATCAGTGATGGCGCAGTGATCTTCTCGCCGCATCTGCCCATGGAAGTGCTGCAGGCCCACCACGACCTGCCGCTCGGACTGATGAACAAGGTGGCGCTGAAATTCAAGCGCAATGTGTTTCCGTCGGAGCGCACGGAATTCTGGCAACTGCGCCGCAGCGACGGGCGCGGTATGGATTATCTGACACGGCTGTGGGACAGCAACGTCTGTGTCGGAATGTCGGCCGGGCGTCTTGCGTACGAACTCGAGGCGGCGGGCGAAGCCGCGGCCATCGATCATGCGCTCACGGAGCTTACGACGATGCTGGGCGGAGACCTGCGTCGCCAGTTCGATCGTGGCGCCACGACCGCCTGGTCATCCGATCCATTTGCCCGCGGCTCCTATTCGCACTGCCTGCCGGGGCGTTACGGTGCGCGCGCAATCCTGACCCGGCCGGTTGGTGGTCGAATGGTATTCGCGGGGGAGCATACCGAACAAACGGCCTACGGTACGCTGCACGGCGCGCACATGTCGGGGCTCCGCGCCGCACGCGAGGCGCGCCGCCTGTTAGTGGAGTCTTCGGCATGAGTATCGTTCTCTACGACTACCTGCCTTCGGGCAACGGCTACAAATGCCGCCTGGTGCTGAAGGCGCTCGGCATGCCGTATGAGCTGAAGAAGATGAATATCGTAGCCGGCGCGACACGCACGCCCGAGTTTCTGGCCATCAATCCCAATGGCAGGATCCCCGTGCTGATGGTGCCGGGCCGCGGGCCGATCGCCGAGAGCCACGCGATCATCAGCTACCTTGCGGAAGGCTCGGCGCTCATTCCCGCCGATCCCTACGAACGCGCGTTGATGTGGCAATGGATGTGCTTCGAGCAGTACCAGCTCGAACCCGGCGTGGCGACCGTGCGTTTCTGGCTGACGTCCCTGAAGAAGACGCCGGAGGAACTGGGCGAGCGTTACAAGGAACGTTTCCAGCGTGGAGCCGACGCGCTCGCGGTACTCGAGCGCGAACTCAAGGGGCGGCGCTGGCTGGTCGGCGACAAGGTCACACTCGCGGACATTGCGCTCTTCGCTTACACGCATGTCGCCGACGAGGCGGGTTACCGGCTCGCGGACTATCCCGCGATCAGCGCCTGGATCGCGAATTTCAAGGCGCTGCCCTGGTACGCGCCGATCAACGAGGCCTGACGGAGCCGCTGCGATGGAAACGGACAGCGCGGCGCTCGCTCGCGATCGTGCTGCCGGTCGTCATCCTGCTGATCATCTACCTGAGCTGGCTGCTATTCCGCCAGACAGCACCCCGTCGCGCCGCGAAGCGTTCCGCTTCTGGCTGAAGCTCGGCTTGATCTCGTTTGGTGGCCCGGCCGGGCAGATCGCGATCATGCACCGCGAAATCGTCGAACGGCGAAACTGGCTCGCCGAACGGCCATTCATGAACGCGCTGAACTTCTGCATGCTGCTGCCGGGACCCGAGGCCCTGCAGCTCGCGATTTATCTGGGCTGGCGGTTTCATGGCGCATTGGGCGGCGTCGTCGCGGGCTTGTGTTTCATCGTGCCGGCGGCTGCGTTGCTGCTCGGACTTTCTTTCGTCTACGCGGTGCATGGCTCGGTGCCCATGATTGCAGCGCTCCTGTTCGGTCTGCAGGCGACGGTCATCGCACTCGTGCTGCAGGCGCTCTGGCGTATCGGGCGCCGTGCGTTGTCGGCTCCGACGCATTTCCTGATCGCGGCCGTTGCCTGGGCAGTGATGACCTGGAAGCTCGCGCCGTTCCCGATGCTGCTGCTCGCGGCGGCGTTCGCGGGCGCATTGATGCGACGGGCAGCACCGCAACCGGCCCCGGTCACCGCAATCTCGTTTCCCTGGCGCCCGCTGGTCGCCGGCATCGCGCTCTGGGCGATTCCCGCTGCCGTGGTGCTCTCGCTGACCGGGCGGGATTCTCTTTTCACGCAGGTCTACGGTTTCTTCACGAGCGCCGCACTCGTCACCTTCGGTGGCGCCTATGCGGTGCTCGCCTGGGTCAGCCAGCAGGCGGTCGAGGTCCACGGCTGGCTCACACAGGCGCAGACGGTGACCGGTCTCGCGCTCGCCGAAACGACGCCCGGGCCATTGATCATCGTGCTGCAGTTCATCGGCTTCATGGCGGGCTGGAATGCACCGGGAGCGGCGGGCCCGGCTGCAACCGCGACGACGACCGCGTTGCTCGCGTCCTGGGCGACATTCCTGCCGTCCTTTGTCTTCATTTTGGTTGGCGCGCCCTATGTCGAACGCCTGACCGCGATCCCGCGGCTTGCGAGCGCGCTCGCCGGCATCACGGCGGCGGCGGTCGGCGTGATCGCGAGTCTCGCGGGGGTGTTCGCAACGGCCGTATTCTTCCCCGCCGGGCCCGCCGCACCGGAGTGGCGCGCAGTCGCGATTGCGGCGGTGGCGCTCCTGCTGCTCCTGCGCACCCGCCTCGACGTGCTCTGGATCATCGCCGGCGGCGCGCTGGCGGGATTTCTGGTAGGTTTTCTGAAATGAAATACCTGCATACGATGGTCCGGGTCACCGACCTCGACCGCTCGATCGATTTCTACTGCAAGCATCTTGGCCTTCGCGAGTTGCGCCGCCAAGTCAATGAACGCGGCCGGTACACGCTCGTATTCCTCGCGGCACCTGGCGACGATGGGGCGCAGGTCGAGCTGACCTGGAACTGGGATCCGGAGCAGTACACGATGGGCCGCGCCTTCGGCCATCTCGCTTACGAGGTGGACGACATCTACGCGCTGTGTTCGAAGTTGATGGCCGCCGGCATCACGATCAACCGTCCGCCGCGCGACGGGCACATGGCTTTCGTGCGCTCGCCCGACAATGTATCGATCGAGTTGCTGCAGAGGGGCGAAGCGTTGCCGCCCAGGGAACCCTGGGCGTCCATGCCGAATACCGGAGTCTGGTAGGCCGGAGAAATCTCAGCCGGCGATGTAGCGCCTGAGATCGTCGATTTCGTGGCGCTGCTCGTCGATGACAGCCTTCACGCAGTCTCCGATCGAAATCACGCCGATCAGTTCGCCGTTCTCGACCACCGGCAGGTGGCGGATGCGCTTGTCGGTCATCAACATCATGCAGTCATTGACGGTGTTCTGCGGTGCGACGTGAATGACCGGCGAACTCATGATGGTGGCGACCTTGGTTTCCGTGGAATTGCGGCCCATCAGCACGACCTTGCGTGCGTAATCCCGCTCCGAGACGATCCCGACCAGCCGGCCGCCGGAGAGCACGGGCAGCGCGCCGACAAAATGGTCGGCCATCAGCTGGATCGCGGTGCGAACCGGGTCCTCGGTGTCAATGGTGTGAATGCCGCGCGGCTTGCTGTCGAGCAGTTGCTTGACGGTGCGCATGTGGCCCCCTCGGTACTGGCCTGACCGGGGCATCTTACGCCCGATCACGGACGGCACAACCAGCGCAGCGCTCAGGCCGGTTTTCGCGCGTGCCAGGCCGCCAACAGCCTCGTTTCCTGCTCGACCGAAAGCCCTGACCGCAGCTGCGCCTGTCTTTCGGGTGGCCGGGTCGCGTGCCAGGCGAGCGTATCGCGGACCGTCTCGTCAAGCGGGCGGGATCGCAGGCCCTCCGCCACCGAACGCGTGATGCCCGTCAGGGAGGCCCCGGCCTCCGCGCCGTGCATCGGCCCCCATGGCGCGAAGTTCATCTCTTCGGGCTTCAGCTGCTGCGCGAGGAAGTCCTCATCGATCCACGTGAACCGGGTGTCAGCGCCCGAGACGCTCTTGCTGGTGTCGATCATGCCGCCCATGGTGAGCGCACCGGGCGGCGTGACGGCATTGAAGAAGCCGTCCACGCGACGCTCGACGAGATCCAGCATGAAACGCGCCAGGTCGCGGACGTCGATGATCTGGATCGGATCGGCGGGCGTGCCCGGCACCGCCATCTCGCCGCCGCGCGCCACGCGCACCGGCCAGTAGGTGAAGCGATCGGTCGGGTCCAGCGGACCGACGATATAGCCCGGACGCACGATGGACGAGCGTGAGCCGAAGGCCTGCCGCACGTAATCCTCGCAGAGCGCCTTCATCGGGCCGTAGGTGTCGTTGGTGACCTGTTCCTCGTCGGGATTCGCGAGCACGCCGCGGGGCGATGACTCGTCGTTCGGCTTCAGGAAGCTTGCATAAGCGGAGATGCTCGAGATGTAGAGGCAGTAGCCGGTGTTTGGCGCGAGAAGGTCCGACGACATCTTCTCGTATTTCGGAATGTAGCCAGTGTTATCAACGACCGCGTCCCAGCTGCGACCCTTCAGCGAATCGAGCTGGCCCTTGCGGTCCCCGAGCAGGGTCTCGACATTCTCGACTTCGGCATCGCGCTTGCCGCGGTTGAAGTGCGTGACCGAGAAGCCGCGCGCGAGTGCCTGCTCGGTCAGGTGCGGGCCGATGAAGCCGGTGCCGCCGAGGATCAGCAGCGTTTTGCGCTTCTGTTCGCCTGCCACGAGCCGGCTGGCGGCGATAGCGAGCGCCATTCCGGCGCCGGCCTTGAGGATGCTGCGTCGGGTCCTGTTCATGTTTGCTCCGTCTGCTAGCGTGCGCCGGCTGGCGCGTAATGCGCCAGCCAGTCCCTGACTTCCTGGTACCAATACAGCGAATTCTGCCGCTTCAGAATCCAGTGATTCTCATCCGGGAAATACACGAGTCGGCTCTCGACGCCGCGATTCTGCAGCGTGTTGAACAACTCGATGCCGTTGTTGAGCGGCACGCGCTGGTCGAGCTGGCCGTGGATCACGAGCGTCGGGGTCACGAAATTGCCGGCAAAAGTGCTCGGCGAATAGCGCGCGAATTCCTCGGGCCGCTCCCAGGCCTCGAAGAAGCGCCGCTTGCCGGCGCCGTAGTCCGCGCCGTATTGAGTGTACTCGCTGTACACGGCGGCGTGCGCGACCAGCGCCTTGAATGGATGCGGCTTGCCATTCAGCGTCGCGGCCAGGAAGCCGCCGAAGCTGCCGCCGCCGGCGATCATGCGGTCGCGGTCGATCCACGGCTTCGACTGGAACCATTCGGCCGCGTGGATCGTGTCCTGGTAGGGCTTGGTGATGTGGTCCGGGTTGATGGAGTCCGTGAATGCCTGGCCGAATCCGCTGGATCCGTGGAAATTGTGCCAGGCGACGACGTAGCCCCAACCGGCGAAGACCTGCGCATTCCAGCGGAATGTCCAGGCATCGGTGATGCCGTTGTGGGGCCCGCCGTGCAACAGCAGGTATAGCGGATATTTCTTTCCGGGATCGAAGCCGGGCGGGTAGATGACCCACATCTGGATGTCTTCGCCGCCCGAGCCCGTGTAGGTCACGCTCTCGACTTCTCCGAATGCAACGCCTTGGAGCAGCGAGTCATTGAGATCGGAGAGTTTCGTGGCGCTGCCGTCGCGAAGGTTGATGCGCACGAGGGTCGGCGGTTCGCTGAATGACTGGCGGATTCCTACGAGCGTCGCGGGCGAGCCGGCGACGGCAAGGCCCGAAAAGCTCGAGCTCCTGGTCACGGGCGCATGCCGGCCATCTGCAATGTCGATGCGATGAACCCGCTGTGTCCCGGCATCGTCGATCGCCGCGTAAAGACTCCTTGAGTCCGGTGCCCAGACCATTCCGTTCAGTGACCGATCCCAGCCCGCCGCTATCCGCCGGTGCGCATCGTTCTTCCGGTCCACGAGCCAGGCTTGGTAGGAATCGCCATAAAACCCCTTGATAGTCTGGCGCGCATGCAGCAGCCAGCGGCCGTCTGGGCTATATGCCGGATTTTCGTCATCCGCGGAATTGTCGGACGTCAGGTTTCGCGCCTTGCCGCCCGTAGCCGGCACGACGAAGACGTCGAAATTCTGGTCCACGCCGGTCGGATCGGTGTCGGCGACGAATGCGATCTCGTTGCCGTCTGGTGAGATGTCATAGGCACTGCCGTCAAGCTCCAGTCGCGTCAGCTCGAAACCGGTGCCGAGCGTGACGGCGGTGGGCACGCCGCCCTCCAGGGGAATCGAGAAGATGTGAGCCTGGCGGTCGTCAATCCAGTGATCCCAGTGGCTGATCGGCGGCCGGGTCCAGGCTTTCGCCGTCATCTTTGATTTCTGCCGCTCCTCGAGGCGCTCGCCCGCCTTCTTCCAGTCCGCCAGGTCGGGCCAGACGCGCGATATGAAGGCGATGCGCTTCGAATCCGGAAACCACTTCGGCGCCGAGACGCCGGTCGGCACCTCGCCGACCCGGATCGCCTCGCCACCATCGGTCGGGATGACGTAGAGCTGCGATTCCTTGTCCTCGCTGCGCTTGGCGACGAAGGCGATCCAGCGTCCGTCCGGGCTCCAGGCCGCTTCCGATTCCTTGCCTGGCATGCTGGTCAGGCGGCGCGATGCGCCCCCCGAGGTGGCGACCAAATACAGGTCCGCTTCGCCCTTGTCCTGTTCATCGTCGTAGAAGGTCACCGGAAAAACGGCCTGCTGGCCGTCGTGCGACAACGCCGGGTCACCGATCCGCTGGATCTTCCACATCGTCTCGGCACTCAGGGGCGCCGTGGCGACATCCGCGGCCAGGGCCGCGAATGAGGTAACGGCGAACGGGGCGATGATCCATCTTGCGGCAGGCGGCATCGGGATGTTCTCCGGCACCGCCTGGCGCGGTGACCATACATCGGCCGCCGATTCTGACGGCCGGCGCATGGCACTTGCAAACCGGATTCGACCAGACGTTGCGCGCGGGCGGCGATTGGCTGACAGTGGCGCCATGCGTGATCTCGAGGAACTGAAGCAGCGCCTGCGCGCTTTTGTCGCGGAACGCGACTGGGACCAGTTCCACAGCCCCAAGAACCTGTCGATGGCCCTTTCCGTGGAAGCCGCCGAACTGGTCGAGCTGTTCCAGTGGCTGACGGAAGCGGAGAGTGCGGCGCTCGATGCCGACCGCCGTCAGCGCGCCGCCGAGGAGCTCGCCGACGTCCTGGTCTATCTGGTCCGGATCGCCGACCGGCTCGACATCGATCTGCTGCAGGCCGCCGCGCAAAAACTGGAACGCAACGCGGTCAAGTACCCGGCCGAACGCGTACGCGGCCAGTCGCGCAAGTACGACGAGTACTGAACGCGCTCGACGCCGAGGCGGTGATGACTCCGTTCATGCCGGCGGCGGCGCAGGCGGTACGGGTGCCGCCACTGGTTCGGCGGGTGCTTCAACCTGGCGCTGCAGGAACCAGTGAGTTGAGCCCAGTTCCTTGGGTCCGACATAGTGGAACCACCGGTGCTCGATGCGGTCGGCCGAAACAAACCGGATTTCGCCCTGGTGAACATGCCCGTCCAGCTCCGGATCGAACCCGGTGCCGCCGGCGAACTCGAGCAGCATGAGCTCGGCGGTTGATTTGTCGCCAAGGCGGTAGCTGGGCTGGTTTCCGGCCGCGCAATAGTGCGTCGCCTGCAGCTTGCCATTGGCAAGGTAATAGACCGTCACCATTTCAAAAGACTTGCCGGGATTCTGGTGCTCGATGACGGCTTTGCCGTCACTCACGACCTCGTAACGCACGGTCACCGGAGGGCCCTCTAGCGGATCCTCCATCATGCCGGTCCAGGTACCGGCCAGCGACTTGAGCCGCTCGTAGGTCGCGGCATGATCTGGACCATCCGCTCGCACTGCTCCAGCGTAAAACAGGCAAATTGCCAGGGTCAGGGTGGCAGTCAGGACTGTGCGCAGGGTCTTTGGCATGGCGGCCTCCTTCATGCACGATGATACTAGGACTGATTCCGATGGAGCAGGCATGGCAGCAAAGAGCCGCAAAGCGGGAGCAGTATTACTGCGGCGCATGTATGTGGACTGCCGCTACGGCCAGTTGCACCTTACAACCGCCTTCCCGCCGAGCGGCGGCTTCAACGAACAGACGACACTCGTCTTCCTGCATGCCGACGGCGGCACCGGCGCAGATTTCAATTCCTGCGGGAAGCTGCTGGGATCCGATCGATCGGTCTATGCGCCGGACCTGCCGGGCAGCGGCGCTTCCGACGGTCCTTCGGGCCACTTGACGGTCGCGAAGCTGGCACTCGCGATCGTCGATCTGATCGATCAGCTGCGCTTGCGCCAGCTGGACCTGATCGGTTGCGGCCGCGGCGCGCTGGTCGCCTTTGAGCTCGCAACACTCCGGCCCCCCGAAGTCCGTCGATTGGTTATCGCGGGCAACCAGCAGCCGCAGGCCATGCCCGCGCAACCAATGCTGCATCTCGTTGAAGATTCCGCGGCGCTGTTCCAGGAACCCATCGCGCCGCAGGTCGCGCGGATCCGGAAATTCCTCGATCACTGAGCCCGCTGCCGGCGGGCGGCGATCGCAAGCGAGAGCGGGACCGCAGCCAGCAGCGGCAGTGTCGCGAGGTTGAGGCGTTCCCAGCCGATCGTCGCGAGCGCAACGCCCGCCATCAACGACGCGACTGCCTGGGTCCCGAATACCATGAAATCATTCAGGCTCTGTACCTGGATGCGTTCCTGCGGCCGATAAGTGCTGGTGAGCAGCGTCGTGCCGGCGATGAACAGCAGGTTCCAGCCGGCACCCAGCAGCACGAGTGCCCAGCCATAGTGCAGCACGCTGTGCCCGATGAAAGCAGCGACGGCCACGCAGGCAGACATCAGCAACGCGCCCGCGATCATGACCGGGCGGATGCCAAATCGCGTGATGATCCAGCCGCTCGCAAGCGATGGCAGGTACATGGCGAGCAGATGGCCCTGGATGACCCGCTTGGTCGCGACTTCATCGTGCAGGTCGATTACGTGCATGCTGATCGGCGTCGCCGTCATGATGAAACTCATGACTGCATACGAAACCAGGGCCGCCAGCACCGCGATGCGGAAGTCCGGCTGCATCGCGATCCTGGAAAGCGGTCGTGGCGGCCGCGTATCCCGGGCTGCCTCGTGTGTCGAAACCGGAGTCAGTACGAGCAGGATGGCCGCGAGCGCGTACAGACCGCTGCCGACGAAGAAGGATCCTGCGTAGTGCGAGCCCTCGACGATGTCAGCGAAGCGCACGGCAATCTCCGGGCCGAGCCATGCGGCGCCGAGCGCCCCGCTCATGACGATTGCGATCGCCTTGCTGGCGCGCGCGGGGGTCACGTACTCGACCGCCGCGAAGCGGTATTGCATGACCATCGCGTTGTTGGCGCCAAGCAACATTGCGGCAGTGCAAAAAACCCAGAAATTGGAAGCCTGGATGCCAAGTCCGGCGGCGATGCAACCGAGGCTGGCCAGCAGCGCAGTGACGAGAAATGCCGGGCGCCGTCCGATACGGCGTATCAGCGCACCGGCCGGCAACACGCTTGCCGCAAGCCCGATGATCAACACCGATTGCGGCAGGGTCGCGAGCGCAGGCGCCGGGGCCAGCTCGGCGCCGATGATGCCGCCCAGCAGGACCACCAGGAAACTACCCGACATGCATAAAGCCTGGGTCGCCGACAGCATCCAGACCTGTTGCATGGACGCCATCTTACACTGCCCTTTCAATGGGTTACGAACGCCTGTGACGGGGCTCACTGTTTGCGGGAGGGGGCTCCGGGATACTGCACAAGTGGCGGACCGCCGCCTTGCGACATATCACAGCCGGCCAGCGCGGTAACATGGCGACCGCGCCAGGGGATGCGGAAATGACAAACAAGGATCCCAACACTCCATCAGATGACGGCTTCATCGCCGAAGACGTCACTCAGCTCATGGAGCACATCGAGCTGACCGGGGAGCGCATCACGCCGAGCGGCCACGAATGGGAGAAGGCCAGGCCTGCCGACGACCTCGAAGACGCGCCGATACAGGTCGATGACGGTCTGGATGAGATACCCGACGTCGAAGCCGTCGAGCTCGGCGAGGACATCGAACTATTCACGGAAACCGAACTCGATCTCACCCGGCGCTTGTCGCAGGTCGAGGACGAGCAGCTCGAGCTGGCTGCCGGCATAGGCGCCGAACGGGAGCGCTGGAAGAAACGCGTCGCAGATCTGCGCGCGGAAATGAGCGAGCGCGGTCGCCTGCTTGCGGAGCGCGAACGCGAAATTGAGGACCAGTCCGCACGGCTTTCCAGGATGGCAATCGAGCGCAACCACCTTGTCGAGGAACTGCGTGAGCTTCAGCGCTCCGTCGGGCAGGCTGAGGTCGTGGAAATCTGGCGCGCCGCACCGTCGCCAGCGGATCAGATCATCGCGAGCCTGCACGAGCGGCTCCGCGAGCGCAGCCGCGCGCTCGTGGTCGCGCGCGAGGAACTTGACGAGTTGCGCGCGGAGCGCGATCACTTGGCAGTAGCCATTGCCGAACGTGACCAATTCATTCAGCGATTGCACCTCAGCCTGCGCGAACTGGAAGCTGAGGAACACGGTGGCAGCGAGTTGCGCAAGCTCATGCGCAGCTTCTTCGGCAGCGAAGAGACGGAAGAAGCATCCTCGGCCGTCATGCCAGTCGATCCTGCGCAGACCGCGCAGTTGCCAGTCATGCAACAGTCAGATTTCGAACCAGCTGCGCAGGCCTCCGCGCCGTTGACGATCGCGCCTGATTTGAAAGCCGAAATGCCGCTGCCCGAAGTGCGAATCGAGGACCTCCAGCATGCGCCACCGGAGGTTGAAGCGCCGGTTTCGGCACGGGGCGAACAGCAGATCCGCCACTACTTGATCGGGCTCGACATGGTCGGCTCGGTGTACGAAATGACGCTGCCACGCATCAATGTCGGGCGCACCCGGGACAATGACCTTCGCATCGTCGATCCCACGGTCAGCCGCCTGCATGCGGTGCTTAAAGTGCGCGGTCGCGAGATAACGGTCATCGACGCCAATAGCCGAAATGGCGTGTTCGTCAATGGCATCCAGCTCCGCTACGCGAAGCTTGAAGACGGCGATACGCTGACTTTCGGCACGGTGCGATTCCGCTATCGCGTCGGTTCGGGGCCGTCAGGCGGAGCCCACGGCCCGGATTGAGCGGCCATTCGCGCGATCGAGCGCAGCGCCAGCAGCGATACCAGGCACAGGCCCATCAGGGTCGCCGCCAGCGGCACCGGCGAGTGATTGGCGAAGAACGCGACGAGCTGCGTCGCACCCGCCGCGACCAGCAGATGAACGAATCCCAGCATCCCTGATGCCGCGCCCGCGATGGAAGGGTGGCGCGTGATTGCGGCGGTCGTCGAGCTGGGTGTCGCGAGCGCATTGGCGAATCCGATCAGCATCCCCGGCAGGAACAGCGCGAGCGGATGCCAGATACCCGCCAGCGAAAGCACTGCCATCGACGCCGCGCCGGCAAATGCAAGCAATGCGCCAGTCTGCATCATGCGCAATCCGCCAACCCGGTGGACCACTCGTGAGGCGACGAGGAAGCCGCCGAAGGATGCGATGGCCGGGAAGAACAGCAGCAGGCCCAGGCGTGCCGGCGAAATGCCCAGCACGTCGATGGCGACATACGGCGCACCGGTTACGAATGTGTAGATCATGCTCATGAGGCTGGAGCCGAACGTGAGGTAGATCAGGTAGCTGCGCGAACCGAATAGCTGCTGGTAACTCGATAGCGTGCGCGGCGATGGGCCGGCAGCCGGGTTTGAGGGCCGGGTCTCGACCAGTTTGCGCACCGCAAACAGCATCACGGCACCGCCGAGCAGACCCGACAGCGCGAACACGGCGCGCCAGTCGTACCATTCGATCACCAGCCCGCCGAGCGTCGGCGCGATCATCGGGGCCAGGAGAATCGCGGTGGCCGTCGCCGCAATCGCGCTGGCGGCGCGCGCAGGCCCGAAGAAATCCATGATGGTCGCACGCATGACGGCCATCGCCGCACCGCCACCGAAGGCCTGCACGATGCGCGCGAATACCAGCAACTCGAGCGATGGCGCCACGACGCCCACCAGGCTGCCGGCGACGAACAACCCAAGTCCCGCAAGCACGACGGGGCGGCGGCCATAGCGATCCGACAGCGGGGCAATGACGAGATTGCCGAAAGCGATTGCGACCAGCGAAAGGCTGATCAGGAGCTGCGCGGCGGCAGGATGCACTCCCATCCCGGCAGCGATCGCCGGCAATGCCGGCAATAGCACGTGCAGGCCGAAGGTGCCGATCGAGCCGATGATCGCCGAGCCGATGATCAGCCGCCGGGCCGGGTCGAATTTCTCCAAGCTTTCTGGTCCTTTGCGACATCTTGCGGCGCGCGGGTGTGGCCTGCAACCGGATGACAAGCGCGCGGCGGTCCCAACTGCTTGACTAATAGTTAAACAGTTGTTGAAATGATTCATCGTGAACCGGGCAAGAGCCGTGAAATCGCTCGGCGCACTCGCGCAGGAGACGCGCCTCGAAGCGTTCCGGCTGCTGGTGCAGGCCGGTCCTGAGGGGATTGCAGCAGGCGATCTCGCCACCAGGCTGGACATCTCACCACCGGCGCTATCCTTCCATCTGCGCGGACTCGCAAACGCGGACCTCGTCCGCTCGCGCCAGGATGGCCGGTTCATCTACTACTCGGCCGACTACGATGCGATGCAGTCACTGGTCGGCTTCCTGACCGAAAACTGCTGCGGCGGCGCCAGCTGCGCGCCAGTGCGCGCGACTGTCCGCAAGGCCAACTCCAGGAGTCAGTGATGTCGGGCGATCATCGCGTCTACAACGTGCTGTTTCTCTGCACGGGGAATTCAGCGCGCAGCATCCTGGCCGAGGCGCTGCTGAACCACTGGGGAGGAGGCCGCTTCAAGGCCTGGAGCGCCGGCAGCTACCCGACCGGGCGCGTCAACCCGCTGGCGCTGGAATTGCTCGCGCACATGAAGATCCCCGCGACGGGCGCGCGAAGCAAGAGCTGGGATGAATTGTCGGCGTCCGGCGGCGTCGAGTTCGATTTTGTCATTACCGTCTGCGACAAGGCTGCCGGGGAAATCTGCCCAATCTGGCCGGGGCAGCCGATGACCGCGCATTGGGGTGTCGATGACCCCGCTTCAGTCACCGGTAGCGACGTCGAGAAGATGCTGGCGTTCCGGGATGCATTCCGCGCGCTCGAGCATCGCATCCGCATCTTCGTCAGCCTCCCCATCGCATCGCTCGATCACCTGCGGCTGCAGAGCCGGCTCGACGAGATCGGTCGGTTGCAACCGGCCACGGTCCATGCGGCCTCCGGCGCCTGAACTCGGGTTCTTCGAGCGATACCTGACGATCTGGGTGCTGGCCTGCATCGCAGCCGGCATCGGTCTCGGCCAGCTCGCCCCCGGCATGGTCGCGTCAATCGCGCGCCTGGAATTCGCAAGCGTCAACCTGGCGGTCGGAATCCTGATCTGGATCATGATCATCCCGATGCTCGTCAAGGTGGACTTCAGTCGACTGCATGAAGTGCGCCGCCACTCGCGCGGAATCGGCGTCACGCTCTTTGTCAACTGGGCCGTCAAGCCATTTTCGATGGCATTGCTTGGCTGGATTTTCGTCAGGCACCTGTTCGCTGGCTGGCTCCCGGCCGGGCAACAGGACAGCTACATCGCGGGGCTGATCCTGTTGGCGGCGGCGCCCTGCACCGCCATGGTATTCGTCTGGAGCAACCTGTCGAAGGGTGAACCGAATTTCACCTTGACGCAGGTCGCGCTCAACGACCTGATCATGGTGTTCGCCTTCGCGCCGCTCGTCGCCCTTCTGCTGGGCGTCGCGTCGATCCAGGTGCCTTGGGAAACACTGCTGATTTCCGTCGCGCTCTATATCGCCGTGCCGCTGGCGATCGCGCAGGCCTGGCGCCGCCGGTTACTGCGGCGCGGCCCGGTTGCGTACGACGCGGCCATTCGTGGCGTCACGCCGTGGTCGCTGGTCGCGCTGCTCGCAACGCTCGTGCTGCTGTTCGCATTCCAGGGTGATGCGATCCTCGCACAACCGCTGGTTATCGCGTTGCTGGCGGTGCCGATCCTGATCCAGGTGCTGCTCAATTCATCCATTGCCTATTTGTTGAACCGGCACCTCGGCGTTGCACACTGCGTGGCCGGGCCCTCCGCGCTAATCGGCGCGTCGAATTTCTTCGAACTGGCCGTCGCGGTCGCGATCAGCCTTTTCGGGCTCGAATCCGGCGCGGCCCTTGCAACAGTCGTCGGCGTTCTGATCGAAGTTCCGCTGATGCTGCTGGTCGTGCGCGCGGTCAATGCCACGCGCCCCTGGTACGAGGCAGCGGCGCTGGCCCGGGGTCGGGCCAGTGGCGAATAGCTGCTAGAATCGGTCCAGCCGGCACGCCCGGCACACGATGCTGGCCTACTCGCTGATCCTTTTCCTGCTGATCCTCGTCAACGGCCTTTTCGCGATGGCCGAACTGGCGGTCTTCTCGTCGCGCCCAACGCGGCTGAAACAGATGGCCGAATCCGGCAGCAAGGGCGCGCGCGCGGCGCTCAGGCTGCTCGATAACCCGACCCGGTTTCTGTCGACGGCGCAGTTCGGCATCACGCTGATCAGCGTGCTGGCCGGTGTCTACAGCGGCGCGCGCTTTGCGGAGCCGATTGCAAACTGGCTGGCGGGCTTCGAGCTTCTGGCGCCCATCGTTCAGTACACCGATACGATTGCGAACGGTATCGTCGTGGTCGGCGTTACCTATCTCTACCTCGTGGTCGGAGAACTCGTCCCCAAGCGCTGGGCCCTGGCCAACCCCGAAATGATCGCCGCGCTGATCGCGCCGCCGATGGAGCTGATCGCGCGCGCGAGCTCGCCCGCTGTCTGGCTGCTGCAGGGCTCGACGGAACTCGTGCTGGGCATGCTTGGCCTTCGCAAGTCCACGCGCCGCGGCCTGACGGAGGAAGAAATCCGCTCGATGATTGCCGAGGCGACGCGCGCCGGCGTATTCCACGTCGACGAACACCGGATGATCGAGGGCGTGCTGCGACTGCCGGACCGCACCGTGCGCAGCATCATGATCCCGCGCGGCGAGGTCGTGTGGCTGGACGTTGACGACAGCCGCGATAACGTCTGGAGCATCATGCGCGCCAGCAGTCATTCGCGCTATCCGGTCTGTCGCGGCGACCTGGACGAGCTGCTCGGTATCGTGCAGACCGGCGATCTCGCCGACTGGCTGCGCGATCCCTCGGGTGGCGACCTGGTTTCGAGACTGCGCGCCCCGCTGATCGTTCACGAGTCCACGCGGGTGCTGCGGCTGCTCGACCTGTTCCGTGAATCGAAGCTGAACTTCGCCGTGGTCGTGGACGAACACGGGTCGATCGAGGGGATCGTGACGCCCGGCAACATCCTGACTGCGATCGCGGGCGAGTTGCCCGAGGCTGCAAGTGAGGAGGTGCCGGAAGCGATCAGGCGCGACGACCAGTCCTGGCTGATCGACGGCAGAATGCCGATCGACGACGTCGAGCGGCTGCTGGCTTGCGGCAACATGCGCTCCGGTGATGACTACACGACACTTGCGGGATTCGTACTGGCGCAACTCGGCCACCTGCCGGCCACGGCGGAGAGTTTCCGCTGGCGCGGCCTTCGATTCGAAATCGTGGACATGGACGGCCGCCGGATCGACAAGCTGCTGATCCAGCGGCTGGCGCCGGAGTGAAGCGATGAGCTATGAGCCGCGCCGGCCCGCCCGGCAGGAAATGATGCTCATCCGCGGCCTGATGCACCGCGTGTTGCGCTGGGGCCCGGATTCCGAGGATCCGGTGCTGCTGCTGCACGGCTGGGCCGACAGTGCGGACAGTTTCCAGTTCATCGCGGATGAGATTTCACCACGGCTGCCGCTGGCCGCGCCCGACTGGCGCGGCTTCGGGCACAGCGAGTGGAGTCCGTCCGGCTACTGGTTCCCTGACTACTACGCCGACCTCGAGTCGCTGCTCGACCAGTTATGTCCGTCGGCTGCCGCGCGGCTTGCTGGCCACAGCATGGGTGGAAATATCGCGATGACCTATGCCGGCATCCGGCCGGCGCGCGTCAGGAGCCTCGTCAATCTCGAGGGCTTCGGGCTGCCGCGCACCGATTCCTCGCAGGCGCCGGGACGCTACGCGAAATGGCTGGATCAGTTGCACGAGCCGCCCGAGTTCGGCGATTACACCGACATCGATGATCTTGCACGGCGGCTGATGCGACGCAATTCGCGCCTGACTTCGGATCGCGCCTTATTCATTGCGGAATGCTGGTCGAAACCCCTGCCGAGCGGCGGTGTTCGCCTGCGGGCGGATCCAGCGCATCGCCTGATAAATCCCTATCTGTACCGTCGCGAGGACATGGAAGCCTGCTGGCGCCAGCTCACGGCGTCAGTGCTGATGATATTCGGCGGGAAATCGGATCTTGCGACGCGTCTCGGCATGGAAGGCGGCGAGGCGGTATTTCGCGCTTCCATCCCTGGTGTGCGGGTAGAGGTATTGGCCGAAGCCGGTCACATGCTTCATCATGAAGAACCCGCGGTTATCGCGCGACTCATCGAGGGTTTTCTGGGAAGCGCATGACGAAGTCCGGCAAGGAATGGCCCCGCGCGCTGCTCTGGATCACGCTGGTCGTTGCACCCGCGCTCGCCTGGTCCGGCATCGCGCCGTTCGACCGGCTGACATGGTATCTCGAAGTGTTTCCGGCCGTGATCGCCTTCATGGTGCTGTACATGACCGCGCGGCGCTATCCACTGACCCCGCTCCTGTACTGGCTTATCGGCTTTCATTGCCTGATTCTGATTGTCGGCGGGCACTACACCTATGCGCGCGTACCACTGGGTTTCTGGGTGCAGGATTTCTTCGATCTGTCGCGAAATCATTATGATCGGCTGGGACACCTGGCGCAGGGCTTCATTCCCGCGATAGCGATCCGTGAGATCTTGATACGCTCCTCGCCGTTGAAATCCGGGCCTTGGCTGGCATTCCTGACAGTTGCGACCTGCCTGGCGGTGAGCGCCTGCTACGAGTTCCTCGAGTGGTGGGTGGCGATTGCCGCGGGTGTCGCCGCCGAAGATTTCCTGGCGACCCAGGGCGACGTCTGGGACACGCAGTGGGACATGTTCCTCGCAACCTGCGGCGCGATTGTCGCGGTGGCGACGCTCTCGCGCGTTCATGATCGTGCGCTTGTGAAGCTGGTGGCGCAATGAGGGCTCGCCTGCGCCCCTGGTTGCGCCGGACGATCACCTACAGATGGGCGCGGCGCATCGCGGTCGCGGTCATCGGCGGCACCGTGTTCCTGATCGGCATCGTGATGATTGTGCTGCCAGGGCCGGCGATTATCGTGGTCCCTCTCGGGCTCGGCATACTCGGTCTCGAATTTGCCTGGGCACGCATCTGGCTGCGCAAACTGCGCGCAGCGGCAACCGGCGTCGTCAATCGCGTCCGCGGCCGGCGGGCTGCGGATCCGCCCCAGGACAAACCGCCACAATAGCTGGCCCCTGGCTGGCCGCATCGCGACTGCCCTGCGGCACTAGCTTGCGAACAACTGTCCCGCAATGTCCTTGAATGCCTTGAACTCCAGCGCGTTGCCACTGGGGTCCAGCAGAAACATCGTCGCCTGCTCGCCCGGCTGGCCGGAGAAACGCAGGTGCGGTTCGATCACGAAACGCATGCGCGCTGCGCGCAGCCTTTTCGCCAGCGCCTCCCAGTCGGGGATCGTGAGAACGATGCCGAAATGCGGCACCGGCACATCGTGCCCGTCCACCGGATTGCTGGCAGCAGGTGTCGCGATGTCTTGAGGATTGGCTACATGGCAGACGAGCTGGTGGCCGAAGAAATCAAAATCCACCCAGGTCGCCGCGCTGCGCCCTTCCGGGCACCCGAGCATGCTGCCGTAGAAGGCGCGCGCCTCACCAAGATCGCGTACCCGGATAGCGAGGTGAAAGGGCGTCATGCGGTGCGCAGCGCCTCCAGTGCCTGCTTGATCAGGAACTGCAGGTATTCCTTGTGGGCAACACTGGCCCGGTCATTGCCGCGAGTGACCAGCATTTGCGATATGCGCTTCAGCTCGTAGCGTACCGCCGCCTGATCCATCGCCGTCGGGCCATCCGGATCGGCTGGCTTGGCGAGCACCAGCGCGGCCATCCGTTCCACGTACTGCTGCTGCAGATTCTGCCGGCGGCTGTTGACCGAGGTCTTCGCATCGGCGGCAAATACGGCGTCCGTGAGGTCGGCCAGCATTTCGGACAGGCTGTATTCGTTTCCATACAGCGCAGTATCGAGCAGGCGCTTGTGCACGACCGGGTGCAGCAGGTGATCGAGAGCCCCCTTCTGCACTGCCCAGATGCTGTCGTGCATCTTGGGGTCCTCGGTCTTCCCGTAGAAATAGAAGCTGCGCCGCTGGCTCTGCAGGTGAGTTATCAGGTCGGCCGGCGCTGCCAGGGCGTCCGGCGCAAACACTTGTTGTGTCAGCAACGTCATGGCACGCCGCTGCTCCGCGGCCGGCACCGGCACCAAGGGCGTTGCGGCACCGGCTTGCCCGACCAGGGCCCGGTCCACCTGCACGCCGCCGATGTAGCGCGACAGCACCATGGCGTGGCGGCCGGCGTCCGTCATCAGCAGGCCATAAGCATTGACCAGGTTCTGGTATGACTGCCCGGGGCGTGCCAGCTTCTGTCTCAGGTTTCCCTGCAGTTGCTGGATCAACTGAAGGTGATCCTTGGCAAAGCCGATCGCATCGCTCGACATGTCGAATATCATCGAACGCGGGTCAATGCCGGCGCCGGGTGCCCGCATGTCATCCGCATCATTGCCGAATGCGAGCTGCGGCTCGGTTGAGCGGGCCAGTATCTTCTCCAGGCGGGCGGATTCGGCGGCTGGTTCCGCAATCGCTTCGCTGTAACCGTACTCGATTGCCCAGTCATCATAGGAGCCGGGAACCGTGGACCAGTAGTGTCCCTGTGCTTGTCCCGGTGGCGCCACGTTGGTCGCCTCGTAATCCATCACCGATGCCGAGACGCCGTGCACACCCGTCTCGTTGCGGTCGCTTAACTGCCACAGCGGCCGGAACTGGCTCGCACGGAAATTGTGCTGGAGGCCGAGCGTGTGACCTACCTCGTGCACGACCAGTGAGCGCAGCCAGTCGTCCACCATGCCGGACTGCTGCCCGGCGTCCGCGCCCATCGCCGTCAATGTGGCCAGGCCGGAAGCAAGCCGCCGGTACAGTTCCTGGTGACCGGTGGCCTGGCCCGCGAACAGCCTGCTGTTGTCATAGATGTTCTCGACTTCCTGGTACCGGCGCAGGCTGGAAAACTCAAGCACGACGTCCGCTCCCAGGATCTGGCCCGTGCGTGGATTGGCAAAGCTCGGGCCGAAGCCGCTGAACTGCGGGCTTGGCGCCGCGATCCAGCGCAGCACGTTGTACCGGATATCGCCGGCATCCCAGTCAGCATTGTCCGGCTGGACCCTCACGTCGATGGCATCGCGAAATCCTGCCTTCTCGAAGGCGGTATTCCAGCTGAGGGTCGCCTGGCGTATGGCATCGCGGTACTGCAGCGGCGTCGTGTTCTCGATCCACCAGACGATGGGTTCGACAGGTTCGGAGATGGGCGCACCCGGATCCTTCTTGCGCAGGTTCCAGCGGTTGATCAGGTCGCGCCACGGTGTGACGGCATCGTCACTGGTCATGTCCTGCACGATCTGGCTGAAATACCCGATGCGCGGGTCATCGCGGCGCGGCTGGTAATCATTGTCCGGCACGGCAATGAAACTGTGCCGCACGGTAATGCTGATATTCCGGTCGTCATTGATGGCGAGTTCAGCCGCGCTGAATGCGGTATCGACATCGCGAAACGGCGCCGGATTTTCGTAGACGTATTCAACTGTGGCGTCGGTGTTCTGCGGGTAGTTGTTCACGGCCAGGTAGCGTGTCTTTTCGGCGCTGAGTTCGCCGAGCGGGAACTCGTCGCCCGGCTTCGCATCCGGATTCGGCGTGGGCTTGATCTGGCGCAGCGCCTCTTTCAGGAACAGCTCATCAGCTTTGATGTAAACATCGCCGTTCTTGTCGTCCTCCGCCAGGATCGGCGTGCTGACCAGCACCGAGCGGTTGACGTTGGCAAACCGCGCGCGGTGCAGCGGAGTCTGGCTGTCGAAATAGAGCGAGGAAGGCTCGCTGCGGATTTCGATACGGTTGAAGTATCGCTGGATGGAATAGATGCGGGCATCCGATTGCGCCCCGCGGAAGGAGCCAACTTCGGGCAGGGCGTCCAATACGTGCAGGAAGTGGATGTATTCCTTGCCGATCTGGTCTTTTCTGAGCTGCAGGTACAGCGTGCCGGTCTCCATGTTCTGATACAGCCCGAAAAGGCCGGGATGGGCTGTGGTGTCCTTCAGCAGTTCCGTGACGGTCTTTTTTTCTTCCGGCGCGGCTTTGTCCGCGGCCACCTTCGGCTCGACAGCACCCGCGAAGGCAATCTGCAGCAGCAGCATCGGGGCAAATACCCGCGCCAGCACCCGCGAAAATGAGGTCATCTTGTCGACTCCAGATGGGCGGCAACCGCCGCGTTATTCAGCCGGTGAGTTTCGCGTTCATCGTGATTGCGGCGTTCAGCACTCTGCTGACGGGGCAGCCTGTCTTGGCCTTCGCGGCCGCGGCCTCGAACTTGCCGCGATCCGCGCCTGGAGCGCGGACAGTGACGTCGAGATGCACTTTGGTAATCGAGAATCCGGCATCGGTTTTCTCGAGCGTAACGGCGGCCTGGGTGTCGATACGTTCCGGTCGGATGCCGGCCTCGCCCAGCATCATGGATAGCGCCATCGAGAAACAACCCGCATGCGCGGCGCCAATCAGCTCCTCGGGGTTGGTTCCGGGTGCGTTTTCGAAGCGCATGCTGAAGGCGTACGGAGTTCCGGAGAGTACGCCGCTTTCGGTGCTGATGCTGCCCTTGCCGTCCTTGAGCCCGCCCTGCCATACGGCTGATGCTTTTCGTTGCATGATGCTCTCCTAGTTATTTCGTGTCTTGCGCGTGCCGAGATAGTAATGCCACAGAAGTCGCGCCGCGACCGAACGCCATGGTGCCCAGGACGCGCTGATTTCCTGCTGCTCCGAATCACCGGGTTTCCCCGGCAGCCCCTTGACGTCACGCATGGCGACGGCGAGCGCCAGATCGCCGCACGGCCACACATCGGGCCTGCGCAGCGCCATCAGATAATAGACGTCCACGCTCCAGGGACCCAGGCCGCGCATCGCGAGCAGGGTCTGCCTGCCATCGGCATCTTTGGCGCGCGCGACCCGGCCGAGGTCCAGCCGGCCATCCCCCACGGCGAGTGCGAGTTCGTGGCAGTAGGAAGCTTTTTGCTGCGTCAATCCAAAGCGCCGCAGGCGCGCGACGCCGTGCGCCGCGACCGCTCGCGGCGTCATCTCGCCAAGCTGATGGCGGAGGCGGGAAAACAACGTTCGGGCTGCGGCGATCGAGACCTGTTGCTCCAGCACGATGTGGATCAGCGTCGCGAAGCCGGGTCGGCGGGCCCACATGGGCGGCAGACCGTGGCGGCGGAACAAATCCGCGAGATCCGGATCCCGGCGGGCGAGGGCGCGTGCCCCGGCCGCGAGGGTCGCATATGTCAGGGCACGGGGCGGCTCAACGATCATTGGCACGGCACTTGCTCAATCGGCCAGGTAATACTCGACGGTCGAAACGACCCGGACTCTCTTGATGTGCGGCGTCGTGCTGTCGCGATTCTCGATCGAAAACTGCCCCTGCTGCGCGGAGCGGATCTTGCCAAGCCGGCTGTCCGAATCCGCTGCGAACTTTTCGGCAACCGAGCGTGCGTTCCTGGTCGCTTCCTCGATCATGTCGGGTTTCAGGATGCTCAGGCCCGAAAACACAAACTGCGTCTGGCCCTGATAGCCCTCTCCTGACAGGGCGACACCCTTCTTTCCAAGCGAGATGACATCCTGCATCGCCGCGCGCACGGCCGCGACATTGCTCGAATACACCGTCACGGTGGAACTGCCGGTGTAGCGAAACAGGATATGGCTCTTGTCGCCATAACTTTGCGCATATTGATCGGTAACAGCCGGCGGCGCGACGGTGATTTCTTCGCGCGGGATGCCGTGACCGACCAGGAATTCGGTGATCAGCGTGTTCTTGCTCTGGATGGCCGCAAAGATGCCATTCAGCTCCGCGTTCGCTTCCTGGAAGGTGAGTGGCCAGATGACGATGTCAGCCGGCACTTCGCGTTCCGAAAGACCTTTGACGACGACCGTGCGCTCCAGCTCCTTGACCGATAGCGCGGCGTGGCCGACCTGCCAGCCCAGTGCAATGAAGCCGACCAGCAGGCAGCCGCCAAGAATCATGATGCTTTTAGCGATCGAGTCGTTCATGTCGATCATTCCCGGGTGAGGAGGGGCATTTTTATCCGGCAACGCTTGCATCGCAATTCGCCAACACGGCTATGCATCTTCGGCAAACACTCGCTCGATCCGCCGGTCCGGCACCAGCCAGATCAGTGCGACCAGGACATAGATCGCGATCGCGAGCCATTGCACGTAAAAGGCCAGTCCAACTCCGATGGCGTAAAGGAACAGCGAGAGCTTGCCTTTCCAGTCACCCCTGATGGCTCTCTTCAACAATGACTGCGGGCCCTGCGAGGCGATAATTAGCTGCTGCAGCGTCCAATAGGCGAATGCAGCCAGCAGCAGTACGATTCCGTAAAGAGCCGTGGGCCCCGATGCGAGCTGATTCTCGCTGATCCAGCTGGTCGTGACCGGAAACAACGACAGCCAGAAGAGCAGATGCAGGTTGGCCCACAGGATCGGCCCCGTAACCTTGTGCACCGTGTGCAGCATGTGGTGGTGATTGGTCCAGTAAATGCCGATGTACAGGAAACTGAGCGCATACGCGAGCAGCATCGGCAGCAGAGGTCTCAGAACCGCAACATCGGTACCGTGCGGCACCTTCAATTCCAGCACCATGATCGTGATGATGATAGCGAGCACGCCGTCACTGAAAGCTTCCAGCCGGCTCTTGCCCATTACGGCCCGTCCCGTAGGTGGTTCGCTCATGATTTCAACGGCTGCGCCGCAATCCTCGCAAGCAAGGCCTCGCGTCGCGCCAGGCTTTCCTTTGGCCAGTACCGCTCGCGGTCGTAGTACTCGGGCACCGCTGGTGTGTCTGGTGGCAGTACGATCCAGGGCTGCTTCGACTTCGTGAATATGTGGATCTCGGGTGGCAGGTGATCGGGCTCGTCAAGCGTGCCGACCCTCACAAAACGGACCGCAGCCCCGGCACCCGCATAGTTGCTCCACACCGCGACGCGGCACCTCGGGCAGCGCGCGATCTTCTGGCCCCGTCCGCTCTCGGAGGGCGTATCCACGATTTCGGGTTCACCCGCGAGCAATGATATGCGATCAGCCTCGATCATTGCATTCAGCGCGAATGACGCACCGCTTTCGCGCTGGCACCATCGGCAGTGGCAGCAATGCACAAAAAGCGGCCGCGCATCCATGCGATAGCGCAGGCTGCGGCAATCACAACCGCCAAACAGGGGGAAAACGTCAGCAGCGGGCATGGGTCAATCTGGCTCCTCGTCCGTGAGCCGGTGGTCGTAACTCAGGACGCGCGATAGCCTCCAGCCGCTCGCATCTTTCTTCCACACATTCGTGAATAGCGAAACTTCGACCAGTTTCTCGGGCTCGCCCGGCAGCAACTGATAGAAACGATGCCTGCCGACCTCGATTGCGCCATAGTTGTTCAGTGGATAGACCTTCATGCTGCCCGGAACCAGTTCGCGCCGCGCGCGATAATCTTCGCCGGTCTTCTGACGTTCACAGGTTCCCGCGATCGCCTTGACGAATTGCTCGCCGGACGTGGACGAAAGCCCATCCTTGTCGTGAAAAAACTCGAAGTCGTCGGTAACCAACGTGGACAACTTGGCGATATCGCAGGTATCGAAGACAGCGGCGAACAGCACGCGATCCATTTCGGCAATCTCGTCATGGAGTTCTTGCGTCTGGCGTGGGCCAGCCCTCGGCCCACCGTTTGGCTCCGCCGCGATAGCGCACGTCCCCATGGCCAGCCACGCCACGGCTACGGAAGAAAGGCTGACAAGTGATGGAAATCGACTGATCATCAAGTGCGGGCGTGCGACTCGTGCCACAGCATCGTCGCAATTCCGCCGGCAACGACAAATGCGATCCCGCTGAGCCAGACCGGGATGGTCAGGCCGTTGACAGTCACTTCCCACGCCAGCACGAAGCGTATCAGCTGCATGGTGGCAATCAGGGAAAGCAGGATTACAGCCAGTGTCGCGAATGGTTTCATGGTGCATCGCCGCATGCGAAGACGGGGTCGCAGCGTACCTCTGTCCTGACCGAATTGGCAATGAAGCACTGTTCATGCGCCTCGTGGTGCATTGCCAGGACATCGTCGTTCGTCGGGTACTCGTGGCCGCTGAAGTGCGCCTCGGGATGGAGCGTCACCCGCGTCAACGCCAGCTTGCCAGCTGCATTCTTTCCGATGATCCCGGCCGCGTGGTCCTGATAACTGTCGACCACGAAGCCTCGCCTGGCGGCGATGGACAGGAACCACAACATGTGACAACTGGCCAGGCTGGCGACAAACGCCTCTTCCGGATCGATGGCCGCCGCGACGGACATCGGCAGAGGAACGACATGCGGGGATGACGATGCGGGCACCTCGATGCCGCCATCGAACAGCCAGCGGTGACTGCGGCTGTAGCGGTTATCCGTGAAAGCCACGCCGTTGCGGCTCCACACGATCACCGCCTTGTATTCAGACATTGCCGCCGACGGCTCTGCTGACCGGCGGAATCGCCACACTCGTCATGTCAATGATGAATCCCCTGAATCTACTGTCGACATTCCTGATGAGGGAGCCTAGTGAACAACTTTGCGGCGCCGCGTTCAACCGGTAGTTGTCGCGTCTCATGATCGGGTGCCGGGGGGGTGGCCGCGCTACACCTCCAGCGGCTTTCCAGCGTCATCTGGGAGCGCGTAGATGAGGAGCGCCCCCGCGATGAAGAAAGCGGAGGTCAGGGCCAGCGCGGTGCCGATGCCGAATCGAGGCATCGAGGCCAGCGTGCCGATCACAAATGGAGCGAGAGCGCCGAGTCCGCGGCCGGCATTGTAAGCGAGCCCCTGGCCGGTTGCCCGTGCAGCAGTTGGAAAGAGTTCGGCGAGGAATGACCCGAACAGACTGAAGAAACCGTGACCGGCGAAGCCGAGCACGGGGCCAAGCAGCATGAGCACCGCGGGGCTGTGCGCCAGCTGTCCGTAGATCGGCACCAGCAAGGCCGCGACGAGCACGAACAGCACGAACGCGCGCCGGCGTCCGATCAGGTCGGCGATGAAACCAAACGAGAGATAGCCAAGATACGCGCCGATCTGCATGGGAATGATCCAGCTCATCGAGCGCAGCAGCGTCATGCCAGCACCGCCCTGTTCGACGGGAGCGGCGAGAAATCCGGGCAACCAGAAGAACAATCCCCAGTAGGCAAACTGGAGACAGCCTGCGAGGAGCGTCGCCAGCACGGTGCGGCGCCAGAGTTTCGGGCCGAACAGGATGGTAAATGGATTTGCACGGGGCACGCCGTGGCTCCGGCGCTCCACCCAGATGCGCGGCTCGGGAACTCGTCTGCGGATCCACAGCGTGAAGAAAGCGGGCACGGCCCCCAATACGAACAGCCAGCGCCAGGCTTCCGCACCGAGGGACAGGACGTCGAGCATTACCGCCGCAACAATGGCTGCCAGGATGTAACCCAACGCCCAGCCGGACTGCATGATGCCGATCGCCTTGGTCCGGTGTTCTGCCGGCCAGGTCTCGCTCACAAGAGCGGCGCCGGTTGCCCATTCTCCGCCCATGCCGAGTCCAAGCAACGCTCGCCAGATCATCAGTTGCATCAATGTCTGGGACGTGGCTGCGCCAAGCGAACAGAGTGAGAAGATCAGGATCGTGAAGATCAGTGTCCGGGCCCGGCCGAACCGGTCTGCGATGAATCCAAAGAACAAACCACCCGTTGCGGAAATCAGAAGAGTGATCGTTCCGAGCAGTCCGGCCACCGCGTCATCGAAATGGAAATACGCCTTCAAACGGCCGATCACCATCACGTAAAGCATGAAATCCATGGCATCCAGCATCCAGCCGAGCTTGGCGGCCAGCAGCACGCGCCATTGCTCCGCCGTGATCGTGCGATACCAGGGGATCGACATCAGTCAGCAATCCGCTGTCCCGCAGAGACTGGCGATGCGCCTCACTCCGAGTTGAAGGTCTCGTCCAGGTCCATGGGCGGTATGGCGTGCGCAAGAGTCGTGAATGTACCCTTCGTGGCGATCTCCGTCGCCGCCTGCATAAAACCGGCCCAGGCGGCGCGAGCCAGTGCGCCACCGACACTGATGCGCCGCACGCCGAGATCGGCGAGCTCCGCCACGGTCGTGAAATCGCTGCTGACCAGCACATTGACCGCCTTTGGTGCGACCGCATTCACGATGGTGACAATGTCCGTCCTGTTGCGGATGCCCGGCGCGTAGAGGCAATCGGCACCGACTTCAGCGTAGGCAGTGAGCCGGCGAATTGTCTCCGTGAGGTCGGGGCGACCCACGATAAAGCCCTCTGACCTTCCTGTCAGCAGTATTCCCGTGCCGCTCTCGTCGATTGCACGTCGTGCCGCACGGACTCGTTCCACGGCAAGTCCGAAATCGAGCAGAGGGCGTGATGCGTCGCCGGTGGAGTCCTCGATGGAGAGTCCGGCGATCCCGGTCGCGGTCGCGGCGGCGACATTGGCGCCGACTGCGGCCGGTTCGATGGCGAAACCGCCCTCGAAATCCGCATTGACCGGTATCTTGACGGCGCCGGTGATCGACCGCAGGTGCGCCAGCACTTCTGGAAGCGTTGCACGGTTATCGGCCTTGCCCAGGCTCCAGGCAAATCCGGAACTGGTCGTTGCAAGTGCCGGAAAACCGAGCATGGCCAGCAGGCGGGCACTGCCGGCATCCCAGGGATTTGGAATGACGAAACAGCCGGACTGGTGCAGCTCGCGAAAGACGCGACAACGCTCGCCGGGGTTCAGACTACTGTCGGGCATCTGGTGCAGACCTATGTCAGGGGACGGCTGATTGAATGCATCCGTGCTTCTTGACGATCCGTTCCGTCGAGGCGGGATGCCGCACTAGTTCCTCCGGCGACCGGCCGGGCCTTTGTGTGAGCACCCCTCCGCAATTGGGGCAGCGACCATGAAGGACATCCAGTGCGCAGCTGCGGCAGAACGTGCACTCGAACGAGCAGATGAACGCATCGGGGGAATCGCCGGGGAGGTCCTTGTTGCAGCATTCGCAGTTGGGACGCAGCTGCAGCATCAGGCTACTCGAATGACTTGCCGTACACGAAGAAGGTCTCGTCGCGCACCCAGTCCAGCGACTCGTAGAGCGATTGCGCGATCGTATTTGTCCTTGCCGTCGAGAGTTCCATGCGGGCGGCGCCGGTCTTCTTCGCGTGTACTTCGGCGACCAGCATAAGCGACCTGCCGGCTCCCGTGCCACGGGCTCCGGGGCTTACAAACAAATCGTACAGCACAAAGGTATGCGCCGCCCTGACCGAGCAGAATGTTGGATACAACTGGCAGAACCCGACCACCTTCCTGGCGTCAGTTTCAGCGACGAACAATACTGATTCATTACGCTGCAGGCGCTCCTGGATGAATTGCCGGGCGCGCGGCAAGTCGGGCGGTTGCTTGTAGAACTGCCGGTACGCATCAAACAGCGGTGCGACGGAATCGAGGTCCTTTATGGTCGCGAGTCTGGTCGTGATTGTTGTCATTGGATGGTCTTCTCCAGCACCTCGAATTCAATCGACGGTGATTTCGGATATCCATGAGTATCGTCGGCGACGAACGGCTTCTTCCGGCTAGTCCGTCGATAGCCGCGGCGCTGGTAGAAGTCAATCAGCTCGTGCCGGACCGAGATCACCGACATTGTAATCACTTTCACACGCCAGCTTTCCCGGGCCACGCTCTCCGCTGCCTGCATGATCTCTTTTCCGATGCCCCGGCCTTGCAGTCCCGGTTTCACCACCAGCATTCCGAGCTCGCAGCGGGTGTCGTGGAGCTCAAGATGTGCGCAACCTATGATCTCGGCGTCTTTGATGCAAAGGAGGATCTTGGATCCTTCCCGCGCCATCAAACCCTCGATATCCGCCTTGTTCGTCCGGGTGCCGTCGAGGAGGTCGGCCTCGGTCGTCCAGCCTTGCCTGCTGGAATCGCCTCGATAGGCCGAATTGACCAATGCGGCAATCCGCGCCGCCTCAACCGGCAACGCCTCGCGAAATAATAACGCTTGATGTGCTGTCAGATACCCGCCTGCAGGTATTCCCGGAGGGATTGCCGCTGATTCACGGGCAGGATGCGCAGCGCTTCCATCATGTCGATCGCGTCGCCATGAGCATAGTAGAGCATCAGCGCAGCGAATGATTTCTGCAGAGAGTCGGTTGCCGCGCCGTATTGTGCGCGAAGAGCCTCTTCCGGCACATGCTGGACATGAATCGTCTTGCCAGCGATCTGCTCCGCCAGCCGCACGACTTCCAGCGGACTCATCGCATCCGGGCCGCCCAGCTTGATGACGGTGTTCTTCGCCTGCGGATTGCCGACCGCGGCCGTGACGAAGCGGGCGACATCCTGGAAGGAAATCCAGCTCGTCTTTCTCTGCCCGTCACCATAGATCCTGGCGGTGGCGCTGGCGACGTCGAAGCCCAACGCTGGACCCAGCCACACCTCCATGAAACACGTCGGTTGGAGGATTGTGTAAGACATGCGGCTGCGTCGTATGCGTTCTTCGACGGCGCGTTTCGCGGACTGCAGCGGGAAATCCAGATCAATTGTCGGAAACGAAACCAGGATGAAATGCCCGACGCCAGCCTGTTCGGCTGCCTCGACGAGGTTCAGCTGACCCTGCAGATCGACACTCTCGATCGAGTCGCCTTGCTGTCTCGCAACCGTCGATGAGACAGTTGAGATGACGGTGCTTGCACCGCGGCACGCCGCTTTCAGCGAGCCGGGATTCTTCAGATCGCCGTGGATGATCTCTGCGCCGAGATCCTTCAGCCGTGCGACCTTGTCCGGATTCGACGATGTCCTGACCAGCGCCCGGACCGCGCAGCCCTGTACCGAGAGCAGGCGGCAGATCTCGCTGCCCAGCATGCCGGTTGAACCTGCGACGAGGCAGAGGTCGCCAGTCATACTTTGTGTGGACGTCATGATGCCTCCGTCAGTCCAGCCCGCAATTCACTTCGCAGCCAGCCAGGTGGCGCATTGATGTCCGAATCGTGGCTGGGGAATTCATTCGCTCGCGGCTCACAGTTTTAAGAACTTTGGAATAATTATAAGCACGATCCCGATTGCGACAAGAACGATCGTGTTGGAAACAAAGTACGGGAAGATCATGAGCGCCAGACCGCAGACAAACGGAACGACAGCACGCTGCTTCCTGCCGTACATGAAAAAACCGAGCCCGATTGACCCGAACAGCAGACCCCAGATGATCCAGGACTCATTCATCGTTCCTCGTGACCTCGCTGGCAGATGGTCATCGCCGGGTGGCGTTCACAGGAGCGCCTTCACTTGCCTGCGTAGCGCGGGTACGACCTCCCGCATGAACCAGGGATTGCGCCGCATCCAAAGCTGATTCCGGGGGCTGGGGTGCGGAAGAGGGAGACGGGAAGGCCAGTAGCTGCGCCAGCTCTGCGCTGCTTTCGTCACGGACCCTGCGGCAGCTCCGAGATGATACGCCTGCGCATACTGGCCAAGAATCAATGTGAGCTGGACATTTCTGATGGCGGCCAGGAGCCTGGCCTGCGATGAGAATCTTCGCTTCGGCGTGGATCTGAAGCACGGGGCGCGCGCCAAAAGGGAGTGCAGGCTCGCAGATCCTGCAGGCGCGCACCCGTGGCAGCAGCTGTCGCAGGGAAGTCATGTTTATCCGATATGACGGAAGTGACTCACGGGCCAAAGTCAGTGATCGCATATTCCAGTTCATCGTCCGCGCCCCCGAACACAGGATCGATCCGGAGCGACGTGGGATATCCGAACATGGGATCGAACTGCACCTTGAAGCAGTCAGGATGCAGCGCGACCTGGCTCTCGATGTATTGGAACAATCCGTCAACCGTGAGTGACTGCAACCAGGCCGAATCGACGCCCTTGATATTGCCCGATGCCCGGCCGTCACGAACCGTGAGTTTCAGAGGCGTGGAATTGGGCCAAACCGGCAGTTGGCGGAATGAGGCCCGCTGGATCGTCATGCTGTAGCTGTTGATGCCGGTTCCCTGCCACCTGGTTTTCGCTGCCGCCAGCGCCGCTGGCAGGTCATCGTACCGGCAAGCGTCAGGTACGTTGGCGGGACTGATCGTCCTGTTGTCGACCGCGACACCGGCGGGCTGCGGCCGGGCCTCCGGCGGCAGTTCGGGTGAAGCGCGGACATTTGCCGGGCGCGTCGCCGCTGCCTCGCCTTGCGCCGTTTCTCCGCGCCCCGGCTGCTCATTCGAGCAGGACAACACCACGACGCAGACCATGCCGGCCAGGCTGATCTCGACCATCGCCAGCAAGCCACGAGGGCCAGTCATTTTCTGACCGGCTTGCCATGGGTGCGCGAACGACTTGCATCCGCTCGCGCAAGAATGGATGGCATCAACGCAAACAGCAGCAGCATTGCCAGATAGACACCGCCGGAGACGGGATCTCTGCTTGCGATGTACTGTGCGATTGACTGATCCTGAATTACGACCGTAAGCAGGAGTTCGGCGGCGATCAACAGGGCCAGTGCCAGGCATCCGGTAGCCAGCCGAGTTCGGCATGAGGGCGCCAGCGCGAATCGGTTCGCAACGTATCGGGCGGCAACCACGATGGCCACAAGCATGAGCGGCATTTCGATGAGTTCGGCCGCTCGAACGCCCAGGCGTGGCACGAGAAATGGTACGCGAATCGAGCCCAGCACGAAGCCGGTGCCAAATACCAGCGCGAAATAGCAAAGACCAGCCTTGATGATGCTCATTCGATGATCTAGTCGAATACCTGCCCGTCGTGTCTTATCCACCCGGCCGCGTGGCTTCCTTCCGGGTCCCGATGGGTCCAATGGACGATGCCGCCCTTTGGATTCCATTCGTATTCACCACTGAAGGCGACGACGTCGCCTTCATGCAAGGGCGAAACCCTGGGGGCCAGATCAATGTTGTGGGCAATCAACACGGTCTGCCGCGGGCTCACCCGGACGATGAAGCGCTGATGATGGCTGCCGTCATTGTCATCGGAAAGGATCTTGACGACAGTTCCCTGGCCCTCGACCACGACATTACTGGCGTGGCTGTCGAAAGCGGCGGCAAGTGTCGAATCATTGCCGGCAGCGGCTGGTGTGGCAACGGCAGGCGTGCGTCCAGCATGGTCCCGAACGGATGCCAGGACCGCGACGACGATGACGACGACCGCCGAAAGCAGGAGTCTTTTCGCGCGCAAGCTCATCTCATGTTTGGGCTGTGCTGCTGGCACACGCTGCGTTCAAACGAGCCGTCAAGTCGCATATCCCCGGGCCTCTCGAAGCGGAATCTTGCTTCGTGCGAAAACTCCGCTTCCCCTGCCGATCTCGTTTCCCGCTGAGTCATAGACCACCGCTTCAGCGATGAACTGCGCTCTCTTGCGATCAACCACGCGCCCGACGGAACGAAGCGTTCCGGACGAAATGGGCCTCGTGAAGCATGTCGTGAACGCGGTCGTCAGCACGAACATATCCCGTTCCAGGGAATTGGCGGCGAAGAAAGCGGCATCATCCAGCATCTTGAAATAGACGGAGCCATGCACGGCTCCCGCAGAGTGAAACAACTTTTCGGACACCTCGATCTCGATCGTTGCCTCCCCATCGGATACCTTGATGCTCGGGCGGTAGAACGCGTTGATGGGAGCCGCCAGGTACATGTTCTGGAGAGCGAGAAAATGCGGATCGTCACTCATGTTTTCGCACCCGCATCCAGCGAACAGCGACCACTATGACGAGCAGATCAAGCAATAGCGCAATCAGGCCAAACATCCTGCGCCCGGGAACAGACGCTTGCCAAGCGGTGACAACGCGTTGTCAGGCCGCATCGTGACCTTGCCGTGCCTCAGGCACCAGCCACAACAGGAAGCGACCGTGGATGGCGCCAACGGCAGCACCTGCGGCCGCGAGCGCGACGCCAACAGCGAGCGCAACGGAAATCTTGTCCGTCAGGTAGCTGCTGGCGTGGGCCCCAAGAAAGATGATCGGCATGCCGACAGCCCAGGCCAATGCATTGGCCGGCAACCACCAGCCGGCGCGGGCGACCTGGTGGCGAAGACTTCGCCATTGAAAGAAAGCCAGGATCGGTCCTGCGACCAGACCCATGCCGGCGGCAAGCGCGAGTTGCAATGACTCGCTGATTTCGGGCGGTGGGGTCGTATCGGTCGACTGGCTGAGGCTCATGATGGTGCTGGGCACCATGCCGATGGCCCAGGCAGCTATGGCGCCGACGACACTTGCGCGCACCCAGCCCGCAAGTTCCGGCAGCCTGGCTTTCAGCACCCTGCCCTGTGCCAAGCCGACCACCAGTCCCTCGAACGCGCCGAGCAGGATGAAGACGGCAGCCAGCGTCAACGCCTCGGGAAGTCCATGCGGTTCGCCCATCCGGCTGGCAAAGACATAGCCCACCGCGGCGACTGTGCCGAGGCCCAGCAATTCGGCAAGACTATTGGCAGCCACCCAGCGCCACCAGAAACGGCTGTACAGGAAGGTTGTGTGGAACATGAGCTTGTCAAGGCTGGGCTACTCGCCCCGACTCCGTATTGGCATTGAATTTCGGGGCGAAGTCTTCGCGTGGAACGACCGGAGCGCGCTTGTCGTCTCCGGTCTCTCGCACGGCTGGCAGCAGGTACCTCGGGGTGATCTCCATCTGGACATAGAACGTTCCGCTGCTGCTGTAGTTTCCGCCATAAGTGGCGATCACAAGATCAAGCTCCGGAATCACAATCACTGCCTGTCCGCCCGTGCCACCTGCGAAGAAGGCGCGCACGGTGCGAGCCTTGTAGGGATAGTCGATGCTCCACCAGAGATAGCCATAGTACATGCCGCGCAGGTGGTACAGCGGCGCGGTCGCTCGCGCTGCGTATTCACGACTGAGAATCCGTTGATCCTTCCAGGTTCCGCCATTGAGCAACAACTGACCAAACTTCATGAAATCGCGCGGCAGAAACTGCACGCTGCCAGCGCCATAGGGATGCCCTGCGGGGTCCAGTCCCCATCCATAACGGTTGATTTTCAGTGGCACAGCGACCAATCGGTCAAAGGTGTCAAGCGGCGATTCACCCATTGCGCGATCCACAACTCCGAGTGCGAGGTTTGCATTTGCACTGCAGTAGACGGCCGTATCGCCAGGCGCCGTGGCCATCGGGACTTTCAGCGTGTATCGGTAGTAATCCGGTTCGTCGGTTTGATCAAGCATCGCGTCTTCATTGCCTGGCGCAGCTTCGTCATTGTCGTCGCAGTAATATCCCGATGACATCGTCAACAGGTGCTCCAGCGTCATGGCGCGTTTCCGGGGCTCCAGGTCCGGCGGGAAAATACCGCCATTCATGATCTGGTAGACGGGCGTTGACAGCTGTAACGGTGCGCCGGCCTGCATGGCCGCGCCCGCGATCACGGCCGTCACCGATTTCGACGCGGAGCGCGTCTCGTGCAGCTCGTCGCGGTGCTCGCCGTGAAAGTATTCTTCCAGCACAAGCTTTCCATGCCGCGCGATCAGCAGACCGTGGACCGTTGGCGTTTCCGGCTGCTCCATGGGCGCGTCGAGGAATACCTGGATGAGCTTCTCGATGCCAGCCTGATCGATCTCCGCCTCATCCAGCGTTCCCGTCGGCCAACCGTCATCGCGAGAAAGCGGTGGATGATAGGCATAGCGACCCGGGTGCCTGCCGCGGGGATAGAAGTCACTGGAGTCGCCATCGCGTCGGAAATCGTAACTCCCTCCACGGTCCGGAAATGTCAGTGTAATGACTTCGTTATCCGCATCGTAAATGCCACTCGCCACTTCGCGTTCATTGCCATGACGTCTGCCGATCAGCTTCACGGCATTCCCGTCGCGAGTCATCCGATCGACGCCGAGCCAGGCGCCGTAGTCGCGCTCGGGATTGCGCAGCAAGACGGCCAGCGTGCCGTCCGGTCGTTTCCGTGCCATTAGATAGAAGGTGAAGTGGACAGGGGGCGGATCGACGTTGCCCCGCAGGCGATCAGGCCCATCGGCGCTGAGCAATATGGGGGTCGCACTGTGATTTCCGCTGACGGGTGTTCCAGTCGAAATCCAGTGACCGGCGAGGCGGCGCCCGCCTGGTTCCATGCGTCCGCTGAACGAGCCCTCACCATTTGGCAAAGCGAAGGCGAATTTCTCGCCGTCAACGTGCACTGGAATGGTCCGGCCGAGAAAATCGGCAGTCCACCCGGAAGGTGTCCGCTGAATGATCAACGGTCCATGTGAATCGAGGCTAAACCAACGCTTTGCTTTCCAGAGACCCGCAAGTTGGTCGACCGACCCCGCAGGCGATTCGACCAGTTGCGCCGGCGTCTGGGCGGAAGCGGCCAGCGAAAATAGGATCAGCCCGCAGGCGAGTCTGGAGTCAAATCGCATACGTGCCTCGGATCCCGGATCCCGATCCCATGGTGCTCGCGGTACCAGGCGCGCGACGCCTGAGGATCCTCTTGCCTTGAAGAACGCGCCAGCGATTCCAACGACGCGAGTCCTCGTCACAGCTCATAATTCGGCGAGCCATCGGCCAAATTCCCGCTCGGTGCGCTTGCCGACCTTGACGGCTGCGCTGCGCGCGAAGGAAGTGCTCCCGTGGATGTGGATATAGCCGCCGAGGTCGCTTGGCAAGTAGAAGTCCCCATACTTCAATATTGCTGTCTTCTTCTTGCCGAAGTGCCCGTAGAAGTAGCCGAACTCGAAGAGCACATTGAGATTCGGCACGAGGACGGATTTCTTTCTGACGGTTGATCTGGCTTCAGGCGAGAACAGCAGGACAGCACCATCCACCCTGCCGCGGATATGGTCGAGGTCCTCGAGCAATGTTCTGCCCGCGGTGAAAGCGTCCCACCAGGGCAGAAATCTCAGGACCGGACTCTGGAACTTCGTGACAAAGGCTCGTGCCTGCGACTTTGCAGCTGCCGACGAGCCGATGAATAAAGTGGTCTTGGGCAAGGCTGCCTCCCGCATGGCTTCTCGCTGCCAACTCCAGCTGTCACCGGGCTTCCGTTGAATTCACCGCCTTCCGTAGTGCGGCTCGCGCCAGCAGCCGCGTCGAATCCAAGGTGGGCAAGGGCGAGTTCGCGTCGCTCAGGATCAACGGTATCTCGGTACAGCCGAGTATGACCGCGTCGCAGCCCTGTTCCCTGAATCCCTGGATGAGCGACTGGAAACAGGCGACGCTCCCGGGCTTGAACACGCCATAGACAAGCTCGTCCATGATGATTCTGCTGATCTCGTCGCGTCCGCGTGTGTCGGGCCTGACGCATGCGAGTCCGTGCTGGCTCAGCTTTTCCGGATAGACCTCGCTGTCGACGAGCCAGCGAGTACCCGTGAGGCCGAGGCGCCTGTAACCGCGCGCGGACGCCTCCGAGGCAACGATTTCAGCTATGTGAAGCCAGGGGAGGGGGGATCGGGCCTCGACGTACGAGAACGCCTGGTGGATCGTGTTGTCCGGGCAGATCAGGAAGTCGGCGCCCGCGCCCGCCAGTTTCCGGGCCGACGCAAGCATCAGTTCACCGACTCCGGCCACGTCGCCGCGGTCAAGGCACTTCACATACCCGGCCAGCGAGGGCGTGTGCATCGATATCTCGGGGTGGGCGTGCGGCCCCAGCAACGCCGCCCCTTCCGCACAGATGGTCCTGTAACAGAGCGCAGCGCCCTCAGCCGAACAACAAACGATACCGATGTGTAACGGCACTTTCGTCCTAGCGCCGCTTGAAGAACTGGATCTCTCGCTCATGCTGCTCGGCAGCCGCACGCGTCGCGAATGTCCCGAGGTTGCGGCGCCTGCCTGTCTTCGGATTTATCGACCGCGAGTACAGGCGGTACTTTCCCGAGGGGAGTTTCCGGATCACTTTCCAGTCCTTTTGCCCGATTACCAGGTTTCTCCGAACGGTCTCGCCTCAACCTCGAATGACCATGCTGAGCGGTCCTGTGTGCACAGCTGATATACCGTCGCCGCGATCGCGGACGGTTTTATGAAGAATGCCTCGCTCTTTCCCGGCATCTTCTCTCTTGTCGATGGCAGGTCAACGACGCCGTCGATGATCAACAGTGAGACATGAATTCCAAGAGGCCAGAGATGCCGTGCCATTGATTCGGCCAATGCTCTCTGGGCCGCTTTGGCAGGAGCAAATGCCGCCGTCTTTGCGCCGCCACGTCGCGATGCGGTAGCGCCAATGAATACAATGCTTCCATGGCCCGATTTCTTCATGGCAGGTATGACCTGCTGCGCAGCGAGAAAGGAACCGAGCGCATTGACTTTCCAGTTGTCCTCAAGTGTGGATGCCGTGATGTCCTCGATCGTTCCCCACGACCCGGATCCGGCGTTGTAGACGAGGACAGCAATGTCGCCCAACCGCTTGCGGACCTGGGCAAACGCCGCCTGCACGTCCGCCTCGATCGTGACGTCGCAGGTCACCGCGATGGCGCCATTCAGTTCCTTCGCCAGCGTGGACGAGAAATGCGGGGTACGCGCCAATAACGCGACCTTGTAGCCGGCCTCCGAGAATCTACGCGCGATCGCGGCGCCGTTGCCAGGTCCTGCTCCTACGACCACGCATACCGGGTTGCTCATGGTCGGTACCTTGATGAAAGTTGTAGCCGCCAGCCATCAGCTAGTACTCGACAGTCCGCGCCAGCGAAGGCGCATGCGCCTGGGTGCTGAGTCATTCACCATCTCGCGTATAGCGCTCGTGCAATTCGACCGGCCGACCAGCGCGTTTTCTCATCCGGATGTTGAGCACCTCGACAGCGACTGAAAACGCCATGGCAAAGTACACATAACCCTTCGGCACATGATGATCCAGCCCGTCAGCGATCAATACAACGCCAATCACCAGCAGGAATGCAAGGGCAAGCATCTTTATCGTTGGGTGTGCCGAAACCACGCGTCCGATCGCGCCTGCGAAGGCCATCATCAGCAACACCGAAATGACGATCGCTGCGACCATGACTTCCACCTGGTCGACCATTCCCACGGCGGTGATGATTGAGTCGAAGGAAAAGACGAGATCAATGATCGTGATCTGCAAAATCACGGCCGAAAACGTGGCGCGGACCGCGGCCGACGCTGTGCCCGAAGTGCCCTCAAGTAACTGGTGGATTTCCTTCGTGCTCTTCCAGAGCAGAAAGAGCCCGCCGCCGATCAGGATCAGATCGCGACCGGAAAGCTCCTCACGGAACAGGGAGAAGAGCGGCTCGGTGAGTCCAATGATCCAGGACAGCAGGAACAGCAGCCCTATTCGCATGAACATGGCAAGGAGCAGGCCGATCTTTCGCGCCAGCTCACGGCGGCCCTTGGGCAGCTTGTCAACAAGAATCGATATGAAGATGACATTGTCGATTCCGAGCACCAGCTCGAGGGCGGTGAGCGTAAGAAATGCGATCCAGATCTGTGGGTCGGATAGCAGGTCAATCATGTGACTTCTCTCGCAGCAATACGCCTGGGTCTTTGTTCACACTTGCGCGCGCCCTGGAAGTTTCATCGCGGCCCGATCCGCAGATTGGCGGTCGCTATGAATATTTCGCGCAGAAAGCACAATAGGCCCACGAAGAACGTGGACATGGCGCCGACGAAGAGGACGGCAACCGGAATTGAGGCATCGAACTGCAGGAAGGCCCCGACGAACAGGGTCGCGATCACGGCGCAAACGAGGAGTGCCGTGATCGTGCAGAAGGTAATTGCGAGGTTGATGAACTTGGCGCGGCGCGAGAAGATTCGCAGGTGCCCATGCGAAGACGCGAGATCGCCGGGGGCCTCGCCTGCGAGACGAGCTTCAACTGCGCGTGCGCGGTCCACAACACGCGCCAGGCGATTGGTCATCACGGCGAGCATTGCGCCAATGCCCGAGAGCAGGAAGACGGGCGCCACAGACAACTGGATGACGTGGCCGACGGTGGCAAGGGCGGTTTGTTGTTCCACTGCGACTCCTAGAGCGACGCCGGCATATTATCGGCTACCAGGACCCGTGCACGTCTTTCAGCGAACCAATCGTGGTCTTTCATTTCGCCTCATCAACCATTCTTATGGTCTTCTCCTCGACCTCTTTCGCAACTTGCAGCAAGGCCGCATCCTGGGACAGCATCGAAAGCATCTGTAAGGGCTTTACAAGCCCGATCTTGGTCTTGCCGTTGTCGGTAAACACCGAGATACGACAGGGCAGCGCCATGTTCAGGCGCATGTCGGCGGACAAAACCTTTGCGGCTTGTCCCGGGTTGCATACTTCAAAGACCCTGCACTGCTCCTGGAACGGAATGCCCTTGCCGCGAAGCGTGGTCCCAAGGTCGTGGATGTGCAGCACACCGAAGCCATGGCGCTTGACCGCCGACTCAAGGTCCACTGACGCCTGGTCAAATGACTTGTTGGTGTCAACGAGGTAGTACACGAATCACCTCAGTCCATGTGGTCGACTCTTGATGTCGGTGCTGAAACACTGGCGGCCGCTAGCTTCGGCTCGATATGGCACTGAAGCCAAGCCACACGGCAAGCAAGCCAATAACTACGGTAGAAAGCACATAGCCTCCGGCCACCAGGACATCACCCCGGCGCAGGAGAAAGAACGTTTCGAAGCCGAACGCGGAAAACGTAGTGAAGCCGCCGACAAGGCCGGTAAAAAGAAAGATGCGCGTATCGCCCATGAAGAAGTCGTGCTTGACGGCTAGACCCCCGAGAAGTCCGACCACGAGGCAACCGATGACATTAACGGCGAAGGTGCCCAGCGGAAACCGCCAATCTACGGAGTGATGCAGCGCCCAGCCGGAGAGGAGATAGCGAGCGATCGACCCCAGCGCGCCGCCCAGACCAACGAGCAGGAGTGAATTCATCTCATGCCTGATTGCGGGCATGCCTGCCCCGCTGCTCGAGATTACTTCTCACGTCCCGGGCCATTGCAAGGGCTTCTCGGGCATGTCCTGGTCGCGGTTGATCGGAGTCACAGACCGAGGTCGGAAAGTGCTGCATGGTCGTCGGGACGCCGCCCCAGTGGCCAACGATATTTCCGGTCGCTCTCCCGGATCGGCAAGTCGTTGATGCTCGCGATCCGGCGCTGCATGAAGCCGTGCTCGTTGAACTCCCAGTTCTCGTTACCGTAGGATCGAAACCAGTTTCCTGAATCGTCGTGCCACTCGTACGCGAAGCGGACCGCAATGCGGTTGCCGTGGAATGCCCAGAGTTCCTTTATCAGGCGATAGTCCAGCTCCTTGTTCCACTTGCGGATGAGGAACTGGATGATCGCTTCGCGACCGGTCAGGAACTCGGAGCGATTGCGCCAGGTGCTGCCGGGGGTGTAAGCGAGCGCAACGCGTTCCGGGTCGCGGCTATTCCAGGCATCTTCGGCCATGCGCACTTTCTTGGCGGCCGATTCGGCATCGAAGGGAGGAAACGGTGGCCTCGGGCTTTCAGTTGCGCTCACGTCGATTTCCTGTGTGATGGATGGCGGGTCACCGAGTGGCCCAGAGGATGACGCCCGCGTACACCAGTGCATTGCATGCCAATACGGATATACCTGCCACAAGCTCCAGCTGCCGTGGCATCCCTCGCGGGTAGACCAGTTGTCCGACGTAATGCTGCACAAAGCCGCCCGAATATTCCAGCTGGCCGGCGCGGCTTCGCAGGGACTTTTCAAGTGGCGTCAGGGGGCAAGTCCAGCTCATCAGGTTTACGACGCCAGACCATAGCACCACCGGAACATGCACCCATGACCACGCGGGGTTGTAGAAGGCCAGGGCTCCCCCGAAGACAGCAAACGCCGCGAACAGAAAGTGCGCCAACAACACCAGATCTGCGCCAATTCGATACAGCATACCCGTAAGACTATGACTGGCGCGGTCCTTCACTTGCCGGGAGGGGGTTCCCAGAGTTCAACCTTGTTTCCTTCCGGGTCCATAACCCAGGCGAACTTTCCGTATTCCGACTCCTCGGTCTTCTCGAGCACATTGCAACCTTCCGCCCGCAAGACTGAAACGAGAGCGTGAAGGTCCGCGACGCGGTAGTTGATCATGAAGGACGCTGTACTTGGAGCGAAGTAAGCGCCGGCGGCAGTGCCGATAGACCAGACGGTTGTTCCCGCAGTTGGCTTGCCTTCTTCGTCAGTCCATGAAAACGCAGTGCCACCCCAGTCCTGAACATCGATGCCCAGATGCTGCCGGTACCAGGCCCGGAGCGTCACGGGATCCCGTGCATTGAAGAAGATCCCTCCGATACCAGTGACTCTCTTCATCTACGTCTCCATGGCGCATGAGTGCCCGAAGTGTCGCCCCTGGCTGGCGGCAAGCGCAAGCGTGCCGACGGAGAGGGCGAGGCCCGTATTCAATAGCAAATCAGTGAATGGCCCCTCGGGCGGTACGGTGCTGCGACCGGAGAGATGGGCCACCAAGCGCATGGCAGCCCGGAGCAGGACAATCTCATGGATTCACTTGTCTGAACCCCAGTGCCCGCAAGAAGCCCATTGAGTCGACGTAGACGTCCTTACGTGCGACAAGGTTGCCGTGGAACGGAATTACATCAACGCCATTCCAGGAGACGATCTTTCCTGTTGGCTGCACGGTGGCGGCGTCCTTAGTGTATGGAATGGCCAGCGTGCCAGTCGCTGTCCATTCCTGCGTCACCAAACCGTCCCGTACGTAGGTCCGGCGCGCATCGAAATGGATATCGGGAAATGCGGCGAAGATCCCCTTCAGGAGCTCGCGTATGGCGTCCTTACCGACAGCCTTTCCGCCGCTCGTGTGGTTCTCGAAGACGGATTCCTCGGTATGCATCGCGAGGATGGCCTCTACGTTGTGGCTATTCCATGCTTCTCCGTAAGCGGCAATGACCTTCTCGAGCGGATGCTCAGCGCTCATCGTACCCTCCTTAGCCGGAAGCAAAGCCACTCATCAACTGGGCGCAAGGTTGAAGTGACGCCCAACGACCCGGTCCACCACCGCAGCGTGTCGCCGACAAACACGCTGCAGGCCGTCAGAGGCCCAACGCCCAAGGCGAGCATCGACCGGCCGACCATTACTTGCCACCCGTCTTGGAAGCGAGCCAGTCCAAGAGCAAGAAGCTGCATACGATGTACGGAAACACGCCATAGAGAGTGTCACTGACAGAGTGGGAGTGCCGATCAATTGCAATGAACACCTGAACACAAAACGCCAGGACAAGTAATGACGCCACCCACCCCGCAGCTGACACTGGCCAGAACAGCCAACCCCAGGAACGAAACCAACGACGATTCATGCGATCGGTCCTGTGCAAATCGAGATCCAGGCTCGATGACTGCCCGGAAAGATACGCCGCAAGGATGCGGTTGGGTAGGCCGGGACCAAACTGGCTGCGATGCCGCCCGGAAAGTCGCTGCGGGCGCGCTTGAGCGAGGGCTTGAATGGCGCCGCTGTTTGGGACCCGGACAGGAGAAAGAACACCCGGTCAGTTTGGCGGTCGGTGCTCACGAAGAAGTCGTTGCTTCCGACGCAGGAAAAGCCCGCCTTCGAGCAGAAGAAGCTGGCTCTTGGATTGCGCTCCCACATGCCTGGCCATAGGTCGCGACCGCCGAGCTCTCTCTGTGTTTCATGCACCGCGAGCATGAGTGCGTGTGACGCAGCCTGGCGGCGCCTTGCGCCGAACCTGTGCGTAGGCGACAAGCACTCGGTCCTGGTGGGCGAGCAAGGTGATGACCTTTGGATCCGCAAGCTCCGCCGCAATGCCATGTAGCGCCGCATCCTTCATGCAGACTCGCTGTGAGTCACGATTTCGTATTTCATGCCTTCGGGATCTTTGAAGAAGAACGCGTAGTACCCGGCGGGCGAGTATTCTGGGTACTCTCGAGGTGATGAAACGATCACGGCCCCGATGCCGGCGACTTTCTGGTGGAGCTCGTTTACCTCGTCGCGAGACTTCGCGCGAAATGCCAGGTGGTGCAGGGAACCCGGTCGTCGTCTGTGGATCTTGTCGGCTCGAAAGGCCTGTCTTGGAGAGGTGATCGCGAACGCAAGTCGGGGGTGACTGTATTCCACTACTTCGAAGTCATGCTCCGGGATGGTTGCGCGGGAACGCTTCTCTGGCTTGAAACCAAGCAGAGGCATGAGACGGTCGTAGAACTGGATTGCCTGGGCCAGGTCTCTGACCGTGATCTGAATGTGGTCGATTATGGGTTCCATCAGATGCCTCGCGGCTCGCTCAATCGCGCAAGCAGTCTCCGCCCACGGCTCTTCATCGCGGGGCCTCCGGTTCGAGTGAGTCTCTTCAGTCGCTCCATGATCGGAGCGCGCAGCTCAGGATCCTGAATCGCGATGTCAGCCAATGCCTGCATGGCAAATGTTTTCACAATCCTGCTTGAATCTGTGAGGTATTTGGTTAGTACATCCACGGCCTGCCGACGCTCCGTTGCGTTCAGCTTCAGGCGGGAGAGGAGTTGCGCGAGGTGCCAGCGGACTTCCTGTTGTTCAGCGATGGCTGCCAGCCGGAGGACGCGCTTTTTGTACGGGGCCAGGTAGTCCGGACGGACCGCGGTGATCTTCTCAACGGCATCGGCACACCGCATACGGACCAGTAGATCAGCGTCGGTCATGCCGTCGAACACGACCGGAAAGAGCACAGGATTGGCCATGACCTGGTCCACGACTTCCGGAACACCGCGTATCGAGCGTCGGTCACCACCCTTGAGCTGCCCGAGAACATCCTTCATCCGGTGTCACCCGAAGTGCTGCCCATTGCGTCGCTAGCGGCAGCCATGATGGAAATCACGAGGTACCGAAGCGCAATTTCTCCGGCATAGTCCGGCAGGCAGTATGGGCTGACAATCCCGCCCCACCATTAGCATGGAGACCACGAAGGGTACCGGCCGGGTCGGGAAACCAAAGAGGAGCAACTTGATCATTGAAACTGGTGTCGTTCCCATCTGTACGTCGCGAGCGTGGCAGGTATTGGCGGCCTGACGTCCACGATCAGCGGCAGCGCGTAGAAGCAACGGCAGCGCCACGAACAGCGTCAAGGAAGGAAGCGCGAGCCAAAGTATGCTTTGCGACAGATCGGCGACGCGCTGCGCGCTCCCGGTGCCCAGATACAGCCAGATGAAGGCTAGCAGCAATGTCAGTGGAAGTGAGGCGAGACCGGCGGCCGAATAGATGCGCGGCATCGTCATAAGCATACGTTCCGCACGCCGCAAAGCACGTCCACAGTGAAGGGCGCGCGTCGCTTTTGCACGCCTCCCCTCGACTGTGCTGCTAGAGCGCAACCGCGCGAGATATTGCCCAGACATGGCAGTCGGCATGGTGCTCCTCGGGATGTTTGGCACGTAACTCGGCCTGCACTTGTAGCGCCCGAGCGTGCGACGTGAGCAAGCCCTTGGAAGAGAGTTCGTTGTTCGAGAATACTTCGGGAAAACCGCCGCAGTTTGTCAGTGCGCTGGCGCTTCCCTTCACATCCACAAGGTCGTAGCCCAGCAATTCAAACTTGACCGTCCCCTTGTAAGAAGGCGGTGGTCCTTCCGGGTTTCGATAGACACACAAGAGGTTTCGTCCTCGAATATCTGGCACCTGCTCGAGGAGAAACTTCAAATCGACAAAGAAGTTGAGCATGAAGTTTTCATTGACGATGTATGGCCAGTAGTCGTCCTTTATCTCTGGAAGGACAGTCGGGCACAGTATGGGATCCAGAGACACCACCTCATCCAAGTGCCGAAGGCCAGACCAGGCAGTGTACTTCGCCCAAGCGTCCTTATCACCGGAGGTGAAGCGTTCGGTGGCTATGAACCAAGGCTGCATTTGTTGGGCCCTGATGTTCGAGCTAAGCGGTCGTTGGAGGCCCGCTTGAGCGAGGGTTTAGACCGCACCGGTGATGATTCACAATAGCGTGGGGTTGAGCGTCCATGTGGAGAGCGTCAGGGCAGAGGCGAAAGTTATCCAGACCAGGTATGGAAGCAGCAGCAGTGCAGCAAGAGCGCTGAGCCGCCAGAACAAAATGACCGTGGCTACGATGAGACACCACAGCAGCAGGATCTCTGCGAACGCGAGCGCACCCTGGTGCCAGACGAAGAACAGCCAGGTCCAGAGTGCGTTGGCAGCGAGTTGGATGACGAACAGGGCAAGGGCAGTGCGACCTCCCTTGAGTCCGTGCTTTCGCCAGACAATCCACGCGGCTATGCCCATGAGGAGATAGAGAAGCGTCCAGACAGGCGCGAACAACCAGCCGGGTGGTGCCCAACCCGGACGCGAGAGCTGGCTGTAGAACGTACCGGCGTCGGCCGAGGCAACTGCACCGACGGTAGCGGCGGCAAAGGTCAGCAGGAGCCAGCCGAGAAGACCGAGCGCTTGACGCGAGATTGAGGCGGGTGACATGGGCGTTTCGCTGCGGCGCGCAGTCAGGCAACCGCTTCGCCTTGTTGCGCTTGGGAAATGAATCCGGCAGCAGATGCCATCAATCCAGGCGAAATGAAATAGCCCGTGGCAGAACCGAGCGGCGACGTGATCCACCAGGAGGCCAGCCAGGGGGAAAGCGCCACCAGGAGAAACGCAGCGCCTGAACAGCCATAAAACATGAGTAGTGTAGTCACCCGAAACTTGCGTGGATGCACGGACTTAAAGCGGGCCTCGATACGGGCAAGCCACCGAGAATAGTAATACAGCACAAGCGCAAGGGCAGCCGATGCCAGAAGCGCAAAGGCGAGATATCGGCCTGGGAGGGCGGTGTTGCGCGCAGCCAATGCCAAGGAAGCAGTGCAGAACACCCAGAATATCGTCCGCCGCCAAGTGAAGTGGGAAGAATGCGGCAGCATCATGTTGTTGTCCAACGTGGAGCCAAGCGGCCGGAAAGAGCAAGGCCCGCAAGTCGCGTTATGAACCTCGGCGCTTCGCGGCCCCTGCTGTTGGAGGTCCGCCTGAGCGCAAAGTTAAGTATCACTCCTTCCCCCAACGCCAACGCGGCGGCTCCCCTTTTGCCCAGCATATCGCGACGAGGGCAATGGTCAGAATGGCAGTGTAAGCAAGGCAGGCGAGGGACCCTTTCGAAACTTGCAGCACCGGGATCCCGCCGAGGACAAGGACAATGTAAACGATGAGAACTGCCCATCCTTGCCAGGTAGCTGGAAGCCCCCAGCCCCAGCCGTAACGCTTGGCGGAAAACCAATACTTCGGGGTTGTCATCGTTGGCCCTCCCACGCCTCCTTGCCAGGTACCAGCGGCGCCAGGGTCTCTGCACTCAAGGTGAATAAGGGTTCGAGCACCAGACCGAGAGGGGGACAGCATACTGCTGCCGCTCGCCGTTGGGGACGGTCGGCATCTGCTGCCTCATGCCGCCTCCTGCCAGAACTTGGTCGACAGGCGCAGACTTGTCCGCACAGGCTCGATGCGGTCGCTGGTGGTGTTGAGCGAAGTGTTGGGTCTCATCTCGCGCCGTCGGCAGTTGCGGGCATTTGCCGCATGAGCACGACGCCAACCGCAGTGCCCAAGACAGCGAGCGACAGTAGTTGGACAAGGGCGAGCAACTGCGTTTCATACACGGCCAGGGTCAAGAGCCCGGCTAAACCCCCGAGAAGACCGATGACGAGAACTGCCACGGGCAATTTGTGACCGCGCCAGAGTAGACAGCAGTAAAGAACCTGACCAACCCCCCGGGCCATCAGGCCCGGATCCGCTTGAGCAGAGGCAGCAGTGGTCAGGGAAAGGTTTGCGGCGCTGGCGACGAGCGCGGTCTCGGTCAAATTGATGAAGCCCATCGTTTGAGCTCAGCCGCCTGCGAAGGCTTGCGGAATCAACCGTAGCAGGTCGGCTGGAGCGAATGGTTAAGACTCACCGCGTCAGCACTCAAGCTACTTGGAACGTATTTGATAGCGCGCAAAGTGTTTCCAGGAGCCATCAGGTTGCGAAGCTTCAATGACGAATGACCAGGAGCGATCTTCGGGATGGAAAGTCAGTGTGTCGCGGAAGGGGCCATCATCGTATTGAATGGTGAACTGGATGGTGTTTCCAGAAACTTGGCCGGTTCCGTGAGGGATGGAGTACTTCGCGCCAAAATTGTCCAACCAGTGTGTGATAACGAGCTGGCTGTCCGGGTCGACACCGATGAATACACGTGCCTCATACTCTGAAGGGACCTGCACATCTTTCATGTGCATTTCGGTAAAGGTGTCATGAAGAGTGGGTGCGGCCACCATGTCATAGGTGACGGCCTTGCCAAGGACATCGCCTGTCATGACCCAATGTCCATCCAATGCTTGCAAGAGAGCTGGCCTCTTGTCGGCCTGTTGCGTCTGATCTTGCGCGAAGCCGCTAGATGCAGCGACAACCATCGTCAAGAGTGCGGGTATTATGCGGCGCATACGGAATGACTCTTGAGTGCTAATGGTTGAGCTGAGCGCCACGCGCGCTCCAGCGACTTGTTAGGTGGCAGGCCGATCTTTCTCATAAAGCGTCTCTGCTCCATGACGGACATACCAGATTTCCGAGGCGTCTGGTGTCCCGATCCAGATCTCCGAGCCGTCCGAAAGGCGGTATACATATATGTGAATACCGCTACCCGCGTCCTGATCCGGCTCTCCGAGCGATTGGATCACCTGAACCATCGTCGTGCCCTTGGTGATGAATCTGAATTGTTCGATTGATCGTGGTCGTCGCGCCAAGTCTGACGGCGCAGCACGTTCGGCGATGGCCGAGGATGGATCAGCCGTCGGTGAACAGCCGGTGCTTGCGCAGGCGATCAATAGAGCGGTCAGCGCTCGGATAGTCACTTGCCTTGCCACCCGGCGTCGGCCGCAAGCTGCGGCACGCTCTGGCGCGGGATGTGCATTGCGCTTAGTCATCGCCCAGTTCCTTGCATATTTCCCTCAGCACATAGGCCGGAATCGAATCCGCCACGTTTGCCGCCGCGCGGTGCAATCCCTTGTTAACCGGCACGCGACACGACTGAATAGAGATAGAAATCCCGAGGGACGCCGCAGGCTAAGCGATGCCCCGTAAGTATCTTCTCTCTCCGAAAGCCAGTGCGTTCCAAAACCGCGATGGACGGCTCGTTTGTTGTCATCACAAACGCCTCCACACGACTGAGCAACCCAGTACCAAGTGCCCATGCCACTGTGGCTCGTACCGCCGCGCTCATCAAGCCAAAGCCCCAATAGGCGGGAGCGAGGTCATATGCGAGCTCCGCAGTGCCCTGCTCACCTGACCAGCGTGTGTATCCACATGAACCTATGAGCTCGTCGTCATCTTTGCGAGCGAACGCCCAGCGCAGTGATTTCAGCTCATCGTAATCAGCGACTATTCTCTCAACCAAGGAAGTGATTAGCTCAAATGTGATCGGCGGCCAGCTGGTGTGCTCGGTCACGCGCGGGTCCATTAAGTAGGCATACCAAGCAGCGGCATCGTCATTTCGAAACGGTCGGAGAACGTACTCACCGAGCGCGAGAGTCGGAGGAGTGAACGCTGGCGTAACCACTGTCCGGCTAACGTCCACGTTGAGCGGGCCGCGCTGGAACCCGACCAAGCGTCACGGGCGCAAAACTATTCAAGGCGCCCGCGGTGCACCCCTGCCAAGCTGTCATGGACCGCTCCAACGCATAGTCAGACCGAACCTGAGAGCAGGACCGTGCTCCATTTACCGAGCGCCGAAATGGCCTGCGCTTCGGTAAGCTTTTTCGCCTGCCGTTGAATCTGGACCGAGACCCACGCCGGAAAGGCGGTCTCTTGAACTTCGTGGCGCCCCGTTGCGGTGTGCACCTCGTGAATCATCGCCAACTGCCGTCGTGGCAAGTTCGGCGCAATGCGAACAAGCGCAGGCCAAAGCCGGCGATGAACATAGGTAATCTTTCCACCAACGATCCGGCAAACGCAGACATCCTTTGAATCGCGCACTGCACGAGTAAGAGCAAAAATCTCGTGACCTTTAGAATGTCCCCACCAGCTACCACGAATTGCTCGTCCGGCCACCGCATCCGCCAGGCAAATCACTGGCCCGCGTCCGGCTTCGAGTACGACGCCATGCTTTCGAACAAACGCCAAGGCTTGCGTGCGCGTCATGGTCTGCGCAGTCTAATGTTGCGGCAAGCGGCGCGCGACAGGAGGCGAAGCCGACTCTGGCGCGTCTGGTTGAGCCACAGATTAGGCCGCAGCTGATTCATGGGATGATTCGTTGAGCACGAGCACGATCTTGCCTGCCACGCCTCCCTTCCCGAGCAGTTCGTGAGCCTGTCTTGCCTCGGCCAGGGGAAATCGCTGCGCAATGAGCGGCTTGATCTTCTTCTGATGAAGGAGGTCAAACAGGGCGATCAAATCCTGTCGAAACATTGCCGGCCTCAGCCTCTTGAGCCACTGGATGCTGTAGGGAACGACCCGTTTCCGGCCCGGGAGAAGCCAGCCGCCAGCGATGTACACGCCGAATATCGCGATTCCACGAATGCGATAACGACGACCTGAGCGTCCTGAAGCCAATCGTCCCCCACGTAGCGAGGAAGTAAGACCGTAGGCCACTACCGTTCCGCCGGGACCGAGAGCCTCGCGGGAATGCCAGATATGGCTGCCACCGACGCACCCGTACTTCGGGCCCGCCGTAGTGAGTCACGATGATGCGCGTGTGTCTCATGGAACTCTTTCTGTCCTTGCAGACGCTTCAGTGTTAGCAGGGTGAACTCCAAGAATCGGCGGCAATGACGGGCCTACTCGATGAACGCCGCGGATTCTGCGCAAGCACGTCCCTGCACCAGTTGCACTTCGTCGCCAACGGTAATCTCGCCGCCTTCGATCACGAAGCAGTTGAGCGCAAGCTTACCGTCGAACCGCCGATAGATGCTTCGCGTGATTTCCTTATCCTGGACCAGGGTGTCGGGGTCGTATGAAGTCATGATGCAGCGCAGACGCAGATCCTGGACACCGATGAGAACTTTGGCGGTTCGCAGGCACGCGCCCGGCCACTCACGTTCGGTCAGGCCCTCGACGCCGCCAATCACGATGTTTGGCCGCAAGCGGCGACGGTCGTGGCCGAAGGCCGCGATCGCGCCGTCGGTGGCCACCAGCAGCGGCAGCACGTCGAAGCGCTCGGCACCGTCGTAGCGCACGAGCTTTGCATCCGGCCCGACGATGTCCACAACCTTGGCGGCAACCTCCGGACTGTCCCAGGGCCGACCGTCCACCATGATTTCGCCATTCGGGCCCAGCGAACCCTTATGGCCCAGAAAGCGCGGATGCGAACGGGAGGTGATCACCTTGCCCTTGGCGTTCTCGACATGCACGACCCGATCACCTTCGATACCGAGAGACCCCACGGCTGCCCGTCTCAATTTCTCTCCCGCCATCGTCTTGACCGGATATCGCCAGATTTCCGCGATCTTCATCGCCACCTCTGGTTTCGGGCCGCTACACGAGCCTCCTAACTTCCACGTTGAGCGGCCGCGCGCGGCGCCCGAGGACTCGCATCACCGCCTGCTCGAACGGGCAGTTAAGCGGCTCTGGAATAGGTTCTCTCATCGAAGTGAATATAGAACTGGCGCTCTGCGCCTGACTACCTTTCCGCGCACTTCAAGTTCTCTCAGGCAAGTAATTGTGTACCAAGGAATGGAACCGCTGAAACCGCGCACTTTGCGTGTGACGCGAGTAACGAGTTCTGAGAACGTAATAGGCGTCTTGGTCAATGACAACAGAATTGCTCGGGAAATGGTCTCGTATTTGTCTGCAGCGATGGAGCTGACCTTACTCCACCCCTTGCCACGAACCTGGACGCGGGTGCTCTTAGACTGCTTACGCATTGTTGTCACCTTGCCGCCTAACGCTCCGGTTCAGCGGCGGTCCGCGCCGCGGACCGCCGCTGCAACCGGTTGTTAGGCGACGGCACGTGCTACTGGACTCGGCGATCCTTCCAGGTCACAAGGACACCGAACATCAGGGCCGCCGCGAGGCCCGCGGAAAAGTCGGTGACACGATTGCCCACGGGAACGCCGGGAAGGGTTCGAGCCAGCGCCACCAACATTGCCGCGCACGCCGCCACCAAGAACCATCTGCTCTTCTTGCTCATGTCAAGAGCTCCTCAAGGTTGTTCGCCGAACGCTGCATCGCATAGTTAGGCCGCTGTTACTTTGAGCGTTTCCACGTCTCGGAGATCAACGCTGCGTTTCGCTTGCCACAAATCATAGCTGTGCTGCATGGCAAGCCAACTCTCAGGGGAGCGACCGAGGCACTTCGACAGACGCAAGGCCATCTCCGGGCTGATACTGCTGACACCCGTCAGAATGCGATTCAGGGTGGACGGCGCCACGCCGAGCTTGGCCGCCAACTCGCGACCACTGATGCCATTCGGCTCCAGATACACCGAAGCAATGAACTCGCCCGGGTGAGGGGGGTTATACATGGCCATTAGTGATAGTCCTCGTAATTCAACAAATAGGCATGCCCGTCTCTAAACTCAAAGGTTACGCGCCAATTGCCATTGACCCAAATCGACCACCGGCCCCGATCGGAGCCCTTTAGCGGATGCAGTCTGAATCCTGGTATGTCCATGTCGCCAATGAGTTGGGCGGTTTCTAGGGCGATCAGCAACATCCGCAGTCGTTTCGCATGCTTCGGCTGGATTCCGCTGAGGCCGCCGGTTTCATGAAATCGCCGCAGCCCCTTGTGGCGAAACGACTGAATCATGGGCCAAGTATAGCGCGTTGCGCATCACGCAACAAGCGCGGCCTAACGTTTGAGTTCACCTGCGGGCGACAGGCGGCGAAGCCGGCTGGCGCTCGTCAGGTGGAACGAAGGGGTAGGCCGCATTATCCGCCGCTGATTCTGCGGCGTGAGGCCAAGGCGCGGACCATGATTGCGACCACCAAGACATTGACCAACAGTAAGGCCAAACCGTGCCAAGTGGGCTTGCGGAACAGTTCGAACAGCTCAAACGGGACATAGACGGCCCCGCTCAACGCGGCAAGTACTTCAGCCCACGGTCGTTCGTTGAAGAGCCCATACGCCTCGACAAGGCGAACCGTGCCGTACGCGGCGGCTCCGATGGCCAGGAGAAGAAGTTTCGTGTCTTGTATTCGACTCGCTGCGTCGAGGAAGATCCGAGGGTACTTTGACGCTGGGTTGAGGTAGGTGTGCTCGACGAGCATTGCCGCAACGGCGCTGACATCACGATGTATGAGCGACAAGAGGCCCGTGGCTGCCAACAGAACCACCGCGCCCTTTGCTGCTTCGACGAGCGCTACGACGTCAATCGCGCGAGACCTTGCCATGCGGCCTAACGACAAGCGCCGAACGCTGCATCGCATGGTTGGGCCGCAGTGCTCTAGTTAGTTGGACTCACTGAGGGAACAGTATCGGTAGATCCCTCATACGCAATAAAAAGGATGCAGGGATCGCCATTTGCGCAGCTCGCCTTGTGAGGCAGCTTGGCAGGACCATATGCATACATGCCCGGCTTGAGGATGATGGGCTGCTGACCGTCATAGGTAATTTCCAGTTCTCCCGAAACCATGACTATGCGTTCAGACGAGGTATGCCAGTGACGGGGAATAGTAAAGTTTGCCGGCACTTTCAAGAAGATATCTGCATTGTTCTTCCACATGTCTCTGTGCAGGACCGCAATTTTACATCCCTTCGGGATGAAGGCAGGGCAAGACCCCCACTTAAGCTGGGTGTCATTTATTGAGAAGGCTTGGGCCGGCGTATCTGCCAATGCAAAGGGAGTGATAAGTAATAAAGCGACTGACAAGATATCTCGAAGCAACTGCAACACGTTACATCTCCCTAGTTGAGTGAGTGAGACAGTCCTTCGCACAGCATAATCGCTGCGGCCCAACGCTCACGATCAGCGGCGGCGCGCAGTCTGCGCGCCGCGTGCCTTGGTTGCAAGCGGCGTGACGACAAGTGCCGAACGCTGCATCGCATTGTTAGGCCGCACCGGACCTCTAATCGTGGCGCCTCAAGAATGCCCGAAGCTGTTCAACGAACGTGGTCATCGCGGTGCGAGGCGCTGCATGTCCGCCGGGCAACACCGCTGTTTCGATCTGTGGAAACGCGCGTGCCAGCAAAACGTTGATCCGCCGGTGAAATGCCACCGTATCTGACCCAGTCAGCAACAGAACGGGGTGCGGGAATCGCGCGAGGCGCGCGAGATCCTCGCTATGCGCAGGTATCGCGGCGAGGCCACGCATCGCCGAGCGACTGACATCCCACTCGGCGCGCGCAGCATCTCCCAGGCCGGGAATACCCGACGGGCACGCGCCAAGCAAACAGCGGAACCGAAAAAACTGCTCGTCTGACGGTGCCGCCGATGATGTCATGGCGCTCGTCAATTCGAGCATCTCGCGAAGGACAGGATCACGCTCGTACTCTTCATCCGGAAGAACCCAGAAGGCGGGTGGCTCAAATAGTGTCACGGTTCTGACGCGCTTGGGATATGTGGCGGCGAAATGAAGCACGACGACTGCTCCAAATGAAGAGCCAACCACATCGACTGGATCGACTATGCCGATCGCATCGAGCGTACGAGCCAGCGCATTGGCTTCAACCGCCACAGTGTAATTCGGCGGCATCGGCGCGCCGCTCTGGGCAGTCTGCACATTCAACGTCTGGACACGAATAACGTCAAACTGGTTCGATAGTTCGTGCGCGTGAGGTGCGAACATAGCCGCGCCGAAAGTGCCGCCTCCCAGCATGACCACTGTTCTCCCAGCACCTTCTCGATACCACTCTCGCGGTGCCGTCGGTGCATGCCCACGGCTGGTCGCGCAGCCTTCATAAGCGAATACAAGCAGAATCAGGACAGCTACATGGGTGCCGGTTTGGTATGGCCGCATTGTTTCCGCCTCGCCGGCCTAACGCTCAGCATCAGCGGCGGCGCGCAGCGCCGGCCGCTGCATACTGTTGTTCGGCAGCCACCTATCAAGGCACGCACTGGCGGTACCAGTCATCGCTTCTTGATCTCCTGTGCGCCCGGGTCAGCTGCAGCTTTTGGTTCGGCCGCGACCGCCTTCAGGAACAGGGACTCGGTGGTGTAGTCGATCACGGCCGCATGAGCGTCAAACACGTCCGCCCCGAGGATCACTTCGACCTCGGCCGACCCGTTCGCTCTGAGGGGGGGCGTTCACGTGCTCGAAGTCCAGCCCGGCCGGGCCGGCCAGCCGCGGGATAAACGATCCGAGCTGCAAGACCGCCCCCTCGACCCGGTACTGATCGAGGGCACCGCCCGCCCCGCCCGCCTCGCAGTTCAGCCATTCCGAGCGGAGACCGACGGCCTGAACCACTGACATGGCGACCACTGTGATAGCGGCCCCAGTGTCCACCAACACCTCGACCGGGCGACCGTTGAGCGTTCCGTCCGTGTGGAAATGACCCACGACGCTGCGTCTGAGCGGCACGCGCACATAGCCATGGGCCGTCAGGAAGTCGGTCAACTCACTCACTTACCTTACCCTGCGCGGCCGAACGCATGTCGGACAAGTCTGCCGCCCGCGGCGCTCACCACCAGACCTTTCACGGACCGCTCCAACGCATTGCTGGGCCTCATCATCGCTCAAAGAACTTACGCGCAGCGGGATGCATGCGTGCAACCATTTCGGCGTCGTACTTTCCTTTGCGCCTCCAGACTTCCCATAGCGACTCTCCCGCTGAATCGGCGATACCTTCGTCCTCAGCCTCCCTCTGTACGATCGTCAATAGTGCTTCCTCAACCGCAGGTTCGTCGAAGGAGCCGAGGTCCATCGCTGCATCGCTGCGATCTCCGAATTCAGCGCTCGTGTCCAAGAGAACCGCGATGAGCCCGCTGGGCTGTGTTGTTGGATTAGTCATAGAATTGCGTGGCCCGTCTTGATGAGGCCCAACGCATAGTTAGGCGTCACTCAACGATTTTCCAGTACGAATCTTTTCGTACAACTTTCCCGTCGCGAAATTCATAGTGATCGCAACCTCGAACCTCGATGGTTACTCCCGACTTCAGGGTTCCCGTAATGAGCCACTCAGAAACGCCCATCTTCTCAGTCGCAAAATGGCGCACGTCGCCGTAGTGGACATCTGGCAACATCTCAAAGCGGGTCTGTAACCCCTTGCGAACCGCAGTCTTCCCGACATACCGGGTTCCCCACGGAGCCCGACCACGCGGCATGTCTAATGTACAGTCATCAGAGAAGAACTCCATGATCCTTTCGAGATCGTGGTCGTTAAACGCTTCAACCAACCTTTCGAGAACCTTCAGATTGTCGGATACGTCAGACATGTCGCTGGTGACGCCTAACGCTCGCGTTGAGCGGCCCGCGTGAAACGCGTGCCAGGCACCGCGGGCGTGAAATTGTTCCATGCGCCGGCGGCGCCCAGTGCCAATTCGTTCACGGACCGCTCCAACGCATTGTTAGCCGCCGATCACGCCACACGCTAGCCGAGCGCCACCGCCGCCAAGCGGCGCCGGATGATCGGAATGATTGTCACCACCGGCGTGAACCATCAGCGAACGATTGACTACATCTGCAAACTTCAGTCTCGGCGCCAACACGGGGTTGCTCGCGCTACCGTCAGATGCCACGTACAGAGCAGGCAGATCTCCGAGATGTCCGTCGCCCCACGGCTCGCCGTGTCGCTTCGTTGCCTGTGGGTCCAGATGGTTACCGGCGGCTAAAGCAGCCACAGTGACACCGTCACGCACTCCAGGCGCGCATGATGGATTCTCGTGTACGTGGAAGCCATGAAGGCCCGGTGGTAAGCCCGTGAGCGCTGGATAGAAGACCAACCCATAGCGCGTTTCGACAATGCGAATCGTACCCACAGAGACTCCAGTACCCTTTGCGTTGACAATGTTTAGTGCGACGGTTGTCTCTGCACCATGGGCAGTAGCAGCAAACGCAAGACTAGCGACAACTACCACGGAACGTTTCATAGACGACTCTCCTGGTGAAACACGGCTGATTCTCGGCGGCTAACGATGGAGCTCAGTTGCGCCGCGAAGCGGCGTCGGCTGCAGCGACGTGTTAGGCGGCATCACATGCAACCTCACACTGTCAGTGTGAATCCGCCATCGGGCGTCAGTGTTGTACCGGTGATGTAACTGGCCTCATTCGAGCATAGGAAAATAATGGATTGAGCGATCTCCTCCGGGCGACCTGCGCGCTGAAGATGAACACTCGGGAGCAACCCCTTGTCGTACAACTCGTCGCCGAGCAACCCTCGCGCCCGGCGGTGCATCGGCGTATCAATGAATCCCGGACACACAAGATTGACTCTGATCCCCTGCGACGCTAACTCAGCGGAAACGCTGGTGGTCAGCCCGATCAGGCCATGCTTTGAGGCGACATAGGCCGAGCCAGTCTGGAAGCCGAGGAAAGAATTGACGGAACCGATGTTGATTATTGCCCCACCGTGTCCGCAATCGAGCATGGCTCTGGCTTCATACTTTAGGCAGAGAAAAGTGCCTTTCAGGTTGATGTCTAGAACTCTGTCCCATTCGTCCTCGGCCAAGTCTGTGATTCCAGCCCACTGTCCCTCGATGCCAGCATTGTTCACGGCATAGTCGAGACGGCCGAAGGTCTCAATCGCGTGGGCCACCATCCGGTCCACTTCCTTCGCTGCGGACACATCAGTCTTGATGGCGGTCGCTTTCCCTCCCCGAGCTTCAATCTCGGTCACAAGCGAAGCGAGTTCATCTTGCCGCCGTGCGGCCAGCACAACCCTTGCACCCTTCGCTGCAAAGGCCTCGGCGGTTGCCCTCCCAATCCCACTGCTCGCGCCGGTAATCAGTGCAACTCTATCGTTCATATCTGACATCTGAATCCTCCCGTGTTTTGCTCACCCATCAACTTGCCGCCTAACGTCCGCGATCAGCGGCGGCGCGCAGTCGGCGCGCCGCTTGCTGACCAAAACCGTTGGTAGCTGCTTGCGGTCCCTGCAAGCGGCGTGACGACAAGTGCCGACCGCTGCATCGCATAGTTAGGTTTCACTCCTTGCCGCGTGGGATCGGAGCCTTGGCAAGGCGATCCGCCATGCGCGTCTGCCAACCAGGGCCGGTCGCGCGCCAGCGCTTCACTACCTCGGGCGGTAAGCGAAGAGAAATGAGCTGACGCGGATTCGGGGAGCGTGGTCGACCGCCCTTGTTGACGACGGCACGGCTCAACATCTCTTCGGTCAGTTCCGGAAGTTCCTTGTACTCCGAGCGTCGAATGCGGTGCGCGTCAACGCGCTTCAGATCCGAGCCCAAAGTACGGCGCGAGGCGGTCTTGCTCACGTCTATTGGCCTTTCTCATGCTGAAGATGTGGCGATCCGCGCCACGCGGGGTGTAGCCGATGACGACCAGGCGTCCTTCAAGCTTGCCGTAGCAGAGCAGCCGAATCTCGCCATAGTCCTTGCGCGTGTCCTGGACCTCGACGGTCAAGCCGGCGAACACGAAAGGGGCATCTTCAAAGTCCAGCCCTCGTTCCTTAAGCGTCCGAGCTCGCTTGTCAGGATCGTAGGTAATGCCCATAGGTTAGTGTATATACAACAACTACCCGAGGCAAGGCGAGATGAATTTCGAGCTTAAATCGCTAGATACGCTCTCGAGAGTGAAACCTAACGCTCGCGATCAGCGGCGGCGCGCAGTCGGCGCGCCGCTTGCTGACCGAAACCTATGGGAGCTACTTGCCCTGGTTGCAAGCGGCGTGACGACAAGCGCCGATCGCTGCATCGCATAGTTAGACCGCACACCCTGATTGCGAACTCAACCGACCTTGAGTTCTTCTCTCAGGACTCTACGCAAAGTTGCCTCATCGACCGGAGAAGCACCGGAAATGCCACGCAGCTTTTGATTAATGAGGGTCTGATAGCCGATACCTTCTGCCTCGGCCTTAGCTCGGAAAGTCATCAGCAAGTCGTTATCCAGCATGATGGTGATTCGAGTCTTTCCCTTTGCCTCCGCCTGGAGTCGGGTGAGGTGTGGGACATCCTTGGCACGTTTGGCCTTCGAGAAATCGTACTGTTTACGCATAGTATTTGGCCTCTTTACGCGTGGCTCGACGCGCAGAAATGAGTCGAACTCGATCTTGACGCCGCAATGTGTAAATGACCGTCAACAGTCGCAACTGGGCACTCATGCCAATCAGGACCCAACGCGGTTCGCCCGCTGAAGCGACATCCTCCCGGGCCAAAGCCATCGGGTCGAGCAGGGCGGTCGCGGCTTCCTCGAAGCTAACCCCATGTTTCTTGAGATTCGAGTCGGCCTTGTCCGAATCCCACTCGATTTCCATATGCATATATTATGCATATAACGAATAGGATTGCAACTAACGCGGAAAGAGGCCCGACATTGTGCGGTCTAACGCTCGCGATCAGCGGCGGCGCGCGGTCGGCGCGCCGCTTGCCCTGATTGC
>DAITAA010000015.1:0-74979 GCA_036824505.1 Steroidobacteraceae bacterium
CGAGATCGACCGCTACATCGCCTGGCCCGGCCAGGCGCTCGCCTACAAGATCGGCCAGATGAAGATCCTGGAGCTGCGCGCGCGCGCCGAGGCCGCGCTCGGCGACCGATTCGACATCCGGGCTTTCCACGACACGATCCTCGCGACCGGCGCCCTGCCGCTCGAAATCGTCGAGCGGACGGTCGACGACTGGATCGAGGCACAGCGCCAGCCGTGATCGCCCCTCGTCGCAAGGCGGTTGCAGTCCGCATCGGCAGCGTCACGGTCGGTGGTACTGCCCCGATCCTCGTGCAGTCGATGACCAATACCGACACGGCCGACGTCGAGGCGACCGCACGCCAGGTCCGGGAGCTCGCCGAGGCCGGCTCGGAGATCGTCCGCGTGACGGTCAACACAGACGAAGCGGCGGCGGCAGTGCCCCGGATCAGGGAGCGGCTGCTCGCCGCCGGCTGCGACGTGCCGCTGGTCGGCGATTTTCATTTCAATGGTCACAAGCTGCTCGCGGCGCAGCCAGCCTGCGCCGAGTCGCTTGCCAAGTACCGCATCAATCCCGGCAATGTCGGGCGCGGCAGCAAGCGCGATCCGCAGTTCGCCGCGATGATCGAGTTCGCCTGCCGCTACGGCAAGCCGGTGCGCATCGGCGTCAACTGGGGCAGTCTCGACCAGGACCTGCTGACCCGGATGATGGACGAGAATTCGCGTCTGCCCGAGCCGCAGGACGCGCTCGAGGTGCTGCGCGAGGCGACGGTCGTCTCGGCACTCGCGAGCGCCGCGCGTGCCGAGGAACTCGGCCTGCCTCACGACGCGATCGTCATCAGCAGCAAGGTCAGCGGCGTCCAGGACCTGATCGCCATCTATCGCCGCCTTGCCGCGCGCTGCGACTATCCCCTGCACCTCGGCCTGACCGAGGCCGGCATGGGCGCCAAAGGCATCGTGTCGTCGACCGCCGCAATCTCCGTGCTGCTGCAGGAGGGCATCGGCGACACCATCCGCGCTTCGCTGACGCCCGAGCCCGGCGGCGACCGCAGCCAGGAAGTGCGGGTCTGCCAGGAAATCCTGCAAAGCCTGGGCCTGCGCGCCTTCATGCCACGCGTCGTCGCCTGCCCCGGCTGCGGCCGCACGACCAGCAGCTACTTCCAGGAGCTCGCGCAGCGCATCCAGGAACATGTGCGTCGGCGCATGCCGGACTGGCAGCAGAGTCATGTCGGCGCCGAGACCATGACCGTCGCGGTCATGGGCTGCGTGGTCAACGGACCCGGGGAGAGCAAGCACGCCAATATCGGCATCAGCCTGCCGGGAACCGGCGAACGGCCTGTTGCTCCGGTCTACGAGGACGGCGAGAAGACGGTCACGCTGAAGGGCGATCGCATCGCCGAGGAATTCCAGGAGCTGGTCGAACGGTACGTCGCGCGGCATTACCCGCGCCGGGAGGCGTGATGGAGGCATTGAAAGAACGCAAGTGCGTGCCCTGCGAAGGTGGCGTGCGCCCACATGACGCGAAGTCCGCCGCCGGCATGATGAAGCTGCTGCACCCCGACTGGCGCCTGGTCGAGGACGGCCGCGCGATCCGCCGCAACCTGAAGTTCCCCGATTTCTGGCGCACCATGAGCTTCGTCAACGCGCTCGCGCACGTGGCCAACGTCGAGGATCATCATCCCGACCTCGAGATCGGCTACAACTACTGCCGGATCCGCTACTCGACTCACGCAATCGGCGGCCTGTCCGACAACGATTTCATCTGCGCAGCCAAGGCCGATGCCCTCGTCTGACACCGGGATCGACGCCGCACACCGGCGGGTCATCTTTGCCTCGTCGCTCGGCACCGTGTTCGAGTGGTACGACTTCTACCTGTACGGCACGCTCGCGGTTTTCTTCTCGTCGCTCTTCTTTCCGCCGGGCAACGACACGGCCGCGTTTCTGGCGAGCCTCGCGACCTTCGGCGCCGGTTTTGCGGTGCGGCCGCTCGGTGCGCTGGTCTTCGGACGTGTCGGTGACCTGGTCGGCCGGAAGTACACTTTCCTGATCACGATCGTCGTGATGGGCGCCTCCACCGCGCTCGTTGGCGTGCTGCCGACCTATGCGCAGATCGGCATCTGGGCGCCGGTCCTGCTGGTGACATTGCGGCTCGCCCAGGGCCTCGCGCTCGGTGGTGAATACGGCGGTGCGGCCACCTATGTGGCCGAGCATGCGCCACCGGGCCGCCGTGGCGCCTATACCAGCTGGATCCAGACGACCGCGACGCTCGGGTTCTTCCTGTCGCTCGCCGTCATCCTCGCGTGCCGGCTGGGTTTCGGCGAAGAGACATTCCGCGTCTGGGGCTGGCGCGTGCCATTCCTGCTGTCGGTCATCCTGCTCGGTGTCTCGGTCTATATCCGGCTGAAGCTCGAGGAATCGCCGGTATTCCTCGACATCAAGGCCGCAGGTGGGCTATCGCGTGCGCCGCTGACCGAGAGTTTCGGGAAATGGCCCAATGCGCGGATCGTGCTGCTCGCGCTGTTCGGCGCGACCGCGGGCCAGGGCGTGGTCTGGTACACGGGGCAGTTCTATGCACTGTTCTTCCTGCAGAACACGCTGAAGCTCGATTTCCAGACGGCCTATCTGCTGGTCGCCGCCGCATTGCTGGTCGGCACGCCATTCTTCGTGGTCTTCGGCAGGCTGTCCGACCGCATCGGCCGCAGGCGAATCATGATTGCCGGCTGCCTGTTCGCGGCACTGACCTTCATACCGATTTTCAAGGGGCTGACACACTCGGTGAATCCGGCGCTCGCGGAATTCGAGGAGCGCGCCGCGGTCACGGTCGCCGGGGCTGATTGCCACGTCCACATCTTTACGAAGCCCAGGACCGCCTGCGACCTGGCACGCGACTTCCTGACCAAGGCCGGGGTCAGTCACGAACGCCTGCCGCAGGATGGAGACCATGAGGTCGTCACGACGATCGGCATCACGCGACTCGAGGGTTTCGACGAGACGCGCTATCGGGAGGCACTGGCCACGAGCGGCTATCCCGCGAATGCCGACCCGGGGCGCGTCAACTTCCCGGTCACCTTGCTGCTGCTGTGGATCCTGATGATTTACGTGACGATGGTTTACGGGCCGATCGCGGCCTATCTGGTCGAGCTATTCCCGGCGCGCATCCGTTACTCGTCGATGAGCCTGCCCTATCACATCGGCAATGGCTGGTTCGGGGGCTTCCTGCCCTTCCTGGCGGCAGCACTCGTCGTCAAGAGCGGCAACATCTATTACGGCCTGTGGTATCCGATCGTCGTCGCGGCTATGACGGGAATCGTCGGCCTCATCTTCCTGCGCGAAACCAAGGATTCCGACATCCGCTCATGAAGGCGCGCGGCGTACCGAGGCCGGGACCTCGCCGGTGACGCCCAGCGCGCGCTGCATCAGCAGCCTCTTGAGCGGTCCGGAAGACTCGACGAGGTCGAGGCCTGCGCGGCGCAACCGCGATTGTGTCGCGTTGCCGCCGTAGAACAGGCGCTTGATGCCGTCGAGGAGCACGATTGCCGGCAGGGCTTCCGCCTTGCGCCAGCGCTCGTAGCGCCTGAGCACGGCCAGCTCGCCCGGGTCGTCGCCCGCCTCGAGCGCCGCGCCGATGACGTCGACGAGCGCCGCGACATCCACGAAGGCCAGATTGATTCCCTGCCCCGCCAACGGGTGAACCGTGTGCGCCGCATCCCCGACCAGGGCGATCCTTTCGGCCGCGTAGCGCCGGGCATGCAGGAGCCGCAGCGGAAACGACGCGCGCGCCGTGGTGGCTTCGAGCCGGCCCAGAACCGCCGCCGATGCGGACGTGACGCGGGCCGCGAAATCGCCTTCGGTGCAATGCACGAGTTGCTCCGCATTTGCTGGCGTCGTCGACCAGACCAGTGACACGCGTCGGTCGGCGAGCGGCAGGAGTGCAAGCGGGCCGGTGTCCAGAAAACGCTGCCAGGCGGTGTGCCGGTGGGCACGCTCACAGGACAGGTGCGTGACGACGGCGCGCTGATCGTAATCCCAGCCGCGCGTGCTGATGCCCGCCTGGGACCGCACGGTTGAGTCGCTGCCGTCGGCACCGATGACGAGTGCCGCGCTGTGGACCCGCCCTTCACTCGTCGTCACGCGGATCGCATCGTCGCCGGTCGCAAGCGACGAGAGCCCGGCGCGCAACAGCACGACGCCGGCCGCCATTGCGCGCTCCAGAAGGGCCGACTGGACTGCATGATTCTCGACGATGTGGCCGAGATCGGGCTCGCCGAGCTCGGCCGCGTCGAAATGCAACGCGCCTGGCCCCTCCGGTGTCGCGTGCTCCTCCCAGACGACCATGCGCTGGTAGGCCGCGGCGCCACGGGCGACCACCGCTGGCCAGGCCCCGGTGAGCTCCAGCAGCCGCTGCGATGCCCGCGACAGCGCCGACACCCGCAAATCGAGCGGCGAACCAGGTGCCGGTGCCATGACTGGCTTTTGTTCGAGCAGCGCGATGCGCAGCGCCGCGGTCCGCGGATTCGTGGCGAACAGCGCCGCTGCGCCGGCTCCGGCCATCGCGCCGCCCACGATGACCAGATCGAAATCGCGCTTCATGCCCGAACCACGAGCGGTAGTCCTCGCACCAGCCGCGGCAGGCGGCCCGCGAGTCCCATGGTACGGCGCGCAAACTCGCGCTTGACCGGACCCATCAGGTCGAACAGCAAGAGGCCGGTGGCGCGTGCCGCACGCAAGGGCGCGAGCGGTTGACCAAAGCCACGCACCAGGCTGTCGGTGAAGCGGATCACAGCCTGCCGGTCCGGTTGCCGCCAGCGCGTGTAACGCTCGAGCAATTGTTCCGCGCCGGGGTCCATCGCGGGACCCTGTTCGGCAATCGCATCGGCCAGCACTTCGGCGAGGGTCGCGACATCACGCAGGCCCAGATTGAAGCCCTGGCCGGCGACCGGGTGCAGCCCCTGCGCCGCATTGCCGATCACCACCGCGCGCCGGGCGGACTGCCGATTGGAGCGCGTCAGGGCGAGTGGATAGGACTGACGACGCCCCACGCGCGTGAAGCGGCCCAGGCGCATGCCAAACGCCTGCTGCAGCTCGGCAATGAAATCCGCATCGGGGAGCGCCAGCGCACGTGCCGCCGCCGCGGGCAGCAGTGTCCAGACCACCGCAGATCGCCCTTCCGCAATCGGCAGCACCGCGATCGGCCCGCCCGGTGTGAATCGTTCATAGGCCGTGTAATCGTGGAAGCGCTCGGTATCGACGTGCGCGATGACGGCATGCTGGTCGTACTCGGACACGGTTGCATCGATGCCGATGGCACTGCGCACCTTCGACTGTGCGCCGTCGGCCGCAACGACCAGGCGTGCCGAAAACTCCTGCCCCTGTTCGGTCACGATGCGGTTTGCGCCTTCGCCAGGCGACAGTTCGCGCACCGCGGACCGGCACAGCGTAAGCCGCGCAATGGCGGCGCAACGATCGCGCATTGAACGGCCCAGCAACCGGTTCTCTATCGTGTAGCCAAGCGCCGCGACGCCCTGCTCTTCGGCAGAAAGGCGCGCAAATCCAAACGCGCCGCGCTCCGACACATGAATCCTGCGGATCGGCGTGGCCTGGGCGGCGACGGCCTGCCAGACGCCGATGCCCTCCAGCACGCGCCGGCTGCCGCCCGACAATGCTGTCGTGCGCGCGTCGAAACTGGGCTGCTCCGCGGCGTCGGGAGCGACCGGCTCGATGACCACGACATCAAGCGGCAGATCTGCAAGCGCAGCCGCAAGTGACAATCCAACCATGCCACCGCCGGCAATGGCGATGTCACAGCGCGTCGATGATGACCGGCTCACGATTGCTCGCCCGGGGGCGGTCTCAGGCCGCCGCCATCAGACGCTCGATCTCGTCCGGTTCGGTCGGCATCGCTGCGGTCAGCACCTCAGGCTCGCCGTGCGTCACGACGACGTCGTCCTCGATGCGCACGCCAATGCCGCGCCACTCGCGCGAAACGCCCTTCGAACCCGGTGCGATGTAGATGCCGGGCTCGACCGTCGTGACCATGCCCGGCTCAAGCAGGCGCCACTGTTCGCCGACCTTGTATTCGCCGACGTCATGCACGTCCATGCCAAGCCAGTGACCGGTCCGATGCATGAAGAACTGGCGATAGGCACCCTCCTTGATCAGCTTCGCGGGCTGGCCTTTCAGGAGCCCGATCCGGACCAGACCGCGCGTGATCGCGCGCACCGCGGCGTCGTGCGGGTCATTCCAGTGGCAGCCAGGCCGTACCTTCGCGATCGCCGCCTTCTGCGCCTCCAGCACGATTTCGTAGATGTCGCGCTGCCGGGCCTTGTAGCGGCCGCCAACTGGCAATGTCCGGGTGACATCCGAAGCGTAGTACTGGAACTCGCAGCCTGCGTCGATCAGCAGCAGCTCGCCATCCTTCATCTGCCGGTCATTGTCGCGGTAGTGCAGCACGCAGGAATTCGGCCCGCTGCCGACGATCGGGTGGTAGGAGATGTCGGCGCGGTTGCGGTGGAATTCGTGCAGGATCTCCGCCATCACCTCGTATTCCATGCGCCCCGGCGCGGTCGCGGCGAGCGCCCGGCGATGGGCCGCGCAGGCGATGCGGGCGGCGCGTCGCATCGCGGCGAGTTCATCGCGGCTCTTGAAAAGCCTGAGCTCATGCAGCGGGTGATCGAGCGCGACGAACTCCTGCGGCGTGTGCAGGCCCTGCTTGGCCTGGGCGCGCAGTCCATTGACCCAGCCGATCACGCGTTGGTCGAATTCCGGATGCGTGCCCATCGTGTAGAAGACCCGCGAGCAGCGCTCCAGCAGGCCTGGCAGGATTTCATCGATGTCCTGGATGGGGAACGCATCATCGGCGCAATGGCTCTTGACCACGCCCTCCGGGCCAGCACGCGCGCCGTCCCAGATTTCGCGCGTGGAATCCCGTTCGCGCACGAACAGCACATACTCCCCGTGCGGCCTTCCGGGCAGCAGCACGGCAACCGCCTCTGGCTCCCGGAACCCCGTCAAGTAGTAGAAATCGCTGTCGGGCCGATAGAAGTACTCGACATCGCCGTTGCGGTGGCGGATCGGCGCCGCCGGCAGGATTGCGATGGCGTCCTTGCCCATCATCCGCATCAGCTGGCGCCTGCGCTTTGCGAATTCGTCTTTCTTCATGCCTTGCTCAATGGACAACGGCTCCAGACCGCGGCTGCGCCGCCCGCATCGCAGCAAGTGCGTCGAATGCAAGCTGCGTGCCGGCCCGCAGGTACTCGAACAACTCCGTGAACGCAGCCTCGCCGGCGTCGGCGGTCTCCAGCGGGTCCAGACGCGCCCGGGCAATCTCGCTGAAATCCTGGAGCACCTCAATGACGTCGTCCAGTTCCGCGATCCGGCGATTCACGCCGCCGGCGCCGATGCCGTACAGGAAGCCGCCGCTCCAGGCCGCCAGTGCCTCCACCCGTTCGTCGAGCGCCACGCCATCGTCCGGAACCAGCGGCGCAAACTCAAATTCCTGCGACTGCAGCGCCCGTAGCGTCCGCAGGTGGAGCTCCTTCAACATGCGCTGCGACCCGTCATCCAGCCGGCCGCCCGTGCCAGCCTCGATCAGCTCGGCGATCCACTCGGGCGTCGTGTAGCCCTCGTGCGCACACAGCGCGCCGCACAGGCAACCATGAGCCTCGGCCGCGCCAACCGCGGATCCCAGGCCGTCGAGGACAGCCTGCACTTCTGCATATGTCACTTCGTTCAAGGTAGCAGTAAATGGTACTCCGCGGCAGCCGGTGACCCCAGTACAAACTGCGTTGACCCGCCTCGTGACGGGGTTTCATAATGGCCGTATGGAAGACGCGACCACTAAACCCGGGCTCGAGCGCGAAATGAAACGACTCGAGCGACGCCTCGACGAACTGGTCGGCGTCGTGGCCCAGCTCAAGGAGGAAAATCGCGCCCTGCGCCAGCGCCAGGATTCCCTCAGCGCCGAACGGGCAACGCTGATGCAGAAGAACGAACAGGTCCGGGCCCGCGTCGAGGCAATGATTGGACGCCTGAAGGCAATGGAGAGCGGTGCATGACCACGGATGCCAGCCGGGTCAGCGTGCGGATCCTCGAGAAGGAATACCACGTTGCCTGCCCCGCCGATGAACGGGCCGCACTGCTCAATTCGGCGGAATACCTGAATCGAAAAATGCGTGAGATCCGCGACAGCGGCAAAGTGGTCGGTCTGGACCGTATTGCCGTGATGGCGGCGCTGAACATTACCAATGACCTGCTTATGTCGCGCGGCCGGGACGAAGGCGCCGAGGCGGACCTGGCTGTGCGGCTGAAGACCCTGCGCGAGCGCGTCGAGTCGGCGCTGACGCGCGGGCAGCAGCTGGACAATTGAATTGACAGCGGGCCGCGCAGCGCGCGACCCGCCACGATTTGGCGCCGCCTGCGGTGTTCGATGTGGGCCTGGGTACTCTCGACCCTAATGTGAAAAACCCAGGAGCGTGGCTCAGCGGCAGCATTGTGCAAGTCCGCCTCGTAGCGGAAAGCCTTAAATGCCGCGGCTTGCTCCACTTGTTGCTCCGGTTCGAGAGCAGCGGTCTGCAACGGCACATGCGGGTGGCGCCTCCTGATACCGGCGATGACTGACAGCGATCAAGCGGGATTGCGGCGGCGCCTGCGTGACGCGCGCCGCGCGGTCGGCGCCGCGGACCGGATCGCCGCAGCGGCCGCAGTCGATGAAACGCTGCGGGGCATGGGCCTGCCGCGTGCACGAACACGGATCGCAGCCTATCAGGCGATGGATGGCGAACTGGACCCTTCCCGCATCCTGAGACGCGCACTCGCGATCGGCTGCGAAGTGTACCTGCCGGTCATCACCAGCATGCGCCGCCGGCGCATGCGCTTCGTACCCTGGCCAGCCGGCTCGCGGCGCCCGCCGGCTGCGGGCGACGCCACCCGCTGGTTCGACCTCGTACTGGTGCCACTGGTCGGCTTCGATGAAGACGGCAACCGCCTCGGCATGGGTGCCGGATTCTACGACCGGCATTTTTCATTCCTGCGTCATCGCCACGCATGGCAGCGGCCGCTGCTGCTCGGTCTCGGCTTCGAGGCACAACGCGTGGACAGACTCCCCGCCAAACCGCGCGACGTGCCGCTGTGGGGCATCGTGACCGAGCGCGGCATCCATGGGCGTGCCGCAGCCCTGAAACGCGGAAAACCCGCGGAAAACGGCTCGTGAACTACTGGCTCATGAAGTCCGAGCCCGCCACATTCGGCATCAACCACCTGGCGGCGGCGCCGCGGCGCACGGCCAGCTGGGACGGTGTCCGCAACTACCAGGCCCGCAACATGCTGCGTGATGATTTCCGCCGCGGGGACCGCGCGTTCTTCTATCACTCGAGCTGTGAGGTACCCGGCATCTATGGAACGATGCGCGTCGTGCGCGGCGGTCATCCGGATCCAACCGCGTTTGATCCCCGGCATCGTCACTACGACGCCGGGAGTGACCGCGCCGATCCACGCTGGTACCAGGTGACCGTGCAACTGCTGCGCCGGTTTGCGCGGCCGGTCACCCTGGAGGCGCTGCGCGAGCATTCCGAGGGGCCATTGCGGGACCTGCTCGTGTTGCGTCGTGGCAACCGGCTGTCGATCACTCCGGTCACCGCTGACGAATGGAAATTCATTCTTCGACTCGCAGCGGAGCAGCCGACGTGAAGCCCGCGCCATGCAAGAAAACAAGCGGTTTCCCGTGATGTGGAAAATTTTCCGGTGCTCAATCGAAAAGCGCCCCGGAGTCGTTGGACGCGATGCAATCGCGTGCGATCGCAGTGCGAGAGTTCGATCACGCGCGATGTGATTGCGCGCAAAGCCCATACCCCTTGCTTGCAATCCCGTCAACCATGTATATACTCCGACCTCGGATTAACCCGACATGGAGATCCATCATGGCGACGAAGAAGAAGGGCAAGAAGAAGGCTGCGAAAAAGAAGTAAGGCCTTCTGCAGTAGGATCGGCGGTTTGTTGATCTATTGACGACTTGGCGCCGGTTCACTGAAAGCAAAGACTGTGCCCGCGAAAGCGGGCACAGTTTTTTGTGGAGGACGCTGATGGACGCCGATTCCAGGAAAAAAGCCGCCGCACGAGCCGCGCTCGATTTCGTTGAGGATGGCATGCTGGTCGGGGTCGGCACTGGCTCGACCGTCAACCATTTCATCGCCGCTCTCGCGGAACGCCGTTACCGCATTTCCGGCGCGGTTTCCTCGTCCGATGCCAGCACCCGCCTGCTGCGCGCCGCCGGCATTGATGTCGTTGAACTGAATGACGCCGGCGACCTGCCCCTGTATGTGGACGGCGCCGACGAGGCGACCCGGCATCTTCACCTGATCAAGGGAGGTGGCGGGGCGCTGACCCGAGAAAAGATCGTTGCGGCCGCCAGCCGCCGTTTCGTCTGCATCATCGACGATACCAAGCTGGTCGCCGTGCTCGGCAAGTTCCCGCTGCCGGTCGAGGTGATCCCGATGGCACGCTCGCTGGTCGCCCGCAGGCTCGTCGGGCTCGGCGGTCAGCCGGTGTATCGCGAGGGATTCACCACCGATAACGGCAACGTGATCCTGGACGTGCACAATCTGAAGATCACGGACCCGGCCGCTTTGGAGACGGAGATAAGCCTGCTGGCCGGCGTCGTTTCGGTAGGCCTGTTCGCGAGGCGCGGCGCAGACTTGCTGCTGGTGGCAGGCGCCGACGGCGTAAAGACACTCAAGCGCTAAGAGATATTCGTGCCGGGTCGCAGGATCGCAGTATCCGCGGGGCGACTGCCATCCTGCGACCCGGCATCTGATGTTGGCTGGGGGACTAGGATTCGAACCTAGGTTGGCGGAGTCAGAGTCCGCAGTCCTACCGCTAGACGATCCCCCAAATTCGGTTCGTCCGCCGGAACCCGACTCAGCGCTTGCTGAACTGCGGTCCGCGGCGAGCCTTCTTGCGGCCGACCTTCTTGCGCTCGACTTCGCGCGCATCGCGGGTCACGAATCCTGCGGCACGGAGGGGCTTGCGCAGCGTCTCGTCGTATTCAATCAGCGCCCGCGTGATGCCGTGGCGGATCGCGCCCGCCTGGCCCGTGATGCCGCCGCCGCCGACCAGCACACGGATATCGAAGCGGTCAACCATCTGCACGAGCTCGAGTGGCTGACGGACGATCATGCGGCCGGTCTTGCGCCCGAAGAATTCGTCGAGCGTGCGGCCATTCACGGTGATCGCGCCCTTGCCAGGCTTCAGGAAGACGCGCGCCGCCGATGACTTGCGCCGGCCCGTTCCGTAATTGTCGTTCAACGCCATGGTGAGATCCTGATCTGTTGCTGGCCCGGGCTCACTTGAGCTCGAGCGATTTCGGCTGCTGCGCCGCGTGCGGGTGCTTGGTGCCGGCGAACACGTGCAGCTTCCTGAACATCTGGCGGCCCAGGATTGTCTTCGGCAGCATGCCCTTGACCGCGTATTCAATCGCCCGCTCCGGGTGCTCGGCAAGCAGCTTGCCAAGCGCGATCGTCTTCAGGTTGCCCAGGTAACCGGTGTGCTGCTGGTAGACCTTGTCGCGGAGCTTGTTGCCGGTGACTGCGACCTTCTCGGCGTTGATCACGATGATGTAATCGCCGCAGTCCACATGGGGCGTGTACTCGGGCTTGTGCTTGCCGCGCAGCCGGAACGCAATCGCCGACGCCAGACGACCGAGGGTCTTTCCGGACGCATCCACCAGGTACCAGTCGCGGCTGACGCGCTCTGGCTTTGCAAAAACCGTCTTCATCTTGGGCCCCTGAAAGGGTCTGGTTCGAGAAAGGCCGGCAAGTTTACACAGATGGCCGGTCATTGCAAAGCCGCAGGCCCCCAGGCGCAAGTCCTTGGCGCGATTAGGGAAGTAAACCCGGCGCGGCTATATAATATGCGTCACATGACCGGCCCCCGCCTGTCGCCGCTCGACCGCCTGCTGGAACTGGCTGATTTGGGACTGCGAGCCAGTTTCGGGCGCCCCTCCGCCACCCGCCCGACCCCGGGGCCGCCGGCTGCTGCCGCACCCGCGGACGAGGGCCGCCGGCGCCATGCCGCGGGCCTGATGCGGGTGAATCACGCCGGGGAAGTCGCGGCACAGGGCCTTTATCACGGTCAGGCGCTGACCGCGCGCTCGGAATCGGTCCGGACGACGCTGCGCCGCGCGGCCGATGAGGAAGGCGACCATCTGGCCTGGTGCCACGATCGACTGGAAGAACTCGGCTCGCGCACCAGCCTGCTGAACCCGTTCTGGTACGCGGGATCCGTCGCCTTCGGTGCGGTGGCGGGACTTCTTGGGGATCGTGTCAGTCTGGGCTTCATGGCCGAGACCGAAAGGCAGGTCGAGGGCCATCTCGAAAGACATCTGGCCAGTCTGCCGGATGATGACCAGCGCAGCCGCGCGATCATTGAGCAGATGAAGTCAGACGAGATCGGACACGGCCGTCTGGCCCGCGAGGCCGGCGGTGACCCATTGCCATCGCCGGTGCCGCAGTTGATGCGGCTGACCGCCCGGATTATGACCGGAACGGCATACTGGATCTGAGTCAGGCACCATTATGTCTTGCGGCGCGGGCGTGCCTGTAATACAACGAAGGCCAAGCCCGCGATAGGCACAGTTCTTAGGCAATTCCGGGCATCCGTCCCAGGGGTACATCATGGAAGAAAGCGTCAAGCAGCTGACCGACATCCCGGCGATCAATCGCTTCCTGAGCTATTGCAGGGTCCGCACGGTGCCGTCCAAGACCGTACTGATCCACGCTGGCGACCTGCCGGATGTTCTCTATTACATCATCCGCGGATCGGTGGAGGTGATGATCGAGGACGAAGATGGCAACGAAATGGTCCTCGCATACCTCAACAAGGGTCAGTTCTTCGGCGAGATGGGGCTGTTCTCGGACAGCCAGCAACGCAGCGCCTGGGTCCGCACGCGTACCCAGTGCGAGCTGGCGGAGATGACCTATCCGCGCTTCCGCCAGGTCGCCTCGGAAAGCCCGGGGCTCGTGTTCGAATTGTCCACCCAGCTGGCGACCCGCCTGGATCGGACCAATCGCAAACTCGGTGACCTCGCCTTCGTCGACGTCACCGGGCGCATCGCGCACGCGATCATGGATCTGTGCAGCGAACCGGACGCGATGACCCATCCTCAGGGCATGCAGATCAAGGTCAGCCGCCAGGAACTGTCGCGCCTCGTCGGTTGTTCGCGGGAAATGGCGGGCCGGGTGCTGAAGGTACTCGAGGAGCAGGGTATCCTGACGGCGCGCGGCAAGACCATCGTCGTCTTCGGCGCGCGGCCCAAGGTCAAGAACCGTTCTGCTCCGGAAGCTTCAAAGACCGCCGCCGCGGCTGCGAAGTAATAGCTTTCAGGCCTTGCCGGCGATCGCCGCGCGCATCGCGCGGATCGTCGCCACGTAGTCCTTCGCGCCAAAGATCGCGCTGCCGGCCACAAATGTGTCGGCCCCCGCCTTTGCGATCGCGCCGATATTGTCGAGCTTGACGCCACCGTCGATTTCCAGCCGGATTTCCCGGCCGCTGACCTCGATCATCTGGCGGGCATCGGCGAGTTTGCCGAGCACCGGCTCGATGAATTGCTGTCCGGCGAATCCGGGATTGACCGACATCAGCAACAGCAGATCGATCTGATCCAGCGTGTGATCGAGCCAGGAGAGCGGCGTGGCCGGATTCAGCACGAGACCGGGCCGGCAGCCCGATTCGCGGATCAGGCGGATCGTGCGGTCGACGTGCCGGCTCGCCTCGGGATGGAAGCTGATCCAGGTTGCGCCGGCCTCGGCGAAATCCGGGACCAGTCGGTCCACCGGATCCACCATCAGGTGCACGTCGATCGGTGCCTTCACCCCGTGCTTTCGAAGTGCTTTGCAGACCAGCGGGCCGATCGTCAGGTTCGGCACGTAATGGTTGTCCATGACGTCGAAATGGATCCAGTCTGCACCGGCGGCAAGCACCGCATCCGCCTCGGCACCGAGGCGCGCGAAGTCTGCGGACAGTATCGATGGTGCAATGACCGGAGTCAGCATGTTGTCACTCTAGCCTATCGCATCCCGCGCGATTCGCGGATGCGCTCATAGGCCGCCTGGATTGCCTGGGTCTTCTGCTTGGCGACGTCGAGCATCGATTCGGGCAGGCCGCGGGCCACCAGCTTGTCCGGATGGTTCTGGCTCATCTGACGCCGGTAGGCACGTTTGACCTCGGCATCGCTGGCGGTTCTCGGCAGGTCCAGGACTTCGTAGGCCTCGGCGAGTGCGTCGCGGCCCGCCGCAGATGCGCCAGGCGCCGACCCGCTTCCAGCCGGGCCGCGACCACTTGCCATGCCGTAACCCTGCAGGCGCAGGACGGTCTCCAGATGGGCGAACTCGATGGCACCGATTTCAAGCGCCTGGGCTACCCGCACGAGCGTCGCATGGCTGGCGCCATGCATGCCGTCGCCCATCAGCGCAGCGCGCATCTGGATCTCCAGGAACATGCGCAGCAAGTCGCCGCGGCCGTTGCAGGCCCGCCGCAGTTCCGCAAGAGCGGCGTCTACGTCAAATGCGCTGCCCTTGCCCTGCCTGAAACACTCCATCGCCGCGCGGGTGTCGGCCTCGCCCAGGTTGAACTGCTGGAAGATCCTGCGCGCTGCCGCAATATCCTGTTCCGAAACCCGGCCGTCAGATTTAGCGACATGCCCCATCACGCAGAAGGCCGTGCGGAAGAATGTGCTCCGCACCAGCGCCGGATCCACGCGTGGACCCGCCGCGTTCCTGGCCGCCTGGAGGTCAAAGAGATGGCCGATGATCAGCCCGATCAGAATGCCCAATGGCCGGTGGCTCAGGAGGTACCCCAGCAGCGCGCCGATCAGCTTGCCGGTCCAGTTCATCTCTTTCCTTGACCGCCTCATCACCCGGCTGCAAGAATCCGCGGTCCCAAGCCGGGCGCGCGCGAGCGCCATGGTACCAAGAGCCCGCCGACCATGGACCCAAGCCCGCTATCTGAATCGCAGCTAACCGGCCTGACCCTGGTCCATCGCGGCAAGGTGCGGGACAACTATGCGATCGACGACTCACACCTCCTGATCGTCGCGACCGATCGCCTCTCCGCTTTCGACGTCGTCATGCCGGACCCGATTCCCGGCAAGGGCCGCATACTCACGGCGATCTCGAATTTCTGGTTCGGTCGAACTCAGCGGATCGTTTCCAATCACCTGACCGGCGAGCCGCTTTCGCGCTACGTCGGCAATCCCCGCGAACTTGCGATACTCGAGGGCCGTGCCGTCATCGTCGAGCGCCTGACGCCATTGCCCGTTGAAGCGGTGGTGCGCGGCTATCTGGCCGGCTCGGGCTGGAAGGATTACCTGCGGAACGGGATGGTCTGCGGCATCAAGCTGGCCGAGGGACTTTCGCAGGCCGCGAGACTGCCGGAGCCCATATTCACGCCGGCAACCAAGGCGCCGGCAGGCGCGCATGATGTGAATATCGGCTACGAGCAGATGGTCGCGATCATCGGCGCCCCGGCAGCGGCCAGGATCCGCGAGCTATCCCTGAAGCTGTATGCGCATGCGGTCGAGTACGCACTGACTCGCGGCATCATCATCGCCGACACCAAGTTCGAGTTCGGCCTGGACCACAGGAACCGGGTCGTGCTGATGGATGAAGCGCTGACACCCGACTCGTCGCGATTCTGGCCGGTGGATAGCTACCAGGAAGGTTCGAGCCCGCCGTCCTTCGACAAGCAGTACGTACGCGACTATCTCGAGTCCCTGGGCTGGGACAAGCGGCCGCCGGCCCCGCGTCTGCCACCGGACGTGATCCGCAGGACCGCGCAAAAATACCGTGAAGCGCAGCATCGTCTCATCGGCTGAGTCACGGCCGGGCACGCGGCGATGAGCGTGGACCTCGATCTGCGCCGGCGCATCGAGCGGCTGTTGTTCGACCGCCATGCGCCAATGCCCGTCAAGCAGATCGAGTGGTTGCTGGGCTTCCTGCGCTATCCCTATGCATTGGTGCGCGACCTGCTGACCGGCGATTTGAATCTGCGTGCCATGGGGCTCGTATACACGACACTGCTGTCACTGGTACCGCTGTTCGTTTTCGCATTCGCCGTATTGAAGGGACTCGGCGTGCACCGGGATCTCGAGCCGCTGCTGTTTGAATTCCTGCGCCCGATCGGCGAGCGGGCCGGCGAGCTGACCGCCCAGATCATGGCCTTTGTCGAAAGGCTGCGTGGCGGTGTGCTCGGTTCACTGGGTCTCGTATTCCTTCTGTACACCGTGGTCACGACGATCCAGAAGCTGGAGGGCGCCTTCAATTTCGCCTGGCATGTGGAGCGGCCCCGGTCCTTGATGCGCCGCATCAGCGAGTACCTGAGCCTCATGGTCATCGGGCCGGTGTTTCTAGTGGTTGCCTTCGGCCTTCTGAACGCCGTCGCCCAGCACGAGAACACGCACTGGCTCACGACCCATGAGCCGCTCGGCACGATCATCCGCGGGCTGGGCTATGCGGGTCCCTACCTGTTGGTGACCGGCGTGTTCACGTTCTTCTACGTTTTCATACCGAATACCCGCGTGCGGCTCCGGGCCGCGCTTGCCGGCGGCGTGACTGCGGGCCTGCTATGGGCCATGAGTGGGGTGATATTCGCGAAGGTCGTCGCGGTCTCGACCAATATGGTCGCGGTCTATGCCGGATTCGCGATCTTCCTCGCCGCGCTGATCTGGATCTATCTCAGCTGGCTGATCCTGCTGATCGGCGCGCAGCTCTCTTTCTACGTCCAGAATCCGCGTTACCTGCGCGCCGGCCAGGCGCCCGTGCGGCTCACAAGCTGCCTGCGCGAGCGCCTCGCGCTCAGCGTGATGCTGCTGATCGCCAGGAACTTTGTTTCCGGCACAAAGCCCTGGCGGCTACGGGGTCTCGCGGAACAGCTGGAGGTGCCGGGTTCCGCACTGGAATCCGTCATCGAAGCACTGGAGCATGCCGGGCTCGTCACGACGACCGACGAGGAAGAGGTGCTGCCGGCGCGTGACCTCGAGAGCATCGGCATGCACGACATCCTGACCGCGGTGCGCGATGAACGACAATACGAGACCTGGCTGCTGTGGCGGGCCCGGACCGAGCCTGAGACTGATTCGATCGCGGACTCGGTGGAATCCGCAATCCGTGAGCGCATGGCTGGCATGACGCTGCGCGACCTCGCGAGCAGCAGGACCCCCTAGTCTCCCGCGATCGTCATCTGCTCGATCAGCAGCGAGCCGCAATGGATGGAGCCGCGGCAATCCACGTCGTCGCCCAAAGCGACAATACCGCGGTACACGTCGCGCAGATTGCCCGCGACAGTGATTTCATGAACCGGCCGGTCAATGGCCCCATGCTCGATCCAGAACCCGGCCGCTCCCCGCGAATAGTCGCCGGTCACCGCATTGACGCCCTGCCCCATCATCTCGGTCACCAGCAGGCCGGTGCCGAGGCGCTGCAGCAGCGCGTCGTAGTGGAGCCTGTCTCCCTCGACCACCAGATTGTGGACACCGCCGGCATTTCCGGTCGTCGTGAGTCCGAGCTTGCGCGCGGAGTAGGCATCGAGCAAATAGCCGGTCAGCACGCCGTTCACAACCAGATCCCGGTCGCGGGTCGCAACGCCTTCGGCGTCGAATGGAGCCGAGCCCAGCGCTCCGCGCAGATGCGGCCGCTCGCGCAGCGAAATCGCCGGCGGAAAAATCTGCTGTCCCGCGGCATCCAGCAGAAAGCTGCTGCGCCGGTACTGCGCGCCACCGCCTATGGCGCCGACGAGATGACTGATCAGGCCGCGCGCGATTTCTGGTGCAAACAGGATCGGTGCCTTGCGCGTCGGAAGCTTGCCGGCGCCAAGCCGGCCAATTGCCCGCCCGGCCGCCTTGCGGCCGACCTCCTCAACATCCTCCAGCGCCCGCCAGTCGCGTGCCGCGGTATACCAGTAATCGCGTTGCATTTCCCCGTTGGCCTGGCCGAGCACGACGCAACTGACGGTGTGCGAAGTGGACGGGTAGCCGCCGACAAAACCATGGCTGTTGCCGAGCACGCGCAACTTGCGATGGGTTGCAACCGAGGCGCCCTCGGAATTCCGGATGCGTGGGTCCATGGCCAGGCCTGCCGCCTCGCAGCGCTTTGCAAGCTCGATTGCAGCGGGGGCATCGATATCCCAGGGATGGCAGAGGTCGAGATCGGGCAAATCGCGGGCCATCAGCCCGGCGTCCGGCAGGCCGGCGAAGGCATCCTCGGCTGTGAAGCTGGCAATCGACAGCGCCTTGGTGACGGTTTCCTCGACCGCGGACGGCGTCAGATTCGCCGTGCTCGCGGAACCCTTGCGCTGGCCGACGTAAACAGTCACACCTAGGCTGCGATCACGCTGGTATTCGAGCGTTTCCACCTCACCGAGGCGCACAGTAACCGAGAGCCCCGAGCTGACGCCCACTCCGGCCTCTGCCGCGGTCGCACCCCGCCGCTGCGCCAGCGTAATCGCCTGTTCAACGACGCTCTCCAGTTCCGGCTGTTCCATATGCGCATGCTAGCATCGCCAGCATGCGCCGCCGTCAGCTGCCCGGGGAGCCACCGCCTCCGACCAAGGGTGAACTGAAGCGCCAGGCCCAGACCCTGCAGGCGCTGGGCGAGCAGTTGATCGAGGCGCCGGAGGAACTGGTAGCCGGTCTCGATCTGCCGGAAAAACTCCGTGATGCCATCGAGCTCGCCCGACGCATCACGAGTCATGGCGCGCTCGTCAGGCAGAAACTGTTCGTCGGCAAGCTGATGCGCAGGGTCGATCCGGAACCCATTCGCGCCGCACTGGAGGCTGTCAGCGAGACCGCGCGCCTCGCGACCATGCGCTTCAAGCGGGCTGAGCGCTGGCGTGACCGGCTGGTGCTGGAGGGTCAGGCGGCAATCGTCGAATTCATGGCGGAATTCCCGCAGGCGGATCGAATGACCTTGTCCCGGCTGGCAGGCGCCGCCGCGGCCGAACAGGCGAGCGGCAAGGCCGGCGGCGCGAAACGGGAATTGTTTCGGTGGGTTCGGGACCTGTTGGGTGGTTGACGCGAATCGGCGCGCCAGCACTGTCGCATTCCGGCGACGCTGCCCGTTTTGGTCGCCGCACCGACGGCGTTAGGCTGATCACGTTGCCCCAATTGTCAAGCATCCCCCTGATTTCGGGCATCCCCCCGCGCCGCGCGACTCCCGGTCGGCACGGGGGAATTTCTATGCCAGTCCCGCGCCGGACCCCGCAATGTGCATGCTAGACTTTTGCGATGAAACCGCTGGTCGGCATCATCATGGGCTCGTCATCCGACTGGGAGACCATGCGCCACTGTGCCGACCTGTTGACCGCGCTTTCTGTTCCGTTCGAAACGCGAATCGTTTCTGCCCACCGCACGCCTGACCTGTTGTTCGAGTATGCCTCGGGGGCAGCAGCGCGCGGGATCGAGGTATTGATTGCAGGCGCGGGTGGTGCCGCGCACCTCCCGGGCATGACAGCCGCCAAGACCCTCCTTCCCGTCATCGGCGTGCCGATCCAGTCGAAAGCCCTGAATGGACTCGACTCATTGCTGTCGATAGCGCAGATGCCGGCGGGCATCCCGGTCGCGACCGTGGCAATCGGCGAACCAGGCGCGAAGAACGCGGCGCTGTTTGCGGCCGCGGTCCTCGCCGGCCGTCATCCTCCGTTGATGGACTCGCTTCGCGCCTACCGCGACCGCCAGACCGCAGAAGTGCTGGCGCATCCCGATCCCGCCGGCAGCTGAGTCATGCACATCGGTATCATTGGCGCCGGCCAGCTCGGCCGGATGATGGCTCTTGCGGGCATTCCGCTCGGATTGCGCTTCACGATGTATGACCGCAGCCGTGACGTGCCGGGCAGCGCGGTTGCCCGGATCGTTACCGGGGAATTTGACGACCTGCGCGCGCTCCGGCGGTTCGCGAGTGCCGTTGATGTCGTGACATTCGACTGGGAGAACGTGCCGGTTGCTTCGCTGCGCGCAATTGCGAAAATCGTGCCGGTCCGGCCGTCGCCGCGCGCGCTCGAAATCGGCCAGGACCGGATTTCGGAAAAGAAGGTGTTCCAGCGACTCGGCATCCCGGTTACACCTCATGCGGCCATCAGTGACCTGCGTGGATTGCAGCGCGCGGTGACGCTGCTCGGCACGCCGGGATTGCTGAAGACACGGCGTCTTGGTTACGACGGCAAGGGCCAGGTCCTGTTGCGCCGGCCCGCCGATGCAGCCGGCGCCTGGAAAAAGCTCGCGGGCCAGGCACTGGTGTACGAACGATTCGTGCCTTTCACCCGCGAGGTATCGCTGATCGCGGCGCGCGACCGCGCCGGACGGATCGTCTTCTATCCACTCGCGGAGAATGTGCACGAGCAGGGCATCCTGGCCGAGACTCGTGCGCCATTTCGCAACGCACGGCTGCAGCGTGGCGCCGAGCGCCATCTCCGCCGGCTGCTTCAGGAGCTCGATTATGTCGGCGTCATGTGCGTCGAGTTCTTTGTCGAGCGCGGCAGGCTGGTCGCGAACGAAATGGCACCACGCGTTCACAACTCCGGCCACTGGACCATCGAGGGCGCGGAAACCAGCCAGTTCGAGAATCACGTTCGCGCGGTCGCCGGGTTGCCGCTCGGCAGCACGCGGTTGCGCGGTCATGCCATCATGCAGAATCTGATCGGTGAGCTGCCATCCGCGCGCAAGCTGCTGGGCCTGCCAGGAGTCCACTGGCATGATTACGGTAAGTCCGCGCGGCCAGGGCGAAAACTCGGGCATCTGACCCAGATCTGCGGCACCCGCCGGGAATGCGCAGCTGCCGCGGCCCGGCTGCGGCGCCTCGCCGGCCGCTGAGCGGAGCCCGCAAACCGCCCGTATGCTAGCCTTGTCATACGCATGTATCTGGAACATTTCCAGCTGACCGAGCTGCCATTCCGGTTGAGCCCGGACCCGGCATTCCTTTATCTATCGAAGCAACATGCGCGCGCCAAGGCGTACATGGAGTCGACCATCTGGTTCACGGACGGCTTCGTCGTGATCACCGGCGAGATTGGCTCCGGAAAGACCACGCTGATCGAGACCTTCCTGCACGAGCTCGAGAAGGACGTGGTCGTCGCGCAGATCGCCCAGACCCAGGTCTCGCCGACCGAATTCCTGCAGGCCGTGCTGGTCCAGTTCGGGTTCTCGCCCTTCAAGATGCGCAAGGCCGAACTGCTCGCGACCCTCAACCAGTTCCTGGTCGAGCAGTTTTCGGCGGGGCGCAGGGTGCTCCTGATCGTCGACGAGGCGCAGAATCTCTCCGGTCGCGTACTGGAGGAGATCCGGATGCTGTCGGGCGTCGAGACCACCAAGGAAAAGGTCCTCAGGATCATCCTGGCGGGCCAGCCCAGTCTCAGTGAAAAGCTGGACGCCCCGGAGATGGTCCAGCTCGTCCAGCGAGTGCGCCTGCGCTTTCACCTGACGGCAATGTCGCCGGAGGACACCCAGGCCTACGTGCTGCACCGGCTGGAAGTTGCGGGTTCGCACGGCCGGCAGATCTTCGCCGATGAAACCTATCCGGTCATCTATCGTTACACCGGCGGCGTGCCGCGCCTGATCAACACGCTTTGCGATACGGCCATGATGGGAGCCTATGCGCTCGAGATCCCGCAAATCGGCGTCGGCGAACTGCAGGCCGCGATCGAGGAACTGCAGTGGGTCGAGTTCATGTCGCGCACCAATCGCCTGCGCGCCGCGCCAGTCGTGGCGCCTGCGCTGAGGCAGGTGGGACCGGAAGAAGTTCTGGCGCGAATCATCGTCGCTCATGCCGGAGAGCGGATTGAAGAACGCCCATTGTGCATCGGGCGCATGATCATCGGCCGCACGACCCACAACGATCTGCAGATCGACAGCAAGTTCATCAGCCGCCATCATTGCCAGATCATCACGACGGCGGATGGCAGCCTCATTGAAGACCTCAACAGCACCAATGGCATCCACATCAAGTCAAAGCGCGTCCGCAAGCACTATCTCAACGACGGCGACGTGATCGTGCTCGGCAAGCATGAAATCATGTATCTCGACGAGCGTTCAACGCGCGTCAGGGGACAGCAGCAGGCCGAGGCAACCGGTGATCAGGAAGCCATCGACGAAAACGAGGCCCACAGGGAAGAAGAGGATGGCGAGCGTGCCCCCGTGGCCGGAGCGAACTGATCAGTCGTCGTCGTCTTCGAAAGCCGTGCCGTAGCGGCGCTTCTGGATCCGGTAATCGCGCCGTTTCAGCGTGAGTACCAGCCCCGTGACCACCGCGATCAGCCCGAATACGGTCGCGGCGTCGGACCAGACTGCCGCGCGCCACAGGAATGACGCCGCACAGGCACCGACGCCGATCAACATGTAGACATAGGGCAACGATTCATAGACCGAGCGTGACAGGCGCATCAGTGCATCACTCAGGCGGTACCGCCGACAGTCAGCGCATCGATGCGCAGCGTCGGCTGACCGACACCGACCGGCACGGTCTGGCCATCCTTTCCGCAGCTCCCGATGCCGTCGTCAAGCGCCAGGTCGTTGCCGACCATGCTGACGCGGGTCAGCACATCCGGCCCGTTGCCGATCAGCGTCGCGCCCTTGACCGGCGCAGTAATGCGGCCATCCTCGATCAGGTAAGCCTCGCTGGCCGAGAATACGAACTTGCCCGATGTGATATCCACCTGCCCGCCGCCGAAATTGACGGCATACAGACCGCGCTTCACGGAGCGGATGATCTCCTGCGGATCGTGCGGCCCCGCCAACATATAGGTATTGGTCATGCGCGGCAGCGTCGAATGCGCGAATGACTCGCGCCGCCCGTTGCCGGTCGGCTGCATGCCCATCAACCGCGCATTCAGCTTGTCCTGCAGATAGCCTTTCAGCACGCCATTCTCGATCAGCGTCGTGCAGGACGTCGGCGTTCCCTCATCATCGACATTCAGCGAGCCGCGCCGGCCTGGCAATGTTCCATCGTCGACGACCGTGCAGAGCGGCGACGCCACCTGTTCGCCGATGCGGCCCGAGAACGCCGAAGTACCGCGGCGGTTGAAATCACCCTCGAGCCCGTGGCCAATTGCCTCGTGCAGCAGCACGCCGGGCCAGCCCGGTCCCAGCACGACGGTCATCGTGCCGGCCGGCGCCGGTACCGACTCGAGGTTCACCGTTGCCTGCCGCACCGCTTCACGCGCAAGCCGCATCGGGCGGTCGTCCGCAATGAATTCTTTCAGTGAGTGACGGCCGCCGGCGCCCGCATAACCCTGCTCGCGGCGCCCGTCCTGTTCGACGATGACCGAGACATTCATGCGCACCAGCGGTCGCATGTCGGCGGCCAGCGTTCCGTCGCTCGCGGCGACCAGCACGATCTCGTGCACGGCCATCAGACTGGCGACGACCTGCTTCACGCGCGGATCGAGCGAGCGCGCGTTGCGGTCGAGCTGGGTCAGCAGCGCGACCTTGTCGGCATCAGCCAGCGAGGCGATCGGGTCGTCCGGCAGGTACAGCCGCCGGCCATCGACCGACTTCCAGGCCTGCACCTGGCCGCCGCCGCCCTCGCGCGCGATCGCGCGGGCCGCACGTGCCGCTTCCATCAAGGCGGCCGGTACCACTTCATCGGAGTAGGCAAAGCCGGTGCGTTCCCCCGCCATCGCGCGCACTCCGACACCCTGCTCTATGCCGTGGCTGCCTTCCTTGACGATACCGTCCTCCAGTGCCCAGTGTTCTTCGCGGGCAAGCTGGAAATAGAGGTCGCCCGAATCGACGGCGGCACCGAGCAGCGAGCCGAGCGCCCGCTCCAGGCGCCCTTCGTCGAGGCCCGATGGCGCGAGGATCAGTTCGCGCGCGCGCTGCAACGCATTCGCGCTCACCCAAGCACCCGGTGATCAAGGGCCGGAAAGCTCTGGCGCGTGGCCAGCTGCTGCGCGCGGTCAAGCGCGGCGAGCACCAGGCCGCTGCCGCGTGGCAGGCGCTGCAGCACGCGACCCCAGTAGTCCGCGATCAGGCTGTCACCATAGGTTTCCCGGCCATTCTCGTGGATTCCGGTCTGCGCGGCGGCAATCACGAATGAAAGGTTTTCGACAGCACGGGCGCGCAGCAGCACTTCCCAATGCGCACGGCCAGTCGGACCTGTGAATGCAGATGGCACGCTGAAGATCTCGGCTCCCTCGGAAACCAGACGGCGGTACAGCTCGGGGAAGCGCAAATCGTAGCACACGGTCAGTCCGAGCCGCCCCGCTGGGGTGTCGATCGTGACCGGTTGCGAACCGGGGAAGGCATTGGCCGATTCCCGATAGCCCTCGCGGCCGCCTGGAAGGTCGACGTTGAACAGATGGATCTTGTCATAGCGCGCGACCCGCCTGCCGCCTGCGTCGTAGACGATGCAGGCATTCGCCGGCCGTGCCTCGCCGGTAACGGCAATTGGCTGCGTACCGGCCACGATCCAAATCCCGAGTTCCCGCGCCGCAGTCGCGATTGCCCGTTGCACGGGGCCGTCGCCGTCAGCTTCGACGACTTCGCGACGTTCGGCTTCGTTGCGTCCCATGAAGGAAAAATTCTCGGGCAGCACGGCCACGCAGGCGCCGCCCTCACGGGCTTGTTCCAGCAGCCGCCGCGCCGTGTCCAGGTTGCTGGCGACATTCGCAACCGAAGTCATCTGTACTGCCGCGACGATTGGCTGGATCATGGCGGCTCCTGCGCGCCCCCCGACTGGTCGGCGTGCGGGGGCGCTGCGGCCTGCTGGGTATCCTTCATTTCCTGGGCGCCGATCTGTCGAACCTGCGGATCATCCCAGCTGCCGGTGATCCGATAATAACCACGCGTGGCGCCCTTCAGAGGCTCCTTGAAGATCCGCGAGAACAGCAGGAAAGCCGCACCGATCGCCGGACCGCCTGCCAGTGCGCCCGCCACACCCAGTGAGGCACCCAGCTGACCGGTGACAACCGCGGTCTGGTCATAAGTCTGGTCGCGCAGGCTGGTGTGTCCTGCAAGGCCGATTTCCGCCGCCGAGCCACGCAGCGTCAGGTTATCCGTGTAGGCATCGCCATTGGTCAACTGAAATGTCCCGCGCAGCGTGTCAAAGGACAGACCCTCGCCGGTCACGTCGCCGAAATCAAGCGCAAGACGGCGCGGCAGGTGCGCAATGCTCATGAGTCCCAGCACCCGCCCGGCGCCCGGTTCGACCGAAGTCAGCCGGCCGTCCTCCGCGGCAATCTGCAGCCGGCCGGAAAGACGCTCGATCGCGCTTGATTCCGGCTGGCCCGGCCAGCTCAGATTCGCGGAGATCCGGCCATGATGGGCGGCAACCAGCGTTCCGAGCTGCATCGCGTTCATGAACCCGCGGACGTTCTTGCTCTCGACCTCGAATTCGAGCCGGCACTCGGCGCCCGATTCGCGCACCAGCCAGCTGCCGCGACCCTTCGCCGTGAACGCCGCATGCTCCATCGTGAACTGATTCAGGGTCATTCCCGCAGTGCCCCGTGCGAGCTCCGCCTGCAAGTGACCGTACTGGCGGCCCTCGACCTGCAAGTCGCGGATGTCCACGCGGATCGCGGGCAGCTGACGCGGATCGGACTCGCCCTCGCCGCTGCGCACGGACGGCGCCGCATACAGCCGGTCGAGATTCAGCGTCATCGGCACCTCGCCAGGAAATGTGTGCGGGACGACCAGATGGCCATTGACCGCATCCGAGCTCACGTCGATTTCCCAGGCGCGATTGCCCGGCCGCAGGCGTCCGCTCACTCCCGCGAATTCGTAACCCAGCACTTCCAGGCGCTGGATCGACAGATCGCCTCCGCCCAGCCATTCGTGCAGCGGCCGCCCGCGCGGCCCTTCCCACTTGAGGTTCATGAGATCCGAGATGCTCGCCGACTCGAGGCGGCCGGCGAGCCAGAGTCCCGCCGCGCCTGGCAATGTGGTCGGCGCGATTGGCCCGAACGACAGGATGCCGCGCTCGATCGGCGGATCTTCCGGCTTGCTGCGCCATTGCAGCAACGCATGCACGTCACGCCCGAGTTGCGCCTGGATTTGCGGGCCGGTCTCCCCGCCGAAACTCGCGTTGATCGTCAGCGGACGCGCGGCATCTGCGGTCTTGGCAAAAGGATCAGGCAATTTTGAGGCAAAGCCTCGCAGATCGCTGCTCAAGCGCAATGTACCGCGCGCCGGGGCTTTCTGATCGGCGCTGCGCTCGACCGTCAGGAATCCCCGCCAGTCCGCTGTCCCGGAGGCACCCGCATTGATTGGCAGGTGCGCGACCGGTCGCAGTGGTCCAGCTGCCACAGTGCCCTGTGCATTGACCTCCGTGCTGAGGTCTCCATTCTTCTGCGTCGTCGTCTTGATCGAGACCTGCAGCGGACCCCCCAGCAGCTGGCCGGTCAGCGCCGGCGCGTTGATCTCCCGGTTGCGCACCCAGAGGACGCCCCTGACATCGCTGGCTTCGATCGGCTGCTGGAGGTACTGCAACTTGACGCGGTTGATCGTGGTCGTCACCGTCACGACCTTTTTTTCGAAGTTCTTGAGCGGCAGGTACATTGCGATTTCGCCCGTGACCGGCCCGGAACCTGTCAGATTCGCGAAGCCGGCGCCGAGCGACTGTGCCAGAGGGCTCTCCTGCAGGAAGCGGATGGCGCGGCCAGCATCGCTCTGGGCAGAAGCCCGCAGGGCGACAATGGACTCGCGATAATCCGCGCTGTTGGCCTCGGCCTGGGTGATCGCGATCCCGGCCAGCGAGCCCCTGCTCGCGACCGCCCGCAGGGCGGGCCCGTCAAAGAAGACTTCGGCGTCGAGTCCGCGGACTTCCGGCCAGTCCGGCGCATAAAAAAGCGAGACGCCAGTCACGTGCGCTTCGGCATGAAATCTGCCCTGCCCTTCGCGATACGGAAACCCGCGAGTCGGACCCGTTTGCGAAACCGTGCCGGTGACCAGGCGACCGGCACGGAATGCGGCATCCAGCCAGGCCAGCGACTTTGGCTTCAGCCGTTCGATCGGCAGGTAACGCCAGACCTGCGTCACGTCGAAGTCCGTGACGCTGGCATTCAGGTCCATGAGCGGCAGCAGGCCGGGTTGAAACGCCATGCGCAGCTTCCCGCGCACCATGCCGTGACCGGTGTCGATGATGCCGTCGTCTACCCAGAGCCGCATGCCGTCGTTGAAACGACTCCATTCGATGCGGCCATCAGCCTGATGCAGCTCGGCGATTGCGCGCCATTGCATCGGCCAGCTGACCAGCCCGTCGTGCGTCGTCAGGTGCACGACACCGCCGGCACCGCGACCTTCGATTGCACCATCGAGGCCCTGCAGGCCGGGCAACTTGCCGAACGCCTCAAGACCGATGTCTGCGAATCGGACCCGCCCGGTGATATCGGGTAACCGGCCCTTGCCAGAATCCGCAACGACGACATCGAGACCGAACAGCTCGCCGCGGGGCGCGAGCGCCTGCAGCTTCTCGCGCAACGGCCCGGCGGGCAGCAGCGACGAGAATGCCGCGAGATTTTCGATCCGCAGGTAATCCGCTCGAGCCGCAACCGAAACGATGCGGCCATCGCGTCGTTTCAGCGTCGCGGAGACATTGGTCGGCCGCCAGGCCGCACCCTCGCGCGACAACTCGAGGCCTTCGCCCTCGATGGAGATCTGATCTCCTTCCTGCCGCAGGTGCAGATCACCGGTCACGCGCGTGAATTCTGCGCCATCGCCGGGCAGCCGCAGATTGCTGAGTTCAGGCCTCAGTCGCAAGCTCGTGAGTTTCAGGCCGATTCCGCGCGCCGATGCGCGCACCGAACCGTGGCCAGCGACGGGCACGACAAAACTGTCGGGCAGCAGCGCTGCCCACTGCTCAAGATCAATGTCGCGTGCATCGACGCCGGCCCGCCATTCGAGCGTCCCCGTATCTTCGAGATCGCCCTCGACATCGGCACTGATCTCCATCGCCGAGCCGAGGTGTTCCGGCAGCTCGACCTGTCCACGCAGACTCACATGGTTGCCCAGGCGCTCTATCTCGAGATTCGCACCGGTCAACTCGAAGTGTCCCTGTCGGGCACGAAGATCGAGCACGTCGAGTGTCGCGTCATGCACCACGAACAGGCCGCGTGGCAGACGCGCAAGCGTCAACGGTTGTCGTTCGATGCCCGGCTTCGGCTCGATTGCGCCCTGCCCGACCATCTCGACGCTGCCGTCGGAGCGGATCACGAAATGCAGCCGCGGCTGTTCGAGTACGAAGTGCCGGACCTCGATCCGCCGGTTCCACAATGAGCGGCCGATTGCCAGGCTCACGCTGCCCGATGCGGCGCTGACCAGCGATTCGTCACCTGTGGCCGGGAGCACTCGCGCGCCGCTGAAACGGATTTCCGGTCCGTAACGGCCGATGCGGGCATTCAATGAATCGAATTGCAGCCTGAGCCCGGTCGCCACGCGAACCTGCTCCGCGATCTGCTGCTGGTAGCCGGGCAGCAGTTCGATGGCTAGCCGGAAGGCGCCTACACCTAGCGCCGCGAGCAGCGCCAGTATCGCCACCGCAGCGGCCAGCCAGCGCCACAGCCTCCTGAGATTTTGCCCCGCCCCAGTCATGCTTTCCGGACCCGAACCCTTCCTAGATGAGGACGACGTCAAATTGTTCCTCGGAATACAGTGCCTCGGCCTGCAGCCGGACCGGCTTTCCGATCGCAAGCTCGAGCTCGGCCAGTGCTGCGGACTCCTCATCGAGCAGCAACTCGATGACGTCCTGGTGTGCCAGCACGAGCAGTTCCTGGAAATCAAACTGCCGTGCCTGGCGCTGCACCTCGCGGAAGACCTGATAGGCGACCGTCTCGGCCGTCTTCACGAATCCCCGGGAACCGCAGCTTGGACAAGGCCGGCACAGCTGGTGTTCCAGGCTTTCGCGCGTGCGCTTGCGGGTCATTTCGACGAGGCCCAGTGCCGAGACCGCGGACAGGTGTGTCCGGGCATGATCCGCTGCCAGCGCCTGCTCAAGCGCCTGCAGCACGATGCGGCGGTGCTCGGGATCCTGCATGTCGATGAAATCGACAATGATGATACCGCCGAGATTGCGCAGCCTGAGCTGTCGCGCAATTGAAACTGCCGCTTCGAGATTCGTGCGATAAATCGTGTCCTCCAGATTGCGGTGGCCGACGAAGGCCCCGGTATTGACGTCAATCGTCGTCAGCGCTTCGGTCTGGTCGAACATCAGGTAGCCGCCCGATTTCAGCGCCACCCTGCGATCGAGGGCGCGTTCGATCTCGTCTTCGACACCGTACAGGTCGAAGATCGGTCGTTTGCCGTCGTAAAATTCGATGCGCCCCGCGAGCGCTGGCATGAAGGTCCTGGCGAAATCGGTCATCTGCGTATGCGCGGCCGGAGCATCGACCAGCACACGCTCGACCTGCTCACCGAGCAGGTCGCGAAGCACGCGCAATGGCAGCGGCAGATCCTCATGGACGATCTGCTCCGGGCCGGCGCGATCGGCACGCTCGCGCACCACTTCCCAGAGTCTTTCCAGAAACATCATGTCGGCGCGCAACGCCTCGATCTGCGCACCCTCGGCCACGGTACGCACGATCCAGCCGCCACGATTGCCGGCGAATTCTTTCATTGTCTCACGCAGGCGCTGCCGTTCGTGCTCATCTTCGATTCGCGCCGACACGCCGACACCCCGGCCCTGCGGCATGTACACGAGGAATCGCGACGGCAGTGTCACATAGGTCGTCAGCCGGGCACCCTTGGTGCCGAGCGGATCTTTCAGCACCTGAACGAGGATCGTGTCGCCTTCGTTGACAAGATCACGGATGCTGTCAAAAGCCTGCGTCTCGACGCCGGTTTCCAGACCGGGCGCCGACATGATGTCCGAGGCGTGCAGAAATGCCGCACGATCAAGACCGATTTCGACGAATGCCGCCTGCATGCCCGGCAGCACACGTGATGCGCGGCCCTTGTATATGTTTCCGGCAAGACCGCGCCGGTTGGCGCGCTCGATATAGAGTTCCTGAACGACGCCCTGCTCGACGACCGCGGCGCGATTTTCACTCGGCGTGACATTTGCGAGGATCTCGATGCTCATGCGCCGGCCTGCCAACGACGCACCCCGGCGGAATCCAGTAATGCCGCCGTCTCGAACAGTGGCAGGCCCATCACGCCCGAGTAACTTCCCTCGAGCCTGGCGACGAATACGGCACCGTAGCCCTGGATCGCATACGCGCCGGCCTTGTCACGCGGCTCGCCACTCGCCCAGTAGTCGCGGCACTCGGCGACAGACAGATTGCGAAATGTCACGCGTGTCTCGCTGACGACTGCTTCAAGGCGCCCATCGCTTGCCAGTGCCACCGCTGTCAGTACGGCGTGGCTCCTGCCGGACAACTCCGAGAGCATGCGGACCGCTTCGTCTTGATCCCGCGGCTTGCCAAAGATCTTGTCTCCGATCGCAACCGTGGTGTCTGCCGCGAGGACCGGCAGGTCGCCACCGAGGGCCACGGCGTGGGCCGCTTTCTCGCGCGCCAGGCGCAGCACGTAATCCCATGGCGATTCGGAAGGTCGCCGTGACTCGTCGAGGTCAACGGGCCGGACACTGTGTGTCACGCCGATCTGGCGGAGCAGCTGGCTCCGTCGCGGCGATGCTGAAGCAAGTTGAATGCGATCGTAAGGCATTGAGGCAGCCGGAGAATTTATCAGCATACCCCGTCGCCCGCCGGACCGGGGCAACCGCGTACCAGGGACGCCCGGCATGTTCAGCCCCGATGGTAGGGATGCCCCTTGAGGATGCTCTGCGCGCGGTAGAGCTGTTCGGCCAGCATGACCCGGACCAGGCCATGTGGCCAGGTCAATGGCGACAATGACCAGCGGAAATCGGCGCGTTTCAGCAGTTCGGGGGCAAGGCCATCGGGACCACCGACCAGGAACAGCAGGTCGCGACCGGCTGTGAGCCGGGCCTCGAGCCAGCGCGCAAGCTCGGGGGTCGTCATGGCACGGCCGGTCACCTCCAGTGCCACGACATAATCGCGCGCACCAATGAGGTTGGTCATGGACCGACGCGCGGGGATCTCGAGCAGTTCAAGGCGGAACCCGACGAGGCGTCTGGCGTATTCCGCGTACCCCTCGTTGACCCAGCCGGGCAGCCGGGTGCCGGCTGCGATCAGCCGGGCGCGCATCGGCCAGCGCTCAGGCGAGCCCCGGCGCGCGCAGTGCGGGACGCATATCCCACAGCTTCTCGAGCCCGTAAAACTCGCGGATTCGCGGCAGCATCACGTGCACGATCAGGTCCTGCAGGTCGACCAGCACCCATTCGCCTTCGCGTTCGCCTTCGATGCCGTAGGGCCGGTGGCCGGCCTGCTGGCAGCGTTCAACGAGGCGGCCGGCGATTGACTTGACGTGGCGGTCGGAAGTACCGGTTGCGACGATCATGGTGTCGGCGACATCGGTCAGCTTGCGGACGTCGAGGACTTTGACATTGATGGCCTTCATGTCTTCGAGCGCGGCGATGGCGATTCGGGTCAGCGCGTCAGGTTGCTTCCTGGTCTTCTTCGGAACAGCAGCGGAATTGTGGCGTCTAATCCTCGCACTCTTCTTGGTCATTCCTCGGCTTCACCTGGCCGGGCGTAGCTGCCCTTGGCAGTGATGATCCTACGCACAGCTTCGGGCATCAAGTAGCGCGCATCGCGACCCGCGGCGACGACATCGCGCACCGCACTCGAGGACACATCGAGTTGCGTGCCCATATGCACATAAAGGAGCCCCGCAGGGGCCAGGGACAGCCGCTGCGGATCTTCGCAACGCCGTTCGCGCAGCAACGCGGCGGCAAGGCCGTCGTGCGGCGGCTGCGATCCAGGGCGCGCTGCAACAGCCATGTGCGCAAGCCCGATCAACTCCCCTGCGCGATGCCAGCCGCTCAGTCCCGCGAAAGCGTCCATGCCCATCAGCAGCACGATGGGTTGCCCGCCACGTTCAGCGCGCAATTCCTCGAGTGTCAGCACGGTGTAGGAAGGCCCGGACCGGCGCAATTCGCGGTCATCCACGAAGAACCGCGGATCCTCATCAACGGCCGCGCGAACCATCGCGAGCCTTGTCGCGGCGTTCGCCAGCGGTCGCGCGCGGTGCGGCGGATCGCCGGCCGGCACGAAGGCGATGGTCTCGAGCTCCAGCAGCTCGAAAAGCTCATGCGCAGCACGCAGGTGCCCGAAATGAATCGGATCGAACATCCCGCCGAAGACGCCGAATGGCCGCATCGCGTCTCAGGCGGCCGGCGCTTCAGGAAGCCGGACGCCCGCAATCGCCGCGACCAGGCCCGTCAGCCCGGTCCAGGGATCGCCCTGGGCGAGTCCCTTAACCTGGCGATCGATGCGCCCTGCAGCGACGAAGTGCGGCGAAATCGGCTGGCGGGCGGTGCGACGCAATGCCCGCGCCACCAGCGCCGCGCGCCTCTCGGCCTGGCGGCCGTAGCCCGGTGGCGCATCCGGATTGCGGCGCGCCTCGTCGAGCGCGCGCAACTCGCGGCACAGTGCCCACAACACCAGCGCCGGCTCGGTTCCCTCGGCACGCAGGCCTTCGAGAATTCGCAGACCCCGCTCGGCATCACCGTCGAGCGCCGCCTCGCCGAGCTGGTAGACGTCATAGCGCGCGCTGTTTGCCACCGCAGCCAGCACGTCGTCGGCGCTCACCGTGCCGCCGGCATGCAGCAACGCCAGTTTTTCGATTTCCTGATGCGCGGCCAGAAGATTGCCTTCGACCCGCTCCGCGAGCAGCACGGCACCATCCGGTTGGATCGCAAGGCCGTGGCGGGCGGCGCGCGTGATGATCCACTGCGGCAACTGGCCGATTTCGACCGGCCACGACTGGACGACCACGCCGCCTTTCTCGAAGGCCTTGAACCACGCGGCGCTCCAGGTGTCCCGTTCCGGGCGCCCGGTCACGACCAGCAGCAACGTATCCGGCGCAGGATCGGAAACCAGCTGCGCAAGCGCCGCACCGCCATCCTTTCCCGGGCGTGCACTGGGCATTTTCACTTCGACGATGCGCCGCTCGGAAAACAGCGACAGCGATCGCCAGGAGCCCAGCACCTGGGACCAGTCGAAGCCGCGCTCGACGAAGAAAAGGTCCCTGCCCGCATATCCCTCGGCACGGGCACGCGCGCGGATCGCATCGGCGGCCTCGCCGACCAGCAGTGGCTCGTCGCCGACGACCAGCCAGGCCGGCGCCAGCTTCTTTTCGAGCGTGCGGGCAAGCTGGTCGGTTGAGACGCGCATCAAGCCGATTGTCGGCGCGCGGAGTGCTGGCGGCAATAGTCCCCCGCCAATATAGTGCGTACCCTACAGCGCGGAACATTGAGAGCATAGTGACACTCAGAAACCTGCTGTTTATCGCCGCAGTCCTTGCGACCCCCGCCGCCATCGCCGATGAGGCGCCGCTCCTTCAGGTCGCCGCGCATGCGGGTTATCGCGTGGGCGGCAGCCTGGAGGATGCGGACACCGGCGATAGCGCCGATCTCGATGACAGCGCCAGCTTTGCGCTGGCCCTGGAATTGCGTTACGGCAAGGGAGACGATCGCTACCTTCAGCTTTGGTATTCCCGCCAGGGTTCCAGAGTCAATGACGGCCTGGTGGACCACGACGTGGACATCGAATACCTGCATTTCGGCGGCACAGTGCCGTTCGGAGACAACGACAAGGCCAGGGCTTACCTCGCACTGGGACTCGGCGCGACGCGATTCTCACCGTCCGGCAATGGCGCGCGGGATGTGACGAAGTTCTCCGGATCTCTGGCTCTCGGCGTCGAAATGCCCGTGTCCGAGCGAGTGGCGTTCCGGCTCGAGGCGCGCGGCTATCTGACGGCCGTGGACACCGACGCGTCGATCTTCTGCCGATCGGACAATGGCACCGGCTTCTGTCGCATCGTCGCAAGCGGTTCGACGATCTTCCAGGGGGAAGTGCTGGCCGGGGTCGCCGTCAGCTTCTAGTGTTCATCGGGGATTCTGGCTCCGGCGCTTAGCCAGGCTGCGAGCAGCCGGATCTGCGTGTCGTCCAGTCGTGACCCGAACGCGGGCATCACACCATTGCGCCCCTGGGCGATGGACTGGATGACCTGCGCCCGATCGCTGCCATACAGCCAGACCTGGTCGTTGAGGGCCGGGGCGCCAAGCGCCGCCTGGCCTGCGCCGGTTGGTCCATGGCAGGCGGAACAATATTGCTGGAACAGGGCATTGCCTTCTGCATTCACGGGCGAGCCGCTATCGGCGGCACTGAGGCCCAGCACATAATCGGCGACGCGTTCCACGCCCTGCCCGCCGATCACGGCTTCCCACGCCGGCATCGCCGCCTGACGACCGGAGCGAATCGTTTCCGTGATCTGCAGTTCGTCCCGGCCCCATTGCCAAGACTGGTCCGTCAGGTCGGGAAACTGCCGTGCCTGTCCCGCAGCATCCCGTCCATGGCAGACCGTGCAATTGTTGTTGAACACGCGCCAGGCCGATTGCATCGCTTCGCGGTCATTGGCGAGTTGCGCCAATGGCAAGGCCAGCAGTCGCCGGCGCTGCTCGCCGAACTGCGTCTCGTAATCCGAGAATCGTTCCGCGATCCTGCCGCCCTGGGACCATCTCAAGGCGCCCTTGTAGGCGCCGAGTCCCGGATACAGCATGACGTACACGACCGATATCGCCATCAGCGCGAGGATGAACCAGAACCACCATACCGGCGCAGGCTTGGCGCCTTCACGCAGCGTTTCGTCCCAGACTTCGTGCTCGGTGCCCGCGTCCTTGTCGCCCGCCCGATAGACGTCGAAGACAAACCAGACGAGCGCAATGAAACTGGTGACCGTGATCACCACGATCCAGCCCGCCCAGAATTCCGATGGCATGTCAGCCATGCCGGGCCTCGTCTTCCAGTGGAATCCGTGAGGCCTCGTCAAGCTGCCGGCGGGTCCTCTGCAGCGAGAGCCAGATGATGACCCCGATCATGAATGCCATCACCAGCATGTCACCAAAGAAGATAAGCAGCATCATGGCTGGGGCTCCCCCTGCATGCTGCGGCCGAGCGACTGGAGGTACGCGGTCACGGCATCGAGCTCGGTCTTTCCTTCGAGCTGCGCGGGCGCCGCGGCAATATCCGCGTCGGTATACGGATGACCGAGTCTCTGCAGGGCGCGCATGCGCGCCTCGATCGACTGTCCATGATCCGCCTTTCGGCTTGCGAACCAGGGATAGGCAGGCATGATCGAGGCCGGCACGACGGCGCGCGGATCGAGCAGGTGCATGTGATGCCAGGCGTCGCTGTACTTGCCGCCGACCCGCGCAAGGTCGGGGCCAGTGCGCTTGGATCCCCACAGGAACGGCCGGTCATAGGCGAATTCGCCAGCCCGCGAGTACGGCCCATAACGCTTGACCTCGGCCAGCAGCGGACGCACCTGCTGTGTATGACAGGTGCTGCAGGACTCGCGTATGTAGACGTCGCGTCCCTCGAGCTCAAGCGGCGTATACACGGCGAGATTGGCTGACGGCGCGCCATGGGCATCGTCGAGCACGATCGGCAGGACCTGGACCAGCCCACCGATTGACGACACGACCAGGATGCCGAAGATCAGCAACCCGGTATGGCGTTCGAGCTTCCTGTGCAGTGAGAGGAAATTCATGCGAGCCGCCCCGCGCCATGACCCGCCACCGGCGGCGCGACCAGAACGGTGCGGTGACCGGCAAATGTCCTCGAAAGGTTGATGGCCATCAATACCGCGCCCGCCAGGAACAGCAGGCCCGCGACGAACCGCAGCAGGTAATAAGGTCTCATCGCGGCCATCACGTCATTGAAACTGAAGCGGACTTCGCCCAGTTCATCGAGGGAAAGCCACAGCACGCCTTGCGAGACGCCGGCGCCCCACATCGCAAGCACGTACAGCATCACTCCGGCAAGCGCCAGCCAGAAATGGATGTTTGCAAGGCGCGTGCTGTATAGCGGCGCTCCCGCCAGGCGTGGCACGAGGAAATAAAACGTGCCAAAGGTGATCAGCGCATTCCATCCCAGCGCGCCCGAATGCACATGCCCGATGGTCCATTCCGTGAAATGGCTGAAGACGTTGACGCTCTTGATCGCCAGCATTGGGCCCTCGAAGGTCGCGAGCCCGTAGAACGCCAGTGACAGCACGATGAACTTCAGTGCCGGATCGGTGCGAAGCTTCTGTGACGCGGCGCTGACGGTCATGATCCCATTGACCATGGTGGCCCATGATGGCGCCAGCAGGATCAGGCTCATGACCATGCCGAGCGACTGCACCCATTCCGGGATCGAGTGGTAATGCAGGTGATGCGGGCCCGCCCAGATATAGGTGTAGACGAAGGCCCAGAATGCGACGATCGAGAGGCGGTAGCTCCAGATGGGCTGCTCGGCGTGCTTTGGCAGGAAGTAATACAGCATGCCGAGGAAGCCGCCGGTCAGCAGGAAGCCGACCGCATTGTGCCCGTACCACCACTGGACGACCGCGTCCTGCGCCCCGGCGAACAACGAGTACGATTTGCCCAGCGTCGCCGGCAGCGCGAGGCTGTTGACGATATGCAGCATGGCCACGACGATGATCAGTGCGCCATAGAACCAGTTGGAAATGTAGATCGGTTGCATCTTGCGGCGTGCGATCGTGCCAAAAAACACGACGCCAAAGGCAACCCAGGCGACAGCGATCGCTAGATCGAATGGCCATTCGAGCTCCGCGTATTCCTTGCCGGCGTTCCAGCCGGCCATGACCGAGGCCGCGCCCAGCACGATTGCGAGCTGCCAGGCATAGAACACGAACCAGGCAAGCCTTGGCGCGAACAGGCGCACGTGCGAGGTGCGTTGCACGCTGTAGAACGCGGTCCCGATCAGCGCCGAGACACCGAAGCCGAACAGCACCAGCGTCGTGTGCAGCGTGCGCAGGCGGCCGAATGACAATCCGGGCAGGCCGAGGTCGATTGTCGGCCACACCAGCTCGGCCGCCACGTAAACGCCGGCCACCATGCCAAGCACGGCCCAGAATACGGCGCAGGCCGTGAACGCGGTGACGATGCGGTCCTCGTAATTCATCGCCTCAGGTCCCGATCGGCGGGCCGATACCCTGGCCCCATAGCGCGACAGTCGCCCCGAGCAGGCTGACGGCCGCAACCAGCAGATAGGCGATCAAAGCCGAAGCCATCAGCATGCCGCGGTTCGGGCCGGTCTGCAGCACGACCGGCAGACCGCGATAGAGCAGGTACATGCTCCAGATCAGCGTGGGAACCAGCACCAATACATTGATGAATACCTGCGGATATAGATGAATGATGCTGCCAATCGCGAGCGGCGCCCCGACGATCGACATCAGCGCGAAGCAGCGCCCGAGCGACTGGTTCGCGTCGTAGGTCACGGCCATCCAGCGCGCGACCACCGCACTGCTCAAGAAGCCGAACAGCAAGGCGATAAAATAGGCGGTGCTGATGGCGAGCACGGTTGACCTGGGAAAGAACACCGGCTCGACGCCGAGTCGCCAGCCGAAATTCATGGTGCCGACATAAGCGAAGACCGGCGGCAGCAATCCGATCCACAACGCGAAGCCGAAGAACACCCGCGTGACCGACACTGTCCCGGTCGCCAGGGCTTCGAACACGGCGCCTGGCCGGAACAGCACCCGGCCAAGGTCAAGAATCGAGAATTGCGCTGGCATCGCTTCTCCGGCGAGCTCCTGTGGCCGGCCAGTGCTACAGAGCAAGATTTGCCGCGAAGTATACAATGAGCTTGTTCCAATCTTCACGGCACATTGATGACCTCACTCGCGATTGACATCGAGGGGCTGGCCTTCGCATGGAGCGAGGACCGGCCAGTGCTCGATGTGCCGCGGCTTGCAGTCCGGCGCGGAGAACGCGTTTTTCTGCGCGGCCCGAGCGGCAGTGGCAAGAGCACGTTGCTTGGCATCGTCAGCGGGGTGCTCGCGGCCGAAAGCGGGCGGGTCCATGTGCTCGGCGCGGATCTCCGCTCATTGTCGGGCGGGCGCCGCGATGAATTCCGCGCAGCCCACATCGGGCTGGTGTTCCAGATGTTCAACCTGCTGCCCTACCTGTCGGTCATCGACAATGTGCTGCTGCCTGCGCGTTTTTCTGCGGTGCGCCGCGAGCGGGCACAACCGGATCCGGTATCGGAGGCCAGGCGCCTGCTCGAGGAACTCGGAATCGCCATGACGAAGGCGCCGGCACGGCCGGTCGCGGAACTGTCGATCGGGCAGCAGCAGCGGGTCGCAGTTGCCCGCGCATTGCTCGGCCGCCCGGAACTCATCATCGCGGATGAACCGACATCGGCGCTCGACAGCGACGCGCGCGACGGTTTTCTCCGCCTGCTGATGTCGGAATGCAGTGCGACGGGTGCCGCGCTCCTGTTTGTCAGCCATGACACGGCGCTTGGCGCACATTTCGACCGCCACTTGTCGATCGCCGAGATCAATCGCGCGCAGCCCCAGCTGGAGCAGTCGTGAAGCCGCTGATCGGCCTGGCCGCTCGCAGTCTCTGGAACCGGCGCGGCAGCGCTGCGCTCACCGTGTTTGCCATCGCGATCAGCGTCACGTTGCTGGTCGGCGTCGAGACCGTACGCATCAGCGCGCGAGAGAGTTTTGCGCGCACGATTTCCGGCACCGACCTGATCGTCGGCGCCCGCAGCGGCCCGATCAACCTGCTGCTTTATTCCGTGTTTCGCGTGGGCGACGCCACGGCCAACGTCTCGCTGCAGAGCTACCAACTGGTTTCGCGGCACCCGGACGTGGCCTGGACGATTCCGATCTCGCTCGGCGATTCGCATCGCGGTTTTCGCGTCATGGGCACCACCGACGATTACTTCCGGCATTACCGCTATGGCAACCGGCAGGCACTCGCCTTCATCTCAGGCGGTCCATTCATGGGCGAGCGCGACGCCGTCATCGGAGCCGAGGTAGCGCGCCGGCTGGGCTACAGGATCGGCGACGAAATCACCATTGCACACGGCATCGGCGAAGTCAGCTTCGCCGAGCACGGCGAGCATCCATTCCGGATTGCCGGAATTGTGGCGCCGACTGGCACGCCGGTGGACCGGACCGTGCATGTCAGCCTCGATGCGATCGCCAGGATCCACGAGGGCTGGCAGGGTGGCGCGCACTCGACCGGGGCGACGACGCGCCACCCGCACGACCGCGACGATCCGGAGGACGCGCCGGCGGAAGAAGCCGCGCAACCGGCGCTTTCCGGCATCACGGCATTCCTGGTCGGCATGCGCTCCAAGGACCGACTGCTGCAAATGCAGCGCGCGCTCAATGAGTACCGTGCCGAGCCGCTGACCGCCGTGATTCCCGGCGTGGCGCTGCAGCAGCTCTGGCAGATCGTGGGCGTCGCCGACCGCGCGCTGTTCATCGTGGCAACATTCGTCGTGCTGGCCGGTCTCATCGGCATGCTGACCTCGATCCTGACCAGCCTGCGCGAACGGCGGCGCGAGATGGCGATCCTGCGCTCCGTCGGTGCACGGCCGATGCACGTGTTTACGCTTCTGTTACTCGAGGCGGGCCTGCTCGCGCTCGCCGGCGTGGTCCTTGGCATCCTGGCGGCGCATGCGACCCTCGCGGCCGCGACGCCGGCGCTGGCGGGCCGCTACGGCCTGTTCATGGAAACGGGCGGCCCCGGCATTTACGATGTACTGCTTGCGGGAGCCGTGGTCGGCGCGGCGGTTCTGGCGGGCCTGGTACCTGCCTGGCTCGCCTATCGCAACTCGCTGGCTGACGGACTGACGATCCGCACATGAGACAAGCCCTGATTCGCCTGCTGACGATTCTGCTGGCATTCGTGCCTTTGCTGCAGGCCGGTGCCGCGGCTCTGCAGATCGACTGGATCGAACTGGTACCTGCAGACAAACGCGCCGACTTCGACCCGGCGCCGCCGCCACCGGTACATGACTACCTGACCGGCGAGGGCGGTGGCCTGGCCGCACAGCAGCCGCTTGATTTCAGCGTCAACATGGAACTCGAGGGCAAGGAGATCAGGATTCCGGGCTTCGTAGTGCCGCTCGAACTGGATGAAGAGGGCAACGTGACCGAGTTCTTTCTGGTGCCGTATTTCGGGGCGTGCATTCACGTGCCGCCACCGCCGCCGAACCAGATGGTCCACGTGATCATGAAGAAGGGCATAAAGCTCGACTCCATGTATTCTGCCTACTGGATCACGGGCAAGCTTTCCGCGCGGACCCGCACGACGCGCCTAGGCGCCGCTGCTTATACACTCGCAGGTTCGCATTACGAGGAGTACAAGTTCTGAGTATTGCCAGCCCGAGGCGCGGACTCTATCCGCCCGTCGAACCGCACCGCCAGGGGCACTTGGCGGTCGGTAACGGTCACGAAATCTACTGGGAGGAATGCGGCAATCCTGCGGGCAAGCCTGCGCTCTTCCTGCACGGCGGACCCGGCGCAGGTTGCGACACCCGCGCGCGAAGGTTCTTCGATCCTGCGCGCTACCGGATCATCCTGTTCGATCAGCGCGGCTGCGGCCGCAGCCGGCCGCACGCAAGTCTCGAGCACAACACGACCTGGGATCTGGTCGCAGATATCGAACGGCTGCGCGAGCATCTCGGCATATCGAGCTGGCAGGTATTTGGCGGATCGTGGGGATCGACGCTTGCGCTGGCGTATGCGCAAGCACATCCCGCACGCGTCACGGAACTGGTGTTACGTGGAATCTTCTTGCTGCGAAAAAGCGAACTCGGCTGGTTTTACCAGCAGGGCGCGAGCGCGCTGTTTCCGGATCGCTGGGAAGCCTACGTCGCACCCATCCCCTCGGGCGAGCGCGATGATCTGATGCGCGCGTTTTATCGCCGGTTGACCGGAGCGGACCGCGCCGCGGCCATCGCCGCCGCGCGCGCCTGGGCGGTCTGGGAAGGCTCGACCAGCTACCTGCTGACCGATGACGATAATGTCCGCAAATGGGGCGAAGACGAGTTCGCACTCGCGGTCGCACGCATCGAATGCCACTACTTCGTGCATGGCGGTTTTCTGCGCAGCGAGAATCAATTGCTGGATGAGGTCGGCCGGATCCGCCGCATCCCGGCGGTGATCGTCCAGGGCCGCTACGACGTCGTCTGCCCGATGACGACCGCCTGGGATCTGCATCGGGTCTGGCCCGAGGCGGATTTCCGGGTCGTCGCGGACGCCGGGCATTCCGCCTTCGAGCCCGGCATCACCGACGAACTGGTGCGCGCGACCGACCGGTTTGCGGTCTGAGCCTGCTGCCGGCGCAGCTTGGAAGCTGAGCCGGTAGCAGGCTCAGCACTCGGGCACATTGACCGCGAGCCCGCCTTGCGAAGTCTCCTTGTAGATCGACGACATGTCGCGGCCGGTCTGGCGCATCGTGGCAATGACCTGATCCAGCGAAACCTTGTGTGACCCGTCGCCGCGCAATGCCAGACGCGAGGCATTGATGGCTTTCACCGCGCCCATCGCATTTCTTTCGATGCAGGGTATCTGTACGAGACCCGCAATCGGATCACAGGTCAGGCCGAGATTGTGCTCCATGCCAATTTCCGCGGCGTTTTCAATCTGCTCGTTTGAGCCGCCGAGTGCCGCAGTGAGACCGCCGGCCGCCATCGAGCAGGCCACGCCGACTTCGCCCTGGCAGCCCATTTCGGCGCCGGAAATCGACGCATTGCGCTTGTACAGCAGCCCGATCGCGCCGGCCGCCAGCAGGAACCGGCGCACGCCCGCGTCATCGCTTCCGGGGCAGAGTCTGGCGTAGTAATGCAGCACGGCGGGCACGATACCGGCGGCGCCATTGGTCGGCGCCGTGACGACCTGGCCGCCCGCCGCGTTCTCCTCATTGACCGCCAGCGCCCAGGCGTTGACCCATTCCATCGCGTCCACGAGCCCGCCGGGTGCCTCGGCCAGCAGCATGCGATGCAGCCGCGGCGCACGGCGCGGCACCTTCAGCACGCCAGGCAGGATTCCCTCGGCCGCAAACCCGTGACGCACGCAGGCCTGCATGACATTCCAGATCCGTTCGAGCCCCGCATCGATTTCGGCGCGGCTGCGCAGCGCAAGTTCGTTCTGCAGCATCAAACCATCGATCGTCTGACCCGCCTCGCGGCAGCGCACCAGCAAGTCGTCGGCATTCGTGAATGGCAGCGGCACGTCCGGCGCATTGCGCGCCACGGCAGTTGCTTCGTCGCCCGCCCGTTCGACGGCACCGCCGCCGATCGAATACATCTCCTCGGCAAGCAGCGTGTGGCCACTGGCATCCCGGGCCGTGAAGCGCATGCCATTGGAGTGACCCGGCAATATCTGGTCGCGATGAAACAGCAGGTTCATGGGCTCGTCGAAGGCGATTTCGTGCCGGCCCAGCAGATTGATCCGGCCGGCGCCGCGGATGCGCGAAATCGTCGGTTGCATGATGGCCGGATCGAGGCCGGCCGGATCGTTTCCCTCGAGGCCCAGCAGCACGGCGCGATCGGTGCAGTGCCCCAGACCTGTCAATGCCAGCGAACCGTAGAGCTGCGCGTAGACCTCGGCCGTTTGGTCGAGCAGATTGCGCGCGGCCAGGTCCTGCACGAACATCCGCGCCGCGAGCATCGGGCCCATGGTGTGCGAGGACGACGGCCCGACGCCGACCCTGAAGACATCAAATACCGAGAGATTCACAGCGCCTCCAGGCGCCGCAGCATGAGACCGGCCAGTTCGTCGGCAAGCGCCGCACGCAGCGACTGCTCTTCGTGCTCCTTGGCGAGCACCGCTGTCTCGTCGTAGCTGAGATCGCGGGTCAACGTCACCTTCTGGCGCGCGAGCAGTTCACTGCCACCAGCGCTGACTGAGTATTCGACCGTGTAAAAGACCTCGAACTCGCCCGGCTTGTTGTTTGCGGAGACCGACAGCAGCTCGCGCCCGGTCTCGTCCTGGTGCAGGCGGATCACGGCGCTTGCCGCCACCGGGTCGCTGGCAAGCTTCGCGCCCGCGGCGCGCAGGCGCGCGGCAAGTGCCGAATAGAGCGCCGTGTAACGGTCGGAGGTTTCAAGATAAGGCGCCGCGAGGCTGCCGGGGAGCGGCGCCTGGCCACGCAAATGGAAACCGCAGCCCGTCATGAGTGCCATTCCGCCGACTGCCAGGCACAGGAGCAATTGCCTCATCAGACCACCACATTGACGAGCTTGCCGGGGACATAAACCAGTTTGCGCACCGGCTGACCGGCGACAAAGCGCGCGACGCCGGGATCCGCGAGCGCCGCTGCACGTGCGGTCGCTTCGTCCGCACCGGCGGGCACGGGCACCCGCGCGCGCAGCCGGCCATTGACCTGCACGACGATTTCCACCGTGTCCAGCGCGAGGGCACGGGCGTCCGCTGCGGGCCAGGCTTCGTCGACGACTGCCGTCGCATGACCGAGCGCGCGCCACAGCGCATGCGCTGCATGCGGCACGAACGGCGACAGCATCAGCACGACGAGATCCAGCGCCTCCTGCATCACCGCCCGCCCCTGCGGCGAGCCATCGTTGAAGCGCACCAGCGAATTCAGCAGCTCCATGACTGCGGCGATCGCAGTATTGAATGTCCGGCGCCTGCCGATGTCGTCGCCGACCTTGGCGAGCGTCTGATGCACCTGGCGCCGCAGCTCGCGTTGCGCGGGATCGAGCGAAGCGGGCTCCGGCGCCGCTGCGGGACCCGCCTGCACATGCGAGTGGACGATCTTCCACAGCCGTTTCATGAAGCGGAAGGCGCCTTCGACACCTTCATCAGACCATTCGAGCGTGTGTTCCGGTGGTGCCGCGAACATCATGAACAGCCGCGCGGTATCCGCGCCGTAGCGCTCGACGAGTTGCTGCGGATCCACGCCGTTGCGGCGCGACTTCGACATCGTGCCGATGCCACCAAACTCGACCGGCTGTCCGTCGGCCTTCAGCATGCCGGTCTTTCGCTCGCCGTCGGCGCGCGATTCAACCTCGGTCGGGCTGTAGTAAGTGACGCGGCCGGAAGCGGGTTTCCGGAACCAGATCTCGTTCAGCACCATGCCCTGGGTCAGCAATCGCTCGAATGGCTCGTCGAGGCGGATCAGGCCGCAATCGCGCATCACGCGGGTCCAGAACCGGGAGTAGAGCAGGTGCAGGATCGCGTGCTCGATGCCGCCGATGTACTGGTCCACCGGCAGCCAGTAGGCGGCTCGCTCGTCGACCATCGCCTGTGCGTTGCCGGCGCTGGCAAAGCGGAAGAAATACCAGGACGAGTCCACGAAAGTATCCATCGTGTCGGTTTCGCGCCGCGCAGGCATTCCGCACTTCGGGCAGCGGCATTCAAGGAACGACGGCGTCTTCGCGAGCGGGTTCCCGGAGCCATCGGGTACCAGGTCCTCCGGCAGCCGCACCGGCAGCTGGTCATCCGGCACCGGCACGTCGCCGCAGGCGGGGCAATGGATGATCGGAATCGGGCAGCCCCAGTAGCGCTGGCGCGAAATGCCCCAGTCGCGCAGCCGCCAGACGACCTGTTTGCGGCCGAGGCCGCGTGCCTCCAGATCGCGCGCAATGGCATCCGTTGCAGCCCGGAAGTCGAGCCCATCATAGGAGCCCGAGTTGACGCAGCGGCCCTGATCCGCGTACCAGGGCTGCCACGCGTCAGTTGAATAGGGACGACCGTCCACGTCGATGACCGGCAGGATCGGCAGCCCGTATTCTTTTGCGAACGCGAAATCGCGCTCGTCATGGCCCGGCACGCCCATCACCGCGCCCTCGCCATAAGCCATCAGCACGTAGTTGCCTACCCAAACCTCGGCCTCAGCCCCGTTCAGCGGATGCCGCACGAAAAGCCCGGTCGCGACTCCGCGCTTGTCCATGGTTGCGAGGTCCGCTTCCATGATGCTGCCGCGGCGGCATTCGTCGACGAATGAGCGGACTTCGGCATTGCGCGCCGCGGCCAGTGTCGCGAGCGGATGCTCGGCGGCGACGGCGACGAAGGTGACGCCCATGATCGTATCGGCACGCGTCGTGAAAACCTTGAGCTCGCCGCTCTCGCCGCCGATCCGCCAGGGAAACGAGATGGTTACGCCCTCGCTGCGCCCGATCCAGTTCGCCTGCATGACCCGCACGCGTTCCGGCCAGTCCTTGAGCCGCTCCAGCGCCGCGAGCAATTCCTCGGCGTACTGCGTGATGCGCAGGTAGTACATCGGGATTTCGCGCTTCTCGACCGGCGCGCCGGTGCGCCAGCCGCGCCCATCGATGACCTGCTCATTCGCGAGCACGGTCTGGTCGACCGGGTCCCAGTTGACGACGCCGGTCGTCTTGTAGGCGATGCCGCGCTCGAGCATGCGCAGGAATAGCCACTGGTTCCAGCGGTAGTAGTCCGCATCGCAGGTTGCAAGTTCGCGCGACCAGTCGATGCCGAAGCCGAGCGACTTCAGCTGCCGCTTCATGTGCGCGATGTTGTCCCGCGTCCAGCGCGCCGGCGGGACGTCATTCTCGATCGCCGCATTCTCTGCCGGCAGCCCGAAGGCATCCCAGCCCATCGGCTGCAGGACATTGCAGCCCTGCATGCGCATGTAGCGGGCCAGCACATCGCCGATCGTGTAGTTCCGCACATGACCCATGTGCAGCCGGCCACTGGGATACGGAAACATGCACAGGCAGTAATACTTCGGCCGCCCGCTGTCCTCGCGAGCGACAAACGTGCCCGCGACCTCCCATTCACGCTGGGCTGCGGTCTCGACCTCGGCGGGCTCGTATCGCTCCTTCACGCCATGAAGGATACCCGATACATATCAGCGCCATCAGCAGGCACACCAGCAACACCGGCCAGTTGCCGGTTTGCGCATAGGGCGTGAGCCCGGTCATCGGCTGCACGCTGGATTTCAGCACCGCCGGTACGAATTGCGGGGCCATGGCTATGACAGTCCCGTCCTGGGCGATTGCCGCAGTGATGCCGTTGCTGGTCGAGCGGATCAGGCTGCGTCCGGCCTCGCGTGCGCGAAATCGGGCCATCTGCAGCTGCTGATGCGGCGCCGCCGAGTCGCCGAACCATGCGTTGTTCGTGACATTGACGAGGAGCGTCGCCCTGTCGAGCACTGCCAGCTGCTCGGATCCGTAAGCGTCCTCGTAGCAGATCGTCGCGCCCAGCATCTGCCCAGCCGCAGGCAATGGCGCCTGGTGTTCGCCGCCGGGAGTCATGTCGTAGTACGGCAGGCTCATCAACCGCATCCAGCGGCGCACAAAGTCCGGTACCGGAAAGAATTCTCCGAATGGCACCAGCCGGCGCTTGTAATACCAGGCGTCGCCCGCGGCGCTCATCGCCAGCAGGCCATTGCGGATCTCGCCGCTCTCGAAGTCGAAGCGCAGCAGTCCGATCAGCAGGTCGGAATTGCGGGCACGTGCTTCCGCACGGATCGACGCCAGGTAGACGTCAGCCTCGTGCGCCAGCATGGGCAGCGCTGCTTCCGGCCACACGATCAGGCGCTGGCCGAGCGCATCGCGGTTCAGCGCCCGGTAGCGCTCGAGCGTGGCCGTGCGGTTCTCCGCCTGCCACTTCTCGTCCTGCGGGATCGCGCCCTGCACGAGCGCGACGCTGATCTTCCCGCCCACCGGTGTCGTCCATTGCCGCGCGGCCAGGCCCCAGCTGCCGATCCATATTGCGGCGATGACAGCGATTGCAATGCCGCGATCCCGCCAGCTTCCCCGCAGGATCACGAGCAGGGCACCCGCCGTCACAACGCCAGCCAGCGTGACCAGGTGAACACCGCCGACTGGCGCAAGTGCGGCAAGCGGGTCATCGCTGTGCGAATAGCCGAGCTCCAGCCAGGGGAATCCCGACAGCAACCAGCCGCGCAGCCATTCCATCAGGGTCCAGCCGGCCGGCAACAGCATCAGACAGTGCGCGAGCCGCGATCTGCACCTGAACCTTGTCGCGAGCCAGCCAAGCAACGCGTAGTAGCTGCCCATGACCGCGACCGGCACCACCAGCAGCAAGGCCGCGAGCCAGGCCGGCGCGCCGCCAAAATCATGGATCGCCGTGTAGATCCACCAGGTGCCAGCGAGAAAAAGCCCGGCCCCCCAGCAGAAGCCGAGACTCGCAGCCCGCCGCGGCGCCGCGTCATCCCACCACAGGAACAGCAGCGCGGGCCCGAGAACCGCCAGCGGAAAAATGCCGCGGGGTGCGAACGCCAGTGTCGTCGCAGCACCCGTAAGCGCGGCCAGCCATGGGCCGTGGCGCATGAACCGCGGCCAGAGATTGGCGAAAATCGACATTCAGGATCCGCGCGCTTCCCCGGCGCGTGCCGGCACCGGCGCGGGTGAAGTCACGCGCAACTGGTCGATGCGCCGGCGATCGGCGCGCAGCACCTTGAACTCGTATCCTTCCATCGTCACCGATTCGCCGCGTTTTGGCAGGCGGCCGAACTGGTGCATCACGAGACCACCGATCGTGTCGTACTCCCCTACACTGAAATGGGTCGAGAAGTAATCATTGAATTCCTGGATCCGCGTCAGCGCCAGCACGGCGAACTGGCGGTCGCTCTCGCGGCGGATGGTCTGGTCCTCGTCGATGTCGTATTCATCGGCGATCTCGCCGACTATCTCCTCCACGACGTCCTCGATGGTCACGAGCCCGGACACGCCCCCGTACTCATCGACGACGATCGCCATGTGGTTGCGGCTGACGCGGAATTCCTTCAGCAGCACATTCAGCCGCTTGCTTTCCGGGACGAATGCCGCCGGGCGCAGCACCTCACGGATGTCGAAGCTGCCGGTCGCCCCTTCGGCGAAATAGCGCAACAAGTCCTTGGCGAGCAGGATGCCGACCACCTGATCACGGTCGTCACCAATCACCGGGAAGCGCGAATGTCCTGATTCGATGATGACCGGCAGCAACTGGCCGGGCGCGGAATCACGTTCCAGCACGACCATCTGCGAGCGCGGCACCATGATGTCGCGCACCTGAAGATCGGCGACGCCCAGAACCCCCTCGATCATCGCCAGCGCATCGGCCCCCAGCACGCCGCGGCGTGCCACTGCGCGCAGCAGTTCGATCAGCTCGGCGCGATCGCCTGGCTCCTCCTTGATCAGGCGCCGCAGCCATTTCTTCCTGCCGGGCTTGCGCTCCGTCATCGTCTTATTCTCCGTACGGATCCGAAAAGCCAAGCCGCGCGAGCAGTTCCCGCTCGCGTCCTTCCATGCGCTGCGCGTCAATCCTGCGCTGGTGGTCAAAACCGAGCAGGTGCAGGGTGCCGTGGATCACCATGTGCGCCCAGTGTGCACGCAGTGTCTTTCCCTGCTCGCTCGCCTCGCGCGCCACCAGCGGCGCGCAGATCACGACGTCGCCGATGAGTCCATGTGCCCTGGCGGTTTCCGCAGGCGACGGAAATGACAGCACATTCGTCGGCGCGCGCTTGCCGCGGTATCGCAGATTCAGGGCGCAGCTCTCCGCAGCGCCTACCACGCGGATTCCGAGCTCTCCGGCGCGCCGGCCGGCGGCGAGACGTGCCCAGCCACGAAGCGTTGCCGGCGCAGGCGCCCAGGGCCGGCGCGTGCGGTAGCGCAACAGGACTTCGAGTGTCATTTCCCGCTCCCGCGCCCCGGTTCACGTTCATAGGCCTCGACGATGCGCTGCACCAGCGGGTGGCGCACGACATCACGCGCAGAAAAGCGCGTGACCGCAATGCCCGCAACACCGTCCAGCACTTCGAGCGCATGCCGCAGCCCGGATTGCCTGTGGGCCGGAAGGTCGGTCTGCGTGACGTCGCCGGTAACGACTGCGCGCGAGCCGAACCCGATCCGGGTCAGGAACATCTTGATCTGCTCGACCGTCGTGTTCTGCGCTTCGTCGAGAATCACGAAGGCTTCGTTCAGCGTGCGGCCGCGCATGAATGCAAGCGGCGCGATCTCGATGATATTGCGCTCGATCAGCCGGGCAACGCGGTCGAAGCCGATCATCTCGTAGAGCGCGTCATACATCGGCCGCAGATAGGGATCGATCTTCTGCGACATGTCGCCCGGCAGGAATCCGAGGCGCTCGCCGGCCTCGACCGCCGGCCTCACCAGGACGATGCGGCGAACGGTATCGTTCTGCAGCGCTTCGACGGCGCAGGCGACCGCCAGATAAGTCTTGCCGGTGCCCGCCGGGCCGATGCCGAATGTCAGGTCGAAACCACGGATATTGCGCAGGTATTCCTGCTGGTTCGGTCCGCGGCCACGGATCCGCCCGCGCAGGGTCTGCACGGACAGTGCGTCATCGGCGGACTCACCGCCCATGCCGGTCTCCTGGATCGCCAGATGCACGTCTTCCGCAGTCACCGCATTGGCGCCGGCGCGTTCGAACAGGAGCCTCAGCACGGCCGCACCGGCCGCCGCATTCGCGCCGATCACCGAGAAGCGTCCCGCCCGATGGCGGATTTCGACGCCGAGCCGGTTTTCGAGCTGGTGCAGATTCTCGTCAAGCGGCCCGCAGAGCGCGGCAATGCGCGCGTTATCCGCAGCGCTGAAGTCGACGCTCGATTCCGGACCGCTGGTCAAGCGACCAGCCGGCCGCGCAGCGAATTCGGCATGGCTTCCGTTATCCGGACGCACGCAAACCGGTCGATGAGATCGGCAGGTCCATCGAAATTGACCCAACGCATGTTCTCAGTGCGCCCTGCAAGCTGCCGGGGATCACGTTTCGATGGCCTTTCGACAAGCACGCGCTGGACGCTGCCAATCATGCCCTCACTGATACGCCGCGCCTGCTCGTTGACGCGGGCCTGAAGCAGCGCAAGCCGCTCCTGTTTCAATTCATGCGGAACTTCGTCCGGCAGCGTGGCGGCCGGCGTGCCGGGCCTGCGGCTGTAGATGAAGCTGAATGACTGATCGAAGCCGACATCAGCGATCAGTTCCATGGTGTGTTCGAAATCGGCATCGGTCTCGCCCGGAAAGCCCACGATGAAGTCCGACGACAGGCTGATGTCCGGGCGCACCGCGCGCAGCCGCCGGATCTTCTGCTTGTACTCGAGCCGCGTGTAGCCGCGTTTCATCAGTGAAAGGATGCGGTCGGAGCCGCTTTGCACCGGCAGATGCAGGCAATTCGCGAGCTTCGGCACGTCGGCAAAGGCCTCGATCAGCGCTTCGGTGAACTCGACCGGGTGTGACGTGGTGAAACGGATGCGCTCGAGGTCTTCGATGCGTGCAATGTGCCGAACGAGGGTGGCGAGATCGCAGATCGTGCCGTCGGCCATTGGTCCGCGATACGCATTCACATTCTGTCCGAGCAGAGTGACCTCGCGTGCACCCTGTGCGACCACCGATTCGACTTCGACGACGACCTGGCTGAACGGACGGCTCATTTCCTCGCCGCGCGTGTATGGCACCACGCAGAACGTGCAGTACTTGCTGCAACCCTCCATGATGGACACGAACGCCGTCGCAGCGCCGGCGCGCGGCTCGGGCAACCGGTCAAACTTCTCAATCTCCGGGAATGACACGTCGACCTGCGGCCGGCCAGTCGCGCGCAGTGTCGCGATCATGCCGGGCAGGCGGTGAATCGTCTGCGGACCGAACACGAGATCCACAAATGGCGCGCGGTCCAGGATGCCCTCGCCCTCCTGGCTGGCGACACAGCCGCCGACACCGATCAGCAGTCCGGGCTTGCGGCGCTTCAGCAGGCGCCATTTCCCCAGTTGTGAGAAGACCTTTTCCTGGGCCTTCTCGCGCACCGAACAGGTATTCAGCAGGATGACATCGGCCTGCTCTGGCTCCTCGGTCAGTTCCAGGCCAGCCGACACGCGCAGCACATCGGCCATGCGCGCCGAATCGTATTCATTCATCTGGCAGCCGAATGTCGAGATGTATAGCCGGCCGCTCATGTACCGCTGGAGTTCCGCTTGAAAAAATGGGGGCTTAGGGTAACGGTTTTCGCGCCGCCGATGAAGCACGGCCGGGCGCGTCATCATGCCCCTAAGTCGCCGCAAGCCCTTGTTTATTATCGGCTTATCTTGATGGTTTGGGTCCGAATGTGCCGGTGGCCAGCGCATCGGGTTCGGTCCGCTTGAGGTTGTATATCAGGAAACGGCCGGTGGCCGTGAATCGAGCGCCCTGCGGCAGGGTATCCGCCATGGTGCGGCGGCGCTGCATGTGCACCGAACCCTCGATATCGGGCAAAAGGCACGGTTTCTCGTAGAAGTACCCCTGGCCTGCGACGCAGCCGAGCTCGATCAGTTCCTGCAGCTGTTGTTCGTGCGCGATGCCCTCGGCAATGACCTCCAGACCCAGCGTGTCGCCCAGCGTGATGATCGCGCGCGTGAGCTGCGCACCGTCTTCATCGCCACCGAGCTGCTCGATGAACGAGCGGTCGATCTTCACGATGTCGATCGGGAACCGGTGCAGATACGCAAGCGAGGAGTAGCCAGTGCCGAAATCGTCGATGGCGATACGGACACCCAGCTTGCTCAGCAAGTTCAGCTTCTTCAGCATGCTCTCGGTGTTGTGCATCAGCACGCCCTCGGTCACCTCGATGACCAGGCAGCCCGGATCCAGCTTCGACTCCTGCAATGCCAGGTGCACATCGGCGATGACGTCGGCGTCCCGCAACTGCCCGACGGACATATTGATCGCCAGACGCACCTGCCGCCCTTCAGGCAATCGTGCCTGCCAGGCTCCGACTTCCGAGCATGCCTGGCGCAGCACCCAGCGACCCAGCGCGACCATTTGCCCGGAACCTTCCGCGATACTGAGAAATTCGCCCGGCTCCACGAGTCCGCGCCTTGGATGCCGCCAGCGCACCAATGCCTCGACACCGAGCAGGTAACCGGACCGCAGTTCGACGATCGGCTGGTAAAAGAGCTGGAACTGGTCATCGGTCAGTGCCTGTGCCAGTTCTGCCTCGGCCTGCCTGCGCTTGTCCGCGACATCCGGCATTTCAGCCATGAAAACGACGTAGCGGCCCTTGCCCTGAGTCTTGGCCGAGTACATCGCAACATCGGCATTGCGCAGCATCTCTTCCACGCCGTCATCGGGCGTTGCAAACGCGATTCCGATGCTCGCCGCGACACAGGATTCGCCGCCGAGAAACGGGAACGGTTCGCGCAGCGCAGAGACGATGCGGCCGGCGATTTCGATTACCGCCTCCTTGTTGCCAAGATTCTCGAGCAGCACTGCAAATTCGTCGCCACCAAGTCGCGCGACCGTATCGCCGCTGCGTGTGCACTGGATCAGGCGCTGGGCGGTGGCACAAAGCACGCGATCGCCCTGGCTGTGGCCAAAGTTGTCGTTGATCGCCTTGAAGTCGTCGAGGTCGATGAACAGCATCGCCACCCCGTGGTCGCTGCGCTTGCTGACGGCGAGCGCATGCTCCACGCGGTCGCGGAACAACGCGCGATTGGCAAGCAGCGTCAGCGGGTCATGGAACGCCAGGCGCCGCAACTGTTCTTCGATGTCCTTGCGTTCGTTCAGGTCATTCGCAGCGGCCGGCGGTTTGTCGCGGACATCCGCGTCCAGAATGGCGTCGTCGGCCTTCACCGCCGCAGGTCTGCGGAGCACAAATGCGCGGCGCGCAATCAGCAATACCGCCATGACGCCCAGGATCCAGACCAGCACGCGCAGGGACTGGCCAAGATTCCGGGCATGCGGCGCCAGCAGCGCGAGGCCAGCAAGCATCGCGCAAAGCAGCAGTAGCCATGGCGCCGGATGGTCAAACCACCGCGCCAGGGCCCTGTGCAGGCTGCTGTCTGGCTGCCGGGTCGGTCCCAGCTCCATTGATGGCGCTCCCCGTAACGGGCGAACCTGGCTGATGGTGACTTAATACGGGCCTGCGGTACGCCAAGCCGGTCACAGATCGGGCCCGGCCCCCGGTGCTGCAAGCTGCCGTAGTACACGGAAATCCGGAAAACATGGGCCAGTTCCCGTGCGCGGCGGTTACGGGGCTCCGCTCTGGACACCCCTAGAACGGAATGTCGTCGTCGAAGTTTTCCGAGACGCCTGCCGGCTCGGCGCGCGGCGGGGCACGATCATCGCTGCGCTCCGCCGCCGGGCGATCCCGGCCCGCGCCCGCAGCGCCAGTTGCCGCACCCCGGCCACCCAGCATCTGCATTTCGTTCGCGACGATCTCGGTCGAGTAGCGGTCCTGGCCTTCCTTGTCCTGCCACTTGCGCGTGCGAAGCTCGCCCTCGATATAGACCTGCGACCCCTTGCGCAGGTACTCGGCCGCGATTTCAGCCAGGCGATCGAACATCACGACCGTGTGCCATTCGGTGGCTTCCTTGTTCTCGCCGGTCTGCTTGTCGCGCCACTGCTTGCTGGTGGCGATGCGCAGATTCACGACTGCCTTGCCGGAGGGCATCGCGCGACTCTGCGGGTCCTGCCCGACATTGCCCAGAAGAATCACCTTGTTGACGCCGCGTGCCATGGCTGTCTGCCTCTTGTTGTCGATGGCTCATTGTAATCGCCGGCCGGGCCCCGGCACACCGTCAATCGGGTGATTTCACCGGGATTCGGACCGACCAGCCACGGCAAGCCAGCCGGCGGCAGCCAGTCCCGCCAGCAGGAACACGCCCGGAATCCCGGCCGCGCTCCCCAGCAGGCCACCGCCGAGGATCCCGCCGGCGAAAGCCCCGGCAAACTGGCAGGTGGAGAACACGCCGAGCGCTGCGCCGCGGGTCGCCTCCCCCGCGGCCGCCGAAAGGCTCGCGGGCAGGCGCGCCTCGAGAAAATTGAAGGCTCCGAAAAACATCACGAGCACGACAGCCATCGGCAGGAAGCCCGTGTAGCACAGGGCAAGCGCGCCCTGGGTGCCCGCGAGCAGCAGGCAACCCGCAACGACCGACCGCACGGGTTTCGCACTGCGCTCCGACCAGAGAAGCATCGGCACGGTCAACACGAGTGAGGCGGCAAATACGGCCAGATAGAACTTCCAGTGCTCCGGCGCCGCGATGCCGTGCACGTCGCGAAGCGCATGGGGGACAGCGATGAATGTCGCGGTCAGCGACAGGTGCAGCACGAAGATACCGGCGTAGTGAGGCAGCAGGCGCCGGGTCAGGGCCTCTCGCCATGAACGGCGCTCTTGAGCGGCTGCGCGCGAAGCTTCCTTCGGTACCGCGAACAGGATCAGCGCCAGCGCCACGAGCCCGAGACCGCCAATCAGCGCGAATATGCCGGAGACGCCGATTTTTCCCGCCAGCAGCGGCCCGCCCACCAGCGAAACCACGAAGGAGGCGCCGATACTGATGCCGATGAATGCCATCGCACGGGTGCGCGACGCCGCACGGGTGCGATCCGCCAGGAGCGCCATCACCGGACCCGAAACGGCACCGAGGCCCTGCACGATGCGCGCGAGCACGAGCGTCCAGGCAGTCGCGGCGAAATAACCGAGCGCCGAGCCGCCAATGTGCAGCAGCAGACCGGTCACGATCAGCGGGCGCCGCCCCAGGCGGTCGGACCAGACGCCGAACGGAATCTGCATCAGCGCCTGGGTCAGGCCATAGGCCCCGACCGCAAGCCCTGCCAGAAGTGGCGTGCCGCCAGGCAAGGAACCCGCGTACAGGGCGAGTACTGGCAGCAGCAGGAAGAGCCCCAGCATCCGGACCGCGTAAATGACGGCGAGTGTCGCGACAGCACGGCGTTCAGGAGGCGAGAGCGCCGCGGGAGCATTATCCAAGGGTGGAAATCCCTTTGCAGCGCATGGAATGGCCCGGTTATTCTAACAGGCTCGCTGCGCACCAGCCGGGCGGCACCGATCGAAGCACATGACCAAGACCATCCAGATCCGCGGCGCCCGAACGCACAACCTCCAGGGCATCGACCTTGACCTGCCGCGCGACCGGCTGATCGTCTTCACGGGGCTTTCCGGCTCCGGCAAGTCGTCGCTCGCGTTCGACACGATCTACGCCGAGGGCCAGCGGCGCTACGTCGAGTCGCTGTCAGCGTATGCGCGTCAGTTCCTGTCGATGATGGAAAAGCCCGACGTCGATTCGATCGAAGGCCTGTCACCGGCGATCTCGATCGAGCAGAAGTCGACTTCGCACAATCCGCGCTCGACCGTCGGGACGGTCACGGAAATCTACGATTACCTGCGCCTGCTGTATGCGCGCGCCGGCATCCCGCGCTGCCCGGACCATGGGCTCGACCTTTCGGCGCAGACCGTCAGCGAAATGGTGGACCAGGTGCTGGCGCTGCCCGAGGGCACGCCGCTTGGATTGCTGGCACCAGTCATCGCCGGGCGCAAAGGCGAGCACCAGCAAGTCGTCGGTGAACTGCGCGGCAAGGGTTTCGTCCGCGCCCGTGTGGACGGAAAGCTGGTCGAACTGGACCAGGAAATCCGGCTCGATCCGAAACGAAAACATTCGATCGACGCGGTCGTTGATCGCTTCAAGGTGCGCGCCGACCTGCAGCAGCGCCTGGCGGAATCCTTCGAGACCGCGCTGCGGCTTGGCGAGGGGGTGGCCCGCATAGCGTTTCTCGAAGAACCGAAACGCGAGGAACTGGTGTTTTCCGACAAGTTCGCCTGCAGGGTCTGCGGCTACTCGCTACCGGAGCTGGAGCCGCGCCTGTTCTCATTCAACAACCCGGCCGGCGCCTGCCCGGGTTGCGACGGCCTCGGCGTGAAGCAGTTCTTCGACCCGGAGCGGGTCGTCACACACCCGCAATTGTCGCTGGCCGGTGGCGCGGTGCGCGGCTGGGACCGCCGCAACGCCTACTACTACCAGATGATTCAGGCGCTGGCCCACCATTACAAGTTCGATGCGGAGGCGCCCTACAGCGGCCTGCCGGCGCGCGTGCGGGATGTGCTGATGCAGGGCAGCGGTGGCGAGGAAATCGAGTTCCGGTATTTCGATTCACGCGGCCGCACCATCAAGCGCTCGCACAAGTTCGAGGGCATCCTCCCGAATCTCGAGCGGCGTTACAAGGAAACCGAATCGATGACGGTGCGCGAGGAACTCGCCCGCTATCTCGGCACGCGTCAGTGCCCCGAATGCGACGGCGCAAGGCTCTCGAAGCCGGCGCGCTTCGTGTTCGTCGGCGGAGTCGCGCTGCCCTCCATCGCGGCGCTACCCGTGCGCCGCGCGCTCGAATTTTTCGCACAATTGCGCCTCGAGGGCTGGCGCGCGGATATCGCCGCCAAGGTGGTCAAGGAAATATCCGACCGGCTCAGTTTTCTGGTCGACGTCGGCCTCGACTATCTGACCCTAGATCGCAGCGCCGAAACGCTCTCCGGCGGTGAATCCCAGCGCATCCGCCTGGCAAGCCAGATCGGCTCCGGTCTGGTCGGCGTCATGTACATCCTGGACGAGCCTTCCATCGGCCTGCACCAGCGCGACAACCAGCGCCTGCTCGACACGCTGCACCGGCTGCGCGATCTCGGCAACACCGTCATCGTCGTCGAGCACGACGAGGAAGCGATCCGGCAAGCCGATCATGTGGTGGATCTCGGACCAGGCGCCGGCGTGCACGGCGGGCGCGTCGTTGCCGAGGGCCGGCCCGCCGACATTGAGGCAAGCCCGACATCGTTGACCGGCCAGTACCTGTCTGGCCGGCGGCGCATCGAGATCCCCGATGTGCGCAGACCGCGCAATCCGAAACGCATGCTGCGCGTGCGCGGGGCGACCGGCAATAATCTCAAGTCCGTCGACGCGGCATTCCCGATCGGCCTGATGACCTGCGTGACGGGCGTTTCCGGCTCCGGTAAGTCGACACTCGTCAACGACACGCTGTACCGGCACACGGCCCGCGAGCTGGATCTCTCGTCGGAGCAACCGGCGCCCTGTGCGGGCGTGGACGGTATCGGCGAAATCGACCGAATCATCGACATCGACCAGAGCCCGATCGGGCGCACGCCGCGCTCGAACCCGGCCACCTACACCGGGCTGTTCACGCCGATCCGGGATTTGTTCGCGGGCACGCCCGAGTCGCGCTCGCGCGGCTACCAGCCGGGCCGCTTCAGCTTCAACGTGAAAGGGGGCCGCTGCGAGGCCTGCCAGGGCGACGGCGTCATCAAGGTCGAGATGCATTTCCTGCCGGATATCTATGTGTCCTGCGATGTCTGCAAGGGACGCCGCTACAACCGCGAGACCCTCGACGTTCACTACAAGGGAAAGAACATTCAGGAGATCCTCGAAATGACGGTCGAGGATGCCTTCCCGTTCTTCAGCGCCGTGCCCACCGTGGCCGGCAAGTTGCAGACCCTGCTCGACGTCGGTCTTTCCTATGTCCGGCTCGGCCAGAATGCGACCACCTTGTCAGGCGGCGAGGCGCAGCGCGTCAAGCTCGCCAAGGAACTTTCCAAGCGCTCGACCGGCCGTACGCTCTATATTCTTGACGAGCCGACTACCGGTCTGCATTTCGAGGACGTCAAGCACCTGCTCGCGGTGTTGCACCGGCTGCGCGACGAAGGCAACACCGTGATCGTCATCGAGCACAACCTGGATGTCATCAAGACTGCCGACTGGGTCATTGATCTCGGCCCCGAGGGCGGCGACGGCGGCGGACGCATCGTCGCCGAGGGCACGCCCGAGCAGCTCGCACGCGTGGGCGCATCCTTCACGGGTCGTTATCTCAAGCGTGTCCTGGCGCGCACGAAGAGCGCCGCATGATCGCGCGGCGACTGCTGCTGTTCGCACTGCCGCTGGCCCTGCTGCTGACGGCAGGTGACGCGCTTGCCGACAAACTCACGGTTTCATCCGCCTGGGCGCGCGCAACGCCGCCCGGCGCCGGGATGGGCGCCATTTATCTCGTCATCAAGAATGGCAGCACGAAGTCGGACCGCCTGCTCAAGCTGAAAACCTCCGTCGCGACGAGCGCCGCTGTTCACCGCACGGAGATCGTCGACGACGTCGCGCGGATGCGCGAGGTCGCGGTACTGCATGTCGCGCCGGGTGAGAAAATCGAGTTCGCGCCCGGTGGATATCACGTGATGCTGACGGGACTCAGGAAACCGCTGGTCCCCGGAAGGACCTTCGTGCTGGAGCTTCTATTTGAAGTCGCCGGGCCGCGCCGCGTGGTGGTCGCGGTCCGGGACTGAGTTCAGCGCGCCGGCACCGTCGCGCTGCGGTGGGTCGAGAACTGATGCGCCACTTCGCCATGGGCGCGGCGCTCACGAAAATCACCATTGGTGTATTCGGCGACGACGCGGCGCCAGAAGCGGATCGCGCCCGGATTCCGTGCCTGCTCGGAAATGGTCCATTCGCCGGCGAAGCGCGAGAACAGCAGCATGGCCGCGCCACGCCCGACACCGCAGCGCCGAAATGCCGGCCCGACGAAGAATTCGCTCAGGCGGTAATGGCGCTTGTGGTCATCGCCGGTCACCGCCTCGCGCTGGACCAGCGCGAATCCCGCGAGCTCGTTCTCGCGCAGGACGACGAATGGCACGGAGCGCTCGTCGCGGAACCATCCCTGCACCAGCTCTTCGATGCTCTGTCCGGTGACCGTCAGCGAAGGGAACACGCCCGTCTGGTCGGCAGCCAGGTCAGCGAGATAGTCCCCGTAGGCCCGCTGGATCCAATCGCGGTCCTTTTGTGAGGCTCTGGCTTCACGAATGCTGATCGCCATTGCAGATCCCTGAAAGGGAACGGCCGGGTGGAAGGCCGCGGTCGATTCCGCGCCTTCCGCCCCGGCCGAATGAACCTATACAGCCAGGACTTACTGCTGCGGAGCTTCTGGCGGAGCTTCGGGCGTCACAGCATCCTTCGCAGCCGCGGCCGCATCGGTGGCAGCTTCGCCAGCCGCATTGGCGGCATCGGTGGCAGCTTCGCCAGCCGCATTGGCGGCATCGGTGGCAGCATCAACAGCTGGCGCCACGGCTTCCTGCGCGGCAGATGCCGCATCCTCGGCAGCCTTGGCAGCAGCATCTTCCTGTTTGCTACCGCATGCACCCAGCACGAGGGCAACCGCAATGGCGCCCCAGATCTTTGCATTCATCGTCAGTTACCCCAGATTCGTTCATAAAGAGTGGGAGGGAGAAATCCACGGACAGAACAACGCTTTTTCAGAGTCCGATGTTTTGTCGTGCCGGCGGATTCTAGCCGCATCACAACCGTTTTAAAAGGTCGCAAATTGGCGACAGTGGCTCGCCGCAATCCTTCGGCGTGGCCAATGGAGCCGCCAGCGATTACGCTTCCATCCGTACACGACCCGGGGGAACACGAATGTCGCAGCCAGCAATCCCAGCGCTGTTTGGCGCCCACCTGCAGGAGATGATGGTCAGGGCCGACGGCTTGCTGGCTGCGCAGGGTTACGACGGCTTGATCGTCGCCTCCGGCAGCCCCCGATACGTGTATCTCGACGACAACAGCTATCCCTTCAAGCCCAACCCCCGTTACCGCTGCTGGGTTCCCGACGCGACCCCCGACTGCTTCGTCGTTTACCGCCCCGGCAAGCGTCCGCGCCTCGTCTTTCATCAGCCGGACGACTACTGGTACCTGCCGCCGGCCCTGCCGGAAGGCTACTGGGTGGGCTCATTCGACCTGGCGGTCGTGCGTTCCGAGGCTGAATCAAGGCGAGCCCTGGCGGCGGGAGGCCGCTGGGCGATCCTTGGCGAGCCCTGCGCCGCTACCGAGGGGCTCGGGGATCACGACCCGTCGCAGCTGACGCGCCCGCTGGATTACGCCCGTGCCGTCAAGACGCCTTACGAGGTCGAATGCATGGCCCTGGCCTCGGCCGCGGGCGTACGCGGTCACCGGGCCGCGGAGGCCGCTTTCCGGGCGGGCGCCACCGAATACGAGACCCACCTCCGCTATTGCCGGGCCACGGGTGCACGCGAAGAAGAACTGCCCTACAACAACATCATCGCCTTCGATACCCATGCCGCCGTACTGCACTACCAGCACCTGGACCGGCAGCGGGCACCGGCGGTGAAAGCCTTCCTGATCGACGCCGGCGCCCAGTTTGCCGGCTACAGTGCCGACATCACGCGCACCTACGCCGCCACAGACGGCGAATTCCAGGCCCTGATCACCGCGCTCGACGCGGCCCAGTTACGGCTTGCCGCACTCGTGCGCCCCGGCAGGGACTATCGCGAGATCCATCTTGCCGCTCATCGCGAGATCGCTGGCATTCTGGTCGCGCACGGCATTGTCCATTGCACGCCGGAGGCGGCGGTCGCGGATGGCCTGACCTCGGTATTCTTCCCGCACGGCATCGGCCACCTGCTTGGCCTGCAGGTGCACGACGTCGGCGGACTCATGGCGGGCCCGCAGGGCGGAACGCGGCCACGGCCGGAAGGACACCCTTATCTCCGCCTGACGCGCGATCTGGAGGCGGGTTTCGTCGTGACGATCGAACCGGGCATCTACTTCATCGAATCGCTGCTCGCGCAGGCGGCCGCAGACGTTCGCAGCCGTGCGATCGACTGGCAACGCGTCGAGGCCCTGAAACCCTTCGGTGGAATCAGGATCGAGGACAATGTGGTTGCGGGCCCGGGCGTGCCGCGCAATCTCACCCGCGAGGCGTTCGCGGCCGCGGGCTAATCAGGTGCCTGATTAGGTGCCGGGTCGGAGCTTGGCTTAGGAGACCGCGAACCTGCGACCCGGCACCCGATTGATCAGCGCTGTTTCAGCAAGTCGCGGATTTCCGTCAGCAGCACTTCCTCGCGCGGCGGGACGGCGGCGGGGGCTGGCGCCGGTGGCTTCTTCATCTTGTTGATACCCTTCAGCGCCATGAAGATCACCGCCGCGATGATCAGGAAATCGATCACCGCCTGGATGAACTGGCCGTACATGATCGCGACCGGTTCACCCGTCTTGGAATCGGTGCCGAGTACGGCGCTCAACCCCGCGAAGTCCACGCCGCCCATCAGCATGCCGATCGCCGGCATCAGGACCGCACCGACCAGCGATGACACGATCTTGCCGAAGGCGCCGCCGATGATGATGCCAACCGCCATGTCGACCACATTCCCCTTCATGGCGAATTCTTTGAATTCTTGAACGATACTCATTTCTTCACTCCTGATTTTTCTGATTGGAACTTCAATCAATCCCTGGGGTGTGGTGCAGAGTACCACGAACTCCAGACCGGATCCGCGGAAGGCCGTGGCCATTTCAATGCAAGCGGGAAGCCGGTCGCGACGACCGGCGCGGTTGGTCGGAAACGCTCAGCCCGCAGCGGCCTTGCGGCGGCGCTTCGGTTCCGCCGTGGTCTTGGCAGCTTTCTTCTTTGGCGCCGGCTTCTTCTCCGCCGCTTTCTTCTCGGCTTTCTTGCCGGCTTTCTTCGCGGCCTTCTTCGTGTCGGGCTTTTCAGGTGGCGCCGGCACCAGCACTGCATCGGCCTCGACCAGCTGCATGAAGGCCATCGGCGCCATGTCGCCGCCGCGCGGCTCCATCTTCAGGATGCGCGTGTAGCCGCCGGCGCGGGCGCGGAACCGCGGCCCGATGTCGCCGAACAGCTTTTCGACCAGCGTCGTGTCACGCAGCTGGGACATCGCGCGGCGGCGCCCGGCCAGCGAGTCGCTCTTGCCGAGCGTGATCAGCGGCTCGACGACCCGGCGCAGTTCCTTGGCCTTCGGCAGGGTCGTGCGGATCTTCTCTTCACGCAAGAGTGCAGCGGCCATGTTTCGCATCAGCGCCTTGCGATGGGAGCTGTTGCGTGAAAGCTGGCGGCCGGACAGTTGATGTCGCATCTAGTTGTTTCCTGTGCGCGGCTTCAGGCCGTGCGCAATTCGTCTTCGCGGCGCAGGGAGGCCGGCGGCCAGCCTTCGATCCGCATTCCGAGTGTCAGGCCGTGGCTCTCGAGGACTTCCTTGATCTCGGTCAGCGACTTCTTGCCGAGGTTCGGCGTGCGAAGCAGCTCGACTTCGGTGCGCTGCACCAGGTCGCCGATGTAGTGGATATTTTCGGCCTTCAGGCAGTTTGCGCTCCTGACGGTCAGCTCGAGTTCGTCGACCGGCCGCAACAGGATCGGATCCGGCAGCGGGCCCGATTCGCGGCTTGGCGACTCGCCCTGACCCTCGAGATCCACAAACACCGTCAGCTGATCCTTCAGGATGCTGCCGGCGCGCCGGATCGCCTCGTCCGGATTGATCGTGCCGTTGGTCTCTATGTCGAGGATCAACTTGTCGAGATCCGTGCGCTGCTCGACACGGGCGGACTCGATCGCATAGGTGACGCGCCGCACCGGCGAGAATGATGCGTCGAGCTGCAGCCTGCCGATCGGCCTGCTCTGCTCCTCGAATTCGAGGCGCTGGACTGCCGGCCGGTAGCCGCGGCCGCGCTCGATCTTCAAAGTCATGCCAAGCTCGATCGGCTTGGTGAGATTCGCGATGATCAGCTCGGGATTCACGATCACGACGTCATGGTCGACCTGGATGTCGCCGGCGGTGACGGGACCCGGGCCTTTCTTCTGCAGGCGCAGCTCGACCGATTCGCGGGTGTGCATCTCGATCGCGACCAGCTTGAGGTTCAGCAGGACATCGACGACGTCCTCCTGAACACCTTCGATGCTGGTGTACTCATGCAGCACGCCGTCGATCTCGACTTCGGTCACGGCGCAGCCGGGCATCGACGACAGCAGTACGCGCCTGAGCGCGTTGCCGAGCGTATGGCCAAAGCCGCGTTCGAACGGCTCGATCACGATGCGGGCCTGGCGCGCCGCGGTCTCCGTGACCTTGACAGAGCGGGGCTTGAGGAATTCCGTTGCGGAGCCTTGCATTGCCGTCACCTGTTACTTCGAGTAAAGCTCGACGACGAGATTTTCGTTGATGTCGGGCAGGATCTGATCGCGGTCCGGCAGCGCCTTCAGCGTGCCGGAAAACTTCTTGTCATCCACTTCGACCCAGTCGGGCAGGCCAACCTGGGTCGCAATCGTAAGTGCAGCCGCGATCCGCGCCTGGCTGCGGGACTTCTCGCGCACGGTGACCACGTCGCCGGCCTGGCACTGGTAAGACGGCACATTGACTGTCTCGCCATTGACCTCGATCGCCTTGTGGCCGACCAGCTGGCGTGCCTCGGCACGCGTGGCGGCGAAACCCATGCGGTAGACGACATTGTCGAGCCTCGATTCCAGGAAGCGGAGCAGGTTCTCGCCGGTCGAGCCCGACTTGCTCGCTGCCTTCGAGTAATAGTTGCGGAATTGCCGCTCCAGCACGCCGTACATGCGGCGCAGCTTCTGCTTCTCGCGCAGCTGCACGCCGTAACCGGACAGGCGCGTGCGGCGATCGCCCTTGATGCCGCCCGGCGGCACTTCGAGCTTGCACTTGCTCTCGAGCGGCTTGACGCCGCTCTTCAGGAACAGGTCTGTGCCCTCGCGGCGCGAGAGCTTGCACTTGGGACCCAGGTATCTGGCCATGATTCGGTGGACCTCAGACGCGCCGCTTTTTGGGCGGTCGGCAGCCGTTATGCGGAATCGGCGTCACATCGGCGATGCTCGTCACCTTGAGACCGCAGGCATTCAGCGCGCGGACCGCGGATTCGCGCCCCGGGCCAGGGCCCTTGACCTTGACCTCGACGGTGCGCAGGCCATGTTCCTGCGCGGCCACGCCCGCCTTCTCGGCGGCGACCTGCGCGGCGAATGGCGTGCTCTTGCGCGAGCCGCGAAAACCGGAACCGCCGGAAGTCGCCCACGCAAGCGTATTGCCCTGCCGGTCGGTGATCGTGACGATCGTGTTGTTGAACGACGCATGGACGTAAGCGATGCCTTCCGACACCTGGCGCTTCGCCTTCTTGCGCGTCTTGGCCGCAGCCGGAGCCGCGTCCTTCTTCTCTTCGGCCTTCTTCTCTTCGGCCTTCTTCTCTTCGACTTTCGTCTCTTCGGTCATCTTTTTACCTGGTCAGTCAGTGTGCCGGCGCCGGCTCAGCTCTTGGCGGGCGCGACGTTGGTCTTGATCGCTGCACGGCGCGGGCCCTTGCGCGTGCGCGCATTGGTGCGCGTGCGCTGGCCACGCACCGGGAGCCCCTTGCGGTGGCGGATGCCGCGATAGCAACCGAGATCCATCAGCCGCTTCAGGCTCATCGAGTTCTCGCGCCGCAGATCGCCTTCCACCAGGAAGCGCGAGATGTGCGTGCGCAGCATGTTGACCTCGGCCTCGGTCAGGTCGCGCACCTTTGTCTGCGGGTCGACTCCCGCAGCCGCACAGACCATCCTCGCCCGCGACGGGCCGATGCCGTAGATATGCGTCAGCCCGATTGAAACGTGCTTGTTGACGGGAATATTGATGCCGGCGATGCGCGCCATGGCTACCGACCCCTGAGCCGCGGAAAACGCGGCAGCATACGTGAAAATGCCACTTTTCTCAACCCTGGCGCTGCTTGTGGCGGGCGTCCGACGAGCAAATGACCCGCACGACGCCGCGGCGCCGGACGATCTTGCAGTTCTTGCAGATCTTCCTGACCGATGGACGAACTTTCATCTCCGACTCCCGGACGGTGCGGCCGTTTTCATCGCGGCGCCCCACCCTTGCCAAAACCACGCAGGTTGGCCTTCTTCATCAGGCCCTCGTACTGGTGCGACATCATGTGTGCATTCAGCTGAGCGACGAAATCCATGACGACCACGACGATGATCAGGAGCGACGTGCCGCCGAAGTAGAACGGAACGCGGCCGTAGGACATCAGGATTTCCGGCAACAGGCACACCAGCGTCACGTACAACGCGCCCCAGACGGTCAGTCTCGTCAGCACCTTGTCGATGTATTCGGCGGTCTGCTGGCCTGGCCGGATGCCCGGTATGAAGGCGCCGCCCTTCTTCAGGTTCTCGGCGGTCTCGCGCGAATTGAACACCAGCGCCGTGTAGAAGAAGCAGAAGAACACGATCAAGCTGCCGTAGATCAGCAGATGGAGCGGCTGGCCCCAGCCGAGTGCCGCGGCAACGCCCTGCAGCCAACGCGCACCTTCGCCGGTGCCGAAGAAACTCGCCAGTGTCGCCGGGAACAGCAGCAGCGACGAAGCGAAGATCGGCGGGATCACGCCGGACATGTTCAGCTTGAATGGCAGGTGGCTGGTCTGGCCGGCATACATGCGCCGCCCGACCTGGCGCTTCGCGTAATTGACGGGGATACGGCGCTGGCCACTCTCGACAAATACGCAAAACGCAGTGACCGCCCCGATCAGCAGCACCAGCAGGATCGCGAATGCGGGGTTCATCTCGCCGGAACGCACCTGTTCGAGCGTGCCGCCGAGTGCCGCCGGCAGGCCGGAGATGATGCCTGACAGGATGATCATCGAGATGCCATTGCCAACGCCGCGCTCGGTGATCTGCTCGCCGAGCCACATCAGGAACATGGTGCCCGCGGTCAGCGTCGCGACGGCCGGCACGATGAATGACCAGAATCCCGGATTGATGACGACATTCTGGTTGGTAAAGGCGATCGCGGCGGCAAAGCCCTGGAAGCTCGCCAGCACGACCGTGAAGTATCGAGTCCATTGAGTGATCTTGCGGCGCCCCGACTCGCCTTCCTTCTTGATCGCGGCCATCGACGGCACGACAACCGCCATCATCTGCAGGATGATCGACGCCGAGATGTAGGGCATGACGCCCATTGCGAAGATCGACAGACGCGACAGCGCGCCGCCGGAGAACATGTTGAACAGCCCGAGGATCGTGCCTTCCTGGCGATCGAACAGCCGCGCCAGCGCCACCGGATCGATGCCGGGCACCGGTACGAAGGTGCCGATGCGGTAGACGACCAGTGCGCCCAGCATGAACAGCAGGCGATGGCGCATCTCGGTGTAGCGAGTAACGTCACCGAGCGCGAGTGCTGCATTGCCTGCCGTAGTTGCCATCGTGTTCTGCTGCCCGCCGCCAGGCCGGTCAGGCCGCGGCACCCTCTTCGATCTTGCCGCCGGCCTGCTCGATCGCCGCGCGCGCACCCTTGGTCGCACGCACCGCAGGGCCGCGCAGCGTCACCGCGCGGCTAATCGAACCTGAGAGGATGACCTTTGCTTTCTCCGTCTGCAGGGGAACGACGCTCGCGGCAATCAGCGCCGCGAGGTCGATGACGTCGGCCTTTACCTTCGTAAGGTCGGTCAGCGTGACCTCGGCCCGGGTTGCGTGCATGGCCGAACGGAAGCCCACCTTTGGCAGACGTCGCTGCAGCGGCACCTGGCCGCCTTCAAAGCCGACCTTGTGATAGCCGCCCTTGCGTGCCTTCTGGCCCTTGCCGCCCTTGCCGCAGGTCTTGCCCTGGCCGGCGGATGCGCCGCGCCCGACGCGCAGACGCGGCTTCCTGCTGCCTTCCGCGGGCTTCAGATTGTTCAGTCGCATCTCGTCGCTCCTCCAGTCGTCACGCCCGCTCGACGCCCAGCAGATGCTGGGCCGTGCGGATCATCCCGCGCACCTCGCGCGTATCGGGAACCACGCGCGAATCGCGGATCCGCCGCAGCCCGAGCCCGTACACCGAGGCGCGGATGTTCTGTAATTGCCCGTGCACACTGCCTTTCAGCGTGACCTTCAGCTGTTCCTTGCTCATTGTGCTCCGCCCATGATCTCGTCGAGGGTCTTGCCGCGCTTTGCCGCGATGCGATCCGGCGCGGTCATGCGCGAGAAGGCATCGAATGTTGCACGCACAACATTGATCGGATTGCGCGAGCCGTAGCACTTCGCCAGCACGTTCCGCACACCCGCGCATTCAAACACCGCGCGCATGCCGCCACCGGCGATCACTCCGGTGCCGTCCGACGCCGGTTGCATGTAGACGCGCGTCGTGCCGTGCCGCCCCTGCAGGGCGTAATGCAGCGTGGCGCTGCGCAGCGGAATCGTCGTCATGTTCTTGCGCGCCTGCTGCATCGCCTTCGCGATCGCAGTCGGCACTTCGCGCGCCTTGCCGTAGCCGAAACCGACCTTTCCGGCGCCATCGCCGACCACGGTCAGCGCGGTGAATCCGAACTGCCGGCCGCCCTTGACAACCTTGGCTGTACGGTTGACCGCGATCAGCTTTTCGACCAGGTCGTCGCCGGATGAGGATCTTTCCACTCGTGCCATTACGTTTCCCCCGGAATCAGAACTTGAGGCCGGCCTCGCGGGCCGCCTCGGCGAGCGCTTTCAGGCGCCCGTGATACTTGAAGCCGGAGCGGTCGAACGCCACCGACGTGATGCCGGCCGCCTTGGCGCGCTCGGCGATTGCACGGCCGACCGCGGCCGCCGCGACCGCGTTGCCCGTACCCTTCAGGTCTTTGGCAACGTCTTCCTGCACAGTCGAGGCGATCGCCAGTACGCGCGCGCCGTCGGCGGTCGTTACCTGCGCGTAAATGTGCTGTGGTGTGCGGTGCACCGTCAGGCGCGCGGTGCCGATTTCGCGGATCTTCGCCCGACCGCGTGTCGCGCGCCGCAGGCGCCGATCCTTTTTTGTCAGTTGTGCCATGGCCTTACTTCTTCTTGCCTTCCTTCATGACGATCCGCTCGCCGGCATGCCGCACGCCCTTGCCCTTGTACGGTTCGGGCGACCGGTAGCCGCGGATCTCGGCCGCGACCTGGCCTACTTTCTGGCGGTCGATGCCCTTGATGACAATTTCGGTCTGGCTCGGCGTCTCGATCGTGATGCCATCCGGCACCGCGTAACTGACCGGGTGCGAGAATCCGAGCGTCAGGTTCAGGTTCTTGCCCTGCACCACCGCGCGGTAACCGACTCCGACCAGTTCGAGCTTGCGCTCGAAACCCTTTGTAACGCCCGCCACCATGTTTGCCAGATTGGCGCGCGTCGCACCGGCGGTCGCGATCCGCTGCGGCGCATCCTTCGACTCGGCGACCGCCACCAGCAGCTGCTGCTCCTTCTGCGCAATCGTGATGCCGCGCTCGAGACGCATTGTCAGCGCTCCCTTGGCGCCCTTGATGGTCACGGCATCAGCCGCAAGCGTCGCACTGACGCCTTTCGGCAGGTCCACCGGCAACTTGGCAATTCTGGACATGATCCGGGCTCCTCAAGCCACCAGGCACAACACTTCGCCGCCCTGACCGGCACGGCGCGCCTCGCGGTCGGTCATGACGCCGGCAGGCGTCGAAATGATCGCGATACCGAGCCCGCCCAGCACTTTTGGCAATTCATCCTTCGAGCGATACAGCCGCAGCCCCGGCCGTGAAACCCGCTCGAGGCGCTCGATCACCGGCCGGCCAGCGTGATACTTGAGCGCGATGGTCAGTATTGACTTGCCGCCGTCCTTGCGGACCGCGAAATCGCCGATATATCCCTCGTCCTTCAATACGCGGACGATCGCCAGCTTGACGCGCGAGGATTGCACCGAGACTTCCGCTCTTCCGGCGCCCTGGCCGTTGCGGATGCGGGTCAGCAGGTCTGAAATCGGGTCGGTCATGCTCATTGCATTTGGCTCCTCACCAGCTCGCCTTGCGAAGGCCGGGCACGTCGCCGCGCATCGTCGCCTCGCGCAGCTTGACGCGACCGAGACCGAACTTCCGGTAGTTGCCGCGGGAGCGCCCGGTGATCGCACACCGATTGCGCTTGCGCGAGGGGCTCGAGTCGCGCGGCAGCTTCTGCAGCGCCTCGATCGCGGCCATGCGGTCTTCCTGCGCTGCCTTGGGGTCGCGGATCTGCTCCTTGATCTGCGCGCGCCTGGCGGCGTACTTCTTCACCACTTTCGCGCGGCGCTTCTCGCGCTCGATCATGTTGGTCTTGGCCATCGGTCACTTCCTGAATGGAAAATTGAACGCTTCGAGCAATGCCCGGCCCGATTTGTCATTGCGCGCATTGGTCGTGATCGTGATGTCCATGCCGCGCAACTGGTCAATCTGGTCGTACGCGATCTCGGGAAAGATGATCTGTTCCTTGACCCCGAAGCTGTAGTTGCCGCGGCCGTCAAATGAACGCGGGTTGACGCCGCGAAAATCGCGGATGCGTGGCATCGCGACATTGATCAGGCGATCCAGGAACTCGTACATGCGCGCGCCACGCAATGTCACCATGCAGCCGACCGCCAGTCCTTCGCGAATCTTGAATGTTGCGACGGACTTGCGCGACTTGCGCACCGCCGGTTTCTGCCCGGTGATGCGCGCGAGATCGGCGGTCGCCGCATCCATGACTTTCTTGTCGGCAACCGCTTCGCCGACACCCATGTTGACGGTGATCTTCGTCAGGCGCGGCACCTGCATGTCGTTCTTCAGCCCGAGATCCTGGCGGAGCTTCGGCATCACGACCTCGCGGTAATGCTTGTGCAGTCTTGCTGTTGCAGCCATCTCTGCGCTCTCCACTCTCAGGAATCCACGACTTCGCCGTTGGACTTGAAGTAACGAACCTTGCGTCCGTCCTCAAGCGACTTGCGGCCGACCCGATCGGCCTTCTTGGTGGCCGGATTCCACAGCGCCACGTTTGACAGGTGCAGCGGGGCTTCTTTCTGGATGATCGCGCCGGTCACGCCTTTCGCCGGATTCGGGCGCTGGTGCTTCTTGACCATGTTGACGTTCTCGACGAGCACGCGGCTGCCGTCCAGGATGTTGACCACGGTTCCGGTACGGCCCTTGTCGCGCCCGGTTGTTACGACGACGGTGTCGCCCTTACGTATCTTCTGCATCGTCCTTCCTCCGCCGTCAGAGAACTTCCGGCGCGAGCGAAATGATCTTCATGAACTGCACATTGCGCAGCTCGCGCGTCACCGGCCCGAAAATCCGGGTGCCAATCGGCTCGAGTTTGGGCGTCAGCAGCACGGCCGCATTGCCATCAAAGCGGATCAGGGACCCGTCCCCGCGGCGCACGCCGCGACGCGTGCGCACCACGACCGCGTCGTAAACCTCGCCCTTCTTGACCTTGCCACGCGGGATCGCGTCCTTGACGCTGACCTTGATCACGTCGCCGACTCCGGCGTAACGGCGCCGGGTTCCGCCCATGACCTTGATGCACATGAGTTCGCGGGCGCCGGAATTGTCCGCCGCCACCAGGCGAGTTCTGAGCTGGATCATGGTCCTGGCCTCCGGTCACTCATTTGCCGGCGCGCGTTCGATGACGCGCACCAGACGCCATGCCTTGCGCCGCGACAACGGGCGGCATTCGGCAATGGACACCGTGTCGCCCGCGCGGCACTCATTGTTCTCGTCGTGCGCAAGCAGCTTGGTCGTGCGCCGCACGTACTTGCCGTAAGTCGGGTGCTTCACCAGCCGCTCGACCGAGACGGAAATCGTCTTGTTCATCTTGTTGCTGACGACGGTGCCGGTCAGCATACGCGCCAACTTTTCCGACACCGGAGCCTCAGTCACGCTAGCCATCACGCCTTACTCCCGGCGGCAGTGCCGCGCCCGAGCTCTTTCAGTACGGTCTTGACCCTTGCGATGTTCTTCTTGACCTTGCCGTGCTGGTCCGGCCGCGCCGGCTGCCCGCTTGCGGCAGCCATACGCAGGTTGAACTGCTCACGGCGCAGCGCGATCAGTTCCTCGCGCAGTTGCACCGCGCTCTTGCTGCGCAAATCCTTGATGCTCATCAACGCACCTGCCGCTTGACGAAGGCGGTTGCGACCGAAAGCTTGGCCGCCGCCAGCCTGAATGCCTCGCGCGCCTCAACTTCCGGCACGCCCTCAATCTCGAACAGCACCTTGCCCGGCGTCACCTTCGCAACCCAGTACTCGACGTTGCCCTTGCCGCTGCCCATGCGGACCTCGAGCGGCTTCTTGGTGATCGGCACATCGGGGAAAACGCGGATCCAGATCTTGCCGCCGCGCTTGACGTAGCGCGTCATCGCTCGGCGCGCCGCCTCGATCTCGCGCGCAGTCATGCGCGAGCGGTCCATCGTCTTCAGCCCGTAATCGCCGAACGCGACCGAGCTGCCCCGCGCCGCCATGCCGGAAAGGTTCCCCTTGAACATCTTGCGGTACTTGGTCCGCTTGGGCTGCATCATGTCCGGTCGTCCTTGTCGTTCAGCCGGCCGCCGGCTCGGGGGCTGGCTGCTTTTCCTGGGTCTCGATTACTTCGGCCTCGGCCTCCTCGCGATCGAATACCTCACCCTTGAAGACCCAGACCTTCACGCCGATCACGCCGTAGGTCGTACGCGCCTCGGCAAGCCCGTAGTCGATCTCGGCGCGGAACGTGTGCAGCGGGATGCGGCCCTCGCGCGTCCATTCCGACCGGGAAATCTCAGCGCCATTCAGACGCCCAGCCACGCGCACCTTCACGCCCAGAGCGCCGCTTCGCATCGTATTGGTCACCGCGCGCTTCATCGCGCGCCGGAACATCACGCGCTTCTCGATCTGCTGCGCGATGCTCTCGGCGACAAGCTGCGCGTCGAGTTCGGGCTTCCTGATCTCGGCGATGTTCAGCCGTACGTCCTGCACCGCCATGTTCATCAGCTTCGCCACTTCGACCCGGAGTTTCTCGATGTCCTCGCCCTTGCGGCCGATCACGACGCCCGGTCGCGCCGTATGGATAGTGATGTTCGCCTTGCGCGCCGCACGCTCGATGTGGATGCGGCTGACCGAGGCGTCGGCGAGCTTCTTCCTCAGGAACTCGCGCACCCTCCAGTCCGAGAGGATGTGCGCCGGGAAACTCTTGGTATCCGCATACCAGCGCGACGACCAGTCGCGCGTGATGCCGAGGCGGATACCGATCGGGTTGACCTTCTGTCCCATTTGCTGCTCCGTTCGCCCGCTTCTTACCGGGCCTTGTCGGCCACGGTCACCTTGATGTGGGAGAGCCGCTTGACGATGCGGTTGCCACGGCCTTTCGCCCGCGCGTGGAAGCGCTTCGCCACCGGCGCCGCGTCCACCTCGATGCGGGAGATCTTCAGTTCATCGATGTCCGCGCCGAGATTCTGCTCGGCATTTGCGATCGCCGACTCGAGAACCTTGCGCACGATGCGCGCGCCCTTCTTCGGCGTGTACGCGAGCACGGCGAGCGCCTGCCCGACCTGCTGGCCACGCACCATGTCGGCCACGAGCCGGCATTTCTGCGGTGAGATGCGCGCGTGGCGCAGAATGGCTGACACCTGCATCGCATTACTCCGGAGTCGTCTCGACTTTCTTGGCCGACGAGTGACTCTTGAAAATCCGCGTCGGAGCGAATTCGCCGAGCTTGTGGCCGACCATGTTCTCGGTCACGAGCAGGGGCACGTGCTGTCGACCGTTGTGCACGGCGATCGTCAGCCCGACCATGTCCGGCAGGATCATCGAACGCCGCGACCAGGTCTTGATCGGCCGGCGGTCGTTCTTTTCGCGGGCCACCTGCACCTTCTTGGCGAGGTGCAGATCGACGAATGGGCCCTTCCTCAGGGAACGCGGCATTTCTCTCAGGCTCCTTTCTTGCGCCGGCGCACGATGAACGCATCGGTACGCTTGTTGTTGCGCGTCTTCTTGCCCTTCGTGTGCAAGCCCCACGGGGACACCGGGTGCGGGTTGCCCTGCCCCGAGCGGCCTTCACCGCCACCGTGCGGATGGTCGACCGGGTTCATCACCACGCCGCGCACGGTCGGACGGATACCGCGCCAGCGCTTCGCGCCGGCCTTGCCGAACACACGCAGGTTGTGCTCGTCATTGCCGATCTCGCCGATCGTCGCGCGGCAATCCACGCTGACGGTGCGGGTCTCGCCGGACTTCAGGCGCAGGATCGCATTCGCGCCCTCGCGGCCCGAGTACGATGCGGAACTGCCGGCGGCACGCGCGATCTGGCCGCCCTTGCCGGGCTTCAACTCGACGTTGTGCACCAGCGAGCCCACGGGTATGTGCCGCAACGGCATCGCGTTGCCGGCGCGGATCGGCGAATCGGCGCCGGACTGCAGCTCGTCGCCCGTGGCCACGCCTTTCGGCGCGAGGATGTAGCGGCGCTCGCCATCCTTGTAGAGCAGCAGCGCGATGTAGGACGAGCGGTTCGGGTCGTACTCGAGCCGCTCGACCTTCGCGGTGATGCCGTCCTTGTCCCGACGGAAGTCGATCATCCGGTAGTTGTGCTTGTGGCCCGAGCCCTTGTGGCGCGTGGTCATGCGCCCGGCATTGTTGCGGCCGCCGGTGGACTTGTGGCCGGCGACCAGCGAGCGCACCGGTGCGCCACGGTGCAGCGTCGAGCGGTCGGGGCGCAGCTGGAAGCGCGTTCCCGGCGAAGTCGGCTTGAGTTTCTTCAGTGGCATGATCTGGTCCTGTCCCTGCTCAGGCGCGCTCAGCGCCGGCCATCTCGATTGTCTGACCCTCGGCCAGACGCACGTAGGCTTTCTTCCAGTCCGAGCGCCGGCCAAGGGAACGCCCGAATTTCTTGCTCTTGCCCGCCTGATTGACGACCCGCACCTTGTCGACCTTGACCTCGAACATGAATTCGACGGCGGCGCGGATCTCCGGCTTGGTCGCGTCCGTGCGAACCCGGAACACATACTGGTTTCCGAGCTCCGCGATGCGCGCGCTCTTCTCCGAGACGTGCGGCGCGATCAATACGTTGATGAGCCGCTCCTTCGAGATCGCACTCATGCCAGCCTCTCCTCGAGCATGCGCAGCGCGCCGACGGTCGCGAGCACCTTCGGGTAGCGCGCCAGGCTCATCGGATCGAGGCTCGCGACCGGCAATACATCCACGCCCACCAGGTTGCGGGACGCGAGATGCAGCTTCTCGTCATAGGCCTCGATCAGGATCAGCACATTCTCTAGACCGAGTTCGGCAAGCTTGCCAACCAGCATCTTCGTCTTCGGCGCATCGAGTTCGAGCGCGCCGGTCACCAGCAGACGCTGTTGCCGCACCAGTTCCGACAGCATCGAGCGGATCGCGCCGCGGTACATCTTGCGATTGACCTTTTGCGCGTAGCTTCTGGGCTTGGCAGCAAATGCGCGGCCGCCGCCGACCCAGATGGGGCTCCTGATCGAGCCAGCGCGGGCGCTGCCCGTGCCCTTCTGCGCCCACGGCTTCTTGCCGCCGCCGCGCACTTCGGCCTTGGTCTTCTGGGCCTTGGTGCCGGAGCGGCCCGCGGCCGCGTAGGCTGTCAGCACCTGATGGATCAGCGGCTCGTTGAATTCACGGCCGAAGGTCGCATCGCTGACATCGATTTCGGAGCCGGATGCCCCGCCATTCACCAGCTTCAACTTCATTGCCAGTGTCCCTCGGTCACTTCTTCGTTGCGGCCACGAACTTGCGGCGCTTGCCGGCCGCGGCCTTGACCGACGGCCGCACCACGACGCGCCCGCCCGGGGCTCCCGGCACCGATCCGCTGACCAGCAGCAGATTGCGCTCCAGGTCAACCTGGACGACCTTCAAGTTCTCTTCCGTGCGGCGTACGCCACCCATGCGGCCCGCCATGCGCTTGCCGGGGAACACGCGGCCCGGGGTCTGGCGCTGGCCGATCGAACCTGGCGAGCGGTGCACGACCGACGCGCCGTGACTCGCGTAACCACCGGCGAAACCGTGCCGCTTCATGACACCGGCATAGCCCTTGCCGATCGTCGCGCCCGTCACGTCGACGACCTGGCCGGCCTCGAACATGTCGACCTTGAGTTCGGCGCCGGATTTCAGTTCCGCACCTTCGCCTTCGGCGAGGCGGAATTCGATCAGGCCCTCGCCCGGCAGCACGCCGGGCTTGGCGTAGTGACCGGCGGCAGGCTTTGTCAGGCGGGAAGCGCGGCGGCTGCCGACAGTCACCTGGACGGCGCGATAGCCATCGCGGCTTGCGTCCTTGACCTGCACCACGCGGTTCGGCAGCACCTCGATGACCGTCACCGACTGGGCGTCGCCCGCGTCAGTGAACACCCGAGTCATGCCGGCCTTCCGGCCGACCAGACCTATGGTCATGATTTATATCCTTTTTTACACTGCGTCGGCTGCAATTGGCCGGCGCTGTCCCAAGTCGTCCAAACGGGCCAAACCCGGCCCCGAAAAAAGCCGCCTAGTATAGCCGCCCCGCGGTTCAGTTCAACTTGATCTGCACGTCCACCCCGGCCGGCAATTCGAGCCGCATCAGTGCGTCGACTGTCTTGTCGGTCGGGTTGACGATGTCCATCAGGCGCTTGTGGGTGCGGATCTCGTATTGATCGCGCGCGTCCTTGTCGCCATGCGGCGCGACCAGCACCGTGAAACGCTCGATCTTGGTCGGCAATGGCACCGGGCCACGAACGGTCGCCCCCGTGCGGCGCGCGGTCTCGACGATCTCGCGTGCCGAGGTGTCGATCAGCTTGTGATCGAATGCCTTCAGGCGAATCCGGATGTTCTGGCTGGTTGCCATCGCTGCACCTTTACTTCAATACTTTCGACACGACGCCGGCGCCGACGGTGCGGCCGCCCTCGCGAATCGCGAAGCGCA
>DAITAA010000033.1:0-4435 GCA_036824505.1 Steroidobacteraceae bacterium
CATGTCGATCGCGTGCAGCAGGCCCCAGGGCGGCGGGTTGCAGGGAATCCCGAGCGGACTCATCACGGTGACCCGCTGCATCGCATAGGGCGCGCCGCGCATCGGCGCCTGTTCGCCGTACGGCAACTCGTGCCATTCCTCATCGGTCTCGGCGCGCGGAACCAGGCTGATGCGATGCAGCATGCTGGAGGTATTCACGAACAGGCGGTTGGTCGTCGGATCAAACGCGGCGCCGCCCCAGTTGACGCCGCCGGCCGTGAACGGAAATTCGATGGAGCCTTTTAGTGAAGGCGGTGTGTAGAGCCCGTCGCGGCGCGCCGATTCGATCTGGCGCCTGCAGGCCTTGCGATCAAAATACAGATATCCCCAGGCTTGCTCCGGTGTGATCGTCGAGGCCGACAAGGGCCGCGGCCGAACCGGGAATGGCTGCGTCGGCGAGAGTACTTCCCCGGCCACGCCGTCCTGCGGAACAGGACGCTCTTCCACCGGGAACACCGGCTCGCCGGTGTCGCGATCGAGCGTGAAGATGAGTCCCATCTTCGTGGCCTGGATGACGACATCGCGCGCCACGCCATCCACGGTGATCGTTGCGAGCAGCGGCTGCGCGGCGAGGTCGTAGTCCCACACATCATGATGGACGGTCTGGAATGCCCAGCGCACCGTGCCCGTTGCGGCATCGAGCGCAACCACCGAATCCGCATGACGATTGTCGCCCGGGCGCATGCCACCGAAAAAGTCGGGGCTCGGGCTCGAGGTCGGCAGGAACACCAGCCCGCGCGCGACATCCACGGACATCTGGGCCCAGACATTGGCGTGGCCTTCGACCGGAATTCCCTCGCCGTGCCAGCCCTGCGCCGCGGCGGCTGCCGCATCGCGCGGGATCGGATCGAATGCCCAGCGCGGCGCGCCAGTGCGGGCATCGAAAGCGCGCACCGTCCCACGCGGCGCCTGCACGCTCATGTTGTCGGAAATGGCCGAGCCGACGATGACCGTGTCGGCGGCGACGACCGGTGCGGAGCTGATCTGGTATTCGCCCGGCCACTCGAGCGTGGCTTCAGGATCGATGACGACTTCACCGCCAGTGCCGAAATCCTCGCAGCGCTGCCCGTTGGCGAGGTCCACCGCGACGATGCGGTGGTCGTTCGTGCCGGTGAAGATGCGCGCCGCGCATTTCTGCTCGGGCGGCGCCCGGCTGTCGCGCCAGTAGGCAACGCCACGGCAGATGTAGCCGTTCGCGGGCCGCTGCTTCATGTCGATCTTCGGGTCGTGACGCCAGAGTTCGGCGCCGCTCGCGGGATGCAGCGCGATGATCTCGTTGAACGGCGTGCACAGGACCAGCTTGTCCTCGACGAGTATCGGGGTCACCTCGAATTTCGAGCGCTCGACCGCGTCTTGGGGGGCCTGCATGTGGCGGGTGCGATAGGTCCAGACTGGAATGAGTCTTTCAATGTTCGCAGGCGTGATTTCGGCCACCGGCGCGTAGCGCATGCCGCCGGCGTCGCCGCCAAAGTGGGGCCAATCAGTGGTTAAGGCTAGAGCGCTGCCGCCGATGGCAATGCCGGCCAGCGTAACGAGGCAGCGCCAGCGCCTCATAGCCGCGCGATTCTACATCTTGATGCGTGCGATTTGTTCGAGAACTGCCCGAGGCGAAGGAGCGCGACCCAGCAATGCCTGCATCAGGGCCTGGGTATCCCGCTCCGATCCGAAAACCAGCAATTGCTCGCTGAGCCAGCCATACCAGGCGGCGTTTCCGGCGTCGAACGGGCCGATGGCTTCGCGCGTGCGCGCGCGGATCTCGGCGGTCAGCACGGCGCCCAACCCGTAATTCACCATATATCCCGGATCGCTGACGAGTTGCACGCGCATCGCCCACCACGGCACTTCCGGGTGCGGGACGACATGCAGGTAATGGCTCGTGATGTCGGTCCACACGAGGTTCGGATCGGCGGCGGGATCGCGCAGCATGCGCATTTCGAACAGCGACCAGGCGACGTCCAGCATCACGTTTCCGTAGAGCGCGCGAAGCGACATGCGCTCGTCAACCTGCGCGCCAAGATATTTCTGCTGCCAGGCCGGCTCGTAAACACTCCACGACGGCACATCTGCAAACGCCTCGGTGAAAAGCGTGTCCGGCCAGTCGGTGAATGCCGGCCGATTGCGGATGGCACTGATGTGCACCGCGTGGCCACTCTCATGCACCAGTTCATTCAGCGAAAACAATCCGCCCAGCGGATAGCTGCCGACCACGCGCGCGATGGTCGGTTGCCACGCACGGCCGACAAAGCGTCCGCGCACGAGAAAGTCCGTGTACGCGAGCGGCGACTTGTCCGGCCGCTCGCCGAGGTCGTACACGGCACCGAGCTTTCGAAGGTCTGCGCCGAGGTCCAGATAGAAACGCTCATTGGCCTGCATGAGGCTGGCGGCGGGGATCTTCGCCGCCAGAAGGCGATTGGCTTCACCGATGGTGTACCGGAAATCCCAGGGCTCGACCATTTCGGGCCCGCTCGCCTGCCGCCAGGCATCGAGGATCTGCATGAGCCAGCGTTCGACCTCCTCCGTCGAGACGCCGATGGCGCGCGCAGCGGCCTGCACTTCCGAGGTATTCACGGCGGCATCTGCCGCCGCCATCCTGATCACCCGGCGATACGGGCTGTCGGTTTCGTTGTTGCCGTTGAGCGCCGACCAGAGCGGCAGGAACGAATCGAACAACGCCTTGCGGCGTTCCGGTTCCTTGATGTCGTGCAGTAGTGCCAGCGCCGAGCCGCGATCGACGGTGCTTCCCTCGAACTTCAGTTGATTGCCGATTTCCCGGTAACAGCCGACGAGCGCGGCGCGCAGCGTTGCGTAATCCAGGTCGCTTCGATTGGCGTCCTTGCACTTGGCTGCGTGGTCAGGCTCAGCCTGTTTGGGATCTTCTTCCGCGTATTCGGCAAACGTCTTGCGCATGGCGGCAACCGCCGCGACATCGGCGGGCGAAAGGCCTGCCGGATCGATCGCCGTGAGACTCGTCTTCAGCGCCGCGCGTTTTTCGCGATGCAGCCGCTGCCACGCGGCGAGATCGTGGCCCTGGAACTGCGTGAACAGGCCGGAACTGATCGCGTCCACCGCGTGCCCGGCGTTCAGGAAATCCAGGAAGAGTACCTCGGTCTTCGCGACGGGGCCGGTACTGGCGGGATCAGCGGCGCCCGCGCCGCCGATCAGCGTGCCGGCAAGCCATATCGCCGCGAACAATGCGCTGCGCGTCGAAAACATGATTGGAGCGCAACCCGATGACTGATGGTCCCGGGCTCCAGTTTCGTCGTTTTTCGGTCAAATTGCGAAACTACAGCCCGGCGCCGCTGATGCGGGGGCCTTGTTTCCGGTCCCCTGCGGTTTCCTGGAACGTCATGCCGCGGTAGAACTGCGCGAGCCGTGGCAGAAAACCGCTCCAGTCCGGGGCTGACGCATCGAATACCCGCCCGTTCGAGCCGGCGATCTCGGTGATTGCGTCCGTCATCAGCAGATAGGTTTGTCCGCCGCGACTGAATACGACGGTGCCGCGCCAGGAGTCGCCACGGGTTACCTCGCCGGTTGCCGGATCGGCCCGGATTACCGGGGATCCGCCGGGCAAATGCACCACTGCAATCCAGGCGGGCTGGCCCTCGAAGGTGCCCGGCTCCTCGCGCAGGATCGACGCCCCCGGCAGCGAGTACGCGAAGAACCCGGGGAACGCCGCCTCACGGAACCAGTTACGCAGGATTGCAGTATCCACTTCCACGTCGATCGCAGCGCCGGCCAGCACGTCGAGATCTGGCGTGCAGAACACGCCGAACAACTGTCCGAAGGCGCCGATGAAAGTAACCGCACCGGTTGTGCTCAAGAAACTGTCGAAGAGTATCGGGCTCGGGCCGAGCGGCGACTTGACGCTGAACAATTGCCCGGGCGCAGTGTAAAGTCCGCTGCTGAAATCACCATGCTGCGGCGCCGCACCCGCCGGCGTGCCGGCGAGCGCCAGCAGCAGCACAACCCATTTGAGCGGGGAGTACGCCATGTCGGGCAAAGTATTGGTCGCGCCGGCCCGGCCATTCCCGGCACGCGGTCACACAAATCCGCCCACTTGCCAGACTTTGAACCCAAACCTGGTGCCAATTGAGATGCGCAACACCTTCGCGGAGAAATCCTTGATGTCCAGGTTTCCGATCGTCCTTGCGGCCCTCCTCGCTACCGCCGTCCAGGCCGAGCCCCCCGGCGCGGACACGATCATCATCCACGGCAACCGCATCGAGGCGGTGCTGCAGCACGCCACGCTTGAGTTGCCCCAGGGCGCCACGGTGATCAACGCCAGCGGCAAGTGGGTCGTGCCGGGGCTCGTGGATTCGCACGTGCAATTCTTCCAGTCCGGCAACATCTATACACGCCCCGACGCGGCGGACTTCAACGCCGTCGTGCCCTACGC
>DAITAA010000033.1:4535-23842 GCA_036824505.1 Steroidobacteraceae bacterium
GCAACATCTATACACGCCCCGACGCGGCGGACTTCAACGCCGTCGTGCCCTACGCGCAAGAAGTCGTGCGCAACAAGGCGCGGCTCGACGCGGGCATCACCGTCGTGATGGGCACCGACGCCGGCAATATCGGCGTATTGCACGGGCCCTCGATACTTCGCGAAATGCGCCTGATGCAGGACTCCGGATTGACGCCGCTCGAGGTGCTCAAGAGCGCTACGACGAATGGCGCGATCGCGCTCGGCAAGGCCGACGACCTGGGGGTGATCGCACCCGGGCGGCTCGCCGATCTGGTGCTGCTCGACGCCGATCCGCTGGCGGACAGCGGGAATCTCGGCCGGATCTATCGCATCATCAAGGACGGGCGCGTTTACGATCCTGAGGAATTGATGAACTCCATTCGCTGATCGTGAACCCGTCCTCGATGAACAGCAGGCGTTGCGGTACGCTAGACTCACTATTCATGATGCCCCACCCGGCGTGAAGGGTACCCGATGAGCGAAGACCTGCAAGAAAGAGTTGAGCAGCTCGAGAGAGCGCTTCAGGACCAGCGCTCGGCGCTCGCCAAGGCACTTCGCCAGGCGGAGGTCGCCAGCCGCACCCGAAGCGAGTTTCTTTCCAATGTCAGCCACGAGATACGCACGCCGATGAACGGCATCATCGGCATGACGACGCTGCTGCTCGACACGAATTTGGATCGCCGTCAGCTCGAGTTCGCCAACGTGATCCGCTCGAGCGCGGATTCCCTGCTCTCGGTGATCAACGACCTGCTCGACTATTCGAAGATCGAGGCCGGCAAGCTCGAACTCGAACGCGTCGAGATGAATCTGCGCGCCCATGTCGAAGAGGTCGCATCCAACATGGCCATGCAGGCCGCAACCAAGAACCTGGAACTGATCGTGGATGTCGCCCAGGATCTGCCGGAGTGGGTGTTGGGCGATCCGGGCCGTATCCGGCAGGCATTGACCAATCTGGTCTCGAACGCAATCAAGTTCACGAACCAGGGCGAGATCGTGATCCGCGTGCAGAAGGATCGGTCACTCGGCGCCGCCATCGTGGTCCGGTTCGAGGTCCGCGACACCGGCATCGGGATTGCAGCGGACGCGATCCCGCGCCTGTTCCAGCCCTTCATGCAGGCTGATACGACAACGGCCCGCCAGTACGGCGGAACCGGTCTCGGGCTTTCGATCGTAAAACGCCTGGCGGAACTGATGGATGGCAATGTCGGCGTGAAGAGCACGCTGGGCCAGGGATCCGCATTCTGGTTCACCGCGCGACTCGAACCGCGCGCGCGTGAGGCGCCTGAGGCGGTGCCGCATGCCGCGCAGGCCAAGGGGCGGCGCGTGCTCGTCGTGGATGACAACGAGACCAACCGGCGCGTGCTCGCGGAGCAACTGAAGGGCGCCGACTACGAAGTCGAGGTGGCCGACAGCGCCGTCGATGGCCTGATGGTCCTGCAGCGCGCCGCGGAATCCGGCAATCCATTCCACGTCGTGCTGACGGATCACCACATGCCCGGCATCGACGGTCTCGAGCTCGCGCGTCGCATCCGCAAGACAAGCACGATTTCCGACCTGCGGCTCGTGCTCTACAGCTCGATCGACGACCGTTCGAGCAACCAGGAACTGCGCGAACTCGGCTTCGCCGGCAAGCTGTCGAAGCCGGTGCGCCGCGCGGAGCTGCTGGCCGCCATGGACAGCGTCCTTGCGCATGATGCGATGGCCTTCACGCAGCGGCTGCGCGCGATCGTCACCCGCGACGTAATCGTCGAGAAACAACACCGCCAGGCGCGCACGGTGCTGCTGGTCGAGGACAATCCGACCAACCAGCGAGTCGCACAGCTTTTCCTCGAGCGCGCCGGATGTGAGGTGGTGCTGGCCGCCGACGGCCGCGAGGCGCTGGCGGCGCTTGAATCTCAGAACTTCGATCTGGTGCTGATGGATGTGCAGATGCCGGTCATGGACGGGCTCGAGGCAACACGCCGCATCCGCAAGCGCGAAGCCGCCGGTGGGCGGCGCACGCCGATCGTCGCGTTGACCGCGAATGCAATGAAGCAGCAGATCGAGGAATGCCGGGCGAACGGCATGGATGATGTCCTGCCGAAGCCGATCGATCGCGAACGGCTCGGCCTGATGCTGGATCGCTATGCGCCGGCGTCCACTGCGTTGTCCGGGCGGCATCATGTGAAACCGGCGCCCGAGAAGAAGAAGGCCGAGGCACCCGCGGAAATATCATTGGAGCGTTTCCGTGAAGTGACCGGAGGAGATCCGGGGTTGGCACGCGGGCTCGTGGCGAGCTTCGTCGAAAGCGTCGAGAAAGCATTTGCCGATATCGATGCCGGACTTTCGAGTCCGGACCTGGCACTGGTGCGCCGCGCGGCGCATTCGCTCGTCGGCACCAGCGCGAATATGGGCGCAACCCGGCTTCAGGCCGTCGCAATTGCCATGGAGGAATCCGCGGCCCAGAACAATGGCGAGGCGGTCGGCGGCTTGATTGACGCTGCCCGCAGCCGATTTGCTGCGGCTCGCGCGCAGTTCGAGTCCGAAATCGGCTGATGGACCTCCTCGCTTCGCTGCTGGACATCGCGGTGCACCTCGACGTGCACCTGAAGGATCTGGTCGCGCAGTACCACACCGGCATCTACGCAATCCTGTTCCTGATCGTGTTTGTCGAGACCGGGCTCGTGATCTGGCCGTTCCTGCCCGGGGACTCGCTGCTGTTCGTCAGCGGCACACTGGCCGCCACCGGCGAAATGGACATCGTGACGCTGATCGTCGTGCTGATTGCCGCGGCCCTGACCGGGGACAACGTCAACTACGGGATTGGCCGCCTGGTCGGGCCGAAGGTCTTTCATTATGAACGCTCGCGCTGGTTCAACCCCGCGCACCTCGCGCGCGCGCACGCGTTCTACGAGCGCCACGGCGGCAAGACCCTCATCCTGGCGCGCTTCATCCCGATCATCCGCACCTACGCGCCGTTCGTCGCGGGCGTCGGTGCCATGCGCTACGCGCGCTATCTCGGCTTCTGCATCGTGGCCGCGCTGCTGTGGGTGGTTTCGCTGTGCCTGGCGGGCTATTTCTTCGGCAACATCCCGATGGTCAAGCAGAATCTGAGCCTCGTCATCGTGTTGATCGTGCTGGCGTCGATCACGCCGGGCATCGTCGCGTGGGTCAGGCATCGCATGCAAAAGGTGTCGCCATGAAAGCACCAGAAATACCGCATGACGAGACGCAGCGGCTGCGGGCGCTGCAAGTGATGCAGTTGCTGGACACCCCGGGCGACGAGAAGCTCGATAACATCACGCGCCTGGCCGGCAGGATCTTCGGCGTGCCGATCGCGCTGGTCTCGCTGGTCGACCAGGATCGCCAGTGGTTCAAGTCACGCCAGGGTCTGGATGCGACCGAGACGCCGCGCGACATCTCATTCTGCGGCCACGCAATCCTCAACGATGAGGCCTTCGTGGTCGAGGACGCGCTCTCGGACCCCCGCTTTCACGATAATCCGCTGGTCACGAAGAACCCGAATATCCGTTTCTACGCCGGGTTCCCGTTGAAGTCCCAGTCCGGGCACCGCATCGGCACACTCTGCGTCATCGACTCGAAGCCGCGCAACTTCACGGGCGCCGACCGCGAAATGCTCCGCGACCTCGGCGAACTCGCCCAGCAGCAACTTCAATCGGTCGCGCTCGCGACCACCGACGAACTGACGCGGATCCAGAACCGGCGCGGTTTCCTGCAGATAGCGAAACTGAGTCTCGCTTCCGCAAACCGTGCCGGGCATCGCGCCGTGCTGCTGCTGTTCGACCTGAACAGCTTCAAGCAGATCAACGACGAGTTGGGCCACGAGGCTGGTGACAGGGTGCTCAAGCTGTTCGCCCGCTGCCTGTTGCTGTGCTGTCGTGAGGCCGACGCCTTCGGCCGCACCGGTGGGGACGAATTCTGCGTGCTGATGCACGATGCCAACGTCGAGAGCGCAAGAAAGCTCGTGGCCCGCCTGGTGGGACAGATCGCGAAGGCAAAAGCTGATGATGCGATTGCCAGCCGGCTGAAATTCAGCGTCGGCATGGCGACGTCCGATCCGGACCAGAATCAGAGCCTCGACACGCTACTCGCGACCGCCGACGCGGCGATGTACCGGAACAAACGCCGCGCCGGCGATTAGCGTCGCGTCGCGCTTACTCCATCGTCACCGTCACCGGCGCGGTGAGCGTGACTCCAAGCACGGTGCCGGCCGGCAATTCGATTTCGGTGCCGGTGCTCTTCGCAGCGGCAGCACCCGCGCCAGCGCCGATCAATGCGCCGACGATCTTGCCGTTCTTGCTGCTCAACTGGTTGCCGAGGATGGCGCCGATGGCTGCGCCGCCGGCGATCTTGGCGGCATCACGCCCCGTATCGCTCTTAGCGGACACTTCCTTGATCGTTGCGGAAACGCGCGTGTCGCTGCCATCCGCGAGTGTCAGGTTGTCGAAATTGAGGCCGAGCGTCGGCGTGCCGCCGATCTTGTTGCTGCCGGAGACGACCTCCGTGATCGAGCCCTGCAGCAGCGCACCGGACTTGGCGATCACTTTGCCGTCCACGACCAGGTCGGAATTCAGGTTGCCGGCGACGCGATCGCCGACCTTGGCGTTCTTTGTCGTGATCGTTGCGGGCAACTGCACGGAGAGCGAGGTGCCCGACGGGACCGTGTACTGCCGCGGGCCCGACGGAACCGGCTTCGGCGCCGGGGCCGGGGCCGGGGCCGGGGCAGGAGCAGCTGATGCGGTGGTCGCAGCAGGCTTCGGCTTTGGCTTTGCGGGTGCCGCGGTCTTGGCCGCGAGTTCCGTCTCACGGCGCGCGAGATCCTGTTCGCGTTCCTTGAGTGCGAGTTCCGCCTCCTTGCGGGCGAGTTCTTCTTCCTTCGCCTTCATCTCGGCGTCCTTGTCGATCTCGGCCTGCACGGCGGGCTGTTCGCTCGTGGGCGGGGGCGGCGTCTTGTTGCCGCAGGCAGCGAGCGCGAACAGCGCGATCGCGGCGGATAGCGTCAATGTGATTGAACGGGTCGTTTCACTAATCATGTCGTCAGTCTCCGGATATATGAACGAAGCTATTGCTTCAGAAAATCAATGCGCTGGTACAGGTCCACGAGCTGTGGCAAGTACTGATTCCAGTCGCTGGACGTTGCGTCGTATTTCCAGTCTGGGGTAGCCAGAGCCTCGACGCGCAGTTCTGCCATCAGAACATAAAATCGCTGGTCGTGGGCGAGAATAGCCATGCCGCGCCAGCACGGCAGCAAGAAGAAAGCGGGTGCAGCTCATATCGCCGTAATTTTAGCGGTTTCCCGGTCGCCTTCGCCGCATCTCACGTCGCCCGTTGCAGACAGCACAGCGGAGATGACCTGGCATGCGTCTCTTCGAGCGCATGGCTTTCAGGAAGGACTGTCGCGCCCGTATAAGTAGGTCGTCTCGCCCGGCGCGAGATCTTTCCGCTATCGTCCCGATGCCGAAAGGCCGGTGTGTCGAAGGCACCGTGCGTACCGGTGCTGCTGCCCCGCCATGGGGTCGTCATGTATACCGTCCAGCCCCGGAAACCCAATATTGCGGCTTCATTAAGGCTGAGAGTATGATCCAAGCGCCTGTTTTGTATACAACAATGGGGTCCTTGAACCCTGCGAGGAAGCCATGCAGTACTTCACGCCCACCACGTCCGCCCTTGCCATCGCCGTCGCGAGCATCCTGGCCGCCGCGAATGCGGCCGCCGATCCACAGACAGAGTCGCAACTGCCCGAAGTCGTGGTCACTGCGCGGCAGCGCGCGGAGAAAATCGAGGATGTGCCGGTCACGGTCCAGGCCTTCACGGCCGCTGAAATCAAGTCGGCGGGCATCGAACGGCCATCCGATTTCATTGCACTGACGCCGGGCGTCGCGCAGGTGCAGGCGGCCGAGGCCGGCGACCTGCAGGTCGTGATCCGCGGCATCAACACGGGCCGCGATGCCGAGACTAACTTCGCGCTGGTCGTCGACGGCGTGCTGCAGACCAATCCCAACGCGCTGAACCAGGAACTCAACAACGTCACCCAGGTCGAGGTGCTGAAAGGCCCTCAGGGCGCCCTCTACGGCCGCAACGCGCTGGCCGGCGCGGTGATCATGACGACGCGCAAGCCGGGTGATGTCGCCGAATTCGAGGTCGGCGCGGGCTACGGCAACAACCAGACCTACAAGGGCAATCTTTATGTGAGTGGACCGCTCAGCGACAACGCGAAGGGCAGCCTGTCGGCTTACACACACAAGACCGACGGCCAGTGGAATAACACCCTTCTCAATTGCGACGACTGCGTCGACTACTTCGAGGAATCCGGCGCCTCGGGACGCCTCAACTTCGACGCCGGGAACGGCAGCTTCGACGTCAAGGCCAAGTACTCGAAGGTGAAATCCGGCGCCATCAATTTCAACGCCGCGGTGTCCTTTGCCGAGGCAGCGGCAATATTCAGCGCCCCGCCCTTCGACGAGGATCCGAACCAGCACAACTTCTTCTATACCAACAACATCAAGCCCCGGAACGAACAGGAGAACAAGAATATTTCGATCAAGGGTGATTGGGACATTGGAGTTGGAGAGCTGACCGCCGTGGCAGCGTACAACGACCAGACCAATTTCTTCCTCACCGACGGCGCGAGCGACGCGTTCTTCCTGTACGCGTTCACGCCTTCCTGCGCGGAGTCGTTTGCAGCGCGGCTCGTCGACACGCCATTGCCTGCGCCGTTCAACTACGGCAATCCTCCGGGCACGATCGTGTCGCTGACACCCTACGCATCGTCGTTCCAGCCCCCGTATGGACCGACAACCTGTGGTGGTTACCAGTATCAGCAGCGCGACCAGAAAGACTCGAGCCTGGAACTGCGCCTGACTTCGCCGGGCGATCAGCGGCTGCGCTGGCTGGCCGGCATTTATTTTGCCGACATCGAGCGCCACGTGGTGGTCTCCCAGGGCTCCGACAATACCGGCGCTTCCCTGCAGCAGAACTTCCTGGCGCAGGCATTCGTGCCGGCCAGTGGACCGAACCCCACTGACTTGCTCTATGACGACACCTTCAACAGCAAGGTGTACGCAGGCTTCGGGCAGCTTGCCTACGATATTTCCGAGGGTGTCGAACTCGCACTGGCCTTGCGTTACGACTCCGAGCAACGTGACGTCGACAACAACGTCCCGACGGGCGCCAATGCACGCGCACAGACACCGACATTTGCGTTCTTCTCGAATCCGTTCATCAACCCGGCATATACGCAGAATGCGCTCGCTGGCGGGGACTGGGCCACGACGGGCATCCCGAGCCGCTCGAAGACCTACAATCAGTTCCAGCCAAAGCTCTCACTGAACTGGAAAGCGACGGATCAAATGTCCGTTTATGCCTCCTACGGTTATGGCTTCAGGAGCGGCGGCTTCAACTCCTCAGGCAGCGAGGCCACGGTCAACCAGTTCTACAACAATGCGTTAATACCCGGCCAGGATTTGTGCCTCGGGCCCAGCACCGACTTCGATACAACCTTTGGCTTTACGCTGCCGCTCGGTCCGCCTGTATGCACAGCGACCTCGGTTCATAACCTGACCGACGTCCATGACGACTACAAGAAAGAGGTGTCGAAGGCAGCGGAGCTCGGCTTCAAGTCGAATCTCCGGGACCGCACCTTGTCGATTAACGGCGCGGTCTACTACACGCAAGTTGATGACATGCAGTTCTTCAATTTCTTCGCCGGCCCATTCGGCCTGCTGAGGGTCGTGACGAATATTGACAAGGTGACGATCAAGGGCGCCGAGGCCGACTTCCGCTGGCGCGCTACCGACAGCTTCTCGCTGTTTGGCGGCATCGGATTCACGGACGGCAAGATCGATCGTTACAACGGGCGGCCGTATACCAACGGCAACAAGCTGCCTTATTCACCGGAGTACACCGGCAACTTCGGGGCCGAGCTGACCTTCCCGATGGGCGGTTCCGGACTGGATCTCGTCGCCCGCGTCGATAGCACCTTCGTTGGCGAAACGTGGTTCCACCCGGTGCAGACCGAGACGGTACCGAACCTGGTGACCCAGTTCGGCTTCGGCCAGGGAAACTACAGCAAGCAGAAGCGCGATCCATATAGCGTGATTAACGCGCGTCTGACTCTGCGGGCCGATCGGTGGAGTGCCACAGCCTGGGGCCGCAACATCGCGGACGAGCAGTACCTGCAGGAAGTGATCGTGGCGCCGGAGTTCGGCGGTGCGTTCATCCACGACTCGCCTGGCAGCAGCTACGGGCTGGACGTCAGCTACTCGTTCAAATGACCTTGGCGGCCTTGAGCCGCTGGTAGCGTTCGCGGGGCATGCCGAGGAGTTCGAGGTAGATCGCGTCGTTGTGCTGCCCGAGCGCCGGTGACGGCGCCCGGACCCCGCCCGGCGTCTCCGAGAGCCGCGGCGCGACGTTCTGCATCCGCAGTTTCCCGAACTGCGGGTGATCAACCGTCACGATCGCATCGCGCGCGATGAAATGCGGGTCTTCCAGCATTTCGGGCGCGCGGTAAATCTGCCCCGCGGGCACGCCCTGGCGATCCATCAGCTCGAGAATATCGTGCGTCGTCCGGCCTGCGGTCCAGCGCCCGATCAGCTCGTCGAGTTCCTTCTGGTTTGCGCCGCGAGACTGGTGGCTGTCATAGCGCGGATCGGTGGCAAGTTCCGCGCGGCCCATCGCATCGCACAGGCGCCCGAACACCGTGTCCTGGTTCGCGGCAATCAATACCAGGCCGTCCTTCGTCGGGTAGACATTGGATGGCGCCACATTCGGCAGGATTGCGCCGGTGCGCTCGCGAATGTAGCCGGTCTTGTCGTACTCGGTGATCAGCGATTCCATCATTGCGAGCACGGCCTCGTAGATTGCCGAGTCGATCATCTGGCCGCGGCCGGTGCGCTCGCGGTAGTTGAGCGCCGAGAGTGCGCCGATGCAGGCGAATGTCGCGGCGAGTGAGTCGCCGATCGAGATGCCGACACGCGACGGCGGCGTGGAAGGGTCGCCGACCACATAACGAAGGCCGCCCATCGCCTCGCCGATCGCCCCAAAGCCCGCGCGCGGTGCGTAGGGCCCGGTCTGGCCGTAGCCGGACACCCGCACCATGATCAGCCGCGGATTAACGGCCGAAAGTTGTTCCCAGCCGAGGCCCCATTTCTCGAGCGTGCCCGGACGGAAGTTCTCGATCAGGAAGTCGGATTTTGCGACGAGTTCCTTCAGGACCTGCTGGCCGTCCGCCTGGCGCAGGTCAAGGGTGATCGCCTTCTTGTTGCGGCCCACGACGGGCCACCACAGCGAGGGGTCGCCCTGTTTCTGCCGGCCCCAGACCCGCATCGGGTCGCCCTGCCCCGGCGGCTCAACCTTGATGACCTCGGCGCCCAGGTCGCCCAGCAGCTGGCCGCAGAACGGGCCGGCAAGCAGCGTGCCCATCTCGATGACCCGCAGGTCGGACAGCGGACCCTTCTTGAATCTCTCATCCACCACGACCTCGTGTATACAATTTTGCCCGTTCCGAGGTCAACTATCGGCCGGTTGGTGGGATAATCCCGCTTCCATGTATACAATTTCACGATGACGATGGCGCGCAAGATCGAGATCGTCGAGGTGGGTCCGCGCGACGGGCTGCAGAACGAACCCGGCGTGTTTCCGACCGCAGCGAAGGTCGAGTTGATCAATCGCATCGTTGCGGCCGGGACGCGACGCGTCGAAGTGACGAGCTTCGTCAATCCGAAGCGCGTTCCGCAGATGGCGGACGCCGAGGAAGTAATGAAGGCGCTGCCACGCCGCAAGGACGTGCACTACGTGGGTCTCGTGCTGAACCGGCGCGGCTACGACCGTGCGGCTGCCGCGGGTTGCGACGAGATCGGCATGGCGGTAGTTGCAAGCGACACTTTCAACCAGCGCAACCAGGGCGTGACGACCCGCGAGTCCATCGATGACTGGCTCGCGATCGCGGCGGCTGCGCACGCGGCAGGCATCCGCGCTCAGGTGACGATTTCGACGGCTTTCGGCTGCCCCTTCGAGGGCGAGGTCGCTCCTGACAAGGTCATCGCTATCGCACGCGAAGTCGCCGATGGCGATCCGCTCGAGATCGCGATCGCCGATACCATCGGCGTCGGCGTGCCGAGCCAGGTGACGGATCTGCTGCGGCGCCTGAAGGACGAATTGCCCGGCATGCCCCTGCGCTGCCATTTCCACAACACGCGCAACACCGGTATTGCAAATGCCTACGCGGCGGTCGAGGGCGGCGCAACTGTCATCGATGCCAGCATCGGCGGCATCGGCGGCTGTCCATTCGCACCCGCGGCGACCGGGAACATTCCGACCGAGGATCTCCTCTACATGCTCGGCCGCATGGGCATCGAGACCGGCGTTAACCTCGACGAGACGATTGCGACTGGCCGCTGGCTGCAGCAGCAGTTCGGGCGGCCAGTGCCCGGCATGCTGGTGAAAGCGGGGACATTTCCAGGATCGAAGGAGCGGACGTGACATACAGACTCGGCATTGACGTCGGCGGCACATTCACGGATCTCCTGCTCGTGGACGAAAAATCCGGCAAGACCTGGAGCGTCAAGCTCCCGAGCACGCCGAAGGACCAGTCCATCGGCGTGTTGAGCGGCCTGACGCGGATCTGCAAGCAGGCCGGCATCGATCCGCGGGCGATCGACCACGTGATGCACGGCACGACCGTTGCGACCAACACCGTGCTGACGAGCTCGGGCGCACGCGTCGGGCTCATCACGACCAAGGGCTACCGCCAGGTGCTGCAGATCGCGCGTTCCTACGTGCCGGGCGGTCTCGGCGGCTGGGTCATCTACAACAAGTCGCTGCCGATGGCGCCGCTGAAACTCACGATCGAGGCCGACGAGCGCATCGGTGCGCGCGGCGACGTGGTGCGCAAGCTCGACGAGGAGGCTTTGCGTGCCGACCTGCTGAAACTGAAATCCGGGAAAATCGAAGCGTTGACCGTCTCGCTGATCAACGCCTTTGCGAATGACACGCACGAGCGGCGCATCCGCGAGATCGCGGCTGCGGTGCTGCCCGGCGTGCCGGTTTCGCTGTCCTCCGAGGTCGTTCCGGAAATGCAGGAGTACGAACGCACGGTCACCACCGTCGCCAATTCCTACGTGCGCCCGGTCGTGCAACGCTACGTGAAAAACCTGAAGGACAAGCTCGCATCGAAGGCCGGCGACGTGAAGCTGCACATCCTGCGCTCCGACGGCGGCCTGGCTTCCGCCGCTTCGGCCGAGGAATATCCGGTGAACCTGCTGATGTCTGGCCCGGCCGGTGGCGTCACCGGCGCGCTGTGGGTCGCGCTGCAGGCCGGTTTCCCGAACTTGCTGACGGTGGATGTCGGCGGCACCTCGACCGATGTCGCTCTGATCATGGATGGTGTGCCACGGTTGCGGCGCGAAACGACGGTTGGCGACGTGACCGTGCGCGCCTCGTCCGTGGACGTGCGCAGCATCGGCGCCGGCGGCGGTTCCATCGCGCATGTACCGGAACTCACCAAGGCCCTGCGCGTCGGCCCGCAATCCGCGGGCGCCGACCCGGGGCCCGCGGCCTATGGCCGCGGCGGCACCGAGCCTACCGTCACGGACGCCAATGTCGTGCTCGGGTACCTGCCGGAAATGCAGCGCCTGGGCGGCGACCTCGAGCTGAAGCGCGAACTCTCGACGCAGGCCGTCACCAAGATCGCGGCGGCACTCGGCAAGTCACTGCACGATGCCGCGCTCGGCATTTACGACATCGTCAACGAGAACATGGTCGGGGCGCTGCGGCTGGTATCGGTCGAACAGGGCCACGACCCGCGCGACTATGCCTTGATTGCTTTCGGTGGCGCAGGCCCGTTGCATGCCAACGCCCTTTCGATCCTGCTCGGTTCCTGGCCGGCGATCATTCCGCCGGGCCCGGGCGTGTTATGTGCGCTCGGTGACGCGACCACGGCACTGCGCGACGAGTCGGCGCGTACCTACATCCGCAAGTTCTCGGAGACCACGCCCGGCGAGATTGTAAAGACCCTCGAGCACTTGTCTGCGACTGCCGCCCAGGCGCTCGAGCGCGAGAAGGTGCCGCTCACCGAGATGAAGCGCAGCTACCAGGTGGACGTGCGCTATCACGGCCAGGGCCTGCGGCTTACGATCGACGTGGACATCGGCGCGCTGAAGAAGCGCGGCCTGAAGGCGATCTCGGAGCCGTTCGACGCGGAGCACAAGCGGCTGTTCACATTCGCGCTGCCGCTCGAGCACGAGTTCGTGGCGCTTCGCGCCGTCGTCCAGGGCCGTGGCATATCGGTGCGCAAGCCCGCCATCGCGCGCGGCGACCGCAACCCGAAGGCCGCGGCCATCGGCACGCAACTCGTGTACATGGACCGCAAGAAGATCAAGGCCACCGTCTATGACCGCGCGAAGCTCAAGGCCGGCAACCGCATACGCGGGCCGGCAATCGTCATCGAAATGGATTCGACGACAGTCGTCCTGCCGAGGCACACGGGGCTCGTGGACCGTCTCGGCAATATCCTGATCTACCCGGATTCCCACAAGAAGCTGGCCTGAAGAGAGCGACGGAGACAAACCCATGCCCGCCAAGATCATCCAACGCAACAAGAAGCCCTTCAGGAAAATCAAGGTCGACAGCGTCACGATCGACATCATCGAGAGCGCGCTTCGGAACGCGCGCTTCGAGATGGACACCGTGCTGTTCCGCACCGCGATGTCGCCGGGCATCCGCGAGCAGCACGACGAGTTTCCGCTGATCGCGAATCTCGAAGGCAAGATGGTGGTCGGCCAGTTCGGCTCCTTCATCTACGGTTTCATGCAGGGCTACGACGGCACGGTCGAAGAAGGCGACGTGTTCCTGACCAACGATCCATATTCCTGCAACGGCGCCATCAGCCACATCAACGACTGGCTGCTGCTGATGCCGGTCTTCAAGGACGGCCGCGTGATCGCCTGGGCCGCGATGTTCGGCCACATGACCGACGTCGGCGGCAAGGTGCCCGGTTCGCTGCCGACCGACGCGCGCACATTCTTCGAGGAAGGCGTCGCCGTGCCGCCGGTCAAGATCATCCGCGGCGGCCAGCTTCAGGACGATTTGCTCAAGGTCATCCTGCATAACTGCCGGCTGCCGACCTGGAATTTCTCCGACTTCCACGCGATCGTCGCGGCGCTTCGTACCGCGGCAATCCGCTGCGTCGAGATCAGCCGCCGTTTCGGTGACGACGTCTTCTATTCGGCAATGGACGCGATGCTCGAGCGCAACAAGCGCGCGATGCGCGAACTGATCCGGCGAACGGTGCCGGAGACGAAGCAGCACTTCGAGGATTATGTCTGCGACGACGGTATGAACATGGGTCCGTACAAGATCGCCTGCACGATGTGGCGCGAGGGTGACAAATGCATTTTCGACTTCGCCGGCACCGATCCGCAGTCGATCTCCTCGATCAACTTCCTGCTGAACGAGGAAATGTTCAAGATGTTCGCCGGCGTGTACATGATCATGGTGTTCGACCCGCAGATCCTGTTCAACGACGGCTTCTACGACCTGATGGAAGTGCGCATTCCCGAGGGCACGCTGCTGAAGCCCATCAAGCCGGCCGCGCTTTCCTGCCGGACGCACGCGCTCGGACGCATCTTCGACGTGCTCGGCGGCCTGCTCGGCCAGGGCAATCCGGCCTTCATGTGCGCCGCGGGATTTTCGGACAGTCCGCACTTCATGTACTCGGGCTACAACAAGGACGGCGAGTGGTACCAGCTTTACCAGATCGGCTTCGGCGGCATTCCGGGCAAGCCATTCGGCGACGGCCCGGACGGGCATTCGCTGTGGCCGTCTTTCACCAACGTGCCGAATGAATTTCTCGAGAGCTACTTTCCGCTGCGCATTGACACCTATGAAACGATCACGGATTCCGGCGGTCCCGGAAAATTCCGCGGCGGCAACGGCATCCGGATCGGCTACCATTTCCTGGAGCCCGGCGAGATTTCCATTCACGATGATCGCTGGCTGACTTATCCCTGGGGCGTCAACGGTGGACTGCCCGGCGCGCGCAGCCGCAAGCGCCTGCAGCGCAAGAATGGCAGCGAGGAGCTGCTGCCATCGAAGACTGATCGCGTCAAAGTCGAGGTCGGCGACCTGCTGCTGTATGAGACCTGGGGCGGTGGCGGCTGCGGTGACCCGCTGGAGCGCGATCCCGCACTCGTCCTGTTCGACGTCGAGGCCGGGCTCGTGACCGAGGCCGGTGCGCAGCGTTATGGCGTCGTGATCCGGAATAACCGCGTGGACAGCGCGGCGACTGCGGAACTTCGCGCGCGCATGGCGAAGGAGCGCGGCAAGGCGCCGCTCTTCGATCGCGGGTTTGCAAGCATCGATGAGTTGAAGGCGCGATGCCTGTCCGAAACCGGGCTGCCGCCGCCGGCGACGCCGCGATTCTCCGCATTCAAGCGCGCCCGCGCGCAACCTGCAAAGGCCAAGCAAAGCAGCCATGCCTGAAGCCCAATCATCGCGTGCAGTCGACAGGGCTTACGAGGCGGTGCGCTCCGGCATCATTGCCGGACGTTATCTCGCCGGCGCGCGCTTGACCGAGCAGGAAATTGCGACGACCGTCGGCGTCAGCCGCACGCCGGTACGCGAAGCATTGCGCCGTCTCGACGCCGAGGGACTCGTCGAATTCACGCCGAACCTGGGCGCCGTCGTCACCACCTTGCATGAGGTGGATTCCGATGAGATCTTCGACCTGCGCGCGATGCTCGAGTCCTACGGCGCCCGCCGCGCGACAGCACTCGCGAGCAACGAGCAGATCGCCGAGTTGCGGCGGCTCGCAGAACTGCAATACCGCGAATCGGTCGAGCGCAGAGCGGGTTACCTCGAGCGCATCGGCGACCTGAACAGCCGGTTTCATCGCTGCATGCAGGACGCGGCCGCGAGTCCGCGGCTCGCCCGTGCGCTTGCCGGGCTGATCGAGGCGTCATTGATGATGCGCACATTCCAGAAATACACGCCTGAGGACCTGCAGCGGAGCGCACTGCATCATCTGGAGATCGTCAGCGCGCTCGAGGCGCGCGATGCAGAGTGGGCTGCTTCCGTGATGTTCTCGCACGTTCACGCAGCCCGCGGCGCGCTGAATCGCTAGGCGGCGAATGATGGCGCCATCTGCACAACCCAATCTTCCGGAACATCACCTGCAACCCGGCCGTCGCCCCGCGCTGCTCGTGATTGATTTCGTCGGTGCCTATCTGAGCCGCGGCTCGCCGCTTTATGCCGGCGTCGAGACCGCGGCCGAGGCCTGCAGGCAGCTGCTGTCTGCCGCGCGCAAGACGCGCATTCCGGTGATCCACACGAACGTCGTGTACCAGCCTGGCGGACGGGACGGTGGCGTGTTTTTTCGCAAGCTTCCCGCGCTGTCCTGCTTCGAGCGCGGCCTGCATCCGGAACTTGCAGCTTTCGGTGAAGGACTTGAGCCCGCCGAAGGCGAGACGGTCATCAGCAAGCAATATGCGAGCGCCTTCTTTGCGACCTCACTCGGCTCGACCTTGACATCGCTTGGCGTGGACACGCTGCTGATTGCCGGTGTCTCGACCAGTGGCTGCGTGCGCGCAACCGCCGTCGACGCCTGCCAGCATGGTTTCATTCCGCTGGTCGTGCGCGATGCGGTCGGCGACCGCCATCCCGCGCCGCACGAGGCCAATCTGTTCGACCTGCAGGCGAAGTACGCCGAAGTCATCAGTCTCGAGACAGCGCAGAAATATCTTGCGGGCCTGAAGCAGGCCTGAGCGCATGGGCCCGCTGCACGGTGTCACGGTCCTCGACCTCAGCCGCATCCTGGCCGGCCCCTGGGCGACGCAGTGCCTCGCCGATTTCGGCGCGACGGTGTGGAAGATCGAAAAACCCGGGGCCGGCGACGATACCCGCCACTGGGGCCCGCCCTGGCTGAAGGACCAGGCCGGCCGCGACACCGGCGAATCGGCGTATTACCTCTCGAGCAATCGCGGCAAGCGCTCGCTCGCCATCGATTTCACGAAATCGGCCGGGCAGAAGTTGATCCGCGGCCTCGCAGAACGCGCCGACGTGCTGATCGAGAACTTCAGGGTCGGCACGCTCGCGCGCTATGGGCTCGGTTATGACCATCTGCGGGCACTGAACCAGCGCCTGATCTATTGTTCGATATCGGCTTTTGGTCAGGACGGGCCCGAAGCGGGCGCCGCCGGCTACGACGCGATGATCCAGGCGATGTCGGGACTCATGAGTGTCACCGGCGTGCCGGATGGCGAGCCCGGTGCGGGTCCAATCAAGGTGGGAGTCGCCGTTTCCGACCTGCTGAGCGGCATGTATGCCCTGTCGGCCATCCTTGGCGCTCTTTATGAGCGCGAAAAATCGGGTCGGGGTCAGCTGATCGACCTGGCGCTCCTCGATACCCAGGTCGCGGCACTCGCGAACCAGAGCCTGAACTACCTGGTTTCGGGGATTCCGCCCGGACGCCGGGGCACGGCGCACCCGAATATCGTGCCCTACCAGGCATTCGCGACTGCGGATGGCTACTTGATGCTCGCGGTCGGCAACGACCGGCAATTCGAGAGCTTTTGCGGCGTGGCGGGCAGTCCGGGGCTCGCGGCGGATGAGCGTTTTCGGTCCAACGCGGGGCGGGTGGCTAACAGGGGCGCTTTGGTCCCCGAAATCGCCCGGCTGTGCCGGCAGAAAACGACCCGGCAATGGCTGGATGCGCTCGCAACTGCCGGCGTGCCCTGCGGCCCGATCAACGATCTGGCGGAAGTGTTCGATGAGCCCCAGGTGCAGCACCGGAAGATGCGCTTCGATCTGCCCCACCCCGCTGGCGGTCAGGTTCCGCAGGTGCGAAACCCCGTGCTCTACTCGCGCAGCAAGCTCGAGTACCGCGACCCGCCGCCGCTGCTCGGTGAGCACACGCAAGCAGTGTTGCAACAGGAACTCGGCATCAGCGCTTCGGAATTCGAGTCTTTGCGTTCGGACGGCGTGGTGCAGTAATAGGGGACGCACCCCTTTACCGCAGCGGAAAAGGGGTGCGTCCCCTTTTTACCAGAGCTTGCGGCGGCTGCCGCGCAGGAGTTTTGCAGCAAGCCGCTCCTGGCGGCGTCCCAGTTCCCGCGGCCGCAGGTTCGCGTACGCAGCCGGTTCCAGTTTTTCCTTCAGCAGCACCTCGGCACGGGCCAGCGCCTGGCGTGCGCGCACGTCCTGCAGCGTGCCGCCTTTCGGCACAATCGCAAATGCGACCTGGCAACCCATCGCCTGCGCGAGACGATCGAGACTTGCGAGCGTGATGCGGCGTCGTCCTTCCGCGCGTTCCATCTGCTGCACGGTTGCGCGCGAGATGCCCGCGCGCGCTGCGAGTTGCGACTGCGAAATGCCGAGTGCATCGCGGATCTCCCGCACCCAGCCGGCCTTCGGAATCAGTTGCGGATTCATCCGCGGAAAGGCACGCGCGGCCTTCGCAAGTTCAGCGCGCTTGACGCGCGGGCCGCGGCGCGGCGCAGGCGGCTTCGTGGGTTTTCTGGGGCTCAATTTGGCGCTCTTATCGGATGCGTATACGCATCATATATCAGCGCAACGACTTGAAATCAATCATGGCGGAAAATCCCGCTCTGTGCCAGGCGCATTGACGCGGCGCAATCGCCTTCGTCCGCGCTTCGCAGCGCCTGCAAATGGCACCGTCGCAGATCTATTTAATGATGCGACGCGCCCCAGCCTTGCGGCAGCGCAGGAACATTTGTTGCGCCATCAAGGAGCCGCCAACAATCGTGAGCGGCTCCCGGTGGTGGGCATGTTCCGGAGTAACTTCAGGCGATTTCGCGATTGATGGCCGAGCGCGCTATTCGCGATACCTGTCGGCCTGGTTTGCGCCGCGCCTGTTAAAGATCGTAATTCGCCTGCATCGTCAGCCATGACTCGGCGGACCCACCGAGTACGGCGCCGAGTCGCACCGCCATTCCAGCGCTGACCGCCGCGCGAGCATTCAAGACGTGCAAGAGGGCCACGCGCGTAAACCCGAGACGGTTGGCGAAGTCCGTAACCGTGATGCCACTGTTCTTGAACACTCCGTCGCACAGAACTTCACCTGGATGAGAGGAGTCATGCATTGGCATTGCCAGTCTCCCGCGTAGCGACAGTCCTGATTATCAACGTCGACCGCATGCGGCCCACTGCATGAAGGTCCATCGCGGCTGGCGTATCGCTGGGATCGAGTCGGCCGAGTTGCAGCCTCAGTCGAAAAGCGTGCTTTGGCTGGAACCCCGCCTTGCTACCCAAACGAAAGAACTGTTCGGAGCCCTCGTGTCGGAGACTCCTGATCACGCCAAATGAATAGCGTTGATATGCAGGCAGCAAAATGATGCGGACTAATCGGATCGTGGTCGTCAGGGACGTTGCTTCGCATATCTTGCATGTCTGGCATGATTCGTCTTGAGATACATCCGCGATCGATGCTCATGTCCATCAACGCCCCTCCTGGCCTTGTATTGCGGGATATTGGATGTCTATAGCCATCCTTTACTAGGGTAAGCCCATGACAAAATTGGCAACACCATTTGGTCCTGACGATCTAAAGGCCAGCAACCGCTCCGGTTACCCGGAACCGTTCCGTTCGCAGGTCCTGCCGCGCGAGAAGCGCGCGCTCGGGGACGCCGCCGGCCTGACGAAAATCGGTGTCAACCACACGACGCTCTGGCCCGGTGCCGCCTCATCCATGCGTCACTGGCACACGAAGGAAGACGAGCTCGTTTACGTGCTGTCGGGCGAGCTGGTGCTGGTCACGGACGCGGGCGAACAGTCGCTGAAGGCGGGCCAATGCGCAGGCTTCCCGGCTGGCGTCGCGAACGGCCATCAGCTCGTCAACCGGGGTCCGGTGCCCGCGGTTTACCTGGAGATCAGCAACCGCGACAAGTCGGATGCCGCCAGCTACCCGGACGTGGATCTGCGCTGGAATGCTCCCGACGCCCCGGAGCGGTATTCGCACAAGGACGGGCGGCCGTACTGACCCGGCGCGTGGCCTGACAACCGCTATTGCTTGGTGGCGGTAATGATCTGGAAGTTGCCGAAGAAATAGGTGGTGCGTTCACACGACCAGCCGCCCATCTTCTCCAGGCAGTCGAGCGGGTCGTGCGTGTCCCAGAGCGCCAGGCCGAGCGGTTCGAATACTTTGAAGTAAGTCCAGCTCAAGGCGCGCAGCACCCACAATTCAGGGCGATGGAATTCCGCCAGATAGAGCTTTCCACCGGGGGCGAGCATGCGCCCCGCTTCGCTCAGCGCCTGGGCCTTCAGGTCGTGCGGCAA
>DAITAA010000054.1:0-7205 GCA_036824505.1 Steroidobacteraceae bacterium
GACCGGCGCATGAGTACACGAAGACGCTGCTGGCTGCGGTGCCAAGGCTGAAGCGTGCGGCGTGAGTCGATCCAGATGCTGACGCCGCACGATCTGCATGACGTAGCCAGTCAATACGAGAGATTCCCGTATCCGCAGCGCAACCCGGCCGACGAGAAACAGCGGCTGATCGGGACCTGGCTCGATGACTTGCGGATGGTTAATCACCACTGCTTCGGCGGCAGCCGAAAATTCGATCAAGGCTTCCGCGTGCTGGTCGCGGGAGGCGGCACCGGCGATGGAACGATCTTCCTCGCCGAGCAATTGCGCGAGGTCGATGCAAAGGTGGTTCATCTTGACTTCAGCCGCGCGGCGATCGATGTGGCGAAGGCACGCGCAAATGTGCGCGGACTCACCAACATCGAGTGGGTCGAAGCGTCGCTGCTGGCATTGCCGCAACTGGGACTCGGCCAATTCGATCTGATCAACTGTGTTGGCGTCCTGCATCATCTGAAGGAGCCCGAGCGCGGCATGGATGCGCTGCTCACCTTCCTGGCGCCCGGGGGCGCGCTGATCATGTTGCTGTACGCCCAATACGGGCGAATTGGCGTCTATCAGATGCAGGAGTTGCTGCGGCGACTCAACCGCGAGGCCCGCGATGACGCAACGCGCATACGCCAGGCGCGCGCGCTGCTTGCCGCGCTGCCGCGAACCAACTGGTTCAAGCGCGGTGAGGACCTGCACCGTGATCATGTGGCCGGGGGTGACGCGGGTCTCTACGATCTCCTGCTGCATCCGCAGGACCGTGCGTTCACCGTGCCACAGCTGTACGAATGGCTGGTCGATCGCTGCGGACTGCACCTGACCTTCTCCGACTGGCACCGCGGGCGCCTTCCCTACACCGTCGAGCACTATCTCGAACGTGCTGATGCAGAGCTTCTGGCGACCGCGCGCGCATTACCACCGCGCGAACAGCAGGCAATTGCCGAGCTGATCGGCGGCGACATCATCACGCATTCGTTCTATGCAACACGTGACCCGCAGGTTGCGGCGCCGTACGGGGACGCCGGCTACGTGCCTTTCTTCGCCAACGAACCGGCGACTGGCGCAGACTTCGTGCGTCTGATCGAGGCACACGGCAATCAGTCGTTCGCACTTCGTCACGCGCAGTCGGGGCTTCTGCGCGTGGTCGATCCGGGGCGACATGTGAAGCAGATCTTCGCTTTCCTCGACGGCAGGCGGTCGTTCGGCGAGATCTTTGCGCTCGCGCGCGGCGCACGGGCTGCGGCAACGCCGACCGAACAGGAGCTGTTCGATGAGTTCCGCCCATGGTTCGACGCGCTCGAATCCATCGAGCGCCTGTTGCTCAGGCGGCCGGATTGCTTTGCGGGCTTGAAGGGTTTCGTGACGGGGCCGGCCGGGTGACCGACACGATCGATCAGGCGAGGTGCTTCGCCAGGAATGCTTCCGCGCGCTTGAAATAATCGATTCGCGTTGCTTCATCCCACCAGTGGCCCTGGTCCGGATAAATCACGAACTCAACCGGAACCTTCGAGCGATCCAGCGCGGCCTTCATTCGATCGCCATCGATACGGCGGACGGTCGGATCTTCTGCGCCATACGCCATCAGCACCGGCACCTTGATACGTTCAGCCTGACGGACCGCTGAAAATACGTCTCGATCTTTCTCCAGGTCAGCCACGACGGCGTTGAACATCTTCATCACCGACGCCGGCACCGGTCGACCGCCGATGCGTTGTTCGAAACTGTAAATGGGGTCGGTCACTCCGGCCGAGTTCAGACCGCAGCGATAAAGATCGGGCTCGAGCACCAGTCCCATCATGACCGCATAGCCACCGTAGCTATGTCCCATGATGGCAACACGCTTGGGGTCGGCAATGCCCTGCTGGATAAGCCAACGCGCCCCATCGGTGATGTCGTTCTGCATGGCGCGACCGTATTCCCTCCATCCGGCCCGGTAATGCTTCCATCCATAGCCTCGGCTGCCGCGGAATTCCGGTTGCAGGACTGCGTAGCCACGGGAAGCCAGGAAGTGCGACCAGGCATCAAAGGACCAGAAATCGCCGCGGACAAACGGCCCGCCGTGCGGCAGGATGACGGTCGGCAAACCCTTTGCGGTGGCGCCGGTCGGCAAGGTCAAGTAGGCGGGGATTGACAGCGCGTCACGCGCCGCGTACCGCACCGGCTTGCGCTCCGCCATCTGTTGCGGCTTGATCCACGTCCTGCTCGCGACGAGTTCCTGCAGCGTGCGCTTTTCCGGCTCGAAGAGATACCAGCGCCCGGGATCGCGGTCGGACGAGGAGCGCACCAGTATCCGTCCGGAATCTCCGGCCGGTGTCATGCGATTGACGCGATCCGGTAACGCGTTGTTCAGCGTGGCGTGCCAGCGAGCCCACTGTTCGTCGAGCCAGATGAAGTCCGGTTTCTCTGCCTGGATGACAATTCCCGCCAGCTTCTTCTTCTTGGCGTCCATGATGAGGTCGCTCGCGGCGCTGGTCGCGAGGAATGACCCATTCCCGTAGCCGATGTCGTAATCCTTGTGACCCACCAGTCGTTCGCCCAGCTTCCCTGCGGCGAGGTCGTACCTGTAAAGCGCAGCCTTGTCCTGCCCTGCGCGCGCGGACACAAACAGCGAGCCGTCAAAATCAAATGCGATTGGCTCGACCCCGGCGTTGGTCAGGGGGTCCCATTCTTCGAGTTTGATCCACGCGTTCTTCTCGCCGCTGAATGACCAGATCGCCTCCAGTCCGGTGTCTGGATCGTCCGTCACTGCAACGCGAGGCTTCCCATCGACGGTCAGGTAGCGACGCACATAAGATGGACGCTCGACCGTGACGAGCTGCTTGCGCCCCGTGACAGTGTTCACGCGGTAAAGGTCGCCTGAGTCCGCCGAGCGCTCATTGCTGACGATCAGGATCTCGTCACCGCCGGGGAGCGGGGTGATCTGGCCGCCGACGAACCGGTACACCAGCGAGACACTGCTTTTCGCCGCGTCCCCTTGCTTGGTCGGTTTGAACACTTCGCGAAAGCTGGAGGCGTTCTTGTTGATGGCGAACAGTCCGTCGCCCTGCGTCAAGTAGTTCGGGTCTGGGGTCAGATCCTGGAGGCGAAACAGGAGGCGCTCATTGTTCTGCCACTGGTATTCGTTGACATCGCTCTCCTTGAAATTCGTCAGGCCGAAGACGTCGTTCTTCGCCATGTCGATCACGGCCAGGTTTCTGCGCCCGTTGATCGAAATGATCGCGGCGAGTGACTGCCCATCCGGCGACAGCGTGACCTGGTCGAACTGCGGGTTCCGGAAGAAGTCTTCGATGGGAACCTTCGCCTGGTCACCGCCGCCGCTCTTCTGCGCGAAGGCAATTGGTGACAGGAATGTCACGCCGCCCAGCGCGGCACTGCCCGCAACAAAATCTCTTCGCTTCATCGTTAGGGAATCCTCGCTTCTCTGTAACGGCCCGATCGCGCTGAATCTCGCCGGGGCTTCAGTGCACGCCAACGGCGCCAATCGCGCCGGGAGCATAGACGAGACCACGCCTGGTCAGCCCGCGCGCCGGTCCGGGGCAGCGGCAAGCCAGTCACCGTGCTGACCTCATTCTTCCCGACTTTGCGGCGCCAGCGCGCAGTGCAGCATGCCCGGTTTCGGGGATCACGAATTCGCCCTGGTATCCGCCATCACTAGCGATGCGCGATCGCGATGGCGAATGCCCTGTCGGCCAAATGCAACAACGACCGCCGCTATGTCTCGGGAATGTTGCAATCGCTAAGGGCGGTAGTAACAATGATTCACTTGCTCGCCGTCGTTGGCTTGAGCGTGACCTTCGGGTACCGACTCTCAGGTGAATGCGGTGTCAATTTTTGAAAGTGGGCCGAGTCGATTCGGCTGTCTCCATTCATCTCTTTGGGGGGGAATCTTGATGTTCAAGCAACAACCCATCGCCGCGGCGCTTGCCCTGGCCTTCAGTGCTGCAGGAGCAGTGCTGGTGTCTGCTCCGGCGTCCGCGCAAGACACGTCGGCCCAGAAACTGGAACGAGTTGAAATCACCGGATCTGCCATACGCCGAATTGAAGGTGAAACGGCGCTGCCGGTCCAGATCGTCACCAAAGAGGACATCGTCCGCACGGGCGCAACGACGGCAGCCGAACTGCTGGACAAGATTGCGGCCAACAACGGTCAGGGCTACAACTTCAGCCTTGCGCTTGGTGACGCTGCGCGCCCCGGTTTTTCGGGAATCTCGCTGCGCGGCCTTGGATCAAACCTGACTCTCGTGCTGCTGAATGGCCGTCGGCTGGCCGTCTATGCGTTTGACGGCGGCGGTGTCGACGTCAACGGGATTTCGCTCAACGCCATCGAGCGGGTCGAAATCCTGAAGGATGGCGCCTCGGCGCTGTACGGCACGGACGCGGTCGGCGGTGTGGTGAACTTCATCACGCGCAAAGACTTCAAAGGCATTGAACTGACGGCTGGAACGCAGATTCCCGAAGCTTCGGGCGGCAAGTCGACCAATTTCTCGGCGGCGTTCGGTTTTGGCGATCTCGGCAAGAACCGCTTCAACGTTTTCGGCAATGTCACCTATGACAAGCAGGACCCGATCGCGGCGACACAGCGCCAGTACGCGAAAACGGCTTACCTTCCGAAGGCTCCTGGCGGGCCGGGTGCGGATCCGTTTGTATTCAACCGCCTGAGTTCGAACGCGTTTCCATCCAACATCCTGACACCCGCCGGTGCCTTCGTGAACCCCTACGCACCCGCGTACTCCGGCTATACGGGTCCGGTGATCACCACCGACCCGGTCCAGAACATCTACGCGCCGGGTTGCCTTGTGCCGAAGTCGTACGGGACGACGTCCAACGACACCCGCTGCCGTTATGACTATGCGAGCACGATCGACGTCCTGCCGCCCTCCGAGCGCGTGGGTCTGTTCGTCAAGGGCGCGTTCCAGTTGAACGCCGACAACCAGTTGTACGCCGAGGCTGCCTATCAGAAGAACAAGCTCACGTTCACCGTCTCTGGCGACCCGACTTCGGAAGCGACGACGTTCAACGGCGACCCGGTGCTCTACCCCGCTGGGGGTAAGTACTACCCAGGCAACGGCATCGTGCCGGCAATCCCCGGCGTGGCACTCAGCGGTGACCTGAACCTGTACTGGCGCACCCTCGATCTCGGTGGTCGGACCAACAAGACGACCACGGAGAACACGCGTTTTGTGCTGGGCGCAACGGGGACGATTGCAGGTTGGGACTACGACACCGGCATCGCGCAGGCGGAGAACAAAGCGACGGATGCCTACACGAGCGGTTGGATATCGGAGTCGAAAATTTTGCGTACGGGCGGCCTGACGCCCAAGCAACCGGGTTACTCCGCGGCGGTCCAGACGATCGACCCCAACATCAATCCGTTCGGGACGCAGGACGCGGCGGGGTTGGCGGCACTGAAGGCCGCCGAGGTCAGTCAGGACGTGCGCGAAGGCAAATCCACCCGGACCACGTTCGACGTCAAGGTGTCACGGGAAATCGGTCAGTGGGCGACCGGGCCGGTCGCGATGGCCTTGGGCGTAGAGGCATCGCGCCAGAAGTACAACGACAATATCGAGCCGATCTTCAGCAGCGGTGACCTCGTCGGCAGCGGCGGCGATCTGCAGACGACAGTCGGCTCTCGCACCCAGCAGTCGGTATTCGGTGAGCTGGCCATTCCACTGATGCGCACGTTGACGGCGACGCTGCAGGCTCGTTTTGACCACTACAGCGATTTCGGCAACACGACCAACCCCAAGGTCGCTTTGCGCTGGCAGCCGACTTCCCAGTTGCTGGTCCGCGCGTCGGCAAACAAGGGCTTCCGTGCGCCGACATTGTTTGAGTTGTACAACCCGAACACCCAGACCAATACGGGCGGGAACTACAACGACCCGTTCTACGATGGGCGAACCCTGGATGCGCAGGGCAACCCGATCAACTGCGACGTGAACTTCAATCCGAAGTACTGCAACTATCAGGCGAAAAACATACAGGGTGGCAACACGGACCTGAAGCCGGAGAAATCGAATCAGGTTTCGGTCGGATTCGTCCTCGAGCCGACGCGTGACCTGTCGCTGTCGCTCGACTACTTCAATATCGGGATGAAGGACCAGATCGGCATCATCCTGGGCGATACGAAGTACCAGGACTTCATCGACAACTTCAATTACGCAACGGGCACGAGCAGTTCACAGTTCAAGGGCGACGTCATTATCGGGGCGGATGGTCTGGTCGATCGAATTCTCAGCGTGTACCAGAACGTGGGGAATCAGCGGATCGCCGGCTTCGACATGTCGGTCAGGGCGATGCTGGCCAGGACGAGCGTGGGCGAGTTCGGGTTCGGCTTCGACGGCACCTATATCGCGAAGGATGTGTCGAAGCTCGACATTCCCGGATCCGAGTGGGAGTCGATTGCGGGTTCGTACTCGATCTTCGGGCCCATCGTTCAGTTAAAGTATCGGAGTGAAGTGAACTGGACTCGGTCGGGCTGGAGGGCAGCGTTGGCCTACAACTGGCAGAGCAGCTACAAGGAGGCTGTCACTGGGACGGTCAATCGCGACGTCGGTCAGTACGAGACTTGGGACCTTTCTGCCTCGTATACGGGCATCAAGAACCTGACGATTCGTGCCGGCATTCGCAACCTGCTTGACCGCGATCCGCCGTATTCGGCCCAGAATCAGTACTTCCAGGTGGGCTACGACCCGACCTATGCGGATGTGCGCGGCCGCACGTATACGCTGTCGGCGACCTACCAGTTCAAGTAATCGGTAGTTTCACAGGAAGGCAAAACCCGCCGGTGTGAGCCGGCGGGTTTTTTTCGCTGCGAATCGAATCCGAGCGATTTCGGAACAGCCCGGCCGTCTGGCGCAGTTTGCCGTCCCAGTCCGACAGTCCAAGCTACCCACGTCGTGTTGCTAGTGGCCTGTAACAGTCGATTCGAGAGTGAAAGGCGGGTCTGGGCGAGCCGGGTGCGCGAAGCGAGCCGCGTCGCGTAGCCGACGCATACGCGCAAGGCGAGCGACAAAGCAACCGGCCGGCCAGGCGTGCAAGGCGCTCGCGAATTGGCTGTCACAGGCCACTGTTCCTTGGCCGTTCGTTCGCACGACCGAGTCGGCGGCGAAGCCCTTGCCGTCGCGCCAACGGGCGGGAACTCAACCGACTGGCGACCTGGGACCTGGGTGGCTGGTCGCTAG
>DAITAA010000016.1:0-7085 GCA_036824505.1 Steroidobacteraceae bacterium
GCGACGTGGAAGTATCTGGACGACGGGACTGATCAAGGGACTGCCTGGCGCAAGACGGCGTTCAGCGATGCGGCCTGGGCGAGTGGCGCGGCGGAGCTCGGCTACGGAGACGGCGACGAAGCAACCGTGGTCAGTTACGGCCCGAACGCCGCCAACAAGTACATCACGACCTACTTTCGGCGCACCTTCACGGTGACCGACCCTGGTGCCTATCAGAGCCTGACGCTCCAGCTGAAGCGTGATGACGGAGCGGTGGTGTACCTGAATGGCAGTCAGGTCTGGCGCAACAACATGCCGAGCGGCTCCATCACCTCAAGCACGCTCGCGGTCAATGCCGTCGAGGGTGGAACCTTCCTTTCCAAGACCCTGTCGCCCAGCGTCCTGCGGACCGGCACCAATGTGCTCGCGGTGGAGGTGCACCAGGCCAGCCCGGACAGCAGCGATATCAGCTTCGACCTGAGACTGACAGGTTACTGACGCCGGGAATTGTCGGCTCAGCGGGGTAAGCTCGAACGGCTGGCCCGCTAAGTGAGCTGGCGGCCGGTGGCGATCGAGCGGCTAGCGCTGACCGACGCGCTATCCGGCGCGTTCGCCCCGCATGCGGCGAACTGCGCGAAGACATCCTTCGCCACGCGCCGCAACCGATTGCTCACTCGGTACGGCGTTGCTCACGGAATCGCCGCACGTCGCCAGGTAGCGCCGGCCGCTCCGGCAAAGTGACGGTGGCAGTCTTCATTTCTCCCTGGTGCAGGTACTGCAGCTCGACCTTGTCGCCCACTTTGAGCGAGGCCGCGATCTGCGTAACCGTCTCCATGGTCTCCAGGGCCACCCCGTTGGCCATGAGGATGATGTCGCCGCCGAGCAGAAACTCGGTTCCCCCGACCACGATCGGGAAGCTGCCGCCGCTCATGCCGAGCCGCTCGGCCGGACTGCCAGGCTCGATCGTTTCCACCAGGAATCCCGGGGGAATCCCGAGCGCGAAGGCGAGCGGCAGCGGCACCATGTGCCCATTGATCCCGTGCCAGGCGCGGCTCACGTGGCCTTTCTCGATCAGCTCGGGTAGCAGCGCGCGCACCAGGTCGATAGGCACAGCGAAGCTCAGGTTCTCGCCGAGCCCCGCGGTCAGCGTGTTGATGCCGATGACCTTGCCGCAACCGTCGAGCAATGGGCCGCCGGAATTACCGGGATTGATAGCGGCATCGGTCTGGATGAAAGGTGCGCGCCAGCTGAACGGCGATAGCGGTACGACTCGCTCGAGGGCTGAGACGATCCCGCGCGTGGCCGTCTTGCCAATCCCGAAGGGAAAGCCAATCGCCATGACTTCCTCGCCGATCGCGAGCTTTGCCGAGCTTCCGAGTATCGCTGGCGGCAAGCCGACCTCAGCTTTGATGACGGCGAGGTCCGTGATGGGGTCGACCCCAACGACTGTCGCGTTGATCATTTGCTCGTCGACCGCAGAAACCATTACCTCGTTGGCATCGAACACGAGATGCGCATTGGTCACGATACGGCCCTGCTCGTCGATCACCAGGCCCGTGCCAACGGTCGTTCGCACGCGCTCGTTGACGCTGAACGGATCGATCGAGACGGCGAAGATACGCACGACTGATTGCGCAGCGCCATCGAACACTTTTGTCAGCGGTATTTCGCAGGATGCCGCTGAGGCCACTGACTGACCCAAGGTCGAGCAACAAACGATGGCCAGCCAGGCGATCAGGGAAACGCTGCGATCCAACGGGCGGCGGCGTAACGCGATTACTAATGACATGACCGTCTCCGTGGATAGTTTGACCGAGATGAATCCACGTCCAGCAAGATGTCTCTGCCCGGGACTCAACTCCCTGCTTGTGGTGAAGCTTTCGATCCACGCTACTCGCAACAGCCTGCAGCTGCCCATCCGTACAAGTGCCTAGTGACTTGCGCGCTGGCGTAGACCCCGTACCGCGACCGCACGGCGCACATCGTGCTCGAGCCCCCGGACCCCTCATGGCCCGGCTGGCGGCGCTAGTACCGCCGCGCGCTTGTGCATCGGCACGAAGCGGATGTCGAGCCCGCCGGGCAACGGATGGCTGATGGGGGCACCGGCCACGTAACCGCAGCGTTCGTAGAACGGCACGCCCGGCAGCGTCGCCATCAACGCGAATGAGGAAAAGCCGGCGCGCACGGCCTCGCTCTCGCTGCGCTCGAGGATCGCGCGTCCCAGGCCGCGGCGCGCAACCTGCGGATCGACGAAAAAAGCGCGGATCTTTGCCGCATCGCTGCGCGGGTCGAGCCAGGAATCGTCTCGGTCCGCGCGCGCATCGCTGCCAAACAAGGTGCGACGGCGGCTCCAACCCCCGCAAGCCACTAGCCCTCCCTCCGTGTCCTCGGCGACGAAGTAGGTGCCGTCCTGGATCAGCATGGTGTCTACGCCGAATGCGCTGCTGAGCGCCGCCTCGATCTGCGCGGCTGAATAATCCGCAGCGCCCAGCGCCCGGGCTGAGCGGGCTATCAGTTCGCGCAGCGCGGGCCTCTCCGCGAGCGTCGCGGTCCGCAACTCGTACTTCAAGCACGCACCCATGCTGGCGACCCTAGTAACCTGCCACGCTGCCGACCGGCAGGCGCGGATCGATCGCGCCATAGAGGCGATTGCGGCCGCGCGGAGGTTTGCCGATCGCCGGACCCCCGACGAGAATGGCGGCGACTTGATTCCAGTAATCCATCTCCTCGAGGCGGTGACCCCGGGCAGCGAGCGCAGCGCGCGTGTCGGCACTGAGCGCGTCTGACTCGTAGTAAAGCGTGTCCGGCAACCACTGGGCATGGACGCGCGGCGCGTTCACCGCTTCGGTGATCGTCATACGGTAGTCGATCAGGTTGACAATCGTCTGCAGCACGGCCGTAGGTATGTGACTGCCGCCAGGCGTACCAACGACCAGCAGCAGCTTCCCGTCGTAAGTGACGATCGTGGGCGCCATCGACGAGAGTGGCCGCTTGCCTGGCGCGATCGCATTGTTTTCGCCCTCGACCAGCCCGTACATGTTGGGCTCGCCGGGCTTGGCGGAAAAATCGTCCATTTCGTCATTGAGCAGGATGCCGGTGCCCGCGGCGACGACCCGCGCCCCGAACCAGTCATTGAGCGTGTAGGTCAGCGCGACGGCATTGCCCGCGGCATCCACCACTGACAGGTGCGTCGTGCTCCGGCCCTCGGCCGCTGCGCCGGGGCCCGGCAGCGTAGCCGAAGGCGTCGCTTTGTCCGGATCGATTCCGCGCCGCAGTGTCTCGGCATACGCGGGCGATATCAGTCGTTCCACGTCGGCGTCCACGAAGTCGGGATCGCCCAGCTCGAGGTTGCGATCGCGAAAGGCACGCCGCAGCGCCTCGGTCAGGTAGTGCACGGACTGCGCGGAATTGAAGCCGGACGGATCGACGGGCCAGCCAGCAAGCAGGTTGAGCGTCTGGCACGTCACCACGCCCCCGGAGCTGGGCGGCGGGGCGGTGATGACATGGTAGCCGCGATAGTTGCATTCGAGCGGCTTGCGCTCGACCGCCTTGTAGCGGGCGAAGTCTTCCATGCTCAGTATGCCGCCGCCCTGCCTGCTGCTCGCGACGATCAGCCGCGCCGGCTCGCCGCGGTAGAAGCCGCGCTCGCCTTCCCTTGCCACGATACGCAGCATTCGTGCGAGGTCCTTCTGCACCAGCCGCTGGTCCGCCGCGTAGGGCTTGCCGTTGCAGAGGAACGCCGCGCTCGCCGGCGCATCCTTGCCAAAATCCGCCGCGCCTTGGGCCAGGAACTCGGCGTCTCCTTCGTCGAGCACGAAGCCACGCGCGGCGAGCCGGATGGCCGGGGCCACGAGCTCTGAGCGCGAGCGCGTACCGTATCTGCCGCGCGCAAGTTCGAGACCCGCGACCGTGCCGGGCACGGCTACTGAAAGGTGTCCGCGCGTCGACCTCAGCGGCACGGGTTTGCCGGCCGCATCGAGGTACATGGCACGCGTGGCGGCAATCGGGGCGGTCTCGCGAAAATCGATGAACGCCACGCGCCCATCGGCCATGCGAATCAACATGAAGCCGCCGCCGCCGAGATTGCCGGCCTCGGGAAAGGTGACCGCTAACGCGTAGGCGGTCGCCACCGCCGCGTCGATCGCGTTACCGCCGCGCCGCAGCACCTCGACGCCCACCTGGCTCGCCAGGCGATGCGCGGAGACCACCATGCCGTGCTCTGCGCCTGCCGGCGCGGGTGCTGCTGCGAGGCAAGTGCCCGTCGCCAGCACGAATGCGGAAATCAGTGTGAGTGCCAATCTGTTCGTGCGCATGCGCGATTCCCCGGGACCCAGGAGGACGTCAGGATTGCGGAAAAGAAACGGGCGGGAAAGCCTCAGGCCTTCCCGCCCGCCCTTGGGCCAAAGCCCGATCCATCAAAACTTGATTCGGAGCCTGGCGTACCAGAAGGCGCCGTTCATCCCGAAGGGTCCGCCATTGCGCGGGTAGACCGTGCCGTTTTCCTGACCGTTGGTGATCACGTAGACCGGATCGCCGGGCGTCGAGGCCACCTTGTCCGGATACGTGTTGAGCACGTTGTTGCCGCCGATCGTCAGCGAGTACTTTTCCAGGAAGTTGTAGCTGACATCTGCATCGAAGGTGAACTTCGCGCTGAATAGCTGGCCCGGATAGTCGGTTTCGTCGCGCCAGGTGCCGTAGTAGTGCTGAGTGGCGCTGAACGACCAGCTGCCGCTCGACCAGACTGCCTGCAAGTTCGCGCGGTGGTTCGGCGCCAGGTGCTCGGCATCGACGATCTGGTTGGGGCTGATCGCCGCCGGATCGAAGCCGGTGACCTTCGTGTTGTTGTAGTTGTAGGCAAAGGTCAGGTTGAGACTGCCGTTGCCGACGTCGGCGCGATTCGTCATGACAAGGTCGACGCCTTCGGTGCTCGTGTCCAGCGAGTTCGTAAAGTACTGGACGTTTCCGCCCACACCCACGTTGGCCAGTTCTGGCAGCGCGAGTATGTCTGCAGCCGTTACGGTGAAGACCCGCGAGATGAAGATACGGTCGCGCACATCGATGCGGTACCAGTCCAACGTCGCCGTGAAGTTCGGTGACGGATTGAAGACCAGGCCGGCGCCAAAGTTGTCCGAGTACTCGGGCTTCAGCGGCTGGCCGCCGTAAAACTGGGCCACGGTGCTCGTCACCGGATAGGTGCCGGTCTGAATTGAGTCGCCCGCGATGAAATTCGTGGTCAGCACCTGGGTGTTGTTCTGGCCGGGCGACGGCGCGTGGAAGCCGCTGCCCAGCGTGGCACGAACCGAGAGGCTGTCGATGATCTTGAAGATCCCGTTGAGCTTGTACACGGTGGCGCCGCCGGCAGTCTCGTAGTCCTCGTAGCGCACGGCAGCTCCGGCGCTCAGGCGGCTGGTGAGGTCCGCTTCCGCACCGAGGTAGACCCCGTAGCTGTTCTCGCTGTTGCTGCCAGCGTAGGTCGGGCTCGTGCCACCGTAACCGCTCGCGGACGGGTCTTCAACCGCCGTTTGCGTTTCGCCATTGCAGGTCGCGGGTGTGCAAAGCGCGAACACGCCCGGACTCGTCTGTACGTACAGATCATGCGGCGCCGCGTAGGCGCCGGACCCGTAGGACTGCGGGTCACCCTCGGTCGACTCGTAGGTTTCGCGGCGGAATTCGGCACCGCCGGACAGCGTCACCGGGCTCGCGAAGCCGGCGTCGATATCGTAGGCCAAGTCGAGGTTAACATTGGTCTCCTTCTGGATCAGCTTGCCGAACTCGAAGCTGGTCTGCGATGCCTGACCGAACGACGGGGCGATCGAGTTGTACATGGACAGATCGAGCGAGTTCTCGCTCAGCGAGCCCGACAGGTCATAGCGCAGGCCCGAGCTGGTTGTACCCTTGTAACCGACCGTACCGTACTGCTGTTCGGTCTCGCCCACGAAGCGCGGCGTGAAGCCGGCCGGGTAGATCGAGCTCAACAGGAAAATGTTGGTGTCGTACACGTAGCCGCCGGCCGGGCAGGTCGCGTTGCCCGCCGGGCACTGCGTATTGTAGTAGGGGTGCTGGAAAAACGAGCGCCCACCGATATCGTTAAACGTGCCAAATGTGGTCTCAAACGGCCGGGTGCCCACGAGCGAAGAGCGGAAGTTGAAGCTCTGGTCCGCGTGGTTGAACGCGACGTTTGCAAACAGGTAGATCTCGCTCGAGTCCGAGACTTCGTAGCCCGAGTTCAGCAGGAGCTTGTAGCCGTGGTTGGGCGAGTTTCCAAAGATCTGCGCCGGCAGCGGGTAGTGCGGCAGCTCGCCGGCAAGCGACGGATTTTCATTGGCGAAGGCCACGGCCACCGGGCGCGTGACGCCACGACTGGTCTGCTCATCATCGCTGTATTCGCCCGAGACGTTGACGAAAGCCTTGCCGAAGTGCGCGCCGAAGTTCGCCGCGATCTGGTTACTCTCGCCGTCGCTATGGTCCTGGAACTGGCCATAGCGCGCGACCGCCTCGAAGCCGTCATCGTTGCGCAGGCCAAAGTTGAGCACGCCGGCGATGGCGTCCGAGCCATACTGCGCCGTGGCGCCATCGCGCAGCACCTCAAGGCGGCTGACGCCGATCGACGGAATCGAGCCGATGTCCGACCCGTGCGAGCCGAATGACAGGCCCGTGTCGCCACCGTTGTAGACCTGTACCAGCGCCGAGCGGTTGAAGCGCTTGCCGTTCAGCATCACCAGCACCTGGTCGGAGGGCAGTCCGCGCAACGAAGGTGCCCGCACGAAAGTCGAGGCGTCGGAAATCGTATTCTGGCCGACGAAGAACGACGGCACGAGGTTCCTCACCGTGTCGAGCATATTGGTGGTCGGCTGCGCGGTGATGTCGCTGGCGGAGATGATATCGATCGGCGAAGCCGAGTCGCTGACCGTGCGGTCGACACGCCGCGTGCCGGTAACGATGACCTCAGTCAAGTCGGTGGTTCTAGCAGTGCCGCCGGCCGTCGCGCCAGTGGTCTGTGCCGGGGCCGTGCTTGCGGCCATGGCCAGGATCGCCGAGGTGGCGATTATCAGCTGAGTCTTCATGCAGCGCTCTCCCCCAAAGGCTGTTGCGAAAACACCAACGCC
>DAITAA010000016.1:7185-74023 GCA_036824505.1 Steroidobacteraceae bacterium
AGGCGCGCGGCGCTTGGGTTCTCGCCGGCGCACTCCCGTACACTGTCGGGCGCTTCACTCGGCGGCAACGGAAAGGCCGTTTGTCCGTACTATCCGCCGCCTCGTCGCCGCAGACCTTACCAGTTGCGCTCGCCCGCAAGATAGTCGATCAGGGCCTCGAGTTCGGGGTCGGAGACGGCACGCGATTTTCTGCGCGCCACTGCGGGCGGCAGCTGCGCGCGCGCAGCACCGGTGCCGGTCGCCCAGTCGCGAATCGACGCCCGATCCATGCCCGCGCCGAGTTCGTCCATGGCATGGCAGCCCGCACAACCCAGCCGTTCGAACGCCGCGCGGGCCGCCGCGTGCCGGTCATCGAGCATCTCGGGAGAATGGACCGGCGAGCGGGCATTGCGCAAAGCGGCAAAGAGCCCTACAAGCAGCACGACGAGCGCGGCCGTCATGGCGGCGAGCAGCCTGGCGCGTGTATCCCGCAACATTGCCGTTACACCCAGTCGAAGATTTCGGAGTGCACGCACGCGGACGGCACGCCGAGCCGCGCGAGGCTGCGCTCCACGTCGCGCGTCATGGGCGTCGGCCCGCAGAGGAAGTACTCCAAGCGCTGCGACGGCGTTTCCAGATGGCGCGCAAGCACTTCCTGTGTCACGAAACCACGCTCGCCATTCCAATCCGCTGGCGGCTCGAGCAACGCGTGCACCACCCGCAGCGACAAGCGCTGCGCGAGTCGCTCGAGCTCCTCGCGAAAGGCGGTGCGCTCCCAGACCCGATTACCGTAGAACAGCAGCAGCGGGCGCCGATCGCCGCGGTCCGCGAGCGTGCGCAGCATCGAGAGGATCGGCGCGATGCCGATCCCGCCCGCGACGAAGACATAGCCCGGCGCATCTGCAAAGCGATCGATGGTGAACGTGCCATAGGGCGCGTCGAGCCAGGCAATTTCGCCACTGCGGACGTCCTTGATCGTCGAAGTAAAGTCACCGAGCTCCTTGATGCTAAGCTCGATGCGCTCGCATTGCGCGGCGCTCGATGCAATGGAGAAGGGATGTTCACGCATCGCGAAGGGCGAGGCACGCAGCGTGAGCCAGGCAAACTGGCCGGGCGCGAAGCGCAGCGGCTGCACCGCTGCCCGGGCGAGCACCAGTGTCCACACGCGCCCATGTTCAGCGCGAACCTCGGCCACTCGATACGGGGCCCGCAAGAGCTGCAATGGGCGCAGCACACGCACGTAGCCGATCAGCGCCAGCCAGAACGCCCCGTAGCCGACCCAGATTGCCCGCTTCCAGAGATTGTCTAGGTAATGGCCAGACCCGAGCAGGTGCCACAGCGCGAGCGCGAAGCCGGTCGTCGCGAGCAGCGCATGCACGACTCGCCAGATGTCGTACTCGAGGCGCAGCGCGCGGCGCGCGAGCGAGAGCGCCGCCGTACCGACAAACAGCATCAGCGCCGCACGCCCCGCGGTCATGTGCCCCGAAGCCACGCGCGGATCCAACGAGCCCAGCGCGGCCGGGTTGTCGGCCCGCACCAGCGCGTAGTGCGCGAGCAGGATCAGCAGCGCGAACACCGCGAGGTAGCGATGGAAGTAGTAGACGATATCGACTCCGAAACGCGCCGTCGCGCGGCGGAAGCGCGCTGTGAGCGCGAACTGCACGCCGAGCATCGCGAGCGACGCATAGCCCAGCCCCATCGCGAAGTCCCAGAGAAATCCGCGTCCCGACGTCGCCTCACCCGGCAGGAGTGCAAACAGCGGCAGCGTGATCGCCGCGACGTAGAGCCCAAGCCACAGTGCCGAAGTCATCGAATGATCGTACGGGATTGGTGCCGGACGCGCATGTGGCTGCGGAAAGTGCGCGCCTTCTCACGCAATGCACTGATGAACAGGCGCCCACAGAACCGATGTCACCGGCAACCATCGAGTGGGAATAGGCCCGTGAAGCGGCAGCGGGCTGGTATTGACTGAGCAGGAACCGGTCGCAGCAATCAGGCGTGGCAAATCTTCCGGAAGCACGACGGCCCTAAGAGACGGGCACCACCGCGTCGGCCTCCGCGACCCGGTCGCGCCCCGCGGCTTTGGCGCGGTAGAGTGCACGGTCCGCGGCGTCCAGCAGCATCTCACCGGTGGTGCCATGCTCGGGAAACATGGCGATACCGGCCGAAATCGTAATGGTTCCCAATGATCGGCCCCGATGCCTCAGATCGAACTGGCTGATGCCGAGCCGCAATACATCGACTCGCTGCCGCACAGCGGCCAGCGGCATCTCCGGCAGGATCAGTGTGAATTCCTCGCCACCGTAGCGGCAGGCAATGTCGCCGCCCCGGATCCGGACATTCAGCAACGCGCCCACCTCGCGCAGGACCTGGTCGCCCGCGTCATGGCCGTAGGCATCGTTGAAATGCTTGAAAAGGTCAAGGTCGAGCATGACGACACCCAGCGCGCCATGACGTCGTTCGGCGCGCTGCACTTCGAGGGCAAGCGCTTCTTCCATGTAGCGCCGGTTGAACAGGCCGGTCAGCGGATCCCGGATTGCTTGATTGCGAAGTGTCTCGCGCAGTCTCAGGTTGGTTAGCGAGAGCGCTGCGTGCTCGGCCATGGCCGTGAGCAGCTGCTCGTTCAATGGCGCCGCGTTGTCCGCCGCTGCTGCCCGGTCTGAACTGTGCCGCAGATGCACCATTCCCAGGACTTCGTGCTGTGCAGTCAGCGGGACACACCGGTAGCTGCCCGGCAGATCGGCCGGGACATGCGCGCATGGCAATGCCGCGCGGGGGTCCCCGATCCGGTCACCCAGGCTGTGCCGCATTGCCCGGCATTCGTCCGGCGCGAAGACGCTTTCGCCGGGACCCAGAACCGGCTCGCCCCAGGTGCTCCGCGCCTCCAGATCGTTGCGGGACGCATCGTAGATGAACAGCACTCCATCAGTACCCGGAAACAGTTCTTGCCCCGCACGAGTGACTGCGCGATAGGCTTCTTGCGACGTGCCGCAAACAAGCATCGAGTCGCTCATCTCCGCGAGCAGGTTGATCTCGCGGTTCCGTTGTTCCAGGTCGAAGGTGCGCTCCCGGACGCGGAGCTCGAGTTGATCGCGCGTGGCGCGCAAGGCCGACTCGGCCTGCTCCAGATCCCTGATCTGGCGCGTCAGCGGCCGGAACACGAGGATCAACAGCGCGGGAAAGAGCAGAGCGCTCAGCAGGGCCGCATCAATAATCGCCTCCACCCACAAGTCCAGGGCACCGTGAGGCAGGACGAGAAAGAGGGTCATGATCCAGAGTTCCGCGGCGAACGCCGACAGCAGCAGGATGATCATCAGACGCATCGGCGAGCGAACTGTCGGGTCGCGCTTGGGGTTGTTCATCGCTCGCTTCGCGGCAAGACCTGCGCGAGCCCGGCGGGGTCTCCCGAATGCCTCACGACGCGCCTGCTGCACGGTCGGTTGTCATTGGTCGCCTGCTTCCCTCATCAGCGTTGAGGCCTGAGCACGTCTTCCTCGCCCTCGAGGCGCGCGACGATGACGGCGCAGGTGGCGTCCGCGAACACATTGACCGCGGTGCGCGCCATGTCGAGCAGCCGGTCCAGTACGAAAAGGACGCCGATGGCCTCGGCCGGCAGGCCGACTGCGGTCAGGATGATGGCGATGCCGACCAGCGATGCCGCCGGGATGCTCGCGATGCCCATCGACGTGATGAGTGCCAGGGTCACGACCGTGAACTGGACGCCAAAGCTCAGGTGCAGGCCGTAGGCCTGCGCGATGAACATCGCCGCCGCACATTCGTACAGCGCACTGCCCGCATGATTGATCGAGGTGCCGAGTGGCAGCACGAAGCTCGTGATGCGCTCCGAGACCCCCGCGCGCTTTTCCACGCATTCGAGACTGAGGGGCAGGGTGGCGGCCGAAGAGGCCGTGGAGAACGCGGTGAGCAGCGCCGGACTCATTGCGGGAAACAACGGCCAGGGATTGACGCGCCCCACCAGGCGGATCAGCAGCGGCAGCGCGATGAAGGCGTAGAGCGCGAGGCCCGCGATCACGCAGGCGCCAAAAACCAGCATCGGCCCCGCCGCATCGAAGCCCGCCTTGGCGACCACGCGGGCCGTCAATGCGAACACGCCGATGGGCGCGAGCCGCATGACGAACTCCGTCATGCGCATCATCACCCGGAAGATGCCCTGCCATAGATCGAGCAATGACTGCCGGTATGGCAGCTCGATGCGCGCCAGAAAGAAGCCGAACAACAGGCAGAAGAACACGACGCCCAGCAGCTTTCCGGAGGTCGCGGCCTCGAGGATATTCGAAGGAACGAAGCCGAGCAGCGTGTCGAATACACTGGCGGAAGCGCGCTCGGTCACACTTGCAGTGACAGATGCCGTATCTGCCTCCAGCGCCAGCATCTTCCCCGCGGGCTCGCCAGCCACGATGCCTGGCTTGATGAAATTGCTGATTGCAAGCGCGATCAGCACGGCGATCAGGGTCGTGACTACGTAGAACGTCAGTGTCTTGAGGCCGAGCCGACCAAGATCGCGGCCGGAGCCGAGGCTCGCAACCCCGGTGATGATCGACGCCATGACCAGCGGCACGATCAGCATCTTCAGCAGATTGATGAAGAGCGTGCCGGCGAAGTCGAAAATCCGCACGACTTCCATGCAGCCGATTCGCGCGTCCGGGCCACAGATCCATCCGATCAGCGCACCGGCGGCCATTGCGATCAGGATCGGCGCAACCGGGATTGCGCGTGATTCCGGTGTCTGGGTCATTGCCACCAGTTCCCCCTCGTTCCCGCCTTCTGATCTAATTGCGCAGCTGATCGATTGTCGGTGAGCGCCCGTCGTCGCGCAATGGCGCGGTCAGACCTGATCGGAGGGCACCCTGCGGTGAATCGCGATGCTGACTGGATGCGCCGCGCGCTTGAACTTGCGGCGCGGGCCGAGGCGGAAGGCGAGGTGCCGGTCGGGGCGCTGGTGGTCCGCGATGAGCAGGTGCTGGGCGAGGGCTGGAACCGGCCGGTGGCGCTGCGCGACCCGACCGCTCATGCGGAGATCCTCGCGCTACGCAATGCGGCGCAGAAAATCGGTGACTATCGCCTCGGTGGCGCGACACTCTACGTCACGCTTGAACCCTGCCCGATGTGCGCCGCGGCCAGCATGCATGCGCGCATCGCACGACTCGTATTCGGCGCCTGGGATCCGCGTCAGGGGGCGGCCGGGAGCGTTTTCAACCTTGTGACGGCACAGGCGATGAATCATCGCGTGGACGCCTTTGGCGGCGTGCTGTCGGAGGAATGCGGCGCGCTGCTCAGGAGGTTTTTCGAGGCTCGCCGCTAGACCCGGGGCCGCTTGTCATCCACTCGAGGATATCCATGTAGGTCTGGACGTTGCGGACGAATCCGACCGGCTCCCAGCCGCGCGCATAGCCGCGGCGGGTCTGCGTGAACCAGCGCTCCTGTGCGAGCAATGGCAGCTTGTCGCGCACTGCGGCCCAGCTATCGGGGTCATGGCCGGCGTTCTGCGCCAGGATGCGTGCATCTTCCAGGTGGCCGTAGCCGATGTTGTAGGCCGCGAGCGTGAACCAGGTCCGGTCAGGCTCCGGTATGCGCTCGGGGATGGTGTCCTTGATCAGCGCCAGATAGCGCGCCGCGCCCAGGATGCTGCTGCGCGGATCGGTGCGGTCCGTGATCCTGACGCGCTGCGCGGTTTCGGCGGTCAGCATCATGAGACCGCGCACGCCGGTCGGCGATACCGCGGTTTCGTCCCAGCGCGACTCCTGATAGCCGATCGCCGCAAGTATGCGCCAGTCGATGCTGGTTTCAGCGGCTGCTTCCTCGAACCAGGCCCGGTACACGGGCAGCCGCTCGCGGACAGCACTGACAAAAGCGGGCGCATCGACGCGCTCGAAGCGGCTCAGCGAACCCTCGTAGCGCGACAGGATTTCGGCGAGTCGGCCGATGGCCTGGAGATCGGTGAAGTAGTGCTCGACCAGTGGCAGGAGGTCGGTGCTGCGCGGTGCCAGAGCCCAGGCGATGGCTTCAGATTCCGCAAGTTTGAATGCGGGGCGCAAGTCTGGATAGAAACGGCGCCCGAGAGTGAACTCGGTCGAATCGGCGACCGTCACATCGGCGGCGCCGTTCGCGACGCGCGCAAACAGTTCCAGTTGGTCGGCGTCATCCACCTCCGTCCAGCGCAACTCCGGCAGGTCCCTGGCAAATCGAGCGAGACTCGCGGCATGTGCCGAATTCCGGATCACGACGATGCGCTTGCCAATCAGGTCGCGCGGTGACGCGGGCAGCGGATCCTGGACGCGATAGACGATGTGCTGGTCAATGTGCTGGTAGACAGGCCCGAACAGCGCATGCTCGCTTCGCGGCTCGCTGATGACGATTCCGGCTGCGGCGACGTGCGCGCGATTGCGCAGCACGTCCTCGAGAGCCGCCGTGCCCGATGTTGCGACTCTCAGCTTCAGCTTGACGCCGAGGCGCCGCGCGAAACCGGCGGCAAGCTCGTACTCGGGTCCCTCCGCGCCGGAGGTTCCCTCGTAATAGGCCATCGGACTGTTGCGCGTAGCGACTTTCAGCGTGCCGAGCAGGCGAATCTGCTCGTAGGTATCCGGCATGCGTGAGCAGGTCCCGATCATCAGCGACATCACGATGATGGCCGGCACGCCGAAGCGGCTGCGAATGTCCCTCCGCCGTCCGCCGGGTTGGGCAGGCTTCGGCTGCATTGTTGTAGAATACCGCCTCCGGTGGTGGCCGCCGTGACGGCTGGCCGGAATCCCATGCGGAGAGGTACCGAAGCGGTCATAACGGCACCGACTCGAAATCGGTTGGGGGCATTACGCCCCACGTGGGTTCGAATCCCACCCTCTCCGCCAGATTGCCGCGGTTGACGACCCCCAGGAGCGACCTTACGATGCCCGGCCCGGCAAGATCGATGGTGGCTCGCGTCGGTTCCTCCGCGACGATCAGTCGTGAATCCCGCCAGGCCCGGAAGGGAGCAACGGTAACGGCGGCATCGGGTGCCGGAGGGGTGCTGGCGCGGGCCGCCTCCACCGGTCATTGTGGAGATCGGAGTCCATGAGCTATCTGGTCCTGGCGCGTAAATGGCGGCCGCGCACATTCTCCGAGCTGGTTGGTCAGGAGCATGTACAGCGGGCGCTGGTCAATGCGCTGGACAGCGGGCGCATTCATCACGCATTCCTGTTTACCGGCACGCGCGGCGTCGGCAAAACGACGATCGCACGTATCCTTGCGAAGTCGCTGAACTGCGAGCGCGGCGTCAGTTCCAAGCCCTGCGGAGAATGCGGCGCCTGCCGCGAAATCGACGAAGGCCGCTTTGTGGACCTGATCGAGGTCGATGCGGCATCACGCACCAAGGTGGAAGACACCCGGGACTTGCTCGATAACGTGCAGTACGCGCCGACGCGCGGCCGATTCAAGGTGTACCTCATCGACGAGGTGCACATGCTGTCGGGCCACTCCTTCAATGCGTTGCTGAAGACGCTCGAAGAGCCGCCGCCGCATGTGAAATTCCTGCTGGCGACGACGGATCCGCAGAAGCTGCCGGTCACCGTGCTGTCGCGCTGCCTGCAGTTCAATCTCAAGCGGTTGCCGGCGCCGCTGATCGCCGCCCGCCTGCAGCACATCATGCAGGCCGAAGGCGTCGCGGCTGAGCCGGCCGCCATCGGCCTGTTGGCGCGAGCCGCTGACGGCAGCGTCCGCGACGCGTTGTCGCTGCTGGACCAGATCCTGGCTTTCGGTGCCGGACGCGTGACCGAGAAGGATACCCGCGCGATGCTCGGCACGGTGGATCGCCAGCAGGTGGTCGGCGTGGTCGAGCTGCTTGCGGCACGCGATGCGCGCGGCCTGCTCGAAAGCATTGCCGCGCTGGACGAGTTCGCGCCCGATTACGGCCAGCTGCTGGACGAGATGGCGACGTTGCTTCAGAAGATCGCATTGCGTCAGGCCATCGCGGACCTGCCGGAAGACGAGATCTATCCGACCGGGATGTTGCAGCGGCTCGCGACGACGATTGCGGCCGAGGATCTGCAGTTGTACTACCAGATGGCGATCCTTGGGCGCCGCGATCTGCCGCTCGCGCCGGATCCGCGAATCGGCGCGGAAATGACATTGCTGCGCATGCTGGCATTCCGGCCGCAGGAGCCAACGACCAGGCGGCAGGCCCCATCCGACGGTGACCGCACCCGGCTGGACGCCGCCGCGCCGAAAGGGCCAACAGCTGCCGCGCCGCCGGTGCCGCAGCCGGGCAACTGGCCGGACATGCTTGCGAGTCTGGATTTGCAGGGAGCGGCCCGCCAGCTGGCCAGTCATTGCCGGCTCCTGGAGCGCTCCGGTAACCGGTTCCGTTTCATGCTCGACGCGCGTGCCGAGACCCTTCGAACGCGCCAGCTGGAGGAACGCTTTTCGCAGGCGCTCGCCCGCGTGACAGGCGCCCCCGTTCGACTCGAGTTCGAAGTCGGCGCGGAGGCGGGCGACACGCCGGCGCGCCGCGAAGAGCAGGCGCGCGATCTTCGTCTTGAAAAGGCCCGGCTGGCACTTGAAAACGATCCCAATGTGCAGGCGATGCGCGATCGTTTCGGCGCCGTCATACAGCCGGAATCAATCAAGCCGGTCGGGTAGAATGCGCTGATGAAGCCGAATATCGGGCAATTGATGCGCCAGGCGCAGCAGCTCCAGGCCAACATGCAGAAGGCGCAAGAGCAGCTGGGCTCTCTTGAAGTGACGGGCGAAGCCGGTGGCGGCCTGGTAAAGGTCGTCATGAACGGCCGGCACGAAGTGCGTCGCGTGCACATCGACCCGGCCGCTGCCGCCGATGACCGCGAACTGCTCGAAGACATGATCGCCGCGGCCTGCAACGACGCGGCGCGACGTGTTGCGGAAGCCACGCAGGCGCGTATGGCGGACGCCATGGGCGGCATGCAGCTTCCGCCCGGCATGAAACTGCCGCTCTAGATTGCCACTGTGAATTATTCCCCCGGACTGGCCCGACTGATCGAGGCGCTGCGGGTGCTGCCGGGCGTCGGCCCGAAGTCCGCCCAGCGCATGGCTTTTCACCTGCTGGAGCGAAACCGCGACGGCGCCCTTGCGCTGGCGAATGCGCTTGAAGAAGCGACCTCGCGGATCGTGCATTGCAAGCGCTGCCGGATGCTGACGGAAAGCGAGTTGTGCGAAATCTGCTCGGGGTCCCGTCGCGACCCCGCATCGCTGTGTGTCGTCGAGTCACCCGCCGACGTCGTTGCGGTCGAGCAGTCGGGCGGCTACCGCGGCCGCTATTTCGTGCTGATGGGCCACCTCTCGCCGCTGGATGGCGTCGGGCCGGAGCAGCTCGGTATCGGGCAACTCGAGAAGCTTCTCGATGAGGGTGAAGTGCGGGAAGTCATTCTCGCCACCAATCCGACCGTGGAAGGCGAGGCGACCGCGCACTTCATCGGCGAACTGGTGCTGCGTCGCGGGATCCGCGCGTCGCGAATCGCGCACGGCGTTCCGGTCGGCGGGGAACTCGAATATGTCGACGGCGGCACGCTGGCACATGCGCTGGCAGGGCGTCAGCTCATCGCCTGAGCTGAGGATCCCGGCGCAACATTTGCTCGGCCAGGCCGACCAGCTGGCGGTAGCTCGCCAGGCGCCGCGCCGCGATCTCCCCTGCGCTCGTCGCTGCGGCCACAGCACAGCCCGGTTCGCGCAGGTGCATGCAGTCCCTGAATCGGCAATTCACGGCCATCCTGGCGATTTCGCGGAAACCACCCGCAATCGCGCGCGGCGGCGGCAGTGGCGGCGCAAAATCACGCACGCCGGGTGAATCGATCAGGTCGCCTCCCGCGGGCAGCTGATAGAGCGATGTGACCGAGGTCGTGTGTTTGCCGGTCTCGGCGGCTTGCGAAATCTCCTGCACGGTTGCTTCGACACCCGGCACGAGCGCATTGATCAACGAGCTCTTGCCGACGCCGGACTGCCCGACCAGCACGCTGATTTCGCCCCGCAGCCGCAGCGCAAGCTCCGAAACCCCGCCTGGCACCCGTTTGCTGGCCCAGATCCCCGGATAGCCGATTGCGGTATAGCAGTCGAGCGCTTCGCTGAGGATCGCGCTCGCCGAAGGCAGGTCGCTCTTGTTGGCCACGACGCAGGCTTTCAGCCCGGCCCATTCCGCAGCCGCGAGATAGCGGTCGCAAAGTCCGAGATCCGGCGCCGGCAGCGGTGCGATCACCGATACGAGCTGGGTCAGGTTCGCCGCGACGATTTCGGGCTTTCCGCGCGAGTTCATTCGGGCGAGCTCGGTCCGGCGTGGACCGATTTCGGTGATCAGTCCGGCTGCACCCTCGGTATCGGCGGCGATCCAGCGCACATGGTCGCCACAAACGACCGACAGGCGCCGACCCTGCATCCTGCAGTGTATTCGACGACGCGCGACGTCCTCGATGACGGCATCGCGTCCGTGACTGGAAACGACGCGCCCTTCGTGGATGGCCGGCGTCTGCGAAGTCAGGCTCATCCGGATGACCGCGCCTCGAGCCGGCCGATGCGATCGGTCGCCGGCGGGTGGGTGGCGTGAAACGCCGTGTATACCGGGTCCGGTGTCAGGGTCGTCGCATTGTCGCGGTAGAGCTTCACGAGCGCGCTCGAAAGCGCCGCTGCGTTCGCGTGCATTGCCGCATAGGCATCGGCCGCATATTCGTGCCGCCGCGACAACCAGGCGGCCAGTGGGCCGGCGGGCAGCAGGAATACCGGCGCCGTGAGGATAAACAGCAGCAGCAAGGTATGCGGGCCGCCGTCCGCGACGCCGAGCGAAGTCTGGAACCACCGCTCGCCGGCCAGCCATGCCAGCAGTGCAAACCCGGCGAATGAAGCGACCAGTGACCAGACGATGCGCCAGGCGACATGGCGCAATCGGAAGTGCCCTAACTCGTGGGCCAGCACCGCCTCCACCTCGCCGCGTTCCAGTGCCTCCAGCAGCGTGTCGAAGAACACAATGCGTTTGTTCCTGCCAAGCCCCGTGAAATAGGCATTGCCGTGCGTGCTACGCCTCGATCCATCCATGACGAAGACGCCGCGTGGCTCAAAACCGCAGCGCCGCGCGAGTTCGATCACTCCCTTGCGCAGGTCTCCATCCGGCAACTCGTGGAACTTGTTGAATAGCGGCGCGATGAGGCGGGGCCAGGCCCAGCTCATCAGCAATGAAGATGCGGCCCAGGCCAACCAGGCCCACCACCACCAGTCGCCACCCGCGCGTCCGAACAGCCAGAGCAACAGCGCCACCAGCGGGCCGAGGATCAGCGCGGAGATCGCCAGCCCCTTCAGGTGGTCCGCTGCAAACAGCAAAGGTGTCGTGCGGTTGAAGCCAAAGCGCGCCTCGATCCGGAATGTCCGCCAGACGCCGAAGGGCAGGTCGAGGATCGCGAGCGCAAGCGCCACGGCGCCGATGACGGCAACACCGCGCCAGAGACCGGACAATCCGCTTGCGGCGATTGCGGAATCGATCGATGCAATGCCGCCACCGACCGTGAACAGCAGCAACAGACCTGCCTCGACAACGGTATGCCACCGGGAAAATCTCGCGAGGGCCATGGTGTAGTCGGCTGCCTTTTCATGCTGTGCGGTCGAGATCGCTGCCGCGAATGGAGCGGGAATCCGTTCGCGACCGGCGGCAACCGCCCGGATCTGGCGGCCGAGCAGCCACAATCGCAGCGCAAGACCGGCGGCGAGCAGGGCGACGAACAGGATCGTAAAGGGATGCATGGCGTGCGGCAGGTTGGGACTCTAGCCTCTGCTAAGATCAGCGGCAACATGACCCGCGCCGACTGCCTTATCTGGATCGATCTTGAGATGACCGGACTGGTGCCGGATACGGATCGCATCATCGAGATCGCGACAGTCGTCACCGACGCCGATCTCGAAGTGCTGGCCGAGGGGCCGGTCATCGCGGTGCGCCAGTCCGAGACGGCATTGGCGGCAATGGATGCATGGAACACGCGCACGCACGGTGCTTCCGGGCTGATCGGACGCGTGCGGGCGAGCAATCTCGATGAAGCGGCGGCCGAGCGCGCGACGATTGCGTTCCTGGCCCAGCATGCGGATGCCGGCCGCTCGCCGATGTGCGGCAATGGCATCTGCCAGGACCGGCGCTTTCTTGCGCGCTGGATGCCCGCCCTCGAGCGTTATTTTCATTACCGCAACATCGATGTCAGCACGCTCAAGGAGCTCGCGCGGCGCTGGGCGCCCGAAGTTCTCGCGGGCGTCGAGAAGGAATCGAAGCACGCGGCGCTCGCGGACGTGCACGAATCCATCGCTGAGCTGCGCCACTATCGCCGCCTGCTGATGGCAGCGCCCTGGAATGCGCCGCGCGCGCCTGGCCCATGAGCGAGTCGCCGCTGCGCTGGCACCGCGGCGGATGCCATTGCGGTGACGTGAAATTCGAGGTCAGTGCGCCCGGCGACCTCGAAGTCCTCGATTGCAATTGCTCGATGTGCGCGCGCAGCGCCTACCTGCACCTGATCGTGCGCGCCGAAGATTTCCGCCTGCTCGCGGGGTCGGATGCGCTGACGGAATATCGTTTTGGCACCGGGACGGCGCGTCACCTGTTTTGCAGCCGCTGCGGCGTCAAGTCCTTCTATGTCCCGCGCTCGCATCCTGACGGCTACAGCGTCAACGCGCGCTGCCTGGACCCTGCATCGATTACCTCAATGCGAATCCGTCCTTACGATGGACGCAACTGGGAATCGGCCCGCGCAGCCTTCGACGCTTCCTAGCGGGGCGGACGGGGTCCCGAGCGAGCGAATAAAGATCGGCTGAGCGAGCGAGGGAGCCCCGGCCGCCCCGCGCTCAAGCTTTCTTCGTTTCCCCACCGCTCGCCAGGAACAGCCAGGTCTCGACGACGGTGTCCGGGTTCAGCGAAATGCTGTCGATGCCCTGGTCAACGAGCCAGCGCGCGAGATCCGGGTGATCGGACGGGCCCTGGCCGCAGATGCCGATGTACTTGCCCGCGTCGCGGCATGCGCGGATCGCCATGGTAAGCAGGGCCTTGACGGCCTCATCGCGTTCGTCGAACAGGCCCGCAATGATCGCCGAATCCCGGTCGATACCGAGCGTGAGCTGCGTCATGTCATTTGAACCGATCGACATGCCGTCGAAATGCTCCAGGTATTGCGCCGCGAGCAGCGCATTGGTCGGCAATTCGCACATCATGATCACTTTCAGACCGTTCTCGCCACGCCGAAGACCATTGCTCGCCAGCAGCTCCACGACCCGTCGGCCTTCGTCCACGGTGCGCACGAACGGGACCATGACCTGCACATTGACGAGGCCCATCTCCTCGCGCACGCGCCGAAGTGCCCTGCATTCGAGCTCGAAACAGGGTCTGAATGACTTGTCAGTGAAGCGCGAGGCACCGCGGAAGCCGAGCATCGGATTTTCCTCGTGCGGCTCGTACTCCCGCCCGCCCAGCAGGTTGGCATATTCATTCGACTTGAAATCGGATAGCCGCACGATCACCGGCTGGGGGGCGAAGGCGGCAGCGATGCAGGCGATGCCTTCGGAGAGCTTTTCGACAAAGAACTCGACCGGATTTTCGTAGCCGGCCATTTGCCAGCGGATCTGGTCCTGCAGCCCGCGATCGAGACTGTCGAAGTCGAGCAGCGCGCGCGGATGCACGCCGATCATCCGGTTGACGATGAATTCCAGGCGTGCGAGCCCGACGCCATGATTCGGGATCGATGCGAAGTCGAAGGCACGGTCCGGATTGCCTACATTCATCATGATCCGGACCGGCGGCGACGGCAGTGCGTCGAGTTCGATCTGCTGCTGTTCGAAATCGAGCCGCCCTTCGTAGACGACGCCGGTGTCGCCTTCGGCACAGGATACGGTGACGGGCTGGCCCTCGGCGATCGCCAGCGTTGCATTGGCACAACCGACCACGGCCGGTATCCCCAGTTCGCGCGCAATGATGGCGGCATGGCAGGTTCGGCCGCCACGGTTCGTCACGATGGCCGAGGCCCGCTTCATGACCGGCTCCCAATCGGGATCGGTCATGTCGGAAACCAGCACGTCGCCGGGCTGTACGCGCGACATCTCCCGGACACTCGCGATGACCCGCGCCGGCCCCGCGCCGATGCGCTGACCGATCGCACGGCCGCTGGTGAGCGCACGGGAGCGGGTCTTCAGCGTGTAGCGCTGGATCGAGCGTCCGGAGCGGCTCTGGACCGTCTCGGGACGGGCCTGCAGCACGAAGATCTGGCCGGTCTCGCCGTCCTTTCCCCATTCGATGTCCATCGGGCAGCCGTAGTGGCTCTCGATGACCAGTGCCTGTCGCGCCAGTTCCTGCACGTCTGCATCGCTCAGGCAAAACCGCGTGCGGTCCTCGGGCGCGACATCCATTGTCTCGACCCAGCGACCGGCGGAGGGACTGCGGGCGTAGATCATCTTCGACGCCTTGGAGCCGAGATTGCGGCGGATGATCGCGCGCTTGCCGGCACGCAATGCAGGCTTGAAGACATAGAACTCGTCCGGATTGACCGAACCTTGCACGACCATTTCGCCAAGACCCCAGGAAGCAGTGATCAGCACGACCTCCCGGAAACCTGACTCGGTATCGAGCGTGAAAACCACGCCGCTGGCGCCCAGGTCGCTGCGAATCATGTGCTGCACGCCGACCGAGATCGCAACCTGGCCGTGATCGAAGCCCTGATGCACGCGATAGGCGATGGCGCGGTCGTTGTAAAGCGATGCAAAGACCTGGTGCATTGCCGCGAGCACGGCCGGTGCGCCACGCACATTCAGGATCGTTTCCTGCTGGCCGGCAAATGAAGCCCCCGGCAGGTCCTCGGCCGTCGCCGAGGAACGCACGGCGACCGCGGTCGCGCCGGCGCCGCTGAGCGATTCGAAGGCCGCCACGACCTCCTGCTGGAGACGGGCCGGGAACGGTGTCTCGAGAATCAGGTTGCGGATGCGCGTACCCGTATCAGCAAGCCGCCCGACATCGTCGACATTCAGCCCTTCAAGCAGGGCGCTGATACGGCTGTCGAGGCCGTCCTGGGCGAGGAAATCGCGAAATGCCTGCGCGGTGGTCGCGAAACCGTCCGGAACCCTGACGCCGGTCTGGCCGAGCTTGCCGATCATTTCGCCAAGCGATGCGTTCTTTCCGCCGACGATGCCGACGTCAGCCGAGCGCAGGCTTGCGAAGGGTCGCGTGTATAAGGTCAAGCCCGATCCTCGCGTTACTGGCACCTGATACGATCACCGTCACAGCCACTCACGCCGCGCGGCCGGCAAGCCCACGGAAGAAACCGTCATGAAACAACGACGAACTGTCTTCTTCGTGTCTGACCAGACGGGCGTGACTGCCGAGACCATGGGGCACAGTTTGCTGACGCAGTTCGACGGCCTGGAATTCAGGCCGATCACTTTGCCATTCATCACCACGATTGACAAGGCGCGGGAAGCGGTCGCCAAGATCGATGAGGCCGCACGCGAAGAAGGTGTGCGACCGGTCGTTTTTGCGACCTTCGTCAACAACAACGTGCGCGACGCCGTGCGGCGCGCCGATTGCGTCTTCCTGGATTTCTTTGCGGCATTCCTGGATCCGCTTGAACAGGAGTTCGGGCAGCAATCGGCTCACGTGCTCGGTCGCGCGCATGGCATGACCGATCTTACAGCCTATACATTGAGGATCAATGCGACGAACTTTGCGCTCGCCAATGACGACGGTGCGCAGACGCATGATTACGACCGCGCCGATGTGATCCTGCTCGGAGTTTCGCGGTCGGGCAAGACCCCGACCTGCGTATACGTGGCCCTGCAGTACGCCACGTATGCAGCCAATTATCCGCTGACCGAGGAGGATCTTGACCTCGGCCGGCTCCCGGCCCCCGTCGAGCCGCATCGCCGCAAGCTGTTCGGGCTGACGATACAGCCGGATCGGCTGCACCAGATCCGCCAGGAGCGGCGACCGAACAGCCGTTACGCTTCGCTGCAGCAGTGTGCGTATGAAGTGCGCGCCGCCCAACAATTGTACGAGCGTCACGGAATTCCGTTCCTGGACACGACCGATTGCTCGATTGAGGAAATCGCGGCCCGTCTGCTGGAGCGCATGTCGATCCCCCGTCGCGTGCGTCCGTGACGCGAATCGTGACAAACAGCACGATTCGCGCGGGAAAGGGGCAAATAAGCGTGTGATATAGTCAAATCCATGATTTCGGATCACCTCTGCGCGGTTTCCTGGCGTGCCAGGCCGCGGTCATTCGTCAGCCTGATGACGCTGTATGAAAGCAACTTCATACGCTTCGGCTGGCTGGTCCCGGACCTGCGGCAACTGTCCGGCTCCATGCAATCGGTCGTGGCAGGAGAACCGGCCCTTGAGTTGTGTGTCGTCGAGCAAAGTCGCTACACGACGACACTCGCCATGTCCTACCTGTTCGCCGATTTCGGCGGTCAGCAACGTGATCCCGAACTTGAAATCCGCGTCTACCACGATGCGCGGCTTGCCGAGGCGCGCACCAGGTCCGTCGAGCCGGCACACCCGCAACTTCGGAGACTGGCCGCATCGATTCCGCGCGAGAATGACAGGCGCTGGTCCTGCAACATGCTTTTGAACAAGTGGCTGGAGTATTGCGCCTTCACCGGTCACCGGTTTGCGCTGCCGCCGGCCTGATCCAGGTCCATGCGCATGGCTGTCACTCTTCCCGAAAAATGGTCGCAGCTGAAGCTGCCAACGATCGGAAAGCCCGATCCGCTGGAAGAGCAGCGTTTGCTGAAGCTCTTCTGGAATCGTGCTGAACTCAAGAAGGAACTGCAGGAGCTGGATGATCAGCTTCACAACCTGCGCAATAAACTGAAGCAGCAGGAGAACGCCAATGGGCGCCTGCAACAGCAGCTCGAGCAACTGGAAGTCCTGCTGGGCAATCCCGAGCGCGGTCACGATGCGCTCGTGCACTTCGGTCTGAAGTCGCTGTGGCGTGCCTGTCGCGAACAGCTCGAGACCTTCGCGGCGGACCTCAAGCGCCAGAAGCAGGACCGTGAACGCAAGAAGCAGCTCGAGGAGTTCCAGCAGGATCGCTCTGAGCGCCTCAAGATCGCGGACGAGCGCCTGCGCCAGGCTCAGGAAATAGTCGACGCCGAGCGCGCGCGCCTGCGCCAGGGCGAGGATCGCATCGCGAATCTGAAGGGATTCTGGAACTACTTCCGGCGCCGCGGGCTTGCGGCGGAGATCCCGGCGCAGCGCCAGCGCTGCTTGGTTGCGGAGAAGCAACTCGAGGACATGCGTGAGGCGCATCGCACGATAGAGAAGGAACCGTGGCCGGAGTTTCCGGGCCTGACCATCGAAGGCCGCAGAATCGTCAACCTCGCGGTGATCGCGTATGCGCAGATTCTCTATTCGCGCCTGGCGGTTTCGGGCCTCGCGCTGGATTCAAGGCTCGCAAACAATCGCAGCGTCGAAAGCGCAAAACACGGCAATCTGGAGTCCTGCCTGGCCCGGCAGAAAGAAATCGTGAGCGCGCTCGCGCAGGTCAAGTCGCTGGATGGCATCATGGCCGAGGTCAAGAAGCGCACCGACAAGATGGCTGCGAGTGCCACCTGGCGCTCGGCGAATGAGACCGTTCCGCAGCCCGCCTCGCTGTCACCCGCGGCCAGCGGCGGCGTGCCGGACGCCAATGTCCTCGTAGACGACTACTGGGACGTCTACAAGGTCCTGCTGCGCTAGGACGCCCGGAAAAAGGGAAAAAGGGGACGCTCCCCTTTACTTTGAGAAAAGGGGAGCGTCCCCTTTTTCCCCTTTGTCCACCGCCGGCGCTCCGCCGCGCGAGAAAAGCCCGATCCGGCGGCGCCAGCCATTCAGGTCATCAAGCCACACGTAGAACAGCGGCACGAAGAACAGCGACGTGATGCTGCCGAAGAACAATCCTGACATCAGCGCCCGCGCCATCGGGTAGTACGCCGGCCCGTCGCCACCGATCTGGGTATCGCCAGCCGCGAGCGGCAGCATCGCGAGCAGCGTGACCAGCGATGTCATCAGGATCGGCCGAAGCCGGTGGCGCGCCGCCTCGAGGATTGCGTCATGGCGGTTCATACCCTCATTTCGCAGATCGATGACGTGCGCAATCAACACGATGCCGATATTCACGATGACACCGATCAGGATCATGATGCCGAGCATGGCCATGAAAGTCATCGCCGTGCCGCTGATCGTCAGTCCCCAGAACACGCCAACGACCGCAAACACGATCGAAGTGATGATGGACAGCGGGTACAGCAGTGACTCGAACAGCGACGCCATGACCAGGTAGATCAGCACGACGGCCAGCAGGATGTTGATCAGCATCTTCTGCGCCGTGTCGTCGCTGTCCTCGACGCTGCGGCCGTACTTCCACGCGACACCGGGCGGCAGCGGGAACTGCTCCATCACGGCCTCGACGCCCTTCTTGACCTCGTCGAGGCTCGAATCGCTGGAGACGATGCCTTCAATGGCGACCGAGGTCAGCCGGTCGACGCGCTCGATGGAACGCTCGCTTTGATCGATCCGGAAACTCGCGACCGCGCCCAGCGTGCTGCGCGAACCGTCCGGCAGGTACAGCGGCGTGGCTGCCAGGTCCTCGATGGTCTGGCGGTCATCGGCGCGGAACGCAAGGCGCATCTGGATCTCGCGCTCGTCGGCGCGGAAGTCCTTCAGCTTGTCGCCGCGCATCGCAATCGCCACCGTTTGCGCAATGCCCTGCGGCGCCAGGCCGAGGTGCGCGGCACGCTCGCGATCCACGATGATCTGGACCTCCTGCTCGCCGGCTTTGGCGGTGGTCCGCACCGAGTCGAAGCCGGGCACGTCGCGCAGCCGCTGGACCACAGCGCGCGACAGTTCGACCAGCTGCTCGGTGGACTCGCCGGTCAGGTGCATGCTGAAGCCGCTGCCCATGCCGCCCTCGTCCTGGTCGAAGCGGAAACTCGGCTTGCCGATGATGATCTCCGGCAGGCCCTTCTCGACTTCCTTGATCAGTTCGCGGGGCTGGATCGGCAATTCGCGGCGCGGCTTCAGCTTGATGACGCTGGAGGCGTCATTGGGCGTGTAGTAGCTGTAGATCAGCTCGATGCCGAAGCGGTCCTTGTTCTCCTCCAGGTAGGCCTCGACGCGCGTCACGGCCTCCTCGACGCGCTGCAGCGGGTACGTTCCCTCGATGTGATACGGCAGGTACATCTGCTCCCTCGCGTCCTGCGGGAACATGTCGACCTTCAGGAGCTTGGTCGCGAATGGCAGCGCCGCCGAGGCGACCGTGCAGACGACGATCAGCGCCGCCCACCACTGGTGGTTGAACAGCCAGTCGAGGCGCCGCAGGTACCAATCCTGGAAGCGCGCAAATTTGGAACCGGCCTTGATCGGCGGCGGCGACGGGAAGCGGGCAGTCAACGTCGGGATGATGGTCTGCGCGACAAACAGCGACGCAATCATCGCGACGATAATTGGCACCGCGACATGGACCATGAAGATCGACATCTCACTCTGCTCGCCGAACACGATCGGCAGGAACACGATGACCGTGGACAGCGTGCCGGCAAGCACTGCAAGCCCGACCTCATCGACCCCGGCGAATGTCGCGCGAAACGGATCGGATCCGGGGACCTGCCGGTGACGGAAGATGCTCTCGGTCACGACCACGGCATTGTCCACCAGCAGCCCGATCGCGAGCATCATGCCCATCATCGTCAGGATGTTCAGCGAGAAGCCCAGGAAGAACATCGCCGCGAGCGTGATCAAGAGCGAGAAGGGGACCGCGAGGCTCACGATCAGCGTGGTGCGCCAGTCGCGCAGGAACAGGAACAGCACGACCAGCGCGAGCGCCGCGCCGATCAGGCCGGAATTACGCAACTCGCCAAGCGAGCTGCGGATGTTCTCGGACTGGTTCGCGAGCACCAGCACATCGACGCCCTGCAGTTGCGGGAGCTTCTGCGCTTCCTTGACGACCGCCATGACGCGATCGGCGACGTCGACGATATTCGAGCCAGTGGACTTGAAGACGTCGAGCCCCACGCCCGGGCGGCCATTCAGGTGCCGTCCGACTGTCAGTTCCGGCGTGACCATCTGCACGTCGGCAATGTCGCGCAGCCGCACATTGCCGGTGACGATGAAGTCCTTAACGTCGTCGATTGAGCGAAACTCGCCGATCGGCCGCACCAGGAAGCGCTGTTGGCCGCCCGTGACTTCGCCTGCACTGACCGAGAAATTCGCGCCTTCCAGCGCGTCGCGCAGACGCGCCACGTCAACACCATAGGCTGCGAGCCGCACCGGATCGATCAGGATGCGCAATTCCAGCGGCTCGACGCCTTCGAGCGACACGCGCGCGACGCCATCAAGCCGCTCGAGCGGCTTCTTGAGATAGCGGTCCAGCATGTCGTACTGCCGCGACAGGTCCTCCTGGCTCGAGATGCGCACCACGACCACGCGGTCATCGCCCGCGGCGAACATGCGGGTCAGGATCCGGTTGGCGCTCGGCGGAAACTCGTGGCGTATGGACTCGAGCTTGGTGCGCACAGCGAAGCCGATGGCGGCAGGGTCACGCCCCCATTCGAAGAGTACGACGAGTTCCGAACCGTTTTCCGATGAGGTCGAGCGCATTTCCTTGATCCCGGAAAGCGTCGCGATCGCCTCTTCGGCGGGTCGCGTGATCAGCTGCTCGACTTCTTCCGGTGTGGAACCGTCGTAGGGGATGTTGACCTGCAGGCCGGGGAAGCGGATGTCGGGAAAGAGTTCGAGTGGCAGCATCCAGGTCGATATCAGACCGATCAGGGATACCGCAACGAAAGTCATCAGCGTCGTGACCGGGCGGCGTAGCGCAAATCGGGTGTGCAGCATGAATCAGCTCCCGCCGGTCTCGGTCGCGACGCGTGACATCGCGCCTGGAGCGGTCGCCGGGAAGTGCTTGCGGTCGAGCAGGGAATAGACCACCGGTATCACGAGCAACGTGAAAAAGCTCGCGATCGCGACGCCGCCGATCACGGTGATCGCCATGGGCTTGCGGATCTCGGCGCCCTCGCCGAGCCCGATCGCCATCGGCAGCAGGCCGAGAATCGTCGTCAGCTTGGTGATGATGATCGGGCGAAGGCGCATGCGGGCTGCCTCGATGATCGCATCGTGCTTGGGCAGGCCGCGTTCGCGGGCCTGATTGACCGCGTCGATAAGCACAATCGACTGGTTGACGACGATGCCGGCCAACATGATCAGGCCGATGTAGGCGACCACGTTGACGGTCGTGCCGGTCAGGAACATCGCCCAGACCGAGCCGGTGAGGGCGAGCGGAATCGTCAGCAGGATCACGAATGGATGCAGCAGCGATTCGAACTGCGATGCCATCACCAGGTATACGAGGAATACCGCCAGCAGCATCGTGAATTGCAGCGAGCGGAAGGAATCCTTCATGTCGTCGCTCTGGCCGCTGACTGCCGCGGTCGTGCCGACCGGCATCTCGACACCAGCGACAATACGGTGGAGCTCCTCGACGGCCGTGCCGAGATCGCCGGAGGCAAGATTTGCGGTGACGATCGCGACGCGCTGCTGGCGCGTGCGCCGGATTTCCGCAGGCCCGGTCGCAACGATGACATCCGCAACCGCCGTGAGTGGCACTGGCCGGGCGCTGCCGGGATTGACGATCAGCGAACGGATTTCCTCGACCGACGAGGCGCGGGTATCCACGCTTCGCACCAGCACGTCGATCTTCTTCTCGCGCAGCTTGTAGCGGGTTGCGACATTTCCACGCACGCTGGAGACGACCCGGTCGGCGAATTCGCGCACGGTGATTCCGAGTTGCGCTGCGCGCTCCTGATCGAAGACGATCTGGATTTCCGGATTGCCCGCCTCGACGGTCGACTTGATGTCGCTGAAGGTCTTGCTCGCCTGCATGCCGAGGCGGACCTGCTCGGCCACCAGGCGCAGCCGATCGAGATCGTAGCCCGTGACCGTGACCTCGAGAGGGGATGCGAAACTGAATAATGCGGGCCGGCTGAACTGGTATTGGACGCCCGCCAGCTGATCGAACTTGCCGCGCAGCGCATTGAGCACGGCGGGCTCATCATCGGCGCGGGTTTCCGGCTTCAGGCTGACCGACAGCCGCCCGGTATTCTCGCCGGCATCGGTCGGGCTGGCGTCCAGGCGGTTGCCGGTTCCGGTAACCGCGTAGGTCAGCGCGATCTCCGGCAGTTCCATCGCATAGTTCTGCGCGGCGGCAACGGCGCGGTCGGTCTGCTCCAGCGGTGTGCCGGGCGCGAGGCGCAGGTCGGCGATGAATTCGCCCTGGGAAAGCTGCGGAATCAGTTCCGAGCCGAGTCGCGGCACGATCGCCGCGGTCACCAGCAGCACTGCGAGCGAGATCAGCAGGACGCGGATGCGGTGTTGCAGCGACCACGCGAGCGCGGGCACGTAAACGCGTGCGACCGCGGCGAAACCCGCCTGCGTGATGCGCACCGGCACGGAAAGCAGCCGGGCCATGCCATCTGCAACCCGGGCAGATCCCCGCCGCATGACATGCAGTGCCTTGCCGATGCCGCGGCCGGCACGGCCCGGTGGCCGCTCGGGGTCGGCAAGCGGCGGCGCTTCATGGCCCGCCGCCAGCATCGGCACCAGCGTCATCGCGACCACCAGCGAGAACAGCAGCGCAAAGCTGACGGTCAGCGCCTGATCCTTGAAGAGCTGGCCCGCAATGCCGGTGATGAAGACCATCGGAAAGAACACGGCAACCGAGGTCAGCGTTGCCGCCGTGATCGCAGTCGAGACCTCGCGGGTCCCGAGCTGCGCCGCCGCGAGCCTCGACAGCCCGCGTTCGCGGTGGCGCACGATGTTCTCCAGCACGACCACGGCATTGTCTACCAACATACCGACCGCGAGCGCAATGCCTCCCAGCGACATGATGTTCAGCGACAGGTCGAAAGCGTACATGAGCACAAATGTGCCGATGACCGAGACCGGGATTGCGATGCCCGTGATCATCGTCGCGCGCGCATCGCGCAGGAACAGATACAGGACCAGGATGGCAAGAATGCCGCCGATCAAGGCCGCATCGCGGACTTCTCCGATGGCCGAAGAGATGAATCGGGACTGGTCGTAGACCAGCCGCAACTCGCTGCCCGCTGGCAGCGATTTGCCGAGTTCCTCGACGCGTGCGCGGACTCCGGCTGCCAGTTGCACCGTATTGGCATCGCCTTCCTTGTAGACGGCGAGTTCGACGGACTCGCGCCCGTCGACGCGCGTGATCGCCTCGCGGTCCTTGTAGCCGCTGGTGACGGTCGCGACATCGCGCAGATACACGGGCTTGCCGTCGACCGTCGCGACGATCGCGTCGGCCATCTCCTGTACCGACGTAAATTCATTCAGCGTCCGCACCAGGAAGCGTTGCGTGCCCTGTTCCAGGCGCCCACCCGACAGATTGACATTCTCTTCCCGCAGACGCCGTGAGACAGTTTCGATCGAGAGATTGAGCTGGGCGAGCTTGCCCTGGTCGACAAAGATCTGGATTTCGTCTTCGTAACCGCCGCTGACCTTTACCGCAGCGGAACCGTCGACGGATTCAAGATCCGGTTTCAGCCGGTCATCTGCAAAGCGGCGCAGCGACTTGAGCCGCTCGACCGTGCCGGCGTCGCTGCCGGCGCTCGTGGCATATTCCGTCGTGTCGACGAATGCGAGGCGCATGACCGGCTCGGTGGACGGATCAAAGCGCAGCAGAATCGGCCGGCTGGCCTCGAGCGGCAGCTGCAGCAGGTCGATCTTCTCGCGAACGTCGATGCCCGCGAGGTCCATGTCCGTACCCCAGGCGAATTCCAGGATCACGTCGGCCTGGCCGGCGCGCGAAACGGAGCGCACCTGACGGACATTGCGGATGATGCCGACCGCTTCCTCGATTGGCCGTGTGATCAGCGTTTCGAGCTCGAGCGGTGCCGCGCCCGGCAGGTCAGTGCGCACGGTCAGGGTCGGGTACGAAAGATCCGGAAGCAGGTTGAGCTTCAGGCGGGTCAGCGATACGAATCCAAACAGGATGACCGCGAGGGTCACCATCAGGATGGTCACGCGCCGCCGCGTCGCGAATTCTACGATCTGCATTGCGGCTGCCTCCGCGCGGTCAGCCGGCTGTCACGGCAGGCTGGGAACGCGCTGCGGGCCGCGCGGGCGTGCTGACGATGCGGACTGTGGCGCCTGGCTTGATTGCAGCCTGACCCACGACCACGACCTGCTCGCCGTCCTTCAGACCTGTGACGACCTCGACGTAGGCGCCATTGCTCAGGCCGAGTTGCACCGGCCGTTCGACGGCCTTGCCGTCCTTGACGACAAACACCTTGGGCGGGCCATCGCCGTCCAGCAATGCAGTGCGCGGAATCTGCAACGCATCCAGTTTTCTCTCGTACACAATTGCAACACGGGCAAACATGCCGGGTCGCAGCATGCCATCAGTATCCGTAACGCGAATTCGCACGCCGAATGTAGCCGTCCCGGCATCCACAAACGGGCTGATCAAGGCGATCTTGCCGGTAAACGCGCGGCCCGGCACCGCGTCGAAGCTGAGTTCGGCGGTCTGACCCACGGAAAGTTTGGCAAGCTCGCGCTCCGGGATATTGACCCGCAGCATCAGGGAATCGAGATCTTCAACGACGAACAGTGCGCTGTCGGCGCTTTCGATGACGCCGCCGACCGGCGTGACAGTATTGCCGACCTTGACCACGTCGAGCCGTTGGGTAACTGTGCCGGCGATCGGCGAGCGGATGTCGGTGTAGGAGAGCTGCAGCCGCGCAAGTTCCCACGAGGCTTTGGCCGCCTCGAGCTCGTACTTCAGATTGTCGATGGAGACCGCGCTGATCAGGCCCTTGGCCTGTAGTTCGGTATTGCGCGCGTAGTCGCGCTCGAGCTTGCGCATCGTCGCCTCGGCGAGCGCGACTTCAAGCCGCAGCTGGTCGCCATCGAGGCGCGCGAGCACCTGGCCTTCGCGGACGCGCTGGCCTTCGTCGGCCAGCACCCGGCGGATCTCGCCCTTGACTTTCGGCATCACGAAAGCCTTGCGCTCGGATTCGATCGGCGCGGTGCCGGAATAGACCGCGGCCATCTCGGCGCGGCGCGTGGCGGCCACTTCGACCGGGACGGCGGGAACCTCTTCCTTGGCGTCCTTGCCGCTGTTGTCGCCATCGGCCCGGTCGCAGGCCGCGACACCCAATGCGGCGGCGATCAGCGTCGCCAGCAGCCAGATTCGTGTGGCTCCTGTGAAGTCGTTCTCAGTTCTGCCATCGCTGCGGATCACTTGCCGGGCTCCTGCCGTTCAATTGTAGGCTAGGGTACGGTCTTTTAGTGTTGTAGTCAAGTATAACAGTACGATCATGACTTGGAACGCAAGTCGTTGAATTCACAGCCAGGAGTACGAGTTAGCGGGGTGCGAGGGCGCTTAAACGGGGCGGATCTGCAGGAGCCGGCAGCAGCATCGCATCAACCGCTATCTCGACGGCCTCGTCGAGCACGGTGTCAGGCTCCTCGGCCTCGTCGAGCGCCGCGATATTCGCCAGTGGCGCAAGACTGTGTGCCGCGCGACGGGCATTCTCACGCGCGAGCCGCTCGGCTTCGAATGCGTCGCGCTCGGCGCGACGCTTGACGAGGTTCAGCGATACGTCGTGCTGGGTCCGCAGGCGTTCCATCGCCTCGACGTCACCTTCGAGTGCAACGAAATCGGCATTGTGCGCAACGCGATCTTCGTGCTCGCGCTCCAACACCGGCAGCATCGGCAGTACCGGCTGCTCCGGGGTGAATTTCGCCGGGTTGATCCGGTCCCATGGCAGCGCGCTTTCCTGCGTGCTCTCGCCGACGTCGGCGGTGCTGAGCAGCGACGGCAGTGTGATATCGGGAGCCACGCCGCGATGCTGGGTACTGTCGCCGGTGACGCGGTAATACTTGCCAATGGTGACCGTCAGCTGGCCGAAGCCGGCCTTCGGCCCCAGCGCGTAACGGTCCAGCGGATAGAGATTCTGGACGGAGCCCTTGCCATAGGTCTGCTGACCTACCACGAGGCCGCGGTGATAATCCTGGATGGCGCCGGCGAAGATTTCCGACGCCGATGCGCTCGCGCGATTGACCAGCACGACCAGCGGGCCCTTCCAGGCGACACCCGGCTCCGGGTCATCCAGCACTTCGATCTGGCCGCTGGTTTCGCGCAACTGCACGACGGGTCCGTTCTCGACGAACAGGCCGACGAGGCCGGTCGCTTCCGACAGGTGACCGCCGCCGTTATCGCGCAGGTCAATGACCAGGGAATCGATCTTCTCGCGCTTCAGTTCTTCGATCAGGCGGCGAACGTCGCGTGTGGTGCTGCGATAGTCTTCGTCACCCGCAACGCGGGCCTGGAAATCCTGATAGAAGCTCGGCACTTCGATTACGCCAATCTTGAATTCGCGATCGCCGCGATGGATCTGATGAACCTGCTTTTGTGCCGCCTGGCCCTCCAGCGTGACCTTGTTGCGGGTCAGCACCAGCAGTGTTTCCTGGACACCTGGATTCGCTCCGGCTGGCAGGATTTGCAGCCGCACCACGGTTTTTACCGGGCCGCGGATCAACTGCACGACATCGTCGAGACGCCAGCCGACGACATCCGTCATCGGGCCGTCACTGCCCTGGCCGACGGCCGTGATGCGGTCACCGGCCTTGAGCTGCTCGGAGGCCGCGGCCGGACCGCCTGGCAGGATGTTCATGATCGTCACATGGTCGTCGACGAGCTGCAGCGATGCGCCAATGCCTTCATAGGACAGGCTCATCGCGATGTTGTATTCGTCGGAGTTGCGCGGCGACAGGTAATTTGAATGCGGATCGTAGACGTGCGCGTAGGCATTCATGAATGTTTCGAAGACATCGTCCGCCGTGATCTGCTCTATGCGCTTGCCGACGCGCTCGTAACGCTTGCGCAGGATGTCACTGGCCTCCGGCCAGGTCTTGCCCGCCAGCAACAGCGAGATCGCGTCATTCTTGACGCGCTTGCGCCAGAGTTCGTTCAGCTCCTGCTGTGAAGCCGGCCAGCCCAGGCTGCTGCGGTCGAATTGAAAGGTTTCGTCGATCGTGAAGTCCGGTTCCGTGTCGAGCAGCGCGATCGCGTGCCGCAGCACTTCGCGGTTGCGCTGGCGGTAGCGCGCGAATATCTCGAAGGCCGGCGAGGCGTCGGCACTATCGATCGCATCGTCGAACTTGTAGCGAAACCGCTCGAATTCCGCGATGTCGGATGCCAGAAGATAGCTATGGCCGCCATCCAGTGCCTCGAGGTAACGCTCGTAGATCTGCGAGGACATGTCGTCGTCCAGCACGGCCTGCCGGTAGTGCTGGCGCTCAACCACTTCGGCGACCAGGCGCATGACGCGCCGGTGACGCTCATTGGCGGCCAGTTCGCCGGACGGGGCGGTCAACGGGGCAACGGCGACAGCGCGCTGCGCACCCGAGCCGCCGAGCGCGATCACGGTCGTGACGAGGAACGCCGCCAGCAACAACTGGCGGAGGCGGGGCAGGTTGACCTTGGCGAACGGTGATGTCATGGACTGTTAGACTGCCTTGCGCGGCCCTGAGGGGGCTGCACCCAGATTATGAAGGTAGAGGCGCTACGCTGCCGTAGCAAGTACCGGCGTCACGCCGCCGGGGGGGCGCTCCTGATGGGTCCGCTGGGTTTCCTGACCGGGGTCGTGCTGGGGTCCGCCGCATCGATTGCCCTGGTGCTTGCAATGGTGGTTGTCATATTCGCCCTGACTTCGGGCGCCCATCCCTCGATTGGCGCGGAATACCCCAGGTTGCTGGCCACGGCCGGTCTTTTCGCAGTCCTGGCGGGCATCGCAGGGCTTGCTTTCACTGGCCTGCAGCGTCGACGGCCCTGGCGGTGGTATGCCCAGGCGGCCATGTGGCTCGCGCTGGCGCTGTTGGGCTGGTATTACTGGCCGCGCGACATCGCCTGAGGCACGTCGAGGAACTGGAACTAGAGGCAACATGAAACGATTTGACCTGAAATTGACGATTCTGTTCGCGGCACTGGCTGCCGTCCTGCTGGCAAGTCCTGTCGGTGCGTCTGGAAGAAGCCTGAAGAAGGCTTCCGCGGTGATCACCGAGTCCTTTTTTCGCGCCCAAGTGCAGAGCCTTTCAGCCGACGAGATGGAAGGCCGCGGTCCCGGGACACGCGGCGAGCAGCGGACCATTGAGTATCTGGAAAAGCAATTCCTGGAGCTCGGTCTGCAGCCGGCCGCCGGCGGTGACTTTCGCCAGGATGTCCCGCTCGTGGAAATCACCGCCATAGACCCGAAACTTTCATTCGCGAAGGGCGAGGGTGGCATGGCGCTGAACTTCGGGGACGACATGGTCATCGGCACGCGGCGGGTGCGACCTGAATCATCGATCAGGGACAGCGAAGTCGTGTTTGTCGGCTACGGCATCGTCGCGCCCGAGTACGGCTGGAACGACTATGCCGGCGTCGACATGCGCGGCAAGACGGCACTGATCCTGGTCAACGATCCGGGCTTCGTGACCGGCGACGCGACCCTGTTCCGCGGCAAGGCGATGACCTACCACGGACGCTGGACCTACAAATTCGAGGAGGCGGCGCGGCAGGGCGCCGCGGCTGCATTCATCATTCACGACACGCTGCCCGCGGCGTATGACTGGGAAGTAGTCAGGAATGGCTGGTCGAGGCCGCAGTTCTACATTGACCGGCCCGATGGCAACGCCGGCCGTACCGCGCTCGAGGGCTGGATCACCCAGGACCGCGCACGCCAGTTGATGGAACTCGCGGGCCAGGACTTGGCGGCGATGCAGGCGGCGGCCGTGCAGCGCGGCTTTCGTCCGGTGCCGCTCGGCGTGACTGCGAGCGGTGGCGTGCGCAACGTGATCCGGCGCGCCAACTCGCCCAATCTGGCAGGTGTCATGCCGGGCAAGGACCGGCCCGACGAATACGTCATCTACGTCGCGCACTGGGATCACCTGGGTCGCTCGCTGGCATTCACCGGTGACACCATCTTCAATGGTGCCGTGGACAATGCGACGGGCGTTGCCGGCATCCTGACAATTGCCCAGGCCTTCCGGGAGATGGTGCCGGGCCAGTCGCGATCCGTGATGTTTCTCGCCGTGACAGCCGAGGAGTCCGGCCTGATCGGCTCCGAATACTACGCAGAACATCCACTCGTCCCGCTGCAGAAGACTGCGGCGGTCATCAATATCGATGCGCTGAATCCGCTGGGTCGCGCCAGGGACGTGGAAGTCATCGGTTCTGGCGCATCTGATCTCGAGGACCTGCTGGCAGCCGCCGCCAAGTCCCAGGGCCGCAAGCTGATGCCGGACCGCCGTTCCGAGGCCGGCTACTTCTACCGTTCGGATCATTTCAATTTCGCCAAGGCCGGGGTGCCGGCGCTCTACATCAAGTCGGGCACGACGCTGCGCGATGGGCCACCGGGCGCGGGTCTTGCCAGTTACGACGAGTATTACGCCAAGCGCTATCACAAGCCCAACGATCAGTACGAGGCATCCTGGGACGTCGCCGGAACGATCGAAGACCTCAAGCTGCTGTTCGAAGTCGGCGCCAGGGTCAGCAATGGCAAGACCTGGCCCGAGTGGTACGAGGGCAATGAGTTCCGCGCGACCAGAGACGCAAGTGCCGCGAAACGCCAGACGGGGGAATGAGCCGGGTCACGCCCGGCGGCGGAATGGCCGGGTGAGCAGGCGCACGGCGGTGAACAGCAGGTAAGGCCCGACGACCAGGAGCCAGGCGGTTGGCTTCGCCGTGAATACGGCGCCCAGCAGCGAGCGGAGGAAGGCCAGCAGTCCGCCCTCATAGGGACCGAGCGTGAGTACACCGGCGAGATAGATCAGGAAGGGCATCACGAGAAGCCCGAAACCGAGCAGCAACGCGAAGATCCCAAGCTCCCGGCGCCAGAACGGCGATAGCCTGCCCAGGTATCTTGAGAACAGTCCGGTTCCGGCCATCACGGTGAGTCTGCCCCCCCGGCAGACCTTGGGCAAGGCCCCGATTCGCGCGGCTATACTGACGCCCGTTCCGCAGGCAGGATCAGGAAGCCGATGCGCAAACTGTGGTGGCCCGAACCGATGTACGAGATGAAGCCATATGGCGTGCTGGCCGTCGGGCTGTTCGTCGCGCTGGTCGGCGCGGCGCGCAGCTGGGCAGCAGATTCATTGGATGCCGGACTCGCGGCGGCACTGCTGTTCGGTGTGGTGAGCATCGTCTATGCAACCGCGATTTTCCGGATGCGCTACAGGCACCGGCGCAACAGCCGCTGGAATCGGGAGATTCGACGCTGACGACAAAGCGACTGCGCTGTGCGGTGATCGGCGCCGGCTACCTCGGGCGCTTCCATGCCCAGAAATATGCGGGGCTCGCGCGTTGCGACCTGGTCGGCGTCGTCGATCCGGACGCAACCGCGCGCGAACGCATCGCAAAGGAACTGGGGGTCGCCGTATTTGCCGATCACAGCGACCTGCTCGGCCGCACCGATGCGGTGAGCGTTGCGACGCCGACCGCGACACATCATGCGGTTGCGCTGGACTTCCTGAGATCCGGTTCGCATGTGCTGGTTGAAAAGCCGATCACTGCGACTGAAGCGGAAGCGCGCGAGCTCATTGCACTCGCAGCGAAGGGCAACCGCGTGCTGCAGGTCGGGCACCTGGAACGCTTCAATCCGGTGATCCTGGCGGTCGCCGGCGAGCTCGTGAATCCGCGCTTCATCGAATCGAACCGCCTGGCGCCATTCAAGCCGCGTGGCACGGATGTCAGCGTCGTGCTCGACCTGATGATCCATGACATCGACCTGATCCAGAATGTGGTCCATTCGCCGATCGCATCGATTGACGCGGTCGGTGCGCCGGTATTCAGCGACGAGATCGACATCGCCAATGCCCGGATCCGCTTCGAGAATGGCTGCGTCGCAGATGTTACGGCGAGCCGCATCAGCATGAAATCGGAGCGCAAGCTTCGTGTCTTCCAGACTGACGCCTATCTGTCGATCGATCTTCAGCAGAAACTGCTGACCGTCGTGCGCCGTCCCGCCACGATCGAAGAGGGCGTCGCGCCCAAGGTCGATGTCGAGGAGCGCAGTTTCGAGCAAGGCGACGCCCTGCTGGCCGAAATAGAGTCCTTCCTCGATGCCATCGAGCAGGGCCGCCCGCCGGTCGTTTCGGGCGAGGACGGATTGCGCGCCCTGCTGACTGCGACGCGAATCGCGGAACAAGTCGGCCGCATTCCTGTCTCCGCTTGAGCCGGGCCGCCGCCCGTTATACTGGCATCCGCATGCAGCCGACCGATACCCGAGACCCGGATTACTACCACAAGGTGGTGGACTGCCAATGGGCCTGCCCGGCGCATACCGATGTGCCGGAGTACCTGCGCCTGATCGCGCTCGGCAGGTACTCCGACGCATACATGGTCAACCGCGAGTCGAATGTCTTCCCCGGGATCCTGGGGCGGGTCTGCGACCGGCCCTGCGAGCCCGCCTGCCGGCGCGGCAGGGTCGAGGAAAAACCGGTCGCAATCTGCCGCCTCAAGCGGGTCGCGGCGGACCAGCGTGATGACATCACGCCGCGGCTGCCGAAGGCGCCCGCGCAGAAGAATGGCAGGCGCATCGCCTGCATTGGCGCAGGCCCGGCGACACTGACCGTCGCCAACGACCTGCTGCCGCTCGGATACGAAATCGTGATCTTCGAGCAGTACGCCGTCGCCGGCGGACTGATGCGCACCAACATCCCGTCTTTCCGCCTGCCGGCGCAGGTGCTGGACGAGGAGATCGGCTACATCGTCGGCATGGGCGCCGACCTGCGCCTCGGATCGCCCGTCAAGAGCATGCGCAAGCTGCTCGAGCAGGGCGGTTTCGAGGCGGTTTTCGTTGGCACGGGCGCGCCCAAGGGCAAGGAACTGAAGCTGCCGGGCCGCGACGAAACCGACCGCATCCACATCGGCATCGCATGGCTGGAATCGGTCGCCTTCGAGCACATCGACAGGATCGGCGAGCGGGTCCTGATCATCGGCGTCGGCAATACGGCGATGGATTGCTGCAGGACATCACTCAGGCTCGGCGCAAAGAACGTCAAGGTCATGGCGCGCAAGCCACGCGGCTTCTTCAAGGCCTCGGAATGGGAGCTCGAGGATGCCGAGGAAGAGAAGGTCGAAATCGTCGTGAACCATGCGCCCAAGGCGTTTGTCGTCAAGGGCGGAAAATTGCAGGGTATGACCTTCGAGCGTCTCGAGTACGTGATGGACGGCCCCGAGATCAAGGACCAACGCGTGGTCGAGGAAGTATTCATTCCCTGCGACGACGTGATCCTCGCAATCGGTCAGGAAAATGCTTTCCCCTGGATCGAGCGTGACCTCGGCATTGAATTTGACCAGTGGGACGTGCCAAAGATCGACAAGGTCACGTATCAGTCGACACGCCCGGGCGTGTTCTTCGGCGGCGACGCGGCATTCGGCCCCAGGAACATCATTTGGGCCGTGGAGCATGGCCACCAGGCGGCGATCTCGATCCATAAGCATTGCAGTAGCCAGCCGCTCGCCGAGCGGATGCCGCGCGGTGTCAACCTGCAGAGCCGCAAGGTCGGCATGCAACAGTGGTCCTACAAGAACGACTACGACGCGGCGACGCGGCGCCTGATGCCGCATGTGAGCCTGAAAGACCGCTTCAAGCGCCTCAACATCGAGGTCGAGCTCGGCTTTGACGCCGCGCGCGCAACGGAGGAGGTCTCGCGCTGCCTTAATTGCGACATCCAGACCGTGTTCCACGCGAGTCTCTGCATCGAATGCGATGCCTGCATCGACATCTGCCCGACCGACTGCCTGACGATCACGGCAAATGGCGACGAAGCCGAGGTCATGGCGCGCCTGAAAGCCCCGCGCCGGAACCCCGACCAGCCGCTGTTTGTCTCCGAGCCGCTGAAACAGACCAGCCGCATCATGGTCAAAGACGAGGACCTGTGCGTGCACTGCGGCCTGTGCGCGGAGCGTTGCCCGACGGATGCCTGGGAGATGCAGAAGTCCTGGATCAAGATTCCCTATGCCGAGGATGAGGCCAGATGCCTGAGCGAGCCAGCGCTTCGCCGCGCGTAAACGATTTCACGATCAAGTTTGCAAACGTCAACGGCTCGGGATCCGCCAGCGCCAACGCGCTGGTCATGAAGGCGATCTTCCGGATGGGCGTGCCGGTCGTCGGCAAGAACTTCTTCCCGTCGAACATCCAGGGCCTGCCGACCTGGTACGAGATCCGCGTGACGCGCGAGGGCTGGAGGGCGCGCGCCGGGAGCGTCGACATCATGGTCGCGATGAACGCGGAGACCTATTCGCGCGACGTGCGCGAGGTCGTTGCCGGCGGCTGCCTGGTCTACGACTCGACCTGGCCGAGCAGCACGCTGCTCTCGCGTGACGACATCCGGACCTGTGGTGTCCCGTTCGCGCAGCTCTGCAACGAGAACTTCGAGGGCTCGCGGGCCCGCACGCTGATGAAGAACATCATGTACGCGGGCGCATTAGCGGCGCTGATCGATCTCGACCTTGAGGTTATCCGGGCGCTGCTGGCAGAGACCTTCGCGAAGAAGCCGGCGCTGGTCGAATCGAACATGAAGGCGATCGAGATCGGCTATCGCTATGCGAAGGAGAAATTCGCCTGTCCGTTGCCGACGCGGATCGAGCGCATGAATACGACGGCGGGCCACATCATGATCGATGGCAATACGGCCGCGGCGCTTGGTTGCCTGTATGCGGGCGCCACGGTCGGCGCCTGGTATCCGATCACGCCATCCACCTCGCTGATGGACGCGTTTCAGGCGCTGTGCGCGCGGCACCGGGTGGACCCGGAGACCGGCAAGCGAAACTACGTGATCGTACAGGCCGAGGACGAGCTGGCGGCGATCGGTATCGTGATCGGCGCCTCATGGAACGGGGTGCGCGCGTTCACCCCGACCAGCGGCCCTGGCATCTCGCTGATGGAGGAGTTCATCGGACTTGCCTATTACGCCGAGGTGCCGGCCGTCATATTCGACGTGCAGCGCGTGGGGCCGTCGACCGGCATGCCGACGCGCACGCAGCAATGCGACCTGCTGGCCTGCGCCTACGCCTCGCACGGCGATACGCGCCACGTGATGCTGTTCCCGGACTCGCCGGAGGAATGCTTCCAGATGGCGGTCAAGGCCTTTGACCTGGCCGAACGCCTGCAGACGCCGGTGTTCGTGCTGCTCGACCTCGACATCGGCATGAACGACTGGATGGCGCCCGACTTCAAGTGGGACGACAGCTACAAGCCGGACCGCGGCAAGATGTTGAGCGAAGAGCAGATTGCCGGGCTCGGCAAGTTCCAGCGCTACCTCGACCCGGATGGCGACGGCATCCCGTACCGCACACTGCCGGGCGTCAGCCCGAAAGCGGCCTACTTCACGCGCGGCTCCGGCCACAACCGATTTGGCGCCTATACGGAGGATTCCGCGGAGTACCAGGACGTCATGGACCGCCTGACCCGCAAGTTTGCGACCGCAGCGCGGCTTGTGCCACCCGCAATGGTCGAGTCCCGCGGCGCATCAATGGCGATCGTGAGCCTGGGATCCTGCGACGCGCCTGTGCGCGAGGCGCTCGCGAAACTGCGCCGCGCGGGAACTGCAATCGACTACCTTCGCGTGCGCAGTTTCCCGTTCGGAACGGAAGTCGAGGAGTTCCTGGCCGCGCACCAGACCATCTTCGTCGTCGAGCAGAACCGCGACGCGCAGCTGCGCTCGCTGCTGACGCTCGAGACCGCAGTGGACAAGAAGAAGCTGCACTCGATCCTGCATTACAACGGCCTGCCGATGGCGGCGGATTGCATTGTGGACGGCGTCAATTCGGTGCTGGCCAAGGGAGTCGCGGCATGAGCCTCACCACCAAGCCGAAAGTCGCAAATCCCGGCCTGCCGCTGAACACGCTCGGCCTCAATCGGCGCGATTACGAGGGCAGCATGTCCACGTTGTGCGCGGGCTGCGGCCATGATTCCGTGACCGCCGCCATCGTGCAGGCTGCCTACGAGCTGGCGTTGCCGCCACAGAGCGTGGTCAAGCTCTCGGGCATCGGCTGCTCGTCGAAGACGACGGCCTATTTCGTCGCCGGTGCACACGGGTTCAACGCCGTGCACGGCCGCATGCCGTCGATCGCAACCGGCGCGAACGCCGCCAACCGGAACCTGCGCTACATCGGCGTTTCTGGCGACGGCGACTCGCTCTCGATCGGCGTCGGCCAGCTCGCGCACGTGATCCGCCGCAATCTCGACATGGTCTACATCCTCGAGAACAACGGCGTCTACGGGCTGACCAAGGGCCAGTTCTCGGCGTCGGCCGACATCGGCTCGAAATCGAAGAAAGGCGAGGCCAACGAGCAGGAGCCGATCGACCCGGTGCTGCTCGCGCTTGCGTTGGGCGCCTCATTCGTCGCGCGCAGCTTCTCCGGCGACAAGGAACAACTAGTGCCGCTGATAAAGGCGGGCCTCTCCCACAGCGGTTTCGCGATCATCGATGTGCTGTCGCCCTGCGTGACGTTCAATGACCACGAGGGCTCGACCAAGAGTTACGCCTACGTGCGCGAGCATTCGGAGGCTCCGGTCGCTGCGGATTACGTCGCGCCGCAGCGCGAGATCAGCGTCAGTTACGCGCCGGGCGAGGTGCTGCCGGTGACCATGCACGATGGCAGCAACATACTGCTGCGCAAGCTCGACCCGGGTTACGACCCGACCGATCGCGCACATGCATCCGAGTACGTGCAGGAACGCGCCATGCGCAACGAATACGTGACCGGGCTGATTTACGTGGACCAGAAGCGCCGCGATTTCCACGCGCGGGCCAATACGACCGATGCGGCACTCAACAGCTTGCCATTCGAGCGCCTGTGCCCGGGCGCCGCGAAACTCCCGAAGATCCTCGCGTCATTCCGCTGACGGGCGGCAATCGAGGACATTCAGAGCGCCGGGCTGCAGTTGCAGTGTTACCGGCGTGCAGCCGATGTCCTGCCCGTCGGCCTCGACGCCGCAGGCAGGCGTGGCGCGAATGGTCACGGATCGGCAGCGCAGCGTGTGCACGGCCGGATCGGTCGCCAGGCTCCCGTTGAAGAGCTTTGGCAGGCGCCGCAGGGCTGCCACGACCGGCAGCGCGTCGATCAGGACCAGGTCGAAGAATCCGTCGTCGAACTGTGCTCCCGGAGCGAGACGCATACCGGCCCCGTAGTAGTGGCCGATGGCCGCAAGCGCAATCAGGTAGCGTCCGGACAGCGTTTGCCCGTCGGCCGTGATCTCGAACTGCGGCGCCTCGTAGTGCATCAATGCGCGCGCGAGCCCGACCAGATAGGCGATGGCGCGCGGGCCGCCGCGGGGCGTCAGGCGCAGGGCCTGCGCGTTGATCCCGGTGCCGGCATTGTTGTGGAATACCAGCCGCCGCGGCGCATCACCGGATGCGGCCGCAGTCTGCGCGACGCCCATGTCGACGCGACGGCTCCCGCCACGCAGCATCGCCTTGGCAAGCAGTTCCGGGTCGTCGGGCACCTGCATCGCATGCGCCCAGTCATTGCCCGTGCCGAGCGGCGCGACTGCAGCGACCAGCTGCTCGAGCGGTACTTCGCGCTGTGCGAAGAGCCCGTTGACGAGTTCGTTGAAGGATCCGTCGCCGCCCAGCGCGAGCAGGCGACGATGACCGCGCGCGATGGCCTGTCGCACCAGCTGGACTGCATGGCCGGCCTGTGTAGTGGTCGCGGATTCGTATTCGACGCCATGCCGGTTGAGCGCCGCGGACAGCAGCGGCCAACGACGCCGCGCGCGACCGCCCCCGGACACCGGATTGACGACGACGAACCAGCATGAAGACTCCCCCATGACGGACATCATGCGGGACTCTGGAGCGGCTGTGAAAGCGGGGCATAATGCACTCCGATGACTGAAGAGATCGTCCCGGTCAGCTACCAGCTCGCCAAACGCGACCCCGGAGCGTTCGTCAAGCATTTTGCCGGCAGCTTCGAGCGCTATGGCTTTGCCATCGTCAACGACCACGAACTGCCGCAGGCCCTGATCGACGGCTGCCTGAATCGCTTCAAGCAGTTTTTCGCGCTGCCGGAGGAGGAGAAACTCCGCTATCGCATCCCGGGCATCGGCGGAGCGCGCGGCTACACGCCCTTTGGCGTCGAGACCGCCAAGGGCGCCATCCACCACGACCTGAAGGAGTTCTGGCAGATCGGGCGCGAATTGCCGCCTGGCCATCGCTACCGCTCATCGATGCCGGACAACGTCTGGATTCCCGGCGATGACGGATTCAGGCGCGCGGCGCTCGACCTCTGGGAGTCCTTCGATGCAATGGGCCGCAGGCTGCTCGAGGCGATCGCGACGTATCTCGGCCTGCCGCAGCACTGGTTCGAAGACAAGGTGGGCGAGGGCAACAGCGTGCTGCGCGTGATTCACTATCCGCCGCTGAAGCAAGGCTCGACAGGCGTCCGGGCCGGTGCCCATGAGGACATCAACGTGATCACCCTCCTGCTCGGTGCCGAAGAGGGCGGCCTCGAGGTGCTGGATCGAAGCGGGCGCTGGCTGGCGATCAATCCGCCGCCCGGCATGCTGGTCTGCAATGTCGGTGACATGCTGCAGCGTTCGACCAATCACGTGCTGCCGTCGACGACGCATCGCGTCGTGAACCCGGTGGGCGCGCGCATGAATCACCCGCGGTACTCGATGCCATTCTTCCTGCACTACAATTCGGATTATCCGATCGCGACGCTGGCAGGCTGCATCACGCCGGAGCGGCCGAACCGGTATCCAGATCCGATCCTCGCGGATGACTACCTGCGCGAGCGCCTGCGCGAAATCAATCTGCTCTACTGAAGCCGGCGGCAGATAATCTTGGCGAAGCTGTATTTCTACTACTCGACGATGAATGCCGGGAAGTCCACGTCCCTGCTGCAGTCGAGCCACAATTACCGCGAGCGCGGCATGCGTACCCTGGTCTACACGGCCAGGCTCGACCAGCGCGGCGGCGGCAAGGTTCATTCCCGCATCGGCTTGACCAGCGAAGCGCTGCATTTCGACCGGACCAGCGATCTGCTTGCGGAAATCTCCGTCGAGCATGCCAGCCAGGCCGTCAGTTGCGTGCTGCTCGACGAGGCGCAATTCCTCTCGCCATCCCAGGTCGAACAGCTCGCGGCCGTCGTGGACCGCTTGTCCATACCGGTGCTGTGTTACGGGCTGCGCACCGATTTTCGGGGCGAACTGTTTCCCGGCAGCGCGCGGCTCCTCGCCCTCGCCGACGAACTGTCGGAACTGAAGACCATCTGCCATTGCGGGCGCAAGGCGACGATGGTGGTGCGCGTCGGCGCCGATGGCGCGGTCGAGCGCGAAGGCGACCAGGTCGAAATTGGCGGCAATGAGCGCTACCTGCCGCTGTGCCGGCGCCATTTCTTCGAGGCGACAAGACCTGTCCATACCGAGTGAAGGCCGCATTGAGCGCCAGCTGAGTGATGAAGCTCAGCATCGCGGGAGCAGTCAGCACGCGCGATGTGTTATGTGAAATGCCGGCGTTTGTCACTACACGCCATCGCGATAGGTTTACGATAACCGCATGCGGTTGATCGCTCCTGCATGTACTGCTGGCAAGTCCATTCCGTGCGCAACAGATTTGCGACGAATTCGAAGTGATCGGAAATGAGTTCTTTTGATCACGTCTTTCAACCGGACCGCCCCGGCACAGCGTTGAACGCAGATCGGTCTTTCGACGCGGACGAGTTGCCCGAATTGATCGCAGCCGATGATCCGACCGAGGATCTCGCCAACGACCTCACGAGCGAGTTGGCGAACTTGAGCGCGCCGACCGGATCGGCGCCGCCGCCGGCTAGTGACGCCGGTCCAGCCGCGGCCACAGACGACGCGGCCGCAAGTGACGCGACCGGCAGTGCAATAGAGCTGGCCAGCGGCACCGTGCTGCGCGAACGCTACGTCCTTGAGCAGCTGCTCGGCAGCGGCGGCACGGCCGTGATTTTCCGGGCACGTGACCTGCGGCGCGACGAAGGGACTCACGATAGCCTGCACGTCGCCATCAAGTTGTTGCGGCCGGAGTTTCGCGATCGAGCCGAAAGCATCGCGCGGCTGAAGCGCGAATTCCACCAGACGCAGTCGCTTGCGCACCCGAATGTCCTGCGGCTTCATGACCTCGATTGCGATCGGGGAACGTGGTTCATTGCAATGGAACTCCTGGTCGGCGAGGCGCTCGACCAGCGGCTGCGACGCGCTTCTTCGCGGGGCCTGTCGGCGCGCGAAGTGTCGTCCATAGTCGCCGCGTGCACCGATGCGCTCGCGTTCGCGCACGAGCGTGGCGTGACGCATGGCGACGTGAAGCCAGGCAACATCTTTCTGACCGCGGGCGGCGAGGTGCGCTTGCTTGATTTCGGCGTTGCGCCCGTCTCGATCGCATCGTCGTTGCCGACGGGTGGGTCAACGACTGAACCGATCATTGCGGCGGCAACGCGCGCCTACGCCAGTCCCGAGGTGCTGGCGGGGCAAGGCCCGGAACCACGCGACGATGTATTCAGCCTTGCCTGCGTAATTTACGAAATGCTGACCGGCCGGCATCCGTATGGGCGACTAGGCGCAGACCGGGCGCGCGACGCGGGGGTTGAAATCGTACCGCTGCCTGGCCTGTCCGAGCGGCAATGGCACGCGCTTTCCAGTTGTCTGGCTTGGCATCGCGAGCTGCGCCCGGCCGATATTCGCGAGCTGCAGCGGGCCCTTCGAGCCGATGTGCCTTCAGGCGTTCCGTTGCGGGAGGCTGCGGGAGCACCTGGGGGTGCCATTGCGGGGGAGCCGCAGAAGCGGTCGACCAGGACGCGGCGCGGCGCGACAGCAATCCTCGTAGCCGCCGTCGCCGCCATCGTCCTGGGCGCGCTGCTGAACCGGGTTGGGCTTGAGTCGCAAAACGAACTGCGGTCCGCATCGCACACTGCGCCCGCGATCGAAACCGTGAAACAGCCCAGTGCTTCGACTGACGGAATTGCGACGGGCGTCGGCACCGCTGCTGGACCCCAGATCACGGTGCGAAAGGCTGCAACTCCAACGCCAGTCACGGCCAGCCCACAGCCATTGCTGCCGCCCGGGCAAGTGTCGTTTGGTCTGGCATCGATGGTCGTGAGTTCGCGCGCCGTCATGGCGGCGATTCCGGTCCGCCACCTGGATAAGACAGGCCGGGTTGCGTGGGTCGCCTGGCGTGCGACGGATGGTACCGCCCTGGCTGGCCGCGACTACGGGGGTCCGCCCGACGGTGTGGCCAGCTTCGAGGATGGGCATGCGTTGCGCATGATTTATGTGCCGATCGTGAATAACTCACGTGCAGCGGGTGACAGGTCGTTCACTGTGGAATTCACGGGCGCTTCGCCGCAAACAAGCTTTGGCTCGATTCCTCGCATCGTCGTCACCATCCGGGGTGACTGACGCAAGTGCAAGGAAAGCCGGAACGCGACCCGGCCCTCGTTGCCTGCCAGTCGCGGTACCGGTCAGCGCAGGTACAGCACCTGGTCATCGCGGATGATCACGCGGTCGCCGACACGCAGGTTCTGTTTCTCCAGCTGCGTAACCTGGGCCCAGCGCCCGTCGTCGAGCCGAATGTCGAACTGGTATCCTTCCGTCGGTTCTTGATTGTTCTTCTGGATCTCATGTCCGATCACGCCGCCGGCCACCGCACCGGCCGCGATGGCGGCTGTCTGGTGGTCCTTGGTGTTGATCTGGCTGCCGGCCACGCCGCCAATGATGGCGCCAAGCACCGCACCAGCGCCGATGTTCATTTGCTGGTCACGAAGTCGGACCCGCTCGATGCGCTCGATATTGCCGCAGGTTTCGCAAAGACTGCGTGTGTCGGTCGCGTTGTCGTAACGGGGCTGTGAGCCGCAGGCGGAGAGCAGCACTGCAGTCAGCGCGACCAGTCCACTCGTCAGGGCAACGTTTCGCATGGGAACCTCCGTGGTCAGGTGGGGATCGTGTCTGTCGTCACTGAGAGTACCGGCGCGGCTTGCCGGCGTCGGTACGGCACCGCACGGATCCTCAATGACTCGTGGTGGAAGAAAAGAGACCCGGCCGTGCAGTCAACCGCACCACCGGGTCAGGTCTGAATCCGCGGTTCGGAATCGCTTCAGGGTAAGCTGATTCGCAAGTGGGGGGGAATGCGGATTCAGTGCGTCGGTTCGTAGAATATCGTTCGAAGCGTGATTGCTCTGTTCGCTACCGCACATATCCACGCAGGCGTGCGTTGTTGACACCCCGCACCATGGGCGCGGCGGGCATGCCCTCGTTGCCGATCGGTGCGATGTTAGGAGGTGCGTGCTCGCCCAACCTGGTCACCAGCGGGACGAGAGCGGTCAGGGGGAAATGAACGTACCGGTGCCGCTTGTCCGTCTCACACAGGAGCGTCCCAATGGCCGGGTCCATTGGTTTGCGGAGTTTCAGGATCCTGTCGCAGGCCGCGCGTGGCAAGCCTTCGATCAGGCGATTGATTACGTGCGCCGATTCTGCGGCAGACACCCGTTATGTGCCTAGGCCCTTGACTCGCACCAGCAGCAATACGCCAGCGATGATGGCTCCCGCGCCAACCCAGACGGGAACATTGACAGTTTCCCTGTCCTCGACCGTCAGCTCGATCGGTCCCAGCTTGGTTTCGTGCGTTTCCCTGGTGTAGGTGAAGCCGCCATAGGCCAGGCCCAGAACACCGGCCACGATCAGCAGCAGCGCCGCAAATTTCGTTCCATTCATGAGCCTTGCTCCTTACTCGGTATCCGTGGACGCAAATCAGGGGCGGCCTCAAACGCTTGGCCGCCCCTGAATATCAGGCACTGGTTCCGATGGCAACGAAGCTCAGGGCTTCAGCTGCATATCGTTCTTGACGGATATCACGCCACTGACGTTATTGGCAACCACGACTGCGTGATTGATGTCGGTCTGTGAATTGACGAACCCGGAGAGTTGCACGACGCCTTTGAAAGTCTCGACGTTGATCTCCGATGACTTGAGGGTCTCGTCGCCCATTATCGCGGCCTTGACCTTCAATGTGATCGCGCTGTCGTCGACGTATTCGCCGGGCGACTCGTGGGTGCGCGTGGACGCGCAACCCATGAATGAGATCAGGACGAGGGGCAGCAAGAATGAAAAACGATTCAATAACTTCGACATATCCGGACTCCTTGGAATTGTGGGCCAACGATCTCAAGAGAGAGATCCGGCTTACCTTGGCTAGAATGAGCGCAATACGGCAATCAGTCTGTTCGGTGGCGAACACAGGCGCGCCATACGACTCTGCCTATGGGCTGATTCGAAACGCACCGGGGTTACAGCGGCTGTCATCCGCGCTTCAGCAAGTCGACTGGACTTCCTGATAGGTGTTCCGCTCCTGCATGCCTTCCTGGATCTTGTGGCCTGCGATGCCACCGGCGATTGCGCCGCCGGCGGTCGCCAGTTTCTTGCCGTCACCGCCGCCGATCTGATTGCCGAGAACGCCGCCTATCACCGCACCCGCCACCGTTCCCCCGATCTGGTCGGGATCCTTGACGGGTCGCGTGACGGTGACAAGCACATCGCGACATTCCTGCCTCGGAACGCTTGCCGACTTCGAATCCATCGTCCGGTATCCGGCCACCGCGGCAACTGCCGTGATTGCCAGGGCGCCTACGATGCCGCCGATAATGAGTTGCTTGTTCATTGAGTCTGTTCTCTACCTTGTGACGATTGATTCGAAGAAGGACCTGCGGAGGCCGGATTCATGCTCGACTTGAGATGCCCCCCAGGAGCTTCACGAAGGCCAGCAGAATGATTGCCCCCAGCAAAGACACGAGCATTCCTGGCAGGCTGAAGTTGCCTTGATTGATGGTCGAAGCTCCGAAAAACCCGCTCAGGAACCATCCGCCGAGGAAGGCGCCGACGATGCCGACCACCACATTGAGAACGATGCCCTGCCGGCCGTTTGTGCCCATGACCATGCTTGCGATCCAGCCGACCACGCCGCCCAGTACCAGCCAAATGATGAAGTTCATGTGCCGTTACCTCGTGTCTCCGTGAGTTGGGCGAAAGTTAGCTGCAACTGGGGGCGGCGTCTGTACGGTGGCGTACCCAGACCCACTGCACCGGGGCGCACATATATCGGTATGTCAGCGGTATGTACGATATCGTACGCATGAAAGCAGGCGGTAAAAACCGGCCTGCGGCGTCAAACCGGGGTGTTTGGATAGAGCATGGGGCGAATTCCCGACAGAGTGGGGCAGAATCACATGCTGGCGGCGTTGCCAGCCGAGGAATGGGAACGCCTCCAGCCACGGCTGGAGCTGCGGTCGATGCCGCTAGGCTACGTGTTGTATGAGTCCGGCGATGCGATGCGGCACGTGTACTTCCCGACGACCTCCATCGTGTCCTTGCTGTATGTGATGGAAAACGGCTCCTCCGCAGAGATCGCGATCGTCGGTAACGAAGGTATCGTCGGGATTTCGCTGTTCATGGGCGGTGAAACGACCCCGAGCCGCGCCATCGTGCAAAGCGCGGGCTCTGCATATCGCATGCCGGGCAAGTATCTCAAGGAAGAATTCTTCCGTGCCGGGCCGCTGCAGCGGCTGTTGCTGCGTTATACGCAGGCGCTGATAACGCAGATGTCACAGACGGCGGTCTGCAATCGCCATCATTCCGTCGAGCAGCAACTCTGTCGTTGGCTGTTGATGAGTCTCGATCGCCTGGCCTCGAACGAACTGAAGATGACGCAGGAATTGATTGCCAACATGCTCGGTGTACGGCGCGAAGGCGTGACGGAATCGGCAGGCAAATTGCAGAGGCACGGCTTGATAAGTTACAACCGCGGCCACATCGCGGTGCTGGACCGTCCCGGGCTGGAAGCACACGCGTGCGAATGCTATGAGGTCGTCAAGAAGGAATTCGATCGACTGCTGCCTTGGGCAATAGCCCAGCCACCAATCGCGCCGCAGCGTGAAATTTCGCCGGCTATGACCTGAAGAAACGCTTTCCCGCCAGCAGGGACGCGAGTCCCGCAAGCAATCCGGCCGCCAGGTCCGGCCGCCGGAGCAGGAAGCGCATCGTCATGCTGCGCGGGTAGCCGCCGTCGGTGGCGGGTGCCGGCCCGAGTCTGTGCACAATCTCCTCGCGCTGGGCCTGCAGGCGCCGGCGCAACGCCAGGCGTTGCTCAGCGAGCGATACATTCGCAATCGGGATCACAAATTGCTCCTGAGCACGGCCAGGTCCGCAGCGAGTTCTTCGCGCGTTGCCGCAAACGCCTGGCTGCTCTGCGCCGACAGGGCCCGGAACCGGCGCCAAGCGAGAGCCGTAGCCAGCCCGTAGATGGCAACCAGCGCCAACGCGATCGGGATCCGGTATTCCGTGTCCCAGCCAAATGCCAGCACCAGGGCTCCGATCAGAAGCATTACGCACACGATGCCCGTATAGCAAAGCAGCGCGAGAACGAGCATCCTGAGGAGCCGGCTTTTCTGCTCCTCCCACTCAACCCGGGCCAACTGACCTTGAAGATCAGCCTGTGCCAGCAGCGGGCCGCCCGCCGAAAGCAGCATGCGAATAACACGAAACGGGGTCGATCTCATTCCAACCTCCCCGGCGCGTTACTTGCGCCGGGTGAGCGCAACACCGAGCAGAAGACCCAGAACCGCGCTGATGCCTATCGCCTGCCACGGATTCTCATGCACATAGCTATTGGTCGCTTTGGCAGTCTCGCGCGTCTGGTCAGCGATCGCGCCGCCGATATCTTCGACCGATTCCCTTGCCGCCGCGACACGCTTGCTGAGCTTTGCCTTGACGCGGGCCATTTCCTCGCCGGTGAACGACGTCGTGGCCTTGATCAGGTCCTCGACATCCGCGATGAGGTTCTGAAACTCGCGGGACATGCCAGACGGAGCGCAATTTCCGGCCGCTGCAGCAGCTTTTCCATTGCCCTCGGGCTCGGAGATGTTGGTCTTGGTTTGCATAACTTCCTCCTCCTGCGACTTGCGACAGCCCACACCACCCGATTGACGATACGCGCGCCCAAGGGCGGTGTCTGTGCGTAAAGGTACGTAGAATGGAAAAGGCCAGCCGCTGGGGACTGGCCACTGGCAGATGGTGGAGGCGGCGGGAATCGAACCCGCGTCCGCAAGCCCTACGCTACAGGATCTACGTGCGTGTCCACGCCTATTGATCTCGCTTCATGCTACCCGGCGGGCGGGGAAAACATGGAGCCAGCTCAGGAACGTTTTAGCAGTTCCGGCCCTCAGCACACCGGTTCCGCGATCCTGTGAGCGCGTCCCCCGATTTGGCAGCACAGGCACTAGCCAGTCGAAGGTTAGGCGGGGTTAAGCCGCCAGAGCGTAGTTGTCGTCGTTGGCAACTAGAGTTTGCAAGCTGATTAACGAGGAGGCCTGCACCTCGGCACGCCCCTGGAGTTTCGCGACCCACGTCGAAGCCGATCGCCCCCAGAAGTCTTTCCTATCCTAACAGATTTCACCGCGTCACCGGCCCATCCACATAAGCGGCAGAACCGTCGGGCGCCTTGCATCTGGCACAATCTGCTCAAAGCAAATCATGAGGCAGCGATGAGCAGCGCTCGTCCTCAAACCCGGATTCGATGATCAACTCCGCATCCGGAGCCCAGTCCTGCTCGCTGTCGGCCGGCAAGGCCTGCAGGTGGACCCGCATGCGGGCCGACTGCAATGTACGGTGCCGCACAGACTACGGGGTCGGACGGACGATATTTTCAGCCTGTCGCGCCATGGGTGGTGCAAGGCGTCAAGATGCTGGAGTCCAAGCAACAGTGGAATCATGGAGTCGCCACAGGCGCCGCAGGCCCGCGTGGTGATGCGAAACAACCCCAGAGCCTGCTTCAAAATCGGGCTTGGCGGGGTCAGCCTGCCGGATCATCGAATGTCAGCGCTGATCCTTTGCCGCCCGCAGACGCCTCGCAGTTACTGGCCGCTGCGGAATGGCAACTTCGCGACGTGCTTCACGAAAACGAGGCTCTGAGGATCGACAACAAGCACCTGATGGAGTCGCTGGTCGATACCTCGCGAAGGGCCGTGGCCGCGCAACGCATCGCCCTTCATGACGGGCTCACGGGACTGCCCAACAGGCTATTGCTGATCAGGCGGCTGCAACTGGCGATCAGGAAAGCCTCTGAGCGGCAATGCCAATTGGCGCTGTTGTTCATTGATCTCGACGGCTTCAAGAATGTGAATGATCGTCTGGGACACTCGGTCGCCGACAAGTTGCTCTCGGCCGTCGGCGCTCGAATCGCGGCCGGCGTCCGCCACACCGATCTTGCCTGCCGCTATGGTGGCGATGAATTCGTGGCCCTGCTGCCGAATCTTGAGGATGCAACGATTGCAGTCAGCATCTCGGAGGCGATCCGCAGCCGCATAGGCCAACTCTATTCCATCGATGACAACGAAATTTGCATAACCGCATCGATCGGCCTGGCCGTGTATCCGGCAGACGGCGAGCGTTACGATACATTATTGAACCATGCTGATACCGCAATGTATCGAGACAAAGCCGCGCGGCGGTCACGGGGCTCGTCATCCATCTGAAGAGAATTGCCGGGAACGTCAGGCGTCCGGCCGGCCGCACCGGCGGCGACTGACCAGACTGGCATTCCTCAAGCCACGACCTTCATCGCGCAGCAATGCGCTCATGGGCTCTCAGCCGGTCCTGGCAATCCTCACTTCGACATGGTGTTCCCGGCGATCGTCCGCGAGTGGTATGCCCAAGCCGCCCAGATCGACGCCGTCCAGCATGATGGTCACGCCGGCCGGGCCATCCCCGGCTCCCGTCTGAAATACGGCGATGCGGTAGGCGGTCTCGCCATAGCGGTATTTCAGGGAGTACGTAGTCCAGTCCTCCCGCATGCACGGAGTGATGTGCAGCCTGCCGCCTTCCCGCTTCAGTCCGAGCAGCGATTCCACGATCAGCCGGTATAGCCAGCCTGCCGAACCCGTGTACCAGCTCCAGCCGCCCCGGCCGGTATGTGGCGGGACCGCGTAGACGTCAGCAGCGACGACATAGGGTTCAGCCTGGTAAGTGGCGACCGCCTGCGCTGTCTTCGCATGGTTGACCGGGTTGATCAGCGCCAGCAGCTCCCAGGCGCGGCTGCTGTCACCCAGGGCAGCGAAGGCCATCGCGGCCCAGACGGCGGCATGCGTATATTGGCCCCCATTCTCGCGAACGCCCGGCAGATAGCCCTTGATGTAGCCGGGATTCGCCTTGGACTTGTCGAAAGGCGGATCGAGCAGCTGTACCAGGCGGTCGGCGCGCCGTACCAGGCGTTGATCCATCGCGTTCATCGCAATTTGCGAGCGTGCCGTGTCACCCGCACCGGACAGCACCGACCAGCTTTGCGCGATGGAATCGATGCTGCACTCGGAATTGGTCGACGATCCGAGGGGTGAGCCGTCGTCGAACCAGGCACGCAGATACCACTTCCCGTCCCAGGCCTGCTGCTCGATGCGCTGGCGAAGCTCCTCCGCTTCCTTGCGGCAGCGCCCGGCGAAGACCAGATCGTCGCGCAACTGCGCGATGCCGGCGAAAGACATCAGCACCTTGTAGAGGAAGAATCCCAGCCACACGCTTTCGCCCCTGCCGTGAATGCCGACGAGGTTCATGCCGTCGTTCCAGTCGCCGGAGCCCATCAATGGCAGACCACGCTCGCCAAAGCGCAGGCCATGCTGGATCGCGCGGACACAATGCTCGTACAGTGTGGCCGTTTCCGTGGAGCGCCCGGGCAGGTCGTAGTACGACTCTTCTTCGGTGCCAAGTGCACGCCCCTCGATGAAGTGGACGATTTCGTCCAGTACGCCGGCATCACCGGTGTACAGCACGTACCGGCAGGTGGCGAGCGGCAGCCAGAGAAAATCATCCGAACAGCGCGTGCGCACACCCCGACCAGCAGGCGGATGCCACCAGTGCTGAACATCGCCCTCAGGGAACTGATGCGCGGCGCACCGAAGCAGATGCTCGCGAACCAGTCGCGGCTCCACGTGCACCAGCGCCATCCCGTCTTGCAGCTGGTCGCGGAAGCCGAACGCGCCGCCGGACTGGTAGTAACCACTGCGTGCCCAGAAACGGCAGGCCAGCGTCTGATAGAGGAGCCAGCCATTGGTCAATACGTTCAATGATTGATCGGGCGTCTCAACCTGCACTACGCCCATCGTGCGCCTCCAGTATTGCCGCACCTTTTCGAGGGCACTGCGCGCCGAGCCCGATCTACGCAGTCGATGAGCCAGCGCACGCGCCTGGTCTGCGTCGCGCCCGGCGCCGAGCCGGAAGATGATTTCGCACTCCTGTCCGTCAGCCAGATCGAATGGGACCTGGATCGCGCCGCACGGATCCAGCGCCGCGCCGAGCCTGCCGGACAGCCGCGACCGGGTCATCGCATCCGGGCTGTCCAGCGTACCGTTCCTGCCGAGAAACTCGGTGCGATCGCCGCTGAGGGTGCGCGACAGGTCGTCGACATCGAAGAAGGCGACGCGCCCGGAGAACTCGCTGTTGAAGGCATTGCGCGCGAACAGTGCGCCGCTGGTCGGATCGATCTCGGTCACGACGTGCATGGCGTGTTTCGGGCGCAAGTCGCCGAGCACCCACTCGACGTAACCGGTTGCAGAAAGATGACGCATGCGGCCCGATCCGTTGCGCACTTTCAAGACCGAAAACTTGACCGATTCCTCCAGGTCCACGTAGATCCAAAGTTCCGAACGGATACCTCCCGCCGTGTGTTCGAATACGCTGTAGCCGAATCCGTGCCGGGTCAGGTATGGCATTGCGCCACTGCACGGCAGTGGCGTCGGCGACCAGAAATGTCCGGACTCTTCGTCCCTCAGATAAATTGCTTCCCCGCTCGATGCGCCGACCAGATCACCACTCCATGGCGTTAGACGGAACTCATGGGCGTTTTCACACCACGTGTATGAAAGGCCGCTCTCCGACAGCACCGTGCCGAAGTTCGGATTCGCGAGCACATTGACCCATGGCACCGGCGTCATCTGCCCTTTTGCGGTGGTGATGACATATTCGCTGCCATCTGCGGTGAACCCGCCAAGGTGATTGGTGAGGATGAGGTCCTGCCGCGGCGGATCCGGGGCCGCAGCCGGCTCTGGACGATGAGTCCGGGTGGGGGACAGGCGCGCGATGCTCCTGTCCACGAGGATCCGACGATTGACTTGTTCCGCCAGGGTGCCGCGGCTGTCGGCGACGATGACGCGCGCCGCTGCCTGCAGCAGGATGCGATCCTCAGCCGAAATCTGCTCGGCGTAGCGCACGAAAATGCCGCCGGGCCGGTCGATCGCATTGGCCTCGGTGCCAGTGGCAATCAGTCCGTTGATCTGGTCCTGGAGCCGCTGGCGATAACTGACATGGTCTTCGTTCCAGATGACCAGGTCGACCGTCAGCCCCTTCAGGCGCCAGTAGGCATGGCACCTGATCAGCTGACGTGCCAGATCGATGTGGGTCGCGTCCGCAATCTTCAGCAGCACGATCGGCAGATCTCCCGAAATGCCGTAGCCCCAGAGACCGGACTGTGCGCGGCGGTTCCGCATCAGCACACCGGCGTCGGCGCGAAGCGCGGAACTGGCGTAAAGCACCGTGCCGGCCAGTCGACCGTAGAGCTGCGCGTCGCCCGCGGTTGCATCGATCTGTCGCAGCACCACGCCACTGTGCGTCCAGGCGAGATCGAAGACCCGGTCGGCGAGATGACGATCCTGGTATTTCCCGACCAGCGCCAGGCAGGTCTCGCGGTTGTCGCTTGCGCCCGACACGAGATCGAGCGTTGCCGATTGCCCGGGTTCGAGCGCGACCTCGCAGCGGATCGCGACGATGGGCTCCAATACCGAGCCTGCGCTGCCGGAAAGGGCGGCGGTCTCGATCAGCGCAAGCGGCTCGGCGATGGTGCGTCCCCGTCCGATGAAGCGCACGCGATCAGTTTCATAGGACACCGTTCCGATATCGGCGTCGTGCGCAGCCACCAGGTGAAACATCCACGGCGTCGGATCGCTGGCCGCCCGCGGCCGCCGTGTGCAAACGATCGCGTGCTGTGCGCGAATGATTTCCGTCTGCACGAACAAATTACTGAACGAGGGCTGCAGCGCATCCGCGGCCGGCGGCGTCAGCACGACTTCGGCATAGCTGGTGACTTCAATCGTCCGCCGCACGTGTGAGTGGTTCGTGATGCGGACTCTGCGCAGCTCAATGTCGTCTTCCGGGGAAACCACGATCTCGGTATAGGTCTCATAGTCGTGATCGCGTCGCCGGTATTCGGCGCGTCCCTCGGAGAACATTGCTTCGTAGCTCTCCGCCCGCTTCAGTGTTGGCTGGTGGGTGGCCGACCAGAATTCTCCGCTGGCAACATCGCGGAGATAGAGAAACGAGCCCCAGTGGTCGCAAGTCCCGTCCTCGCGCCAGCGCGTGACTGCGACATCTTTCCAGCGGCTGTAACCGCCGCCGGCGTTGGTGACCATGACGTTGTAGCGACCATTCGACAGCAGCTGCACCTCGGGTGACGGTGTGTCCGGACCAAGCGGCGCCTGCGCAGAAGTCTCCGGCGCATTTGAAAAGGCAACGCCTTCGGAGTGTTCGGCAATGTGCTTATGGAACGCGGAGGTCTTTGGAATCCGCTCCTGGAGCAGCAGCAGGGTGGCCTGGAGCAGGGGGTCCGCTTCGAATCGCCGCTGCATCGGCCGGCCGAGAAGCGGGTGAGCAAGCGACAGCAGATTCATGCCCTGGTGGTGCGTCATGAACGAACGCACGACGACGCTGGTTTGCCCGCGCGCCAGACGCGCCGGCGTGTAGTCGACGGCCTCGTAGAATCCGAACCGGCCTTCGAGCCCGGAAGCGGCGAGTCGCTGAAGATTCGCGCACGCCGCTTCCGGCGCCACCATCAGGGCCAGTGCGGAGGCGTAAGGCGCGACCACGGAGTCCTCCGCCAGGCCCCGTGTCAATCCGAGACCAGGCACGCCGAATGCGTGATATTGGTAGTTCAGGTTTGCATCGACGGTGTTGTAGCCGGACTCCGACACGCCCCACGGCAGCGAGCGCTGACGGCCGTAGGCAATCTGTCGCGCCACGGCCGCCCGGCAGGTCTGGTCGAGCAGTGTGTTCTCATAAGCCGGCATCACCAGGAGCGGCATCAGGTACTCGAACATCGAGCCGCTCCACGAGACGAGGACCGGCTCGCCCTCGGCCGTGGTCAGCGTCCGGCCCAGCGCAAACCAGCATTCCTGCGGCAATTGCCCCTGTGCGACCGCGACAAAGCTGCCAAGTCTCGCTTCCGATGCCAGCAGATCGTAGAAACTGTTGTCCCGCCGGAACTCGTCCACGTTGTATCCGATTGCCAGGAGGTGACGTTGCCTGTCATACAGGAACTCGTAGTCCATCTCGGCAAAACCAGTCGCTTCCAGCGCCATTCTTTCGCAGGCTGCAATTCGTTCTGCCGCATGGGCGCCTCCCGCTGCGATCAGCCCGCGCAATTCGCTCAGACTGCCATGATCCTCCGGCGACAATGGCGCCTGGAGTCTTGCATCGATGGCCGGCAGCAATTGGCCGCTGCGCGCAGCGAGATCGCGCAGCGTCGGGATGCCGTGGACGTCCGTGAGCGCGTCCAGGCTGCCCGGAGTCATCGGCAATGCAAGCCATGGAGCGAGAAATCTCAACTCATCCAGAGCATCGCGGCATTGATGCGCGAGCGCGCCCGCCCAATCCATTGCTTCGCCGTCAGGCACCGCCTCAGTGCCCGCGGCGATGGTGGCAACGGAGTCTGCAAGCGCCTCCAGGCATCGCATCAGTGCCGCAAGCGTTGCCGGTCGCGGATTCCTGGCGGCTTTCAGCTGCACCTGCAACCGGCTGATCGCTACCTGATCCTTTTCGGTCGCGACGGAGGCGAAGATGGCGAGCGTGTCGGAAAGTCCGTCGAATAACTGGACTCCGAGGATTTCCTGATCCGGCACCGCAGTGAGACCGGAGCGCAGGGTAAGCAAGTGGCCGGCGAGATTGCCGCTGTCCACCGACGAGACGTAGCGGGGCGGCAGGGGCTGCAGTGACTTTGTGTCGTACCAGTTGTAGAAGTGCCCGCGGTGTCGCTGCAGCTGCGCCATCGTGTCGAACGTTGCGGCGGTTCGCTGGATGAATGTTCCGACCGTTATGAAGCCAAAGTCGCAGGCGGACAGATTCGCGAGCAGCGTCAGGCCGATGTTGGTTGGCGAAGTCCGATGTGCGATGGCGGGGCCGGGATCCTCCTGGAAGTTGTCGGGTGGCAGCCAATGGTCGGCGGCGACGACAAAGCGTTCGAAGAATGCCCAGGTCTTGCGCGCAATCCTGCGCAGGAATAGCACCTGCTCCGATGTCAGTTGTGCCTCGCGGCGCTCCAGCGGCCGGCTGAGCCACCAGGCCAGCCCGGGAGCCGCGAGCCAGAGGCCCAGGACCGGTCCAGCTGCAGTCAGCGCTTCCGGCTTCGAGAGCGCGAGCGCGATTGCGGAAAAGCCGGCGAGGAAGGGCGCGCACCACATCGAACTGTAAGACGCGAAGACGTCAGTTCGGCCCCGCTCGTCCTGCGCTTCGTAGGGACTCCACTCCAGCAGCCGCCGGCGTGTGATCAGCTTGCGCCAGGCGGTACGGAGGATTGCCCCGAGGCTGATGACTGCTTCGTACGGCAGGCAAGCGATACCGAATCCCGCCTGGGTGAGACCTTGCCCCGCCGAGCGCAGTACACCAGCCAGGTGCCGGCCCAGGCTCAACTCCCCGGGCTTGCGGAACAACTCTACCAAGGCAACCAGAAATGGCGGAATCAGGACCAGGCCGGCCACCGCCAGGGTCCAGAACCAGGCATGCGTTGCGACGCTCCATCCGGCGAGCAGCAGGAGCACCAGCGCGGTCGATACGAGGCTGCGACGCAAGTTGTCGAATATCTTCCAGCGCGACAGCCAGGAGAGGGGATTCGGCTGGCTTCGACCATCGGGACCCGGAACGCGGGGCAGCAGCCAGCGCGCGATCTGCCAGTCACCGCGTATCCAGCGCTCATGCCGACTGCTCTCGACATCGTAGCGGGAAGGGTAGTCCTCGTAGAGCAGCACGTCGCTCAGCAATCCTGAACGCGCGTAACAGCCTTCGAGAAGGTCGTGACTGAGAATCCTGTTTTCCGGAAGGCGCGCCTTCAGTGCGCGATCGAATGTGTCCACGTCATAGATGCCCTTGCCGGTGAATGAGCCTTCGCCGAACAGGTCCTGGTAAACATCGGAGACGGAACGGGTATATGGATCGATGCCGACTTCGCTGCCGTACAGCTGCGCAAAGCGCGAACGATTTGCGCCTGGCAGGCTGGCGGCGATGCGCGGCTGGAGAATTCCGTAACCGCCGCAGACGCGCTGCCTGCGTTCGTCATAGCGCGGGCGATTGAGCGGATGCGACATTACGGCGACCAGATGTCGCGCCGAGTCGCGCGGCAACTGCGTGTCGGTATCCAGCGTAATCACATACCTGACGCTCGACAGTGCCGCGACATCGCCAACGAGCACGGAAAAGCGGTCCCGTCCGCCGCCGCGCAGCAGCAAGTTCAGGTCCGCGAGTTTGCCCCGCTTGCGTTCGTGACCCATCCAGGCGCGCTCCGACGGATTCCAGCGGCGGGGGCGATGAAACAGGAAGAATCCCTGGTTGCCTGCGCCGAAATACTTGTTGTTCAGCTTCTCGATTCCGTTGCGCGCCTGACGCAATAACGGTTCATCGTCGGCAAGAATCTCTGCCTGCGCATCGCAGAAATCGGTCAACAAGCCGAATTTCAGGTGCGGGTCCTGGTTGCCCAGGAAACGGACCTCGAGCGCATCGAGCAGTTCCTCGATGGTCTGCGGACTGCCGAGCAGCGTCGGGATCACGACAAGGGTGTGCGTCTCAGGCGGAAGACCCTGCGAAAAATCCATGCGTGGCAGGAGTTGCGGTGCCGCCAGCAAGGTCGCAAGCCAGTTGGTAAGCGACGACGCCAGTTGGCTTGCACCCAACAGCGCCAGGATTCCGAGGAACACGAGGCGCCAGCCGTCGAGGCCGGCGCCGCGCAGCAGGGCCAGCAGCCCCCCGGCGATGACGACGGTCATCACGAGGATCGCGCCGAGATAGAAGATCAACGTCATGCGTCCGATCAGTCTTCGGATGCGCGTAATCACTGGCATGCGGAACGCGACGGCATGTTCCAGCCGCGGCAGTCCGCGGTCGATCAGGTAGTAGCCGACATGCGCGGTATGGTCATCAACGCCGCAGGCGGCGGCGCCCAGACTCGCCAGCCCAATGGCGGCTTGCGCGACTTCAAGCTCCGGAAGCCGGCTGCGTTTCGAAAGCCCCGCGATGACGTGCCGATAGCGATCCCGCGTGGCGAAATCCATGTGGCCATAACCGCCACCGGGGTCTGCCCGCAGTGCCTGCTCGACGAAACTCATCGTCTCGACGAACTCACGCCAGTCCAGCGCTCCCAGGAAACGGAGACTCGCAATGGTGTTGCTGATCGATACCTGGTCCGCCGCCTGTTGCTGGGTCTCGGATTGCACCATTTGCTCGATCGTCAGGCTCGATTCCGCCAGTCGCTGCTCGATCCAGGTAAGCGGCAAAGCCAGGGCCAATCCATGACCCTGCAGGCGGCGCGCGAGTTCGGCGACAAAAGCACTCACCAGCGGCGGATTCGAGCGCGCCATGTCGGCGATCTCGAGAATCAGGCTCTTTGGATCGCTCTCGGCGATCGCGGTCATCCGGTCAGCCCAGTCTTGCGCCTGATTTGAATGTAGTCTGGCGGTGGTGACCCGGGCGCTCACGCGACGCAGGTTCTCGATCAACGCCAGTCGCAGCATGATCGGTATCGCCCAGAGTTCACCCAGCGTAAGCGGCGTGACCTTCTGGTATGCGGTCACAAACCGGCCAAGCGTCGTCGCGTCCACCCGCCCATCGCCGTGCGATATCGTTTCCAGGGCGATGTCATACACCCGCGGCAAGCCATGCGAGGGTCCTTGCGACAGGCGTGGCAGGCCCTGACTGTAACCCTTGGGCAGGTGCCGTCTGGCGGTCCGGATCTGTTCTTCGATCAGGTAGAAGTTGTCGAGCAGCCATTCCCCTGCCGGGGCGATGCGCAACTTGGACTTGACCGCTGCAGTCAACAGGCTGCAGGTGTCAATCAGCACCTTCTCGTTTTCATCCAGCCGCTTCAGCAGGCGATTCTGGGGCGGCGAACTGCTCACTGCATGTGCGCCTGCCAGGGACTTGCCGTGCAGCTCCAGTTGATCGGCGCTGAACAGCTCCGCGCGCAGCGGCGTCAGATCCTCAGTCTCACTGGGGCCACGGCGTCCCGCGCGCTTGCCATCGGATGACGCAGCAACAGATTGAAGAAATGCGATGAACGAGAACCAGTGGCTCAATATCGTCGTCCGGTTCAATTTCTATCGATTTGTTTATCGCAGCGTGCAGGCCCCACCGCACAGGAAGCTGCACCCAGCACCATCACCGGAGGTACCACGGCGTTCCCGGTCCTGCGTGAATGCGGCTACTCGGCAAACAGCCGCTTGTAGTCGGTAACCACGGCCTCGTAGCATTCGCAGGACTCCGCTTCCAGTCCGCGGCGGTTGAGCACGTCTATCTTGCCGCGCGTATAGCGAATGAGCTTCTTCTTCTGAAGCGCACCCGCGGCGATGGTTATTGCGCTCCTCTGGACGCCGAGCATGTCGGCGAGGTACTGGTGCGTGAGGTGGAAACTATTCGCTTGCGAGCGGTCATGCGTGAGCAGCAACCAACGCGCCAGCCGCGCCTTGATTTCGTGGAAACGGGTGCAGGCGGCGGTTTGCGAAAGTTGAGCAAACAATACGAACAGGTAGCGATTAAGCGTGGCTCGCAGGGCATGGCTCTTGCGCAGCTCGAGCAGGAACTTCGGCGCGCTTATGCGTAGCGCGGTACCCGACCCTTGTACCACGCCACGCAGCCAGGCGGAGTCGACCCCGAGCACCAGCGTCACGCCGAGCATGCCTTCGTTGCCGATCAATCCCATTTCGAGCGGGGGATGACCGCCGACTGATGCCACGAGCGAGATGAAGCCGGTGAGTGGAAAGTAGACATACAGCAGGCGCTGGTCGGGCTCGCAGAGTATTGTGCCGAAGGTCAGCGAAACCGGCTCGCAGCGTTCGAGAATCCTGTTACGCGCCTTGTGCGGCAAGGTCTCGAGCAGACGGTTGGTCACAGGCTCCGGCGTCAGGGCTGACACCACGGGCTCCGTTCAGCCCTTCGTCCGCACGACCAGCAGCAACACGCCGGCAATGATGGCGCCTGCGCCGGCCCACACGGGAATGTTGACCGTCTCTTTGTCCTTGACCGTCAGTTCGATCGGTCCCAGCTTGGTCTCGTGGGTTTCCTTGGTGTAGGTGAACCCGCCGTATGCGAGACCCAGGATGCCGGCGACGATCAATAGGAGTGCGGCCAACTTACGTCCATCCATTTGAATAGCTCCTCGACGCGAAATAAATGTGGTCCGAAATCAGAAACGGTGGCAAGCGCCAGGCCGTCACGGATACGGGTGTATCGGCTCCGATCGCAGCAAGTCTCAGGGATTCGCCTTCTTCACCTGCATATCGTTCGTGACGGACATAACGCCTTCGACGTTCTGGGCAACTGCAACGGCACGGTTGATGTCTGCTTGTGAATCGATGTAACCGCTCGGCTGGACGACACCTTTGAAGGTCTCGACATTGATCTCGGACGACCTGAGGGACTGTTCGGCGAACAACCCGGGCAGACCGAGACATTGGCTTGGACATCTCCAGGCCCCTTCGGACTTCCAGCCAGCGATCCCAAAGCAGACCTGGCCTTTCTCAGCCAGTCTCGGTTCCTGACAGGAAATCGTCTGTGCGGTGCCGAACAGAGGCACGATTGCCGCGCCTCAAAGGAAATTGCCGGGCCCTTGCCGGACGCGGCAGCCGGGATACACGACCGGCCCGCAGCTGCGGGCCGGTCGTTGTCCAATCCGGCCGTTACGTCGATGCCACGGCCGGTGGCAGATTCTCGATGATGACCTCGACGCGACGATTCTGCTGGCGGCCGCCTTCGGAGTCATTTTCCGCGACTGGCTGATGCTCGCCCTTGCCGGATGCGGCAATTCGCTGCGCGTCGATGCCGTGCTGCATCAGATAGGACCTGACCGCATCGGCGCGACGTTGCGACAGCCCCTGGTTGTAATCGTCGCTGCCGACATTATCCGTATGGCCTTCAATCTCGACATTTCGGCCGGGATTCTGGCCGAGAAATGTGACCAACCTGTCGAGATTGTTCGCGGCGCCAACCTTCAGATCGGCCCTGCCGCTCGTGAACAGCACATCGCCAAGTGTCAGCACGAGACCGCGATCCGTTGGCTTGGCCTGCAACACGTCAATCTGGCGCTGCAGCTCGTCCGCCTTCAGGGCCGCGGTACTGGCTGCGTCTGCGGCCGATGCTCGCGCAGCGTCAGCATCATTTCGTGCCGCGTTCGCCGCCAGGACGCGTGCGGCTTCGGAATCATCGCGTGCAACCTGCGCCGCATCCGCTGCCGCAGAGCGCGCTGCCTCGGCATCAGCCGTTGCGACCAGCGCCGCATTCGCAGCTGAAGCGCGGGTAGCATCGGCGTCCGCGCGCGCACGGTCAGCTTCGCGGGTGCGAGCGGCGAGACGCGCACGTTCGCGTTCCTCGCCGAGCTTTGCACGCTGATCCTCGAGGTAGTTTGTTGAGGCTTCTGCGATGGCAATCTCCACTTTGCGATCAGCCATATAGACCCTGTGGGCGCCGAGCGCCTTATCGCTGGCGACCGGCTGCTCAGCGACTCGGACTGCCATCTCGGCCTCCTGGAGTGCGGCCGGCGCGCGATTGGACAGGTTTGGGTCGGACTGCAGCCGGGTCAGTTTCGAGCGCACTTCGGCTGAACCTTCAGGGCTCAGCGGCGCGCTCGCACAGCCAGCAAGCACGAGGCCCACGGCTGCAGCAAGGGTCAGGGATTTCGCATAGTTGGCGTGATTCTTGAATGGTGTATTCATTGCGGCTCTCCTGCGCGCTGCATTTCTTCCGTCAAGGCGTCGGCTCCAAGCTCCATTTCCTTGTTGACTTCCGCGGCTTTCGCTGTGGCTGTCCTGGCAGAGGCAAGCTCGGCCTGGACGCGTGAGTTCTGCGCGAGCTGCTCTGCCAGGACCATGCTGTCAGCACGCACGGCGTCATCCGCGAGGGCCAGCTTCTGGCGCGCCTCGCCCAGTTCGGCTCCGGCGTAATGGCTCGCATCGGCCCTTTCGGCGTTTGAGATCGCCGTTCTGGCTGCGTCTAGCGCGGAATCCGGCGCCGGTGGCGTTGACGCGCAGGCTCCGAGGAGCATGAGCGCGCCGGCCAGGCCGGCTGCGGCGAATGGGCCCCGGCGGGGCATTGCTCGAGTTGTCTGGTTCATTTCGATTTCCTACCTGAGTGACGAGTTCGAGGCCGGATTGTCCGCCGCATCATTGCTGGTGTCGGTGCGTCAGCGTACATGCACGTCGCGCACTTGGCCGAACGCTGGTTGGCCGGGAATCAACGCCGTATGTGCGGTACCGTACGGACGCGACAATGCGAACGAAATAGTTTTCCGGTGGATTGTCCTACCGGGAGATGCACATGAGTTTGGGAACGATCCTCTTAATCGTGCTGATACTGGCCCTCGTGGGAGTCATTCCCGCCTGGCCGCATAGCAGGAGCTGGGGCTATGGTCCCAGCGGCATCGTGGGCGTCGTGCTCATCATCCTGCTCATTCTGTTCCTGACCGGCAGGCTTTGATCCGGGCAGAAACGTTGACGCGAGCGCGAAAGCCAAGTCCGGAATCGGGACCGATCCCGGTCTTGGTCCCGGCACCGGCAGCGGGCGAGTGCCTGGCATTGCCGCGGCTGCCTTATGCGCTCACGGCGCTCGAGCCCCACATTTCGCGGCGTACATTGGCGGTGCACCATGGAGAGCACCACGCAGGCTATGTGGAGAAGGCGCGTTCCATCGTGAAAGGGACGGCGCTCGAATCTGCGACTCTCGAGGAGGTCGTGGCAGTCGGCGCCGAAAGTGGTGACCGCGCGCTCTTCAATGCCGCAGCCCAGGCGTGGAATCATGCGTTCTACTGGCGGAGCATGCGGCCGGGCGGCGGTGGGGAGGCCCACGGGGCGATTGGAGACCTCATTGAAGATGGTTTCGGCAGGTGCCAGGATTTTTTCGAGGAATTCGCGGCGGTCGCTGGTGACCAATTCGGAAGCGGGTGGGCCTGGCTGGTCCTCGATAGTGGTCGGTTACGGATTACCACGACATCGAATGCCGCGACGCCGCTTCTGACAAGACAGCTGCCGCTGCTGGTGATCGATGTCTGGGAGCACGCCTACTATCTCGACTATCAGCACCGCCGCCTCGATTACATCAAGGCATTTGTGACCAGTCTGGTTAACTGGGAATTCGCCAATGACAACCTGCATGTCTCGGCGGCCTCCCAGCCACCCGCCCCGGCAATGCAGGAATCCACCGTCAAACGCGGCTGAGGCGACCTGAACGGGCAATTCCAGCCGTTCGCAGCGCGTGTCGGCGACCGTGTGCCATTGCAGACATAGCAATGATCGGGTATAAAAAATGGCTGAATTCGACGGTGCGCAGGGGAATCCTGACGCCTGGGCGCCAGGCCGGATCAGCGAACGGGGGGTCGATGGCGACCAGTGCTGCTGCCGCGCGACAGAATCATCTGCTGGGGGCGCTGCCCGATGCGGAATGGGAGCGGATGGCCGGAAGTCTGGAGCTGAGGCCGATGCCGCTCGGTCAGGTGTTGTATGAATCCGGCAGCGCGATGCGCCACGTCTATTTTCCGACGAGCGCCATCATATCGCTGCTGTACGTCATGGAAGACGGCGCTTCCGCCGAAATCGCCATCGTCGGCAATGAGGGAGTCGTCGGGATTTCGTTGTTCATGGGCGGCGAAACGACGCCGAGCCGCGCCGTCGTGCAGAGTGGCGGTGAAGCCTATCGCGTGGCCGGGAGATACCTGAAGGAAGAATTTCTCCGTGCCGGGCCGCTGCAGCGAATGCTGCTGCGATATACGCAGGCATTGATCACGCAGATGTCGCAGACGGCAGTCTGCAATCGCCACCATTCCGTTGAGCAGCAGCTTTGTCGCTGGCTGTTAATGAGTCTCGACCGCCTGCCTTCAAACGAATTGACGATGACCCAGGAATTGATCGCCAACATGCTGGGAGTACGCCGCGAAGGTGTCACGGAATCGGCCGGCAAGTTGCAGAAGCTCGGGTTGATCCATTACAGCCGTGGCCACATTGTCGTGATCAACCGGCCTGGCCTGGAGGCTCATGCCTGTGAATGTTATGCGGTCGTCAAGAAGGAATTCGATCGGCTGTTGCCCTGGGTAGCGGCGAAGTAATCGATTTCCAATGCCTCGACCCTTGAGTGCGGTGGCGCACTGACGCGGTTCTTTGCGCACTCCAGTATTGGCTCGGATTCACCGACCCAACTTGGAGTTTGCCCCATGAAGAACCAATTGATTCCCATCGCCGCCGTCGCGGTACTGCTGTTTGCGGGCTGTCAGGAGACCCCATCCGAGACGGCCAAGGACGTTGCCGAGGCTCGCGATGACGCGGCCCAGGACGTCAATGCAGCCCGTCAGGACGCGAACGAGACAGTCGCGGATGCCAATGACCAGGTCGCCGATGCGCAGCAGGACTACGCGAAGACCGATGCAGCTGCTTTCAAGAAACTGAGCAAAGCTGAGTCGGAAGCCATGGTCAAGGCTGCAAACGCGGCCTTCGACGTTGCCACGGTGAAAGCGGATGGCATTTACAACGTCGCCAATGAAAAGTGCGGTGCGCTGAGCGGCGTGACCAAGGACGCATGCGTCAGCAGCGCTCGTGCAACGCTCGCGGCCAACCAGGCGGAAGCCACGGCGATTCGCGACGCAGCCCTGGTCAACGCCGAAAACCACGAGTAACAGAATGACAAGTACGGCGGGGTTGACCGACGTCAAGACGCTGCGTAGCCAGGCACGCAAGCACATCGAAGCGGGTGCAGTAACGGCTGGCTATTCAGCGGACCGGCCGGCGGTCCTGAACCTGCTCAACGAAGCGTTGGCAACCGAGATCGTGTGTGTGCTCCGTTACCGCCGTCATTACTTCATGGCCCGCGGCATCCATTCCAAGAGCATCGCGGACGAGTTCCTGGTCCACTCCAATGAGGAGCTGGGACACGCCGATCGGATTGCGGAGCGAATCGTGCAGCTGGGTGGCGAGCCCGATCTTGCACCGGACGGTCTCAGCGGCCGTAGCCATGCCGAGTACATAGCAGGCAAGTCGCTGGTCGCAATGATCAAGGAAGACCTGGTGGCGGAGCGGATCGCCATTGACAGCTATCGCGAAATGATCCGGTACCTCGGCGATCGGGATCCGACAACCAGTCAGATGCTCAAGGAAATCCTGGCCGTGGAGGAAGAGCACGCCGACGAACTGGCGGATCTGTTGCAGGGCTTGCCAAGGCAACGGTGAGTGCTGCTGATCGATTAGTGATTGGCATGGCGATGCTGGCGCTCGCGGCCTGCGGCGAGACGGCGCAGCTGAACGTTGCTCAAGGCACGGGGCCGGATCCTGCCCTTCCGCAACCGCGAATGTCCCTGATTCCGACGGTGCACGTCGCACCTGCCGCGGGTTGGCCAGCCGGTGTGGGGCCCCTCGCGGCGCCCGGCGTGCGCGTCGCCGCGTTCGCGCGTGGACTGGATCATCCGCGTTGGCTGCATGTGCTGCCCAACGGCGACGTGCTGGTGGCGGAGTCGAATGCCCCTCCGAGGCCGGATGACGGAAGGGGCATCAAGGCCTGGTTCATGCGCCTGTACAAGAATAAAGCAGGTGGCAGCGTCCCCAGCGCGAACCGCATCACCTTGCTGCGGGATACTGATGGCGATGGTGTGGCGGAGTACCGTTCAGCGCTGCTGGAAGGGCTGAATTCGCCATTCGGGATGCAACTGGTGGGCGACGACCTTTATGTCGCCGACACCGACGCCGTGCTTCGATTCCCCTATGCCACGGGCGACACGCGAATCACGGCGAGCGGCATCAGGCTGGTCGATCTTCCTGCCGGAACGATCAACCACCATTGGACCAAGAATCTCATCGCAAGTCCGGACGGCAGCACGCTGTATGTGACCGTCGGCTCGAACAGCAATGCCGCCGAAAATGGAATTGAGGTTGAGGAAGGGCGGGCTGCCATCTGGGCAGTGGATATCAAGACCGGTGCGCACCGCATCTTTGCGTCGGGCCTGCGTAACCCGAACGGCTTGGTCTGGGAACCGGAGAGCGGCGAATTGTGGACCGTGGTCAATGAGCGCGACGAGCTCGGCAGCGATCTGGTCCCCGATTTCATGACCGCGGTTCGCGACGGCGGTTTCTACGGCTGGCCGTACAGCTATTACGGCCAGCATGTCGACGCGCGCGCAAAGCCGCAACAACCGGCACTGGTGGCCAGGGCGATTGCACCGGACTACGCACTGGGGCCGCACACCGCTTCGCTTGGTCTGGCGATTTCCGCCGGCAGCACGCGACCGGAACCCTTCGCCAACGGCATGTTCATCGGCCAGCATGGTTCGTGGAACCGGCGTCCACACAGCGGATACAAGGTCATATTCGTGCCATTCGTGGGCGGCAGGCCCTCCGGGCCGCCCATCGACGTCCTGACTGGTTTTCTGAGCGCGACGGGTGACGCGTACGGTCGCCCAGTCGGCGTCGTCATCGACAAGAAAGGCGCCTTACTCGTGGCCGACGACGTCGGCAACGTGATCTGGCGCTTGAGTTTCAATGGCAAATAAGGAGAGTTAGATGAATTGCAAAATACGAAAGTCCGCCCGGGCAGCGTGGCTCGCGCCGGTAGTTGTGCTGTGTCTCGTGTCAGCAACCGCGCCGGCTGAGACGGCCGCGCCGGCGGCACCGGCCGCCACCATCGTGGACGCGAAAATGGCGATGAGAAAATTGTGGGAAGAACACATTACCTATACCCGCAATTACATCATTAGTGAGTTGGCGGGACTACCTGATGTCGAAGCCATTGCCGGTCGCCTGCTGGCGAACCAGGATGACATCGGCGATGCAATCAAGCCGTACTACGGCGAGGCTGCAGGCACGAAATTGTCCGCTCTGCTGCGCGACCATATCCTGGTTGCGACCGAAGTCGTCAAGGCCGCCAAGGCCGGTGACAAGAACAACCTGGCAGCTGCGCAAGGAAGATGGTCTGCAAACGGCAAAGAAATCGCGGCGTTCCTGAGCGGCGCGAACTCCAGCTGGCCCAGGAACGTGCTGCAGGACATGCTGCAAGAGCATCTCGATCTGACAACCGGAGAAGTCGTGGGCAGGCTCAACAAGGACTGGGTTGCGGACATCAAGGCATATGACGCAGGTCACGCGCACATGCTGATGTTTGCCGACACGCTCACGGACGGGATTGCGAAGCAGTTTCCGGCCAAGTTCAAGAAATAGGGGAAGCCGCTAGTGGGGCGCTCGTTGAGCAGAGTGACCATCTGGCCTTGCGCTCGACGCGGATCGCGCGATCCGGGCGAAGGCCAGTACCGCGGCCAATGACTTGACGTAACGCGCGCCCACCAGCAGCGCTGCGAACTCCGCGAGCATGGCGACTGCCATGCCTGGCCGCCGTGTCAGGAAGCGCATCGTCTTGCTGCGCGGATAGCTACCGTTCGCCTCTGGTGCGGGACCGAGCTGTTCCGCAATCAATCGGCGTTGTGCCTGCATTCTCTCGCGCAGCGCCTGGCGCTGCTCAACGAGCGGCACATCCGTGTTCGACGTCACAGCTTGCTCTTCAGAAGCGCCATATCTGCGGCAAGCTCTTCGCGAGTCGCCGCGAAAGCCTGACTGCTCCGCGCAGACAGGCCCTTCAAGCGGCGCCAGGCGAAGCCTGCAACCAGTCCGTAGGCTACGAGAAGGGCGGTCGCGGCATCGATGCGGTAGGCCGTGTCCCAGCTGAATGCGAGCACCAGCGCTCCGATTACCAGCATGGCGCACAGCAGGCTGGCGAAACCAATCAGTCCGACCACCAGCATCTGCGATAACCGCGTTTTTTCCTCCGCCCACTCGACCCGGGCCAGTTGCCCATGCATGGCGGCCTGCGTGAACAGCGCCGCACCCGCGGAACGCAGCAGGCGGACGACGTCCAGCGCATTGATCGCGGCGGAGTCAGTAGTCGTTGTCATGTCAGCCGGGAACCGGCGCTACTTGCGACGCGCGACGACAACGCCTATCAACAGGCCCAATGCCGCGCCGATGCCGACCGCCTGCCAGGGATTCTCTTCGACGTAACGATTGGTGACGCGGGCGGTCTTGCGGGCTCGGCTTGCGACCTCACTGCCCATCACCGTGATGGATTCCCGGGCCGCCGCAACTCGTTTGTTCAGTTTCGCCTTGGCTCGGGCAAGGTCTTCACCGGTGAGCGGGGTCATCGACGTAATCAGTTTTTCGATATCCGAGATGAAATTGTGAAATTCGCCCGCTGGCTGCGGCCCATCCGTCTCGACTGCCGCGATCGACGGGAGCGCCGCTCCGATGCCTTGTCCAATCGAATCGGTTTCGATAACTCTGGGATTGATCTTCATGTTGATTCCTTTGGGTTCGTCGTGGGCTACAGCGCTGGCCAGCGCTGACGATATGCGCTGTCTCCGGCTACGACTGTACGCTTGCGCACCTAACGTGTGCTGCTGACGAAATGGCGCTACTGGCGGATCGCCACGCGCGCTAGAATGGCCTGCGCCCAAGATGCGGCGCGATTCACTCGGCAACTGGATAACCAGTTTCCAAGGAAGCGGAACATGAAATCGAACAGGTTGGCTGAGATTATCCCTTTGATGCTGGCGGTCGTCCTGATGGCGGCGGGCTGCTCCAAGAAAGAAGCGCAACCGGCGGATCAGCCTGCGGCCCCGCCGGCTCCGGAAGCAGCGGTACCGGCGGCAGCGGCAACCACTGCGGCGGCTGAAGGCGGTGTCGGCGCGACGGCGTACAGCACCTATTGCTTGACCTGCCATGGCGCGAAAGGCCAGGGCGACGGAGCTGCGGCTGCGGCCCTGAACCCGAAGCCCGCAAATTTCGCAGTTGGCGCATTCAAGTACGACACGAATGGCAACGGCACGCCGGGCGACGTAGACGACATCAAGGCGGTCGTTCACGACGGCGCGGCGAAACATGGCGGATCGCCGCTGATGGCACCGTGGCCCATGTTGACACCGGAGCAGTTGCAGGCGGTCGCCGAGCACGTGAAGTCGCTGCACGGCGGCTGAGGCGATCGCAGCCGGTCAGTGGGAGCCCCAGCCGGGAATGGCTGGGGCTTCGCAATGCAATGGCACGCCTCTGGATCGCGCGGCGCACCGGTGATCCAGACTCCTGACGAAAGCCGTTATCCACATCGGTCACCTGACCGTCGGAGACCGGAAGTCCGCTGAACTGGCGGCGACCGGCCTATGTGGTCAACCGCACAGACGCAAGATGGAAAGACCCGGATTAATGGCGCTCGCTTCGGGAGAGGCAGGGTGTTCTTTTTGACTGCGCACGGAAGCCATCTTCTCGTGCAAGCCTGACAAGCGCAGTTCCGTTTCCGCATCGTTGCACGATCTTCACGGAAAATTGGCCATGTCCGAGACAGGAATCAGTCCCACCCTTGCTGACCGGGCTGGCAACGCCGGCGGCGTGACCGCGGTGCTGCGCCAGAAATCGCTGCTCAAAACGGGAGCTTTGCAGAACGCAATCCTCACCAGTGCCAGTTTTTCGATTATCGCCACCGACGAGAAGGGCATCATTCAGCTCTTCAATGTCGGCGCCGAGCGCATGCTGGGGTATCGGGCGCCGGAAGTCGTCAACAAGATAAACCCCAGCGACATCCACGATCCGCAGGAAGTGATCGCGCGCGCCCAGGCACTGAGCCTCGAATTCGCAATACCCATCAAGCCAGGCTTCGAGGCGCTGGCGTACAAGGCGTCGCGCGGGATCGAGGACGTTTATGAGTTGACCTATATCCGCAAGGACGGCAGCCGCTTTCCGGCCATCATCTCGATCACGGCGCTGCGCGATGATCACGGCGAACTCATCGGATACCTGTTGATCGGCGCGGACAATTCCGTGCGCAAGCAGGTGGAATTGGAACTGATCACGGCCATGGCCGCTGCCGAGAAGGCCAATCTCGCTAAATCGGATTTCCTGTCCAGGATGAGCCATGAGCTGCGCACGCCCCTGAGTGCGATTCTCGGATTTGCCCAGTTGATGGAATCCGGCGCGCCGCTGCCAACGGTCCCCCAGAAGCGCAGCATCGATCAGATTCTCAAGGCGGGATGGTACCTGCTGGATCTGATCAACGAGATCCTGGATCTGGCGCTGATCGAGTCCGGAAAGATGTCGCTGTCGCCAGAACCGATTTCGCTGGCCGAAATCATGCGCGAATGCGATGCGATGATCGAGCCGCAGGCGAAAAAGCGCGACATCCGGATGACCTTCCCCGAGCTCAAATTCCCGTGCTTTGTCAAAGCGGACCGGATGCGCGTGAAGCAGGTTCTCATCAACCTTCTGTCCAATGCGGTCAAGTACAACAAGGTTGGAGGCGCAGTCGTCGTGGAATGCACTTCGGGCGCCGCGGGACGAATTCGCATCAGCGTAAGGGACACCGGCGAAGGATTGACTCCCGACGAGCTGGCGCAGCTTTTCCAGCCATTCAACAGACTCGGAAAGGAGGCCGGCATCGAAGAAGGCACGGGCATCGGCCTGATGGTGAGCAAGCGGCTGGTCGAGTTGATGAATGGCGAAATCGGCGTGGAAAGCACCGTCGGTGTGGGCAGCGTGTTCTGGATCGA
>DAITAA010000055.1:0-7093 GCA_036824505.1 Steroidobacteraceae bacterium
CTTGAACTGCTGGCGCAGTTCGATCTTCGAGATCTTGCCGGTTGCGGTCAGCGGGATCTTCTCGACGAACACGACGTCGTCCGGAATCCACCATTTCGCGACGCGGCCGCCAATCCAGGCCAGCAATTCTTCGCGTGTGGGCGTCTCGCCCGGGCGGGGCACAGCGATCAATAACGGCCGTTCGTCCCATTTCGGGTGCGGCACGCCGATCACAGCGGCCTGCAGCAATTTCGGATGGCCCGCCGCGACACACTCGAGGTCGATCGAACTGATCCATTCGCCGCCGGACTTGATGACGTCCTTGGCGCGATCGGTGATCTGCAGTGAGCCGTCTTCCGTCAAATTGGCGATATCGCCGGTCGCGAACCAGCCGTCCTCGTCATGCGCCGCGCTCTTCTCTCCGAGTTTGAAATAGTCGCTGCAGACCCAGGGACCGCGGACCTTCAGCATGCCGGAGCTCTTGCCATCCCAGGGCAGCTCACGGCCCGCATCGTCAACGATCTTCATCTCGACGCCAAATGGAGCACGGCCCGGCCGCGAACGGAATTCATCCTTCTCGGCCGCGCTCATGCGCTCGTAGTCCAATGGTTTCGAGTTGGTCGAGCCGAGAGGGCTCATCTCGGTCATGCCCCAGGCATGGATGGTCCAGACGCCGTGGCGGTCGCGAAATTCGTTCATGATCGAGAGCGGACAGGCCGAACCGCCGACCAGCACTTTCTCCAGGGAATCGAGCACGATGTCGTGTTCGCGGGTGTAGGCGAGCAATTGCTGCCAGACGGTCGGCACACCGGCCGCAAGCGTCACCTTCTCTTCATTGATCAGTGCGGAAAGCGTCGCGCCGTCGCCCATCTTCGGGCCCGGGAACACGAGCTTCGCGCCGACCATCGGGGCGCTGTAGGGCAGGCCCCAGGCATTGGCGTGGAACATCGGCACGACCGCGAGCACCGTGTCGGCGCGGCCGAAGCCCATCGTGTCCACGAGCGCCGAGCCATAGCTGTGCAGCACCGTGGAGCGGTGATCGAACAACACGCCCTTCGGATTGCCGGTCGTGCCCGAGGTGTAGCACAGCGAACTGGCCGTGCGCTCGTCGAGATCGGGCCAGCTGAAAGTATCGGGTTCATTCGCGATGAATGGTTCGTAGGAATCGTTGCCGAGTACGATGACCCGCTCGACGGTCGTAAGCGATGGCTTCAACTTCTCGACCAGCGGAATCAAGGTCAGGTCGGCAAACAGCAGGCGGTCGCCGGCGTGATTGATGATGTAGACGAGCTGTTCCGGATAGAGACGCGGATTGACGGTGTGCAGGATCGCCCCCATGCACGAAACCGCGTAATAGAGCTCGAGATGGCGGTGGTCGTTCCAGGCGAGTGTCGCAATGCGATCCCCCGGCCGGACGCCGGCGCGGATCAGGGCATTCGCGAGCTTGCGGGCTCGGCGGAACACGTCACCGAGCGTGCAGCGATGGCGCGGATTCTCGGCCGTGACCGAAACCACTTCGGTCTTCGCATTCAGCCGTTCCGCGTGCCGCATGATCCCGGTGATCAGGAGCGGCGTCTGCATCATCAGGCCGAACATCACTTCATCGTCGGCATGATGAACTCGGCGCCCTTCGAGCCCGTGGGCCAGCGTGCCGTTACGGTCTTGAGCCGCGTGTAGAAACGCACGCCATCGGGTCCGTGCATGTGCAACGGACCGAACAGCGAGCGCTTCCAGCCGCCGAAACTGTGGAAAGCCATCGGCACCGGGATCGGCACATTCACGCCCACCATGCCGGCATGGACGCGGCGACAGAATTCGCGCGCGGCGCCGCCGTCTCGTGTGAAGATCGCCGTGCCATTGCCATATTCGTGGCCGTCCACCAGTTCGAGCGCCGCATCGAGATCTGGAACACGCACGACCACGAGCACCGGGCCGAAGATCTCCTCGCGATAGATGCGCATCCCGGGCGTCACCGCGTCAAACAGGACGGGGCCCATGAAGAAGCCGCGCTCATGGCCGGCAACGGTGTGTTTGCGCCCATCCACGACGAGTTTCGCGCCTTCCTCCACGCCGGTCGTCACATAGCCCAGCACGCGCTGCAGGTGCTCACGCGTCACCAGCGGGCCCATGTCGGCGCCTTCGGCCGTGCCCGGCAGCACGCGGATAGCCGCAAGTTCGGCCTTGAGAGCTTCCACGAGCGGGTCACCGGCGTCGCCAACGGCCACTGCGACCGATATCGCCATGCAGCGCTCGCCGGCGGAACCGTAAGCGGCGCCGGCCAGCGCATGGGCAGCCCCCGCAGGGTCCGCGTCCGGCATCACCACCATGTGATTCTTGGCGCCGCCCAGCGCCTGCACGCGCTTACCGTGGTTGGAGCCGGTCCGGAAAACATGCTCGGCGACCGGCGTTGAGCCGACGAAGCTGATTGCATCCACGCCTGGATCGGTCAGCAGCGTGTCGACGGCCTCGCGATCGCCATTGAGGACATTCAGGACGCCCGGTGGCGCGCCGGCTTCGGTCAGCAATTCCGCCAGGCGCAACGGGCAGCCGGGATCCTTTTCGGAGGGCTTCAGTACGAATGTATTTCCGCAGGCAATGGCGATCGGAAACATCCACATCGGCACCATTGCGGGGAAATTGAAGGGCGTGATGCCGACGCAGACACCGACCGGCTGGCGCAGCGACCAGCTGTCGATGCCGCGCCCGACCGCGTCGCTGTATTCGCCCTTCAGCAGATGCGGGATGCCGCAGGCGAATTCGACGATCTCCAGGCCGCGCGTGACCTCGCCACGCGCATCATCGAGCACCTTGCCATGCTCGCGCGTCAGTATTCCGGCGATTTCCTCGGCGTGCTGCTCGATCAAATCCCGGAAACGGAACAGCACGCGCGCGCGGCGCAGTGCCGGCGTATCGGACCATTCCGGCAGAGCCGCCCGTGCCGCCGCAATCGCCGCGCGGGTCTCGCCGGCCGAAGCAAACGCCACCTGCGTCGTCGCGACGCCGAGCGCCGGGTTGAAGACCGGCCCGGAGCGCCCGGATTCACCCGCGATGCGCCGGCCGCCGATGTAGTGTCCCAGATGTTCCAGTTCACCGGTCATGTGCACTGTCCGTTATCGCCACCCGGCGTTGATCCCGATGGATTGTCGCGCTATCGGAGGTGATAGTCACTGGTAGTGCCGCCTGCGCGGTGGTTCCGGTAAGCTGCGCCGCGGAATGCCGCTTCCATCGCAAATCCACAAGGCGCGCGGCCCGCGTGCCCGGCGCCGCTCGGTCGACACTGAGTATCGCAAGCCTTTCAAGCGCGTACCGGCATGGCTCAGGGCGCTGTCATCGCTGCCACTGCCGGTCTGGTACGCGATCGCGGCATTCTTTGCCTGGCTCGCCGAATACGTGGCGCGGAACCGGCTTGAGACCATCGACATGCAGCTCGCTGCCTGCTTTCCGGACCGTGATGCCAGCTGGGTCCGGGCCACGCGGCACGCCTTCTACCGAAGCTTCGGCAACGTGGCGGCCGAGATCGTCAAGGCCGCGACCATTGCGCCCGATGAGATCGACAGGCGAGTGACGTTCGCCAAATCGGAACAGGTCCAGGCAGCGCTGGATGCCGGCCAGTCGATCATTGTCGTCACGTCGCACAACTGCAACTGGGAATGGGCCCTGCTCAAGCTGTCGATCAGCATGCGCCACCCGGTCCACGCGGCTTACAAACCGCTGAAAGGGCGCTTCGGTGATCGCCTGATGCTGACCATCCGCTCGCGCTTCGGTGCCGAGATGATCCCGGCGCGCAAGCTGCTGATGCGCGTGCTGCGCTACAAAGGCCCGGCGCGCATCGTCGCGATGGTCGCCGACCAGGCCCCGACCTCCGCGGCGGTCCGTTACTTCACGCGATTCATGGGCCTCGACACGGCGTTCTTCATCGGGCCGGAGGTCATTGCGCGCGGAGCCCGCCTTCCGGTCTGGTATCTGGCGATGCGGCGCGAAGCGCGCGGCCGCTACCGCGCGGAGTTCGTACCGCTGGCTTCCGCCGGCGAGGAGCTGGCGCCGGGCGAGTTGATCGAGCGCTACGCAACCGTCGTCGAAGCGCTCACCCGTGAGTGCCCGCCGGAATGGCTGTGGAACTACCGGCGCTGGAAGGTCCAGCGCGATGCGCAAGGCAACCCATACGTTGTCAAATCGGGAGAAATCGCGCCTTTGGGCTGACCGCCCACGAGCCGGCGAGTTGAAGATGAGATTATAGCAAATACATACGCTTACCTTGCATTCCTCGGATTTTCTGACAAAATGCCGCGCAACTACCCGTGGGACGGGAAAGACCGAACCGTTAACTGGTTCCTACGGTGGCCAAGTCCCGAACTGACAGACTGCTGGGAATTCAGGGGGATCCAATCCGGGTACCTACGGTGCAAGGCGAATCGATTCCCGAGTTCACCGCTTCGGACATCCTGGGGCCGAAGTTGTGGCAGCAGCGGGCGGAGCGCCCGCCGCTTGGCATCGACATCACCTGCACCAAGATCGCAGTCGACTTCCAGAACATCAGCGCCGGCAATGCCGATGCGGTGATCCGCCAGAACCTCGACATCCTGCGCGAAGCGACCAATACCGACGCCGTCTTCCTGGCCCTGCTCGACGGCCAAGGCGAGTACATCGAATCGCTCGCGACCTCCAAGGGGCCGTTCGCCCAATGCCGACCCGAAGTGCTGAAGGGCGAACAGCTAGCGGCGCTGCCCTGGATCCGCTCCCGGCTCGAACACGTACGAATACTCGAGATCCGCGACACCGTCGGCGTGCGGGCCGAGCAGGCAAGCGACGCCGCCCGCCTTGCGGCTCTCGATATCCGCTCGCTGCTGCTGATCGCGTTCGCGGTCCAGGGCACGGTGCGCGGTTTCCTGGCACTCGCATCATCGGCGCCGCGTGACGGCTGGGACGTCAATCTGCACCTGCTGCTGAAGCTGGTCGGCACCAGTCTCGCGACGGGTCTCGAAAAGGTTTCACTGTCCGATCGCCTCGCCGACATGCAGGAACGCCAGGACATGGCATTGCCTTGCGCGAATGACGGGCTGTGGGACTACGACGCGCAGGGCAACCGGACCTGGTTCTCGCCGCGCTGGAAGGCGATGCTCGGATTCGCTGAAGACGACATCATTACATCGCCGGACTGGCACCGGATGGTGCACCCGGAGGATCTCGCGCGTGTATCCGCGGCGATGCGCGATCACATCGCCGGCAAGACACCGATGTTCGAGAGCGTGCACCGCCTGAAGCACACCGACGGCGAATGGCGCTGGGTCGTCGGGCGGGCGCGTGCGCGCGTCGACGATCAGGGACGCCTGCGCCGGCTGATCGGCGTCGAGCTCGACATCACCGAGCGCAAGCTCTATGAGGAAGCGCTGTTCCGCGAGAAGGAAAGCGCCCAGATCACGCTGCAGTCGATCGGCGATGGCGTGATCACCTGCGATGCGCACGGTCGCGTCGAGTACCTGAATCCGGTAGCCGAAGAGCTGACCGGCTGGCGGCTCGAGGACAGCCTTGGCCGGACCATCGACGAGATCTTCAGGGCATTCCACGAAGAGACCTGTGAGCCGCTCGAGAATCCGCTGGCGGTCGCCGTGCGCCGCATCCGGTCGATCAAGTCAGTGCGGCCGATGCTGCTGATACGCCGCGATGGCAACGAGCTCTACATCGAGAGCACCGCCTCGCCGATCCGCGACGGCAGCGGAACGGTTACCGGCGGCGTGCTGGTGTTCCATGACGTCTCGGAATCCCGCGAGCTGAACCGGCGCCTGTCCTATCACGCGAGTCACGACGTGCTGACCGGGCTCGTCAACCGCCGTGAATTCGAAACCCGGCTCGAACGCGCGCTGAAGAGCGCCAAGGCGCGCGAAACTTCGTATGCGCTGTGCTACATCGACATCGACCAGTTCAAGATCGTCAATGACACCTGCGGTCACAGCGCCGGCGACGCATTGCTCGGGCAGGTCGGCGCACTGCTGAAATCGAAAGTTCGCTGGCGCGACACCCTCGCGCGACTCGGCGGCGACGAGTTCGGCGTGCTGCTGGAAAGCTGCTCGCTGGAGGAAGCGCTGCGCACGGCCGAGACGCTGCGCGAGTCGATCCGCAACTTCCGCTACACCTGGGAGGACCGCACATTCAGGCTTGGCGCCTCGATCGGCGTCGTGCCGATCACGGCCGAAAACGAGGATGTCGCGTCGGTGCTGTCGGCAGCGGACTCCGCCTGCGGCGCGGCCAAGGAATCCGGACGCAACCGCGTCCACTGCTTCGAGGAAAACGACATCGACCTGATGCGGCGCCGCCGCGAAATGCAGTGGGCCGCACGAATCAACAATGCGCTCGAGGAATCGCGCTTCGAGCTGTTCCGCATGACCATCCTGCCGCTGCAGGTCGAGGACGCCGGCGAGCACTTCGAACTGCTGCTGCGGATGCGCGACGAGAGCGGCAAGATCGTCGCCCCGGACCAGTTCATTGCCGCTGCCGAGCGCTACGGCATCACGCCATCCATCGACCGCTGGGTCATCGACAGCGCGTTTCGCTGGCTGGTATCGGAAGCGGATGAGCGGCGCCGCCTGACGATGTGCTCGATCAACCTGTCGGGCCAGAGCCTTGGCGACGACAAGTTCCTGCCGTTCGTGATCGAGCAGTTCCACAGGAGCGGCATCGACGGCAGCAAGATCTGCTTCGAGATTACTGAGACAGCGGCGATCGCCAACTTCTCGCAGGCCAGCCGGTTCATCCAGGCACTGAAGGAGCTCGGCTGCAAGTTCGCGCTCGACGACTTCGGCACCGGCCTGTCGTCATTCGGCTACCTGAAGCACTTCCCGGTCGATTTCCTGAAGATCGACGGCAGTTTCGTCAAGGGATTGCTGCATGACCCGATCGACCGCGAGATGGTTCGTTCGATCAACGAGATCGGTCACCTGACCGGCAAGAAGACGATCGCCGAATGGGCGGAGAATGCCGAGATCGTCGAGGTGCTTCGTGGCCTCGGCGTCGATTACGCGCAGGGCTATGGCATTTCCCAGCCGCAGCGCGTGCAGCGCGCCGCGATCGCCTAGGGACTGTCCCCTTTTCCGCGCAGCGGAAAAGGTGGACTGTCCCT
>DAITAA010000034.1:0-22618 GCA_036824505.1 Steroidobacteraceae bacterium
CCGGCGAAAGACCGGCTCGAACTCGCAATGGCGATCAACAACCTGCTCGCCTCGCCCGGATTCAGCGTCTGGCTGGAAGGCGAGGCACTCGACATCCAGCGTCTGCTGTTCACAGCGGAAGGCAAGCCGCGCATCTCCATCATTTCCATCGCGCACCTGACCGACGCTGAACGCATGTTCGTGGTCACGCTGTTGTTGAACGAACTGGTCGCCTGGATGCGCCGGCAATCCGGCACGTCGGCGCTACGCGCCTTGTTCTACATGGACGAGATCTTCGGCTATTTCCCGCCGAGTGCCATGCCCTCGTCCAAGCTGCCGATGCTGACCCTGATGAAGCAGGCGCGCGCCTTCGGGCTTGGCGTCCTGTTGGCGACACAGAATCCCGTGGATCTTGACTACAAGGGCCTCTCCAATGCCGGCACCTGGTTCATCGGGCGGCTGCAGACGGAACGGGACCAGCAGCGGGTTATCGACGGTCTCTCGAGCGCACTCGCCGGCGCCGATTTCGATCGCGCGATGCTCGAGAAGCTGATGGCCGGCATCAGCCCGCGCGTATTCCTGATGCGCAGGGCGAGTGAGGACCAGCCGCTGCTGTTCCGCACGCGTTGGGCGCTCAGTTACCTGCGCGGGCCAATGACGCTGGCGGAAATCACGCGCCTGATGGGGGGACGCCAGCCCGCTCCTGCCGCGGTAGCCGCGCCTGAAGCAGCGCCCGCGCCGGTCCCGGCCACGCGACCCGTGTTGCCGGCCGGTGTCCAGGAAGTATTCCTGGCTGCCAAGCCCGGCGCCGGCGAGCTCGTGTACCGGCCGCGGCTCGCTGCGACCGCCGAGTTGCATTACGCCGACAAGCCCTCCGGTATCGATACCTGGACCAAGGTTGCATTGCTTGCGCCACTCGGCGACACCGATGGCGCGCCGTCCTGGTCCGACGCCGCGACCGTCACGAATCTCGATTCGGTCCTCGCGCCTGGGCCCGTGGATGGCGCAGGATTCGGCGAATTGCCGGCCGCCGCTCTGAATGCCAAGAACCATGCGGAATGGGGCCGCTCGCTCGCCGCACATCTGTACCAGAGCAGTGCCGTCGAATTGCTGTCCTGCAGGACGCCAAAGCTGACGTCGAATCCCGGAGAGAGCGAAGGTGACTTCCGCACCCGCCTTGGCCTTGCCCTGCGCGAGTACCGCGACCAGGAGGTCGCGAAATTGCGCGAGCGCAATTCCGCCAAGCTGAAATCGCTGGATGAACGGATGCGTCGCGCCCAGGACCGGGTCGAGCGCGAAAAGTCGCAGTACACGCAGCGCAAGCTCGATACGGCGATCTCGATCGGGACCTCGGTGCTCGGCGCCATCTTCGGCGGCAGGAGCGTCGCGGCGACCCGCGCCGGCTCGGCGGCACGCTCCGCAGGCCGCGTATTCGGCGAACGCGGCGACGTCGCCCGCGCCGACGAAAGCCTGGAGTCGCTCACCGCCGAGCGCGATGGCCTGCTGCGCCAGATTGAGCAGGAGGCCAGTGAACTCACGGCATCACTGGATCCGGCAAGCATTGAACTTACGCGTACCAGCATCGCGCCGCGAAAGTCGGACATCGGTATCGGTCGCATCGCGATCGCATGGGAGCCCTGGCGGGCCGCCGCCGATGGTTTCCCGCGTCCAGCGTCGACCTTGTAGCCGCGGGGAAAGAATCGTGGCCCGGCATAGGCTTGCACGGATTGCAATCCTGCTAGCAGCCTGCGGCTCGTACGCCTGCGAGCCCCGCATTGAGCCCGGCAACGATCCAGAGACTGCTGATGCCGCGCCACTGGGCCAATACCGCGCCGTGCTGTCGGTAGCGGGCGGTGACCTGCCTTTCGGGCTCGAATTGACGCGCGAGAACGGCGTGCTGGTCGCCTGGCTGATCAATGGACCGGAACGCGTGCGCGTGCCCGATGTGCACCTCGATGGTGACCACCTGACGATGCGGATGCCGGGCTATCCGCACCGGCTCGACGCGCGCTTCAAGGACGCCAGATTCGAGGGCACGCTGGAACTGCTGCGCCCGCGCGGCGTGATCAAGAGCGTGCGCATCATCGCGATGCCGGGCCAGGACTGGCGCTTCTTCCCGAAGCCGGACCTGGAGCCACAGGATTTCTCGGGCCGCTGGGCACTGACGTTTCTCGGCGCCGACGGAAAAGAGGAAGCCGCCATCGCCGAGTTGACCCAGCGCGGGCACGAAATCACGGGCACCGTGATGCGCGCCAGCGGCGATGATCGCTTCATCGCCGGCGAGGCGCGCGGCAATACGCTGTTCCTGTCGCGCTTTGACGGCGGCAGCGCCTATCTGTATCTCGGCCGCCTCGCGCCCAATGGCGCGTTGTCCGGGGATTTCCACAGCGGCGGCGGTGCGCACGACACCTGGTCGGGTCGCCGTGATCCCGGTGCGCGGCTCGAGGATCCTGCGCAGATGACCGCGTTGCAGCCAGGCGTGAAAAGCCTGGCGTTCACATTCCCGGATCTCGACGGCAGCCCGGTCTCGTTTCCAGGCAGGCAGTTCGACGGCAAGGTCGTGCTGATCACGATCGGCGGCAGCTGGTGCCCGAACTGCCATGATGAGGCGGTGTTCCTGCGCAATCTGCTCGCGGGCCGCCGCAGCCAGGGACTGGAAGTGATCCAGCTGATGTTCGAATACACGCCGGACTTTGCGAGCGCCTCGGCTTCCGCGCGCGCATTCGCGGATAAATTCGCGATCGACTATCCGGTGCTGATCGCGGGCACGACGAGCGACGGCGATGTGCTGAAGAAACTGCCGCAACTGAAGGCCTTCAAGGCCTACCCGACGCTGTTCATCATCGATCGCAGGGGAGTGATCCGGCGCACGCATGCCGGTTTCGCCGGGCCCGCGACCGGCATTCATTATGACGAGCAGAATGGCGAACTCATCGCTTTTGTCGACACGCTGCTGAAGGAGCGCGGATAACATGCCTTCATTCGATGTGGTCTCGGAAATCGACACGCACGAACTGGCGAACGCGGTGGACCAGGCGAATCGTGAAGTATCCCAGCGTTTCGACTTCAAGGACACCGGCGCGAACTATGAGCTTGGGGATCACCTGATCACGCTGCATGCACAGGTCGATTTCCAGCTCAAGCAGATGCTCGATATCCTGAAGCTGAAGCTGACCAAGCGCGGCATCGACATCGTGTGCCTCGAGCCGGGCGAGCCTCAGATTGCATTGAACGCCGCAACCCAGCAGCTCGTGCTGCGCCACGGCATCGACCCCGACGGCGGCCGCAAGCTCCAGCGCCTGATCAAGGACTCGAAGCTGAAGGTGCAGGCCTCGATCCTGGGCGAGCAGCTCCGGGTGACCGGCAAGCAGCGTGACGACCTGCAAACCGCGATGGCCCTGTTACGTAAAGCGGGCCTCGACAGGCCACTGCAATTCAAGAATTTCCGCGACTGATCGCTGCATGCGCGCAGTGTTCCTGGACTTCGGGACGGTCAGCAACGGCGATCTCGATACCGCATCGCTCGAGCGCGTGGTGCCCGGCGTCGTTCTCCACCAGCAGACATCGAACGCGCAGGTTGGCGAACGCGTCGCCGGTTTCGAGGTCGTGTTCGTCAACAAAGCGGTCATCGACCGCGCGACAATTGCCGCCAATCCGCAGCTGAGGCTGATTGCGCTCACGGCAACCGGTGTCGACAATGTCGATATCGCTGCAGCGCGCGAGTCAGCGATCGCGGTCTGCAACCTCGTCGACTATTGCACTCAATCGGTGGTCCAGCACGTGTTTGCCATGCTGCTGGCCCTGACGCATCGCCTGCACAACTACGATTCATTGGTGCGCGCCGGCGGCTGGGAACGGGCCGGCCAGTTTTCGGTCTTTCCTTATGCGATCCGCGAACTGGACGGTCGCGTGTTCGCGATCGTCGGCCATGGAACGCTCGGCCGCGCCGTCGCGCGCACCGCGGCGGCATTCGGCATGCAGGTCGAAGTGGCGGATCGCCCCGGCGGCCCGCGGCTCGACGGCCGCGTGGATCTCGACGAACTCCTGCCGCGGGCCGACGTGCTGTCGCTGCATTGCCCGCTGACCGACGCGACGCGTGGGCTGATCGGAGCGGCCCGCCTCGCGCGCATGAAACCGGACGCCGTATTGATCAATACCGCGCGCGGCGCGCTCGTTGATGCTGCGGCGCTTGCCGCAGCGCTCAGGGCCGGGCGCCTCGGCGGCGCCGGCATCGACGTGCTGGAGCGCGAGCCACCAGGGCCGGGTCATCCGCTGCTGGCACCTGATATTCCCAATCTGATCCTGACGCCGCACGTAGCCTGGGCGGCGCGCGAAGCGCGGCAACGCTGCCTGGACGAGCTTGCGCAAAATGTCATGGCCTTCAGGGAGGGCCGCCAGCGCAACCGGGTCTGCTAGCGCATGTTAGCGCTTGAATTTACACACATGTTTACTTATTGACGTTGTGTCAATGTGCGGCTAAAATGACGCCATGTCCTACATCGCCGAACGACGGGAAGAGGAAAAAGAGCAGCGCCGCAGCGAGATCATCGATGCGGCCGAGCGGCTCTACGCCGAAGTCGGCTGGGACGCGGTCACGATGGACCGGGTCGCGAAAAGCGCTCGCCTTTCGCGCGCCCTGATCTACGTCTATTTCCAGGACAAGAACGACCTGCTGCTCGCAATCGCCGAGCGTGCGCTCGCCGACCTGCGTTTGCGCTTTGTCGCGGCGGCGGCCACACATGAGGCCGGGCTCGACAAGGTCCAGGCGATCGGTCGCGCGTATGTGCTGTTCCAGCAGGAAATGCCCTATCGCTTCGATGCCTGCAGCCGCTTCCACGCTCACCAGGCGGCGGGTCACCCGACTGACGATGCCTGCACCGCCGCCGGCGACGCCGTGATTGGCGTCATCGTCGAAGCACTCGTGAAGGGCCAGGCCGACGGTTCGATCCGCAGGGACATCGGCAATCCCGCCCAGGTCTGCGTGATGCTGTGGGCATTCACCCATGGCTTGATCCAGATCGGCACCAACAAGACCCAGGAAATTGCGCGCCTGGGTATTGAAGTCTCGCAACTGATGGAAGGTTCATTCTCGATGCTGCGCTACATGTTGGCGGCGAAACCGCAGGGCTGATTTTTTTGGTTCACGGATTGACAGATGTCTAAGGATTCAACGATTGCACAAGCCGGTTTCGCCGGCTCCCTGCTCGCGCTGCTGTTCGCGACACAGGCTGCCGCGGCGCCTGCAACCGAGCCACCGGCCGTCGAACGCGTGGCGGATGCGCTGGTGGCCGAGGCTCTTGAATCGAATCTCGGGCTGACTGCCGTACAGGCTGGTGTGGATCAGCGCCTCGCCGCACTCGATGCGGCACGCGCACGATTCCTGCCGACGCTGGACCTGCAGCTCCGCTATTCGCGCGCGGATGGCGGACGCGAGTTCGAGCTGCCGGTCGGCGACCTGCTGAATCCCGTCTACGATTCGCTGAATACGCTGCTGACCGCGGCGGGCCAGCCCGCGCCATTCACGCCGATCGCCAACCAGTCCATCAGCTTCCTGCGCGAGCGCGAGCAGGATTCCGTGTTGCGGCTCACGCAGCCGCTTTACGATGCAAGAATCCCCGCTGCGCGGCGCCAGGCCATGCATGGCTATGACGCCGCGCGTTACGGCCTCGACGCCTACCGGTTGCAGCTCGAGCGCGATGTGCGCCAGGCTTACTACCGCTGGCTTGCGTCGCGCGAAGCGGTCGAAATCCTCTCGGCAACGCTCGAACTCGCGCAGGAAAACGAGCGCGTCAACGACAGCCTGTACCGCAATGGCAAGGTCACACGCGATCTGGTGCTGCGGGCCGAGGCGAACCGGCTCGGAATCGACCAGCAGCTGATCCGGGCGCGCGCGACCGAGTCGCTCGCGCGCCGTTACGTCAATCTGCTGTGCAATGCGCCGCTCACGCGCGAACTCGAGCCGGCGGCGGTGACCGACGCGGACCTGCCGCAGCTCGCCGCCCGCATGCCGATGCCGGCCGGCGCCGCTGCCACGGCCTTGCAGCTCGAAGACACCGCCATCGGGCGGCGGGCGGAATTGCGCCAGCTCGAGGCAGGCGTCGCTGCGGCCGGCGAGTCCGAGCGCGTCGCGCGGGCCGCGTTCAAGCCGCAGTTTGCGCTCGCCGTCGATGCCGGCACCCAGGGCACGGAATGGGATTACAGCGACCAGGATCCGTATGTCATGGCTTCCGTGATCGTGCGCTTCAATCTCTTCAGTGGTGGTGCAGACCGGGCATCAATGCGGGCCGCCCGCGCCAGAAGTGCTGAGCTGCTGGCAGGCCGCGCACTCGCCGAGCAGCAGATCCGCATCGAGGTGCATCAGGCACTTTCGGACCTCGAGGTTGCCGAGGCCTCGCTCGCGACCGCGAGTCGCCGCGCCGATGCGGCAGCCGCGGCATTGGCAATCGTTTCGAAGAAGCGCGATCTCGGCCAGGTTTCGTCGGCCGAATACCTCGACGCGCAGCGCACGCTGACCGAGGCGCGCCTGAACGGCAATGTCACGCGTTATGACGCATTGGCCGCGCTCGCGCAGGTCGAATACGCGATCGGCGGCGTGGAGCAGCAACCATGATCATCAGAATTCCGGCGCTCGTCGCCGCCCTTGCTCTCGCCGCCTGCGGCAATGGTGCAGACACGCCGGCCACCGTGGTGGCCACGCCCGTGCGTACCGCAATGGTCGAGACTGCTTCTTCGGCCGAGGCGCTCCGCGCCATCGGCGTCGTCGCCCCCGCCGACGAAGTGCGCCTTGCATTCAAGACCGGCGGCATGATCCGTGCGATCCACGTCGAGCAGGGCGAACGCGTAACGCGCGGCCAGTTGCTTGCGACACTGGCCGACGACGAGGTTGCCGCCGCCGTCGCACAGGCACAGGCGCTCGCCGACAAGGCCGCACGCGATCTCGCGCGCGGCCAGGCCTTGCTTGCCGATGAGGTTGCGACCCGTGAACAGGTCGAGGATCTCGAGACCGCTCGCTCGGTCGCCGCCGCCGGTTTGCGCGCAGCGCTCTTCAATGCGCGTTACTCGCGCATCGAGGCGCCCGCCGACGGCGTCGTGCAAAGACGCCTCGCCGAACCGGATGAACTGGTCGCCGCCGGCCAGCCTGTGCTGGTGATTGGCAACACGGGTGGCGGCTGGATCGTGCGGGCGGCGCTCTCGGATCGGGACGTGGTGCGCGTGCAGGCGGGCGCCGCGGCTGAAGTGACGCTCGATGCCTTCCCCGGCCGGCGGTTCACCGCGACCATTACCGAAATTGCCGCCGCGGCCGACCCGCAGACCGGGACCTACGAGTTGAAACTCGCTGTCGATCCGCAGGGAGAACGGTTCGTGCAGGGCCTGGTCGCCAAGGTCGTCGTCAAGGACCAGGACGCGAAGGGCGTGCCGGTCGTCCCGGTGACCGCGCTGCTGGAGGCGGATGGCGGCGCAGCGATCGTATACGTGGTCGCAGAAGGTGGCCATGCAAGGCGTGTCGCCGTACAGACAGGCCGCCTGCTTGGCGAGCGCATCGAGATCGTCATGGGTCTCTCTCCCGGCGATCACGTCGTCACGGAAGGCGCTGCCTGGCTCAACGACAACGACGCCGTGCGCGTACTCGGCGACGACTGAGACCAGCCCGTGAGCCTCTGGTCATTCTCGGTTCACCGCTGGCAATTCACGCTGGTCGTCTTTGCGCTGCTGGTTGCGACCGGCCTCTGGGCGCTCGGCGCAATCCCGCGCGCCGAGGATCCATCACTGAAGTTTCCGGGTTCGGTGATCGTCGTCAATTACCCCGGCGCTGACCCGGAAGACGTCGAGCGCCTGGTCGTCGATCCGATCGAGGATGCGCTGGCCGAACTCGATGATGTCAAGAAGCTGACCAGCACGGCGATCGACGGGCTCGCACTGATCGAAATCGAGTTCGTCTACGGCACCGATCCGGACCGCAAGCATGACGAGGTCCTGCGCGAGATCAATGTCGTAAGGCCGGCCCTGCCGCGCGATGTGTTTTCGATTGACGTGCGGCAATTCACGCCTGGCACCGTCAACATCGTGCAGTTCGCGCTGGTCAGCACGGATGCTGACTGGCGCGAGATGAAGAAGCAGGCCGAGAATCTCGAGGAACTCATCGAGACCGTTCCCGGCGTGCGCCGGGCCGACACCTGGGCCTATCCGCAACCGGAAGTCCGGGTCGCGATCGACCTCGAGCGCCTTGCGGCCGCGGGCGTGACGCTGGGGCAGGTGATCACCGCGATCCAGGGTGAGAACGCCAGCATCCCGGGGGGCGCGGTCGATGTCGGCATGCGCCGTTACAACCTCAAGACCTCCGGCAGCTACGAATCCCTCGCCGAGATAGCGGACACGGTCGTCAGCGCAAGCGCCGGGCGTGCCGTGCATGTTCGTGACGTCGCCGAAGTATCCTGGGGCGCCGAGGAAGAACGCTACATCGGCCGATTCAACGGCACGCGGGCCGTGTTCGTCACCGCCAGCATGAAGGACAACCAGAATGTCTTTGCTGTGCGCGACGCGATTTACGCGCGCCTGCCCCAGTTCCGGGCGGGCCTGCCTTCCCAGGTCCGCCTGGAGAACGGCTTCGACCAGTCATCCAATGTGGATCACCGCCTGTCCCGGCTGCAGATCGATTTCACGATTGCAATCGGGCTCGTGGTATTGACGCTGCTGCCACTGGGTCTTCGCGCCGCCGGCATCGTGATGATCTCGATCCCGCTGTCGCTCGCGATCGGGTTGGCGGCGCTTTACCTGACCGGATTTTCCCTGAATCAGCTGTCGATCGCCGGTTTCGTCGTGGCGCTCGGCCTGCTGGTGGATGACTCGATCGTCGTCGTCGAGAATATCGCGCGCAATGTCCGCCAGGGCGTGCCGCGGATGCAGGCCGCCATCGCCGCGACCGACCAGATCTGGCTCGCCGTGCTCGGCTGCACGGCCACCCTCATGCTCGCGTTCGTGCCGCTCTTGTTCCTGCCAGAGGGTGCCGGGGATTTCATCCGCTCGCTCCCAGCCTCCGTTCTGTTCACCATCCTGGCATCGCTTTTCATCGCCCTGACGATCATTCCATTCCTTGCAAGCCGTCTGCTGCGCGGCCAGGAGCGCCGCCAGCCTCGCCAGCCCTGGCTGGCCGCACCGCTCGCGAAGCTGCGCGGGCTGCTCGACCGCTCCGATCAGGTCGCTGACCGCGTGCTCTCCGCGTTGATGGGCGCCATCCACCGGACATACGGCCCCGCCCTGCGCTGGGGCCTGGCGCGGCCGCGCACGACCCTCGCCGCTGCGCTTGGAGTGTTCGCGCTGTCGCTGCTGCTGGTGCCGTGGATCGGTTTCAGCCTGTTTCCGACGGCCGACATCCCGCAGTTTCGCGTGCGTATCGAGACCGCGGATGGCGCAAGCCTCGCGGAGACGGATCGCGCACTGCGCTTTGTCGAAACGAAGCTCGCCGAGACGCCCGGCGTCCGCTGGTGGTTCTCAAATCTTGGCAAGGAGAATCCGCGCATTTATTACAACGTGCTGTCACGCGTTGCCTCCGCGAACCTGGCCGAAGTGTTCGCGGAGCTCGAACGCGACACTCCTGCCAGGACGGAGCGCCTGCTCGACGGACTGCGGGTTGCGTTTGCCGAGTATCCGGCCGCGCACATTTCCATACTCCAGTTCGAGAATGGCCCTCCGATCGCCGCGCCGATCGAGATCCGTATCTTCGGGCCGGACCTGGAGACGCTGCGCGCGCTCGCCGCGGATGTCGAGAAACTCATCAAGGAAATCCCGGGGACACGCGACGTCGTGAATCCGCTGCGCCTGTCACGCACCGATATCGACTTACGTGTCGATTCGGAAAAGGCCGCGCTGTTTGGCATCCCCGCGATCGAGGCGGACCGGACAGTCAGGCTCGCGATCGCGGGCCTTACGGCGGGGAAATATCGCGATCCGGATGGCGATGAATACGACATCACGCTGCGGCTGCCGGTCGGGGCCCGGCCGACACTCGACATGCTGAAGTCGGTCCAGGTGTCGTCACTGACCGGCCGTCAGGTGCCCCTTGCCCAGATCATCGACCCGCAATTCCGAAGCGCACCCAATATCATCAAGCGCTTCAACCGCGAGCGCGCCGTTGCGGTCACCGCGCACCCGGCCACCGGTTACTCGACCGACGCATTGACCGGTACTGTGCTCGGGAAGCTCGAAGCGATGACCTGGCCGGCGGGCTACCGCTATGTCGCCGCCGGCGAGATAGAGGCGCGTGAAGAAAGCTTCGCGGGGCTCGGCGTCGCGATGCTGGTCGCTGTGTTCGGCATCCTGGCAGTGCTGGTGCTCGAGTTCGGCAGCTTCCGTTCGATGCTGATCGTATTCGGCGTCGTGCCGCTCGGCATCACTGGCGGCCTCGTCGCGCTGTTCCTGACCGGTTACACGCTGTCATTCACGTCGATGATCGGCATGATTGCGCTGGTCGGCATCGAGATCAAGAACTCGATCCTGCTGGTGGATTTCACGAATCAGCTGCGTGCAGTCGGCCGCCCGCTTGACGATGCAATCGCCGAAGCCGGCGAGGTGCGCTTCCTGCCGATCCTGCTCACGTCGCTGACCGCGATCGGCGGACTGACGCCGCTGGCGATCCAGGGTTCGGGCCTTTACTCGCCGCTTGCCATTGTCATCATCGGCGGACTCATCAGTTCGACGCTGCTCGCACGCCTCGTGACGCCGGTGATGTACAAGCTGCTGCCACCCACCATCGAGCCGCGCAAAGCCGCGGCACTTGCCTCGAGCACGGAGACCCAGCCCGCCTGACACGGTGGTACCCTCTGGCACGGAATCCCGGAGTTCAATGACCGTGCCAACGCGCGCCCGCATTTTCGTCTTGCTGCTGCTGACAACCGTCGTTTCCGGTTGCGCGGCCCTCCGGGCACCGGATCTCGAGCGCCTGTATCCGGCACACGCCGTCACAGTTGATCGTACGCCAGTGATCATCATTCCCGGGATGCTCGGCTCGCGCCTGGTTGAGCGCGAGACCGGCGTTGAAGCCTGGCCTGGCAGCGCCGGCAAACTCCTCACCAGCGGCTATCCGGAGCTCGCGTTCAAGATCGATCCCGAGACCCTTGAGCCGCTGGACGACGGACGGATCCCGGGCAGGGTTTTTGACCGCGCGATCGGGCGGGATTTCTACGGCCGGATCATCAATGCCCTGCAGAGATTCGGCGGCTACCAGCCGGCCCAGCCCGGGCAACAGGTCGCCGCTGACGCTGCGCAGATGTACGTATTCACCTATGACTGGCGCCAGGACATGGTTGTAACGGCGCGCAAGCTCGATGAACTGATCGAGCAGATCCGCCGCGATTACGCAGACCCGGGCCTGCGCGTCGACATCGTCGCGCACAGCATGGGCGGCATGGTCACGCGCTATTACGAGCGCTACGGCACCGAAGACGTGCTGGACGGCGATTCCTTCCGGGTCACGGGCGCCGGCGCGCGCAAGCTGCGCCGGCTCGTGCTGCTCGGCACACCGAACGAGGGCACCGCATACGCCGTCCACTCATTCCTGAATGGCTATCGCGTCGCCCTGTCACGGCTTCCGACCGAGGGCGTCGTGACGATGCCGGCCATGTATCAGTTCTTTCCGCATCCGCTGGTGCCCTGGATTACAGACACGCATGGCGTGCCTCTGGATCTCGACTTGTTCGATGCCGGGACCTGGCGGCAATTCGGATGGTCCATTTTCAATCACCGGGTGCAGCGCAGGATGGCGGCCGCGCCTGGTGCCCGGCCGGCCCAGGATGTCCTCGAGCGTTACTTCGAGAAGCGCCTCGAGCGCGCACGGCGGTTCATTTGGTCGCTCAGCGCGCCGGTCGGGGACGTGGAGCTCGTCCAGCCGCTCGTGTTCGGCGGCGATTGCGATCCGACGCCCGCGCACCTGGTCCTCGAAAAGGTGAACGGGGAGTCGATTGCGCGGCTGCGACCCGAGCAGATCCTGCATCCCGTGCCCGGGATCGATTACCACAAGCTCATGTACGAGCCCGGCGACGGCAGGGTCGCGAGATCATCCCTGCTTGGCCGGCAGGAGCTGAAGGGCACGGGTCAGCGCCATGGATCCGCAAGCCAGGAGTTCAACCACGCCTTCTTTTTCTGCGGATCCCACGATCTGCTGACCGGCAACATACTGTTCATCAACAATCTGCTGAACTACCTGCTGAGTGCCGACCGGCCCGTGCCGATGGCTCAGGACTCGGCCGCTCCGGCCTCGCCGACATAGCGGCACCATTCGCAGTCTTCGCCGGCCTGCGGGACCGTGCCGCCGCCGACGGCGGCGACCGCGCGCCGGAAGGCGTCCAGCACCCAGGCATCGTCGCCGTCATAGGGCACCATGTGTGTGGAAAACCGGAGCGTGCCGCGGAATTCGCCCGCCCCGGCGTCACCATTCGCATAGACGAACCAGCCGCGGTTGCTGACCTCGAATCCCTGGCGGCGCACCAGGAACTGGTAGACCTCCATCTGCCGCTGATACGAGGGATAGAGTCCCCCGGTCGTCGGCGTCTCCTTGCGAGCCGTTGCCTTGTAGTCTGCGACGATCAGCTCGCCGCTCGCCGCCTGCCACAGGTCGTCGATGGCGCCAAACAGCGTCCAGCCAGTCTGTGCATCGATCCAGCGCACGCCGCTGAAATTCTGGCGCCACTTGCCGAGTTGCGGATGTGCGAATGGCACGGCATCAAGCCCTGCTTCTTCGAACAGCGGATGCGGTTCGCCGGCCACGCGATAGCGGTCGAACTCCGACTTCAAGAGCGCATCCACCGCATTATTCAGCGTGAAAGGCGGGCCGCCCGGCCGCGGGATGCCGAGCGCGACATCGAGGTAAAGGCAACGTGGGCATTCGACGAAGAGATCGATCTTCGAGCGGCTCAACTGGCGGCGCTGCAGCGAGCGACTGGTCATTGGAGCCTCTGGGAGGAGGCCGCCGCGCCGCGATAGTGTGCTGGACTAACCCGCTGTAGGATTGGATTCACCCGACCGTGGCGCGGCGGGCCGTGCTAACAATGCCGGTTTATGGTCAGTGATATCAAGTGCCGCGTTGCGCAGGCACGAGCAGGACGGCAACCCGTGCCGCACTGGCGCCTCCGTCAAGAACACGATGAACGTGGCAGCCTGTCCGGAGAAGGACTGCCCGCGTGCACCGCGGCCAACCGGCAGATCGAGAATGAGGACCTCGTGCTGTGGTACACGATCGGGATGCATCACGTCGTGCGTGCCGAGGATTGGCCGGTGATGCCCGTGCTATGGCACGACTTCAAGCTGCGGCCTTTCGATTTCTTTGACCGCGATCCGGCCCTGAACACGAGCCGCAGGCCCTGACCACAGGACGGTCTTTCCATTTCCCGGCGGAGGGCTAAGATGGTTGCCCCAAGAGGGTGGATGGCCCTCCGGCCGTGTGGCTGCATGCGGCAGGACAATCAATAAATCAAAGGGGGTTCCATGCGTGGACGAATGATGATCCTGGCTGCGGCTGGCCGTGCTGCGGTTGACTCCGGCACGGTACGCAAGGCTGCCGAAGCCGTAGCACCCGCCTGGCGCTGACCACTCATCGCAGCTCTGGCTGATCCCGTCGAACCGTCCAGGCTGTACCGCGGCCTGGGGCGATTCGACGTGATTTCACTGACGGTCAACTCGGTGGTCGGCGCGGGCGTCTTCGCGATGCCGGCCGGGCTTGCGATCTCATCCGGGCGTTTCAGCCTCGCAGTCGTCTTCGCCGCATTCGCCGTCGTCGCCCTGCTTGCCCTGTCGCTCGCCGAGGTTGCGAGCCGCTACGACGTGACCGGCGGGCCGCAGTACTACGCCCAGGCAACCTTCGGCCCGCTGACCGGTTTCACGGTCGGCTGGCTGTTCGTCGTCTCGCGCTTCGCGTCGTACGCGCTGATCGCCTTCGTCATGCTCGACTATGCCGCAGCGTTGTGGCCAGTTCTCGCTGAACAGTGGCCGCGCAATATCGCGATCACCGTCTTCACGATCCTCCTGACCGTCATCAATGTTCGCGGCGTCACGCACGGCGCCTGGGTCGGCAATCTGCTGACGATCGCGAAGATGCTGCCGCTTGGATTGATCGCGCTCGCCGGCTTGTGGTTCGCCGGGTGGAACAATCTCCCTGTGACGGCACCGCAGGAACCGAACGGACTGATCGACGGGCTACTGCTCGCCTTGTTCGCCTGCTTCGGCTTCGAGGCCGCTGCGATCGTCGCCGGCGAGATGCGCGAGCCGCGCCGTGATCTCGCGGTCAGCATCCTGGTGGGTCTTGGCGTCTCCTGTGCGCTGTACCTGCTGCTGATGGTCGCCTGCTTCGGCGTGCTGCCGGACACCGCGGCATCGAAGCTGCCGCTGGCGGACGTCGCGGAGTACTTCGTCGGGCCGGCAGGCAGCAGGATCATGGCGAGCGCCGCGGTCGTCTCCTGTGCGGGCGGGCTTGCGGTCGCGATCCTGGTCTCGCCGCGCAATATCTTCGCCCTCGGCGAGAGCGGCGACCTGCCGCCCGCGTTTGCCGCGGTACATCCCGGATGGAAGACACCCCACGTCTCGATCATCATCTATTCGGTCCTTTCCTGGCTTTTCGCGGTCACCGGAACCTTTGAGTACCTCGTCAACTTCTTCGTGATCTCGCGCATCCTGGCCTACGGATCGACCAGTGCCGCCCTGCTCGTGCTGCGCCACCGCGAAGGGCCGGCGCCGGTACCCATGCCGGGCGGCGTCATGATTGCGCTCACCGCACTCCTCTGCTGCGCCGGCATCGTGCTGACGACGACCTGGACCGCCGTCCGGGACGTCGCGATTGCGCTCGCGGTCGGATTCGCAATCCGGGCCTGGGTGCGATGGGCTGCGGCAAGGCGTAGAATTTCCTGATCTTCAGTATTCCGGAGGGGGGACCATCATGAAGCGGCGTCAATTTGTCGGTGCGGGCCTCGCGCTGGCCGCCACCTGGCCGTTGCGTGGATTCACGTCCGTTCTCAAGGGTGTCGCCGACCTGCCGGCAAAGACACTCGCGGGCGGCGACGTCGTACTGACCGGATCGTCGGTCGAGGCCTTGGCTGCGAGCCTGCGCGGCAATCTGCTGATGCAGGGCAGCGACGGCTACGACAGCACGCGCCGTATCTGGAACGCGATGTTCGAGAAGAAGCCTGCGCTGATCGCGCGCTGCACGGGCGCATCAGACGTCCGGCACGCTGTGGATTTCGCGCGTGAGCACCAGTTACTGACCGCCGTGCGCGCCGGTGGCCATAGCTTTTCGGGAAAGTCCACCTGCGATGGCGGGCTGATGATCGACCTGCAGCCGATGCAGGGCGTGCGTGTCGATCCCGAGGCTAGCCGTGCCTATCTCGAGTCGGGCTCGCTGCTCGGGCAGCTCGATCATGAATCTACAGCCTTCGGCCTTGCGACCACGGCGGGCACCGTATCGCATACAGGCGCCGCGGGTCTGACGCTCGGCGGCGGCTTCGGAAGGCTGGGCCGGCGCTACGGGCTCGCCTGCGACAACGTCGCCTCATTCGACATCGTTACCGCCGACGGGCATTTCCTCCGGGCCAGTGACGACGAAAACGCCGATTTGTTCTGGGGCCTGCGCGGCGGTGGCGGAAATTTCGGGGTCGTGACAGCCATCGAGTACCGGCTGCACCGGATGGATCCGGTGATCCTCGGCGGCCACATTGTCTGGCCAATAGATCAGGCGCGCGACGTGCTACGTTACTACCGCGACATCGCGGCGGACGCACCCGACGTCGTCAATGTTTCCCCCGACCTGCATCATGAACCCGACGGTCCGAAGCTGGGCATCGAAGTTTGCTGGTCGGGCGATCATGGCGAAGGCGAGGCCTGGCTCAAGAAACTGCGCGCTTTCGGCAAGCCGGTGCGTGACGACATCGGGCCGATGCCCTATGTGAAGATACAGTCCGGTGCCGACGAGTTTCTCGCGCCCGGCAAGTACTACTACCTGAAGGGCGGCTTCCTGACGCAGCTCAAGGATGATGGCATCGACCTCATCATCGACACGTTCAAGACTATGCCGGACTGGTACCACTTGTTCTTCGATCATGGTGGCGGGGCGTACCGGAAGGTGGCGCCGGCAGCGACGGCATTCCCAAATCGCGACATGCTTTTCATGCTGGGCACGGTCGGCGCCTGGCCGACCAAGGATGGCATTGACGAGAACATCGCAAAGATGCGCGCGAGCTGGCGCGCGCTGGAGCCGCTGACCAAGGGGTTCTACACGAATCTCACCGATCCGGACACGACGATGGCCGGCTATCGCGAGAATTACGGCGCAAACTTCGAGCGGCTGGTCGCGCTGAAGGCCAAGTACGACCCGATGAACTTGTTCCGGCTGAACGCGAACGTGCCGCCGAAGATCTGACAACGCCGGGCCACCAGGAATTGATGCCGATCATTACCGTGATTTCGGGGAGGCAGGAATGAAGAGACGTCAATTTGTCGGTGCGGGCCTCGCGCTCGCCGCCGCCTGGCCGCTACGCGGTTTTACCGCCGTTCTCAGGGGCGTCGGCGATCTGCCGGCCAAGACGCTCGCCGGCGGCGACATGGTGCTGCCCGGATCCTCTATCGAGGCATTGGCGGCCAGCCTGCGCGGCGATGTGCTGCTGGCAGGCAACCCGGATTACGAGCGCACGCGACGTGTCTGGAACGGGATGTTCGACAAGCATCCCGCGCTGATTTGTCGCTGCACCGGGGCTAGCGACGTCCGGCACGCCGTCGATTTTGCGCGTGAGCACCAACTGCTGACCGCGGTTCGGGCCGGCGGGCACAGCGTTTCTGGCAAATCGACCTGTGACGGCGGCCTCGTGATCGACCTGCAGCAAATGCAGGGCGTGCGCATCGACCCTGAAGCGCGGCGCGCCCATCTGGAATCCGGCTCGTTGCTCGGCCAACTCGACCATGAATCCGCGGCATTCGGGCTCGCGACCACGGCGGGCACGTTTTCCGACACCGGCGCCGCGGGCCTGACGCTGAGCGGTGGCTTTGGAAGGCTTGGCCGGCGCTTCGGGCTCGCCTGCGACAATGTCGCGTCGTTCGACATCGTCACAGCCGACGGTCATTTCCTGCACGCCAGCGACGAGGAGAACAGGGATCTCTTCTGGGGCCTGCGCGGCGGCGGTGGAAACTTCGGCGTGGTGACCTCGATCGAGTATCGGCTGCATCCGGTGGACCCGACCATTCTCGGCGGAATGATCGTCTGGCCGTTCGACCAGGCCCGCGACGCCGTGCGCTTCTACCGCGATGTCGCGATGGACGCGCCTGAGGTGGTAAACCTGCTCCCCGTGCTGTTCTGGGAGAAAGGCACCCCCTACTTCGGCGTCGAGGCCTGTTGGTCCGGGGACCACGCCGAAGGTGAAAAATGGCTGAAGCCGTTGCGCGCGTTCGGAAAGCCGGCCATGGACAACATCGGCCTGATGCCCTACGTCAAGTTGCAGTCGAGCAGCGACGCGTCCGCTCCCCATGGCATACGTACTTACGCGAAGAACGGCTTCGTTGGAGCGCTTTCGAACGATGACATCGATCTCATGCTCGACGTCTTCGCGCGCACACCGGGCCTGTACGACATGTTCTGTGACCACTGCGGCGGAGCCTATTCGCGCGTGCCCCAGGACGCGACGGCATTTCCGCGGCGCGACATGGCTTTCATACTGGCCATCTGGAGCGGATGGTCCACGTCGGATGGCATCGATGAAAAGGTCGCGCAGATGCGCGCGGCCTGGCGCGATCTCGAACCGATCACGAAGGGTTTCTATACCAATTACGTCGGCCCTGACACGGCAACTGCCGTCTACCGGGAGAATTTCGGCGCCAACTTCGAGCGGCTGGTCGCGCTGAAGGCCAAGTACGACCCGATGAACCTGTTCCGGCTGAACGCGAACGTGCCGCCGAAGATAGGATGACGGGCGGGACTCCGGCTCGCCGCCGGTTTCTCGTCGCGGCCGCGGCGAGGCGCGGATCATCCATTGAGCGCGGCTCAGTCGGGCCAATGCCGATCCGCAAGCGAGCATTGCTCGACCGCCGATCGTCCAGCGGCTTCGATCTGCGCACGGGTCGTTTCGACCGTCGCTGAAAGCGCCGTGCCGGCCGCCAGCGCAAGCGCAAGTTCGAGCTGCCGCCGCGCTTCTTCGATGCAGCCGGAATCGGCGAGCACCTGCGCGAGATTGTTTCGTGTTGCCGCGTCCCGCGGCGCCAGAATCGCGGCCCGCGTATAGGCATCCGCCGCGGCCGCGCGATTGCCGTCCGCATAGGCGACATTGCCGCGGCCCAGCCATGCAAACGGTTCATCGGGCCAGCGTGCAATCGCGGCATCGTACGACAATGCGGCAGCCCGCCGATCGCCCGCCGCTTCGATGCCGGCAACCGCCTCCAGGTAGTTTCTTGCTTCCGCTTCGCGTGGAATCACGGCCGGCGGAAGGACTGTCAGCGCCCAGCGCCCGGCGCGGTCCCAGGAACGGGCGAAGCTTTGCCAGCGCATTTCCTGGCGCTCGCGGCGGCCAGACCGGAGCACTGCCACATTCCGTTCTGCGTCATAGCCCACGAGCACGGCGTAGTGCCAGAACGGTATCTGCCTGACTCCAAGATTCTGAAGCAGCAGCACGGGCCGGCCCTCGGCGAGTTCTGCCAACAGCGCCTGACCCGAACCAGGCAACAGATAGGCGAGCCGCCCCTGCCGGCGGGTTGCGCCGATGAGTTCCGCCTGAAGGCTGCCGCGGCGCTTCGGCAGGAAGACCTGTGGCGCCAACGCGTCCGGCTGTACGTGAACACCGCTCGTGCCCAGCACCGTCGCGAGAGCGGCCGGGCCGCATTGATAGTCTTCCTGCGGGAAGAACGGCGTGTCACGCAGTTCGAGCGCACGCGGCAGTTCCGGCGGCATCCCGTCCGCCAGCGGCGGTGAAGCCGCGCAGCCCGCCAGGCCGACGAACAACGCTGCCGCTGGCAGCGCTGCCCGAATCACGTCTTCTTGAAGATGTCGATCGTACCGGTCAACTCGAGGACCAGCAGTACCAGAAATACGATGCCGAGTATGGCGAGTGCCGAGTCGCCACCGGCCGGCGCCTGCTGTATGTCACCGGCGAGCTTCGAGAGCTCGGCAGGCGTCAGGGCAGCGATGCGGCCATCGACATCCGCCGGATCAACGCCGAGCGCGATCATCTGGTCGCGCACAGCAGCGCGGGACAGCGCATCGCGGACCACGGTCAAGTCGGCGCGCTGCTGGGCGGCGGTGATGGCCTCGGCCGTGCCGACAACGCCGGCCGCCGCCGGCGCCTGCATTCCGAGGGAGATCAGGCTCACGCTGAGCAACGCAACGCAACAACGACGAAAACGCTCAATGTGCATGAAGCACCTCCAAGTCGATGAACAGGCTGACACTGGACGCTATTTGAACATCCGTGCCGGTACCGTACGGTACCGCACACAGGCCTCGATGGCTACATAATCACCTTCCGAAGAAATACCAGACGAGAGCTGCAATCAGCAGCACGTCGATGATCAGCGCCCATTGGATCAGCTTGCGTTTCATGGCCGCCTGCTGCTCGGTCAGCTGCGCTTTCAGCGCAGGGTTGTGCTGTACGTACGCCTCCACCCGTTGCTTGGCTTCCGCCAGTCCGACACCTTCGGCTTCGCGCACCAGCTTGATCGCATCGATCATATGGCCAGTGGAGATGGCAGCGGCGGCTGCCGCTGGCAATGGGCGATCGTCATTGACCGTAGACTGCATGATCCGATCCTGCACGACGTTCAGTTCAATAATTCGTACCTGCCACCGCGCTCGACCGCGCGATGATAAGCCGGCCGCGCATGGATGCGCCCGAGGAAATCCACCAGCCGGGGCCGGTTCGAACCGAGGCCCGCGCGCTTCACGGCAACCTCCAGCGGAAAGCTCATCTGGATGTCGGCTGCGCTGAACTCATCGCCTGCAAACCAGAGGGACTTCGCAAGCTCTGACTCCATGTAATCCAGGTGACGCATGATCTGCGGCTCGACAAACGAGCTCTTGACGCGCCGCGCGATCGCGCGTGCGATGGGCCTGGCGAAAAACGGCATCGGCCCCGATTCGACACGATCGAAAACAAGCTTCAGCAGAAGCGGCGGCATCGCCGATCCTTCCGCGTAATGCAGCCAATAGGTATACCGCAGGCGCGTGGGTGTTCCGGGGGCCGGTGCGAGTTTGCCGCCACCGTAGCGCTCGACCAGGTATTCGATGATGGCTCCTGATTCCGCAATCGTGAACCCGCCGTCGGTGATGACCGGCGATTTGCCGAGTGGATGCACCTCGCGCAATGCTGGTGGCGCGAGCATGGTCTTCGGGTCGCGCTCGTAGCGCTTGACCTCATAGGGCAGGCCGAGCTCCTCAAGCAGCCACAGCACCCTCTGCGAGCGCGAATTATTGAGATGATGGACCGTGATCAAGCGGCCGCATCCTGCGCCGCCGCGTCAAGCGGCGGCAGCGGACAGTGCACGCCTGCACAGACCGCGCGCAGTAATTCAGACTCCGCGACCGTCATGCGCAGGTCGTGCGAAATGGTCCTCACCAGGGCCTGCACCAGCAGCTCCTTGCCGGCCGGCGGCAGTCGATCAATTCGATTGAGCGCCAGGTCGAGCTTTCGCGGCCAGTTCCGGACCGGCTCGAATGGCGGACGATGCGTCGGCAGCAGCTGGGCCATGCCGATTTCGTAGGCTCGCCGTGCTTCGGCTTCGTCCTCGCTTCCCGACATCGCCAGCACGGAAAAAAGTGTCTGCAAGTCTTCCGCAACGGTCGCTATGGAAAGGTCGAAGGCGCGTGGGCCCGGCTGCAATTCATCGCGTAGCTGCACCTGCGCGAGCTTCCGCAATGCGTAGGCATAAATCGATACGCGGCCTTCGCGGATCAGGAGCCCGTTCAGACACTTCAACAAGTCCTGGCGTTCCTTGCGGCCGAGCTGGTGCAGTGCTGGAAATGCCTGCAGGAGCGCGGGCATCCTCTGCGCCGTTGTGAGGGAATTGACGACCGGAAGCAGCGGCTCTACCAAATGGCGCTGCTCACGGCTCATCTGCTGCTCGATGAACGCGAGCTGCCGTCCCTGCGCGTCGTCCGTTGGATCCAGTGCCAGCGCGAGAAACAACGCCCTTGCCTGCTCCGCATTGCGGGCGGCGACGGTGATCGCTTCCGGCAGGGACACCCGGAGTTCCCGGGCGCGGAGCACTTGCGCGGTGCCCGGATTCGCCACCATCTGCGCCACCATCGCGGGCGCCAGTACGATCGCGCCCTGCAACATGCCCTCGAGACGCTTTGCCGCAGACTCGGGCTCGGGCTGGCTCGCCTCTTCGGTCGCCAGCGCGCGCTCCTGATTCATGCGGATCCGCATCGCCTCGAATTCCTCGGGCCGGAAGCTCGGATCGATTTCGCGGATGCGCTCCTCCAGCGGCGGGTGGGTCGAGAATGCCCGCTCGATACCGGGCGCGAACAGCAGATGCGCAACCTGTTCGGCATCGGTGTCCTGGAACTTCGATCCGACGCCGAGCGCGCCGATCTTGACCAGCGCGTTGCGCAGACCCGTCGGCTCGCGCGTGAACTGGACCGCCGATGCGTCCGCCAGCGACTCGCGCTTGCGCGACACGGCCGCCTGTATCAGGCGCCCGAAGAACAGGCCGATGTAGCCGAGAATCATGACCGCAAAGGCCGCCGCAAGAATAACCGCGATGGCACCGCCGCCCTTGCGGCTGCCACTGCTGCGCGGTGCGTGTTGCAGCACGAAGCGGCCGATGATCGCGATCACCATCAGGCCGAACAGCCAGCCGATCAGGCGCGTGCTGAGCCGCATGTCGCCATTCAGCACATGACTGAACTCGTGCGCGATCACACCCTGTAGTTCCGAGCGGTTCAATGCAGTCAGCGCGCCGCGGGTCACGGCAATCGCGGCATTCGACGGGTTATGGCCCGCCGCAAATGCGTTGATGCCAGGCTCGCGCTCGAGCACATAGACTGCGGGCACCGGCACGCCCGAGGCAATCGCCATTTCCTCGACCACATTCAGTAGCCGCCGGCGCAGTGGATCGCTGGTGTCCGCGGTCACACGGGTTCCGCCGACCGACTGCGCCACGACGCTGCCGCCCGCACTGAGCTGGCTTGCCTTGATGAGGCTCGAGCAGCCGATGACGCCGAGCACGATGAATGAGCTCAGCGCGACGAGGCCCGGGTAGTGCTGGAACCACAGCCCCTCGGCCGGCGGCGCGACGGTGAGTTCGTCCTGCGAGAGTATTGTTGCGGCCGTGACAACCACGAAGTCCACTGCGACGACACAGGCCACCACCGCGATGATGAACAGCAGCACCAGCCAGCGCGACAGCCGGCGGGTTTCGGCCTGCCGCCTGAAGAAGTCCATATCGGTTCAGCTCGTCGCGTGGATCAGGTGAAGCTGACCTTCGGGACCTCGCGCTTCTGCGGCGATTCGATCTCGAGCATCTGCGCCGGCATGAAGCCGAACGAACCGGCGACGATGCTGTTCGGGAACACCTCGCGCGTGTTGTTGTAGCTGAGCACGGCGTCGTTGTAGGCCTGGCGCGCGAAGGCGACCTTGTTCTCGGTCGAGGTCAGCTCCTCGGAGAGCTGCATCATGTTCTGGTT
>DAITAA010000035.1:0-4646 GCA_036824505.1 Steroidobacteraceae bacterium
ACCAGGTCGGTGCCGTAGAGATCCCGGAACTTGACCAGCGAATGGGCATCCTGAACCGTCAGCACGGGAACCTGCAGGCCCTGCCTGACCATGCCGATGACGATACCCTTCGAGTAGACAAACGAATCGCTGCGCACCACCATCATGCGCTGCTCGGCAGGTTGCGCCAGCCGCTCGTTCACCAGGCTCAGGTTCTTCTGCGCTTCCTCGAAGTACCGCGACGAGGCGTTGTTCGCCGACGTGAAATACTTCTGCGCCAGGCTGTAATCACCACTCTCCATGGCCGCCTCGCCCAGCAGGTTGTAGGCGTGAGGCACGTCCATTGCCTTCAGAAAGCTCTCGAGCGCGTCGTCATACCGCGCCTGGCTGGCCTGAACTTTGCCGAGGTTGGTCCACGCGCCCTCGCGCGCGCCTAGCCGGATGGCCTCCTTCAGGTCAGCCTCCGCGCCGACCAGGTCACCCGCCAGGAAGCGCGAGTAGCCGCGATTGTTCATTACCGGAGCGGCCTTCGGCTCGATCCGGAGCGCGCGGTCGTAATGCGCGATCGCTGCTGCATAGTCCTTCTGTCGGTCCGCGAGGATTCCAAGACCGTTGTGTGAACGCCAGCGATTCGGCTCCTGAGAAACGGAACGCTCGAACAGCGCGGCTGCCTCATCGGTCCTCGCCGATTGCAGGTACAGGAGGCCGAGCCGCTCGCAGGTGGCTGCGTTGTTTGGTTCGCGTTCGAGCGCGAACTCATAGGCCTTCTCGGCAAGTGCCTGCTTGCCGAGTTGTTCGTGGATTGCGCCGATTTTCAGGAACGGCCCGGGGGTACTCGCATCGAAGGCCAGTGCCTGTACGTAGAGATAGACCGCGAGGTCGAGCTTGCCGGCGCGCCAGGCTTCATCGCCGCGCTGAATCCCTTCCGCGGCCGAAGCAACCGGAAATTCGGTGGCATGAACGACGCTCGGCTGGCCCGCGTAGAGCTGGCTCGCCGCATTCTTGTCGCCCTGCCTGGTCTCGGACACCGGGACCCGCGAAGGCAGTCCCGCACAGCCGGCCAGCAGCGCCCACAGAAGTACCATCCCGGGCCAGCCCGCACCGACTGCGTTGATTCCATGCGGACGGCCAGGCCCGACGCTGAGACTTGCGCGCTCAATTTGCAACATTGTCTCCGAGGAATCGGAACACGCTGATGATGCGGATGACCGCCGGCCCGATGGCGACGACGAAGAATGACGGGAACAGGCAGAAGACCAGCGGAAAGATCAGCTTGGTCCCGATCTTGGCCGCGAGTTCCTCGGCACGCTGCATGCGCTTGTCCCGGAACTCCTCTGCATAGACCCGCAGGGTCTCGCCGATACTCGTGCCAAATTTCAGGGTCTGGATGAGCAGGCTCACCAGGCCGCGAATGTCCTCCAGGCCCGAGCGCGACGCCAGTCCCTTGAGGGCCGCCTCACGCTCCACGCCGGCGCGCATTTCGGCGGTCACCTGCGCGAATTCCGCGCCCAGTTCGGGGTGGCTGAACCGCAGTTCCTCCGCGACCCTCTGGATCGCCGCGGTCAGGCCAAGACCCGCCTCGACGCACACCACGAGCATGTCGAGTGCATCGGGAAAGGCGTCGCGCAATCGCTTCTGCCGCCGCTCCACCTTGTGGTCGAGAATGTAGTTCGGCAGCATCAGGCCGGCAAATGCCGCCAGCATCGCCACGAACATCAGTTTCGTGGCGGACCATTGTGGCAGCCACGCCGACCCTACGATTACGCCAATCAGGAGCAGCAGCGCCAGGCCGGTCTTCAGGGCATAGAAAAGCGGCAGCGCATTCGCTGAACGGAGACCGGCAAACATCAGCCGCTGCTCGATCTTTCCCCGCTCGCTGTCCTTTGAGGGCAGCAGAAATTTGTTGAAGGGCTCCAGCAGCTTCAGTACACGCGTCGCGAACTTGCCGTGGATTTTTGGTGCCTCGGCTACCTGGTTCAGGCGGCGACGCACAGGATCGGTCGCGGCCATTACCAGGAACGAGATGCCGAGCGCAAACAGGAATACCGTCGCTCCCGTTGCCAGCAGGAACAGGAGGTACTGGGCCTTGTTGCCCGCAGTCAGCGATTGGAAGAGACCGAGTATTGTATCCATGGAATCACAGATCGATACGGATGATCTTGCGCATCCAGAAGACGGCAACGACCATCATGATGAAAGCAAATATCAGCATCTTCTGCCCGGTCGGGTGCTCAAGAAGCGGCGGCAGGTAGGCGGGTGTCGTGATCCAGAGCACGCCGAACAGGATGATCGGTACCAGCGACAGAATCCACGCGGACAGCCGGCCTTCAGCAGAGAGCGTGCGCACCTTGCGCCCGAACCGAAAACGGCTGCGGATCACCTGCGAGATGCGCTCGAAGATCTCCGCGAGGTTGCCGCCGGTCTCCTTCTGGATCAGAACGGCCGTCACGACGGCCATCAGGTTCGAGCTGGGCACGCGCAGCAGCATGCCGAGCAGTGCCCTGCGCACGTCGTTGCCATAGTTCACGTCGGCGAAAGTCAACTCGAACTCGCGCGCGATGGGTGCCTCCATGTCCTCCGCCACGAGCTTGATGCAGGCGTTGAACGGGTGCCCCGCGCGGAGCGCCCGCTTCATCACATCCACCGCATCCGGCAGCTGCTCTTCGAATTTGTCGAGGCGTGCCCGGCGAGCGCGGAAGATGAACACGAATGGCGCGGCAGCCCCTGCGACAAACGCCATCAACCCGAGGAGAGGATTGCCGAAGATGATCATTGCAAGGGCGAAAGCTCCGACTGCGATGAGCACGGCCAGCATCACAAGGCGATGCGCCAGGATCGTGCGACCGGATTGCTCGATGATCCGTCTGAGCGCCTCCATTTGCGGAGTGTCTTCGAGACGCCGTGCCAGCGGTGAGAGGTCCTTCAGATACTTCGCCCGAAGCAGCGAGGCGACCTCGGAACGCGCGTCCACCGAGTCGATCTCACGGAGCTTGCGCCGCAGCAATTTGCGCGTCCGAGCATCCGAACCGAACGCCGGCACGATGAGTACCTGGGACAGCAGGAAGACCGCTGCGCCAAGCAAAGCAACAAAGGTGATCAGGCCACTGGTCATGGGGACTCCTAGCGCTTGCCCGAGTCGGTCGAGAACAGCGCGATTGGCAGGTCAATGCCGCGCCGGGCGAGCCGACGCTGGAACCCCGGCACGACCCCCGTCGGCTTGAGGTTGCCAAGCACGTTGCCCTCCTTGTCGACGCCGGTGCGCTCGAACGCAAATATCTCCGACATGGTGATCAGGTCGCCCTCCATGCCGTGGATCTCCTGCAGGCTGGTGACGCGCCGGCGGCCGTCCTCGTCACGGGTGACCTGGATCACCACGTTGATCGCCGAAGCCATCTGCGCGCGCAGCGCTTTCATCGGGAACGAAATGCCGGTCATCGACACCATCGTCTCGATTCGGCCGAGCGCATCGCGCGGTGAATTCGCGTGCACGGTCGTCAGTGAGCCGTCGTGGCCGGTGTTCATCGCTTGTAGCATGTCGAGCGCCTCGGCGCCGCGCACTTCGCCGACGATTATCCGTTCCGGCCGCATGCGCAGGGCGTTTCGCACGAGGTCTCTCTGCGCTACCTCGCCCTTGCCCTCGATATTCGGCGGGCGCGTTTCGAGTCGAACCACGTGCGGCTGTTGCAACTGCAATTCCGCCGAGTCCTCGATGGTGACCACACGCTCCGTAACCGGTACGAATCCGGAAAGGATATTCAGCAGGGTCGTCTTGCCGGCGCCAGTGCCACCGGAGATGACGACGTTAAGCCTCCCCTGCACGATTCCATTGAGCACGCGCCCCAGCGACTCGTTGATGGTTCCGAGTCGTATCAGGTCTTCCATCTTGAGCAATTCGATGGCGAAGCGCCGGATGGACAGCATTGGGCCGTCAAGTGCCAGCGGCGGTATGATCACATTGACGCGCGAGCCGTCTTTCAGGCGCGCATCGACCATCGGCGAGGATTCGTCCACGCGGCGACCGACCGCGGAGACGATGCGGTCGATGATGTTCATCAGGTGCGCATCGTCGTTGAAACGAACTTCCGTCAGCTCGAGCTTGCCGCGCCGCTCGATGTATACCTGGTCGTGCCCGTTGACGAGGATATCGGAGATCGTCGGGTCCGCGAGCAAGGGCTCGAGCGGCCCGTGGCCCATGACTTCGTCCTCGATGCGCCGCGTCACGAACTGGCGCTGAGCCAGGCTGAGCGGTGCCGATTCCTCCAGCAGCAGCCGGTTGGTGATCTCACGGATCTGACTGCGTGCCGGCCCCTCTTCCAGCGATCCCAGCAACGAAAGGTCGAGCACTTTCAGCAGGCGCTCATAAATGCGCTGCTTCCACTCCCGCTCGGTCGGGCTGAGCTGCCGCGCCTGCTCTGCTTCGCCCTTCGCGGCGGGGCCGGCCACCGCAGCCTGTCGCTCCTTGAGCAGTCTGGACATCAGTTAGCCCCTGTAAAAATTGGAAGCGCGCGCCGCAGCAGGCTCGACTTTTCGACAGGCGGTGCGCCGCGTATCTCGCGCTGCAGATCGACGATTGTCCTGGCGACCGGGGATGCCGGATCGAATTCGAGGATCGGCACCCCGCCATCGATGCTGGAAAGCACGGTCTGGTACTGATTTGGCACGACCGA
>DAITAA010000035.1:4746-10462 GCA_036824505.1 Steroidobacteraceae bacterium
TGGCGAAGATCGGGGCCTTGCTGGGCGCACCCATCAGGTGCAGCCCGCTGCGATGCTTGGTGACGTAGCCCTGAAGCGCATGCTGGTCGAGGAACTCGACCTCGGCCAGCGCCTGTGGCAGGCCCCGCTCGGGTTTCAGGTCCAGGAAACTCGCCAGCGGCGCTGCATTGACGTCGAGATCGATCAGCAGCGTCGGGGCGCCGGCGTCGGTCGCGAGCGCATGCGCCAGGTTGCAGGCAATGAATGATGTGCCGACGCCACCCGCCGCACCGAGGACTACGGTCACTTCGGCCTTTGCAGCCTGATGCGGAGCACGTCGTGGCTCCTGTCGCAGACGCTCCAGGACCGCGATGAACTCCTCGGGATTCACCGGCTCAGCGAGAAAATCGCGCGCGCCGCTGCGCACCGCGAGACGCATGGCCTCAGAGTTTCCGGGCGGTCCGACCACGATCAGCGGCGGCCTGCTGTCCGGGCTCGACTCGGCCAGCGTTGCAAGTTCTGCCAGGCTCCCGGCTTCGAAGCGCAGCACCAGCACGTCGGGCGCCGGGTGCAGGTCAAACAGCGGGTCCGTGTGACCATTGCTGATCAGACGGGTCGAGGACGACACATTTTTCGCGCCCGCGAGGCTTGCGCTCAGCCGGCCGAGTGCCTCCTTGGAGCGGCTTGCCAGCAGGACTCGTAGCTTATGTGTCATGCGATTCACTACTCCGTCAGCAGGCCGGGGCAGCGCCAAAATTCGGCACCCCGAGACTTTCCCGTGGCAACGTGGAGGAGAACTCCGGCGCGTCGAAGGTCGGCGTGAGGAACGGTATCGCGATCGGGAATGACACGCCCACGATGCGCACGCGAACGTAGCGGATCGAACCGTAATCGGCGCCGGCCGGATTGCCGAGCGGCGCTCCATCCTGGTTCAGATATTCCGTGATGACGTTTGACGCCGAATAGCCTGGAAGCGCCACGAACAAAGCCGCGTTGGATACCGCCCCATCCCCGACCGCGCACACAGCAGCCACCCGCGCGGCCCGGCGCGCACCTTCATCCAGCATGTTCAGCGTGAACATGATGCGGCCGAACTCGATGACCGCAAAGATGAGTGTGAGCAGCACCGCGCCAACGATTGCAAACTCTACCGTCGTCGTGCCCTGTTGAGTTCGTGGACTCATGGCATCCTCAGGAGATCGCCCGCATGGTCACGGCGATCTGCATGTTGAAGGTTTGCGAAATGGTCCCCGTGCCCGTACCAAATGTCGGCAGGACGGGACCCAGCATCGACTGGTAGGGATAGGTCGCAGTCACCCGGATATTGTTGTTGCCGGCATTGATTACCGCCACCTGGCTGGGCTGATAGTTCGGCAGCCTGGCATTACCGGTCCCCGCGATATTGCCGTACACCGCCAGGTTCCTTGCCTGCGTCGTGACCGCGCCAGTCACATTGACGACGCCGGTCGTGCCATTGATGGCGTTTTCCGAAACGAAGCGTGCGGTTTCTCGGATCGAGTATGAAAGCGTCGCGTATTGCACGAACGCGCGCCCGATTTCGGCGCTGGCGAACAGCAGCAGCAGCAGCAACGGCGCCGTGAGGACAAATTCCACTGCCGCAATTCCCTGTGACCGGCGCGGGCTGCGAAGCTCTCGCGATGATGTCCGGTACGCCATCATGAGTCGGGGCTCGCCGGGTCGTTGTGCAGCACGATCTTGTAGATGCCGGGCCCGCCCACCGGTCCTGGAACCGGCCCGGGTGCGCCGCCGGCGGCACACTTTCCGATGAATTCACTGTACACGAAGTTTTCATTACCTTTCTGCACGACCTTCTGCAGAAGGAAGAAACAGCCGAAGCCCAGGACCGGCAGCGTACCTTGGCCGTTCACGACGGTTGAGCAATTGACGATCGGCACCGCCATCACGCGACGCTCTTCCTTGCCTGATGGATTGGTGTAAGTGCCCGCTGCCATGTTGGCTGTATAGTTGTCATAGGAAAAACTGAGCTGGTTGATGCTCGTAACCGGCGGGTTGCCGGGACCACGCAGGATGACCGTTGTGCCATTGGCCGCGACATCGAGTGTGGGGTTCGGCTCCGTGGTGATCTTGTCGGGCGGGTAGTCGGTCGCGTTCATGCCGGCGCCCTGGTATTGGCCGAAGCGCGTATTGAGGCCCTGCGCCGTCGGTCCAGCACCGTTGCCGGGCTGGGTCTCGACGTTGTTGAGCGGGGACAGGCAGCTTCCGTAGCCGCCAGCTAGATTCTGGCGCACGATATTGTTGCCCGGCCCTCCCAGTCGAACCAGCTGGAAGTTTCCGGGACCGATCCCGGACGGTGCATTGGAGGCAATTTTCAACAGCGTGACATTGTCGCCGGTGTAACCCCAGTTGTTTGCCGCGCCCGCAGCAGGGTCGCCGCACACCATCATCGGCACGAGGTCGCAGGCTTCCCCGGGACCGATGGGCGCGCTAGGCCCCGCCACTGCCGTCGCCGCCGTCTTGGTCTCGCCGACTCCGACGAGCGACGCGAAACCTGTCCACATCGTGAAATTGTCGGCGAACACACGCACGTAATTGGCGGGCGCGCTGCCGGGCACGAAGGGACTCAGGGTGCTGGAATACTGCACCGTGATGTCGGCGCCGCTCAGCACGCTGCTGAGTTCCGGCTGGTTCGCGGCGTTCAGGTCGAACACGTTTCGGGCAGCCACGCTCGCCTGCGCCTCCGAGCCGCTCGCGTCGAGCACCTTGGCGGCGGCAAGCGCCGCCGCGTCAACGGTGTTCTGGAGCCGCGACTTGTTCAGCACCACGTGGCCGGTATCGAGCGCCAGACCCGCCATTGCAAGCAATGCAAGGAGGCTCAGTACAACCACGACCGCGGCGATGCCGCGCTGCTGCCGCTGCATTGGTTTCATGGTGATCCCCTCACCGGTTACCCACATTGATCTCGATGGGTTGCTTGACCTCGACAGGTTTCGCAACGCCCTCGCGCATTGCCTTGATGACGCCAGTCGCATAGTCGGGATCGACACCGGTCACGGGCTCGGTGCTCGGATTCGACAGCGTTGCCGGGTCGGCAGTCTGCGCCTTGACCAGCGACTGCACGGAGTTTCCGAAGTCGGCCTCAGTGGCGCTGGGCGCGGTCATGGTGGAAGTATCGGCGCAGGCCGCGACGCCAATCATTGCGGTCAGCGCGACGGTGATCTTGATTGTCATGGTGATTCCTCGTTCAGTTCACTTGGTGCCCGACGGCGGGCTTTGCGGTCCCTTCGGTGCGTCCCAGGAAATAGAAGTCCGTGTCGCTCGGCTCGACGAACTTGTCCGTCGGCAAGGTGACGCTGCCTGGCGCCACGGGTCTGGCGAGATGCGGGGTGACCAGGATGACCAGCTCGGTCTGTCCTTTCTGGAACTGGCTGCTGCGGAACAGCGCGCCGAGGACAGGCACCGAGCCCAGGCCCGGGAACTTCGTGACCAGCTCACGCAGGTTGTCATCGATGAGTCCGGCAAGTCCCATCGACTGCCCGTCGCCGAGCTCAACTGTTGCACTGGCGCTGCGCTCACGCAGCGAAGGTACGAATGTGCGCAGTGATGCGCCCTGCGACTGCAGAACGAGGCTGCCCGTGTCGACGAGCTCGCTGACGCTGACATTGATCTTCAGGTTGATGCGTCCGTCCGACAGCACAACGGGCAGGAACTTGAGGCCGACGCCGAATTTCTTGAACTCGATGGTCACGCCGTTCAGTCCATTGCTGACCGGGATCGGGAACTGGCCGCCGGAAAGGAACTCCGCTTCCTGACCGGTCAGGGTCGTGAGGGTAGGCTCCGCAAGTATCTTTGCCAGGCCCTTTTCCTTTGCGGCATCGATGGCCAGATTGAACAGGAAATTCTTGCTGATGAAGGTCCCGAACAGGCCCTGGTTGGGGATGGTCAGCGTATTCGGGGCGAATTCGTCGATGGCCGGACCCCATGGCACTGAGCCCGGAAGCGCCGGCAACCGGACATTGCCGGGCACGAACAGCGCATCCGGAAATGTCGCGCCGCCGTTGACGCCACCAAAGGCGCCATCCGCTCCCTTCGAAATGGCGTTGAAGTTCGCATTCAGGCGCTTGAGTTCCGTACGCGCGATTTCTGCGACCGTGACTTCCAGCATGACCTGCTGCGAGCCGCCGATTTCGATCAGGTTGATGATGCTGCCGACCGACTTGTCCTCGCGTTTGGAGGCCGAGCCTTGCTCGAACTCCTTGGTTTCCTTCGCCGTCTGGACCTGCGCGAGATAACCCTGAGCAACGCGCTCCGCGGCGTTCGCAGCGAGGATGTTCGAAGCGCGGCCTTTGAGGATGATCGACCGCTGCGCCGAATAGACCTCGATGGGCTCGTCGGGCATCAGTTGATGCAGTTTCGTCTTCAATCCGTCAAGGTCATGAACCACCTCGAGATTGATGGAACCGATCAGGCGATTGTCGCGGCCCCAGAACAGCACGTTGGTGGTGCCGATGTCCTTGGCGAGCACGTACATCTGCGTGGCGCCAATCACGACGATGTCCGCGACATCCGGATTGCCGACCGCCACCCGCGAGGTCGGAAGGTCCACGACGACGACCCGCGATTTGAACAGCGGTATCGACATGTCGATCGATGCGCCGGTCGGCAGCGTCTGGAATCCCGCCGCCTCCGCGCCCGCCACACTGGCGGCGCCCGCGGAGCTCAGCAGGACGACGAGTGTCGACATGGCGATCGTGAATTTCGACAAGATGGATGGCATTCTCATTTCCGTACTCCCCGGGTTTCCTGTTCAATGTTCCCTAGCGGCTTCAATGGCTTGCGCCCTTCGGATTTTCCTTGCCAACCTCAGTGCCGCGGATGACCGTGACGCTGGGCACCTGAGGTGGCGGCTTGGTCACGACAATCGCAACCTGCGCTGGCGCTTTCTTGCTCACGCTCTCATCCAGCGGGTTGCGCAGCGCCAGCTGGATCGAGCCTCGCTGCTCGGCGAGGATCAGTTTTTCCGCGTCTGCGGGCGTGACCTCGAGCGTCACGGCGCGCACGATGACCGGCTCGTTCTTGTCGGTGGACGCAGTCTGGTCGATCGCCAGCACCTTGACGTTCTGGACCACTGTTTCGGACAGTGTGTCCTGGCCGTCGCGGTAAGCCGCGACGACGTCCACGCGGTTCCCCGGCAGCAGGAAGCCTCCGACTCCCACGACGTCATTGACGCGCACGCTCACCGCTCGCATGTTCTCGCCGACGACCGCCGCCAGTGTGCTGCCCCCGCCCTGGTCGGCGAACCGCGCGGCCAGCAGGATCTCGCCTTCCAGGATCTCGGCCAGCGCGATCTTGCCTTCAACCGCCTCGGCAGTCTGGAATGCTCCGTCAGGCGCGGTATCTTTCAGCATCTGGATTGCCGCCACATGGCGCGCCTCGATCTTCGTGCCGAGCGGAATTCCGATCGCTGCCGTCATGACGGAAACAGTGCTTGGGCCGGAATCCTTCGAAGCGGCCTGTGCGACCAGCCATCGGTTGGCGACCCATGCGGCAGCCACCGCCAGCAGCAACGAGAAGACAATCAGTATCGGACCTTTACGCATGAACATTGGCACTACCCCCGATTGGATTCCGTCTGCCTGAACTCATTGACTCCCTTGTGCAGGAAGTAGCTGTCCCAGGCCCAGCGCAGCGACTGCTCGTCGAGCTTGCCGTGTCCCAGGTAACCAATACGATCGAGCGCCATGCCGAGCAGATCGCG
>DAITAA010000035.1:10562-22405 GCA_036824505.1 Steroidobacteraceae bacterium
GAGTCCATCGGGACGATCCAGCGGTTGAAGAGCACGGCCGGCTCGATTCGCTGGCGCCCCAGGTCGTCGATCAGCAGGAAGCCGTTGTTCGCCTTGAGCTGGATCGGCGCCGTGTAGGTGCGGGACGCATGATCGCACTGGACCTCGAGCATGTCGGCTGAAAGCTCGCCGCCGGTCAGTACGATGGGTCGTTCGCAGGCCACGAAGCGCGGATCGAAGCCCTGGTCGAGCATCGTCGGCGACGGCGGATTCATGAATGCCATCTGCTCGTGGCAGAGGGGGTCGAAGACCTCCACTACGGTTTCGTGCACGGCGATGCTGTGCGGCACGAGCACCAGGCCGCTCAGCGCGTTGGCGAGCCGCCTTGCGATGTATGTCTTGCCGGTCCCCGCATGTCCATAGAGAAAGATTGCGCGCTGTGAATTCAGCGCCGGCCCGAGCCGGTCGAGCAGTTCCTCCGCGATGGTTACGCCGAAGAACGCCTCCTGGACGGCCTGCCGCGTGATCATGTTCGTGCGTACCGACTGCTTGCGCACCAGCGCCACGTAGTCTGCGAGCGGTATCGGCGCGGGCCCGACGTAGCCGCCACGATTCAGGGCGTCGGCGGCTTCGAGCCGGCCCTTTTCCGTGAGCCCGTAGCGCAATTCCGCATCGAGCCCGAGTCGCGAACGCAGCTCGACACGGCCTTCGGTGCGCATGAACTGCAGGATCTGGTCGATGATCGGCCCGGCCAGTGCCAGTCGATCGATCAGCTGGCTGGTCGTGAGCACGCCGGCTGTCGCCAGGTGTTTCCCGAGCAGGTCCGCCAGGAACGTGAGCGAAAGTCCGGTCTGCCCAAGTGTCGTCGGCCGGGGCGAGAGTCCGGCGAGTCGCTGCAATTCTGACGTCACCGGCTCGGACGTCTCGTCCTCGGCTGCGACCTGATACTTCTCGGAAATGCTGTTCATGTGACTGCGTTCCCGGTCATTCCGTACCCAGGCCATGGGGCAGGATGTCCAACGGGCCCCTGACCCAGAGCGTGACGATTACGCCCAGCGCGATTGCGACGGCGTAGGGAAAGCGCTCCTTGCGAACGATCGATATCGTGGTGGGCGCCGTCCCGGCGGCAGCGCCATGCCCGGACGGAGAATCCGATAGCGCAGCCCGCGATTCGACCAGCCGCCACAAGACGATCGCCACGGCAATGACTGCCCCAAACACCAGCGTCAGGGCCGCCGCGAGGAGTGCATTGGCTGGTCCCAGAAAGGCGCCGACTGCGCCCATCAGCTTGACGTCGCCGGCAGCCATTCCCTTGAGGAGATACAAAGGCAAGAGGCAGGCCAGACCGACTACCGCACCAGTGAGTGCGGCGAGCAATCCGCTGAGGCCGCCGAAGATGGATTGCAAAAGCAAGCCGGCGCCGAGAGCCCCGACGATCAGCACGTTCGGGATCCGCTGCTCGATCAGGTCCTGTCTCACGGCAACTGCAACGCTGGTGATGAGCGCCAGCGCTGTGATGCCGTTTGCCATGTCTTGATCGGGCGATAACAACGACGGTACTCCTTGGCTCAAGTGGGGCGGCGGCGGCCTGAGCCGCCGCCACCTCGCTGTTGACTAGGCAATGACGATAGTGCTGATCGCCAGATAAATGGCGTCGATAACGCGGAAGACCTCGTCACCCAGAGCCGCAAACGCGCCGATCACGCCGGCGCCCACGAGTCCGCCCGCGATCGCGTATTCGACCGTGGTCAGACCTTCCTCATCCCGAAGAAACGCAAACAGTCTTTCCTTGATACTCATTTGAGTGATACCTCTTTTTGATCAATCCAGATTGAACTCAAACCGGGCGTCTCCGAACTCTTCGGCGCCGACCCAACCCCGTAGACGGCGCCGCTGACCGCTGTGTCTTGCGGCAGCACTAGTTTGGCTAAGCACCACGCAGGTGCTAGGAGAAGATTGCGTCAGGGAGCCGGGAGATTCTGTCGCATGGCCGCGCGAGCTATTCGTTCTCGCACCGCGGGCGTCACTCAAGAACTGTGACGGACCACACGCTTGTTTCTCCCGCTCCCGCGCCCACAGCCGCCTGATGTAAAAAAGCGCTCGTGCTATGTCAATTTCGCCTTCATTTCCATCGCATCGAGTGCACACTAACCAGGCAGTTCCGTTGCTCTTGATAGGCAACTTTTGTGCGAAGTTGCCGCCGCAACAAATCAATTTCAGGCCGCTGCGTGACGCAGCGCACGGATCGGAAAAGGAACATGGGATCAACGTCGAAGCAGCGATTGCTCTGGTTTGACTGCACGTCCGGCGTACACGAGACCGGATTGCGAGTTCAGTGCGCAAGTATCTTCGACATTGCGCACACATCATGCCTCGAGCGGGCATCGGATGAAATCGAGCGCGTCAGTCCCTCGGTGCTGACCTTCGATTTCGATCATCCGGATCAGAACCGCTTGCACGTCATGCAGGCCGTCAAGAAGGCACACCCGAAGCTGCCCATCCTGATGCTGACGCTTGACCACTCCGAGTCGCTCGCCGTCTGGGCATTCCGCGCCCGTGTCTGGAATTACCTCGTGAAACCGGTATCGACCGAGGAGTTCGCCGAGAACCTCGATGCGCTGGCCAGGATCGGCAACCGGGCATCGCCACCACGCGTCGCGCAGATGCTCATCGCGGCGATTCCGGATGACCTTCCGGTACAGCCGATCGACTCGCGGGTCGCGCAACTGCAACCGGCGCTGCACTACATCAAGCAGCACTACCACGAGAAGATCTCGGCAAGCGCCGCCGCGGAATCCTGCGGACTGACGCGATTCGAGTTCAGCAGGAAATTCCGCGCCGCATTCGGCATGACTTTCCGGGATTACCTGCTGCGGGTGCGGATCACGGAGGCACGGCGCCTGCTGACCGAGGGCGACCATTCGGTGACGGAGATCGCCTTCTCAGTGGGCTTCAACGACGGCTCGCATTTCGCGCACCTGTTCAAGCGCTACACCAATGTGCTGCCGTCTGAGTATCGGGCGGGCGATCCGCCGATATATCGCCCATCTGCGAGGTCCGGGATCCTGCACGGCCCGGAGCGTCGTCGCCGCGCTTCCGATTTCCGCCAGGGCGACCGCCGACTCGCCCAGCCGTCGTAGCGACCGCCAGGACACAGCCCTGCGGGGCCCCGTCTGCAGCGGGATCCCGTCCCGCGCCCGGGAACCGGTCCACTGCCCGGTGGTCCGATGCCATACCGGCCCAGGGCCGCGGTCCGCTACACTCCCCCCGCAGGAGCTGCCCATGAAGATGGTTACCGCCATCATCAAGCCTTATAAGGTGGATGAGGTCCGCGCCGCCCTGGCCGAGGTCGGGGTGCAGGGTGTCACTGTGACGGAGGTCAAGGGTTTCGGGCGCCAGAAAGGCCACACTGAGCTTTACCGTGGGGCGGAATATGTCGTGGATTTCCTCCCCAAGGTGCGGATCGAAATTGCGGTCGCAGATGAGCGGGTGGACGCGGTGCTCGATGCGATCGCGGCCTCCGCCCGGACCGGCAAGATCGGCGACGGCAAGATATTCGTAACGGCGCTCGGCAGCGTGGTACGCATCCGCACCGGCGAGCTCGATGAGAAGGCGCTGTGACGCAGCGGCGCCGGGGCCTGGAGGTCAATATGTTGCAGAAATTCATGGTGGCATTGCTGATGGCGGGCCTAACGGTCATCGCCACGGCAGACACCGTCTATAAATGGTCGGACTCGCGCGGCCAGATTCATTACACGGACCTGCCCCCGAGCCAGCCCGGTGCCAAGATCCTGGACGTCTCCTATCGTGATTCCGGCGCCCTTGATGAGGAGCAATCAGGCGGCGATGAAGGCGACAGCGGGAACAACGGCGACGAGTCCGCGACGCAGCCTCCCGGCGACGACTCCTCCGAGCCGGCGGTTGATCGGGAGGCGATGGCCGCGGTGCAGGCCGATGTCTCCAATGCGAAAGCGAAGCAGTGCAAGGAAGCCAAGGAGCGCTACCAGCGCTACGTCGAGTCGCGGCGCCTGTTTCGCCAGACTGCCGATGGCAAGCGCGAGTACCTGACGGATCAGCAGCTGAACGACGCCCGGGTCAAGGCCAAGCAGGCCGTCGACGACAGCTGCAGCTAGCCGGCCGGCGTCGCCAGCCTTCGCAGCGGCACCGGGCCGCGATCGGGCACAATGGGGCCCGCAATGAACGTCGGATTCATCGGCCTTGGCGCCATGGGCCAGCACATGGCCCGCAACCTGCATCGCGCCGGTATGCTCACCGGCGTCTGGAATCGCACGCCATCCAGGTCCGCAGTGCTTGCCGCCGAGACTGGTTGCAAGGCGTACGATTCCCCCGCCACGCTTGCCGCCGACTGCGATTTCGTCTTCACCTGTGTTTCCGCCGATGACGATCTGCTCGCGGTCATCGAGGCGCTGCTGCCCGGCCTGCGCAAGGGAACGATCGTGATGGACTGTTCGACGGTCGCTGCCGATACGGCGCGAAAGGCCGCCGCGCGTCTTGCGACCGCGGGCGCGGCCCTGCTCGACTGCCCGGTCAGTGGCGGCGTCGAGGGAGCCAAGAACGCAACCCTGGCCGTCATGTGCGGAGGCAACCCGGACGTATTTGAGCGCGCCCGGGGGGTGCTCTCCGCCCTTGGCAAGACCGTCGCGCTACTGGGTCCCACCGGCGCCGGTCAGGCAGCCAAGGCGACCAACCAGATCCTGTGCGCGGGTGTCATTCAGGCCGTGGCCGAAGCGATGGCATTCGCCCGCGCCGAGGGCCTGCCGCTCGAGCAGCTGATCGAGGTGCTGGGCAAAGGCGCCGGTTCGAGCTGGTATTTCGTGCACCGGGCGCCATTCATGTCGCGCGGCGAGTATCCGGCGGGCTTCCGTGTGCGGCTGCACGAAAAAGACCTGAGAATCTGCCGCGACATGGCCGCACGGCATGGCGCAACGCTCCCCGTCGTGGAGAGCACGCTTGCCGACTACCAGAGCCTGCAGGAGTCCGGGCACGGCGACGAGGACATCTCGACGATCTTCCGGCTGAAGACCGCGCTGTTCGCGGACAAGACATGAATCCATGAACACCGGCCGCCGCGAACGCCCGGGCTTCTACCTGCCGGACTTCTGCGCGGCGCAAAGCGTGCTGGCCGTCGTCCTGATCGCGGAACTGGTGGCGCTGTTCCTGACGCTGGCGCGCATCGGCATCTTCGCGCAGTTCTGGACCGACCTCGCGCGCACCTCGCTGTTTCTGCTGTGGGCCGGGCTCGGCACGGCGGCCGCGCTCTGCACGGCTCGCGGCGTTCTGTCGAGGCTCGACGTGCTGCGCGGGTCGCTGCTGGCCCTGTTGCTGATGCTCGTGGTCACGGTCGTCGTCACCGAAGGTGCCTGGTGGCTTGCCGCTTCGGCGAACCGCCTGCTCGGCATGGAGATCGATCCGCTCGGCACCGATCACATCGCCTTCCTGCTCAGAAATCTGGCGGTCTGCACGATCGCCGGCGGCCTGGCACTTCGCTATTTCTATGTCTCACACCAGTGGCGGAGCAATGTCGAGGCCGAAGCGCAGAGCCGGGTGCGTGCCCTGCAGGCGCGGATCCGCCCGCATTTCCTGTTCAACAGCATGAATACCATTGCCTCCCTGACGCGCACCAACCCGCGCGTCGCCGAGCAGGCGATCGCGGATCTCTCGGATCTCTTCCGGGCGTCGCTGCGCGAACATCGCGAGCGCATCCCTCTCGGTAGCGAGATCGAGATCGCGCGGGCGTACGAACGCGTGGAACGCCTGCGGCTCGGCGACAGGTTGCGCGTGGAATGGCAGGTCGATTCGCTGCCAATGGATACACCGGTGCCTGCGCTGTTCCTGCAGCCGCTTCTCGAGAACGCCGTTTATCACGGCATCGAACCGATGGACAAGGGCGGTACCATCCGCGTGACCGGCCGCCGGGACGGTTCAATGGCGGTGCTGACGATCGAAAACCCCATTGCCCCAAAGCTGGTCGCCCGCCGTCCCGGTCACCAGATCGGGCTCGACAATGTGCGCCAGCGCCTCGCGCTGATGTTCCATGGCGAGGCCGATCTCGAAGTCGTCGAAGGGCCCGAGCGATTCATCGTCACGCTGCGTTTCCCGATCGGCGGGGCCGTCAAGTGAAGCTGCGGGTGCTGGTCGTGGATGACGAGCCGCTTGCGCGCGAGCGCCTCGCGCATCTGGTCGAAGAGATTCCGGATGCCGAGCTTGCGGGCGTCGCCGCATCCGGTGAGCAGGCGCTCATGCTGGCCGGCACACTGCGCCCCGAGGTGATCCTGCTCGACATACGGATGCCCGGCATGGACGGGCTCGAGACCGCCCGGCACCTGGCGCGCACGCCGGAGCCGCCGGCCGTGATCTTCACGACTGCATTCGATGAGCACGCACTGGCGGCTTTCGAGGTGCAGGCGTCGGGCTATCTCCTGAAGCCCGTCCGGCAGGAAAAGCTCGAGGAGGCAATTGCCCGGGCCCGCCAGCCAACCCGCGCGCAACTCCTGCGTATCGCCGACGGCGCAGGCGGCGGCCCGCGCACCCGCATCGCGGTGCGCACGCGCGATGAACTGAAGCTCATTCCGGTCGGAAACATCCTGTGCTTCATCGCGGAGCTGAAATACACGACGCTGCGGCATACCGGTGGCGAGGAGCTGATCGAGGAACCGCTGAAGGCGCTGGAAGACGAATTTGCCGCGAGCTTCGTGCGCGTGCACCGTAATTCGCTGGTTGCCCTCGCCCACATCGAGGGGCTCGAGAGAGACGCCGATGGGCATCAGGTCGTGCGACTGAGAAATGGCGCCGGCACGCTGGCGGTCAGCCGCAGGCTCGCTGCCGATGTGGCAAAGAAGCTGAAGCAATAGCGCCGGTATCGGCGCCCGGGCGCACTACGCGGTGGCCGTCGTGTCCCTCTGGCGGATGCCCCTCCAGCTGCGCATCGTGAACGCGCCGATGCCCGCCACGAACAACAGCGCAACCGCAAGTCCGCCGATCAACGGCAGATGGCGAACGATCGCGAGTGCGACGAGCGCCAGGAGCAGGAACAGCACGCGCCAGCCCAGCGACTTGATCCGCTCGCCTCCGAGCCGTTCCAGCGCCAGGTCGCCGACGAACAGCGCCGCAATGACGTAGCCGAGCATCAGCAACACGATGTAACCGAAGATCGTCATCAGCGCGAGCGGGATGCCGACCACGGTGATCATCAGGATGACGGCGGCGAACGGCACGCCGATCAGCATGACGAAGCCAATACCTGCACTTTGCAGCCACTCGCGGCGTATGGTCGCGGCGGCCTCGCGGCTGAACGCCGGCATGCCGAGAATCAGGAGGGTTCCAAGCAGCAAGACGCCGAACGAGAACATCGCACGACCGACGCGCGAGGTTCCGCGACCGGCTTTCTTGAGCCAACCGTGGTCATTGGCGTCAATTTCCTCAACGCCCTGTGCGACCTGTGCCCTCGGGTCGATGGTGAATGTGCCGTCACTCTTGTACTTGAGCCGGCCCGCAACGCGCGTGTCGGGTCCCACGCGGATGTCCTCGCCGGCAATCTGAAGATCGCCGCCGACAATTCCGTTGATAACGACCGATTCTCCGTAGACCTCGAGATCCTCGCCAACCTCGCCTTCCATCTCGATGCTGCCGCCGGCGAGTGTCACGTGCTTGCGGAGCCTGGCGCCATGCGGAACACGGATCTTGCCGCCGGCGGCGCGCACGTCGCCTTCGACCTCGCCATCAACACGCAGGTCGCCGCCGGCCGCATACAGATCGCGCCCAATCGAGCCCATGACATCCAACTGGCCGCCGGTTACGAAGGCATTGCCACCGACGCGGTCGCGGAGATTCACGCGCCCGGCCGCGAGATAGACGTTTCCCGGCACATACATATCCAGCGTGACCTGGTCGCCCGCGCTCAGGCGACTGTCGCCCCACGATGCCCGCGCGGTGTCATCGGCCGAAGCCACCCCGGCCACTGTCAGCAACAGCGCTGCCACCATCCGGATCCTGTTCATGAGCTGATCCTACGACCTTTCAGACGCATGGCACAATGGCATCGTGGACGGGGAAATACGCATCGCAACGAGGCGCAGCCGGCTTGCTCTGTGGCAGGCCGAGCATGTTGCCGCGCGCCTGGGAATCGTCCATCCGAGCCTGGCCGTGCGGCTCCTGCCGATGGTCACGGAAGGCGACCGGATCCTGGATCGGGCGCTCGCTGGCGCCGGCGGCAAGGGCCTTTTCATCAAGGAACTCGAAGTCGCGATCCTCGCCGGTCAGGCGGACATCGCCGTGCATTCGATGAAGGATGTGCCGGCGGCGCTCCCCGACGGCATGGTCATCACCGCCGTGCTCGAGCGCGCGGATCCGCGCGACGCCTTCATTTCGAACGTTCACACGCAATTCGACGAGCTGCCGCGAGGCGCACGCGTAGGCACATCGAGTCTGCGCCGGCAATGCCAGTTGATGCGTGCCCGACCCGACCTGAAGATTGCGACGCTGCGCGGCAATGTCGAGACGCGACTTCGAAAACTGGATCAGGGTGAGTTCGCGGCGATCCTGCTCGCGACCGCCGGTCTCGAGCGGCTCGAGTTGGGTGCGCGCATTCGCGAGCGCCTGGCACCGGATCGGATGTTGCCTGCTGTTGGCCAGGGCGTGATCGGCATCGAGTGCAGGACGGCAGACAAGTATGTCCGCTCGCTGCTGGCGCCACTCGAGCATGCCGCCACGCGACGCTGCCTGGAGGCGGAACGTGCGTTCGCCGCGCGGCTTGGCGGCAGCTGCCAGTCTCCTATCGCGGGCTTTGCCACACTCGCCGGCGACCGGATCGACCTGCGTGGTCTCGTCGGGTCGCCGGATGGCAGCAAGGTGTTTGCAGACCGCATCGCCGGTGCGACCAGCGACGCAGCAAGGCTCGGCACGGCGCTGGCCGAGCGCCTGCTTGGAGCTGGCGCGGACGCCCTGCTGAAGTCGCTCGCGATGGATGGCGCGCACTGACATGGCGAGACTCACCGGAATTGGCGTGCTGGTGACGCGACCCGAGCATCAGGCCCAGCACCTGTGCCAGCTCATCGAGGCCGAGGGCGGCACCCCGGTGCGATATCCCGCGCTGACGATCCGCCCGCGCACGGACCGCGCGGCGGTGCGCGCCGCAATAGGGCCTGCGGATCGTTACGATCTGGTGATTTTCATCAGCGCCAACGCGGCCCGTTTCGGCGCGGATCTCCTCGAACAGCGGCGCGACCTGAAACTGGCGGCTCTTGCCCAGCCGACGGCTTCCGCGCTGAACTCGGCCGGCTATCGTGTCTCGCTGATGCCCGCCGATGGCGCGGACAGCGAGGCATTGCTTGCGATGCCCCAGTTGGCGCAGATGAGCGGCCAGCGCGTGCTGATCGTGCGCGGTGTCGGCGGGCGCGACCTGCTCGGAGACACGCTGATTTCGCGTGGCGCACAGGTGCAATACGCCGAGGTCTATACGCGCGAGCCCGCTCATCCCAGCCCCGAAATCCAGGCGCAGGTGGAGCAACTCTGGCGCCAGGGCGGCGTGCGCGCCTATTCGGCGACCAGCGTCGAGCTGCTCGAGGCACTGGTCGGCATCGTTACACCGCGTTGCCGCGAACTGATGGATTCGACCGCAATGCTGACCGGTTCACGCCGTGTCGCCGACGCGGCCATCCGGCTTGGGCTCGGCTCTCCGCTGATTCTCGCCGATGCGCCGGATGATGCTGCGCTAACCAGCGCGCTGGTGCGCTGGCGCGAATCCACATCGCGCGCCTAGCTGTGCGCGTAATCGAAGGAATCGATGTAGATCCGCTTGCGATCGGCGCCCTGTACCGGCAGCGCGTGGTGCACGGCATCAATCATCGCGGGCGGGCCAGCCGCATAGATATCGAAACCTGCGAGACCAGCGACTTTACGCATCACGGCCTCATGCACGAGCCCGGATTCGTGCGGAGCGACCGCTTGTTCATGCGAGATCACGGACGTGTACCGGAAATGGGCGTGCTTCGCAGCCAGACCGCGGAGCCACTCGTCCTCGTAGAGATCGTCTGCCGTGCGCGCACCCCAGAATAGGGTCACATCGCGTTTCGTCTCGGTCTCCAGTGCCTGCCGGATCATCGCCTTCAGCGGTGCATAGCCTGTGCCGCCACCGATCAACAGCAGCGACCGCTCGCCAGGTCGGTAGATGAACTGCCCCAGCGGACCTTCAATGCACAGCAGCGCTCCTTCCTTCAATGTTGTAAAGACCTGTTCGGTAAAGACACCACCCGGCGCACGACGCACGTGCAACTCGAGTAATGCCGAATCGTGCGGCGGGTTCGCGAGCGAGAAGCTGCGGCGCCGCTCGCCTTCGAGCATGACATCCACGTATTGACCGCACTGCCACGTGAAGGATTCGATGGCCGGCAGGCGCAGCCACAGTCCCATGACGTCCGGCGCAAGCAATTGCATCCGTTCGACGCGACTTGGAAGACTCTTGATCTCGACGTCGGTGACGTGCCGGATTTCGCGCGTCTCGATCACCAGATCCCCGAGCGCGCGTGCCTGGCAGATCAGCGCGTAACCTTCGGCCTCCTCCTCCGCGCTGATGCCGGGCGGGCGGCCATCCGGGTAGGCGATGAGGCCCTTGATGACGCGCGCACGGCAGGTGCCACAGGAGCCGCCCTTGCAGCTATGCGGCAGGTTCAGGTGCTCGCGCAGCGCGGCGGAGAGCACGGGCTCGTCGCTTCGCGCCTGGAACTCGCGGCCCGTCGGCAGCAGTCTGACTTTCATGCGGCTATTATGAAGGTGTCGGGCATTCCGTTTCCCGGGTCCAATCGGCAGAGTGATGACGGCGACGCAGTCACCGGTTAATCGTCCACGAACATCCGTGATCGCGGGCTGCGGCTACACGGGCAGGCGCGTGGCCGAGCGGCTTGCTGCGCGCGGGCCGGTTATCGGGCTCACACGGAAAGCTCGCGAGTTCGATTTTCCGGCGCCATTCGATGTCGTGTATCTGGTGCCGCCGCCCGAGACCGGGTCGACCGACCCGCGGCTCGAGGGATTCCTCGCAGCATTGCCCATGGCGCCAGGCCGCATCGTCTATATCAGTACGACGGGTGTCTACGGCGATGCCGACGGCGCGACAGTGACTGAAGACACGACGCCCGCTCCGGCGACCGATCGCGCACGGCGACGGCTCGCTGCTGAGACTGTGCTGCGTGCCTGGTGCGAGGCACGCAAGGTCGATTGGGTGATCCTGCGCGTGCCGGGCATCTATGGCCCCGGTCGATTGCCGCTCGATCGCCTGCAACGTGGCGAGCCCGCGCTTGCCGAATCCGAGGCCGGGCCCGGCAACCGGATCCATGTGGAGGACCTGGCCGATATCTGCGTTGCGGCGCTTCTGCAACCGCAGGCGCGCAATCGCATTTACAACGTCGGCGACGGTGACCACATGACAGGCACCGCTTTTCTGGCCCTTGTCGCGCGCCTCGCCGGTTTACCGCCCCCGCCGCAGCTGCCGCTGGCCGAACTCCGGGCCCACATGTCCGACTTCGCTTTTTCATTCCTCGGCGAATCGCGTCGCGTGGATACCACGCGCCTGCGCAAGGAACTCGGCTTCAGGCCGCGTTACCCCACTGCCGAGGGCGGCATCCGGGCCAGCTTGGCCGGTGCCGCGCCGCAGGTTCATAGCTAGCAGTAACTGCGAACCTGCGACCCGGCACCAATTACGGGATCAGCAGTGTGCTGCCGGTCGTGCGGCGGGCTTCCAGGTCGCGGTGCGCCTGGGCAGCATTTGATAGCGGATACGACTGGCCAATCCGGATCCTGAGCTTGCCAGTGGCGATCATCTCGAAGAGTTCGCGTGCGCCGCGGGCGCGATC
>DAITAA010000036.1:0-13162 GCA_036824505.1 Steroidobacteraceae bacterium
AAGTTCGGTGCGCCCGCCGCCGCTGGTCGCTCAGGCAGGTTCTGCGTCAGAACGACGCGTGCAAGCTCCGGCGTATCGATACCCGCCAGATCCGACAGAAGCGCATCAACCAGTGAATGCTGCTCGTGGCTGATGACCGACAGGGTCACGCTGGCTTTGTTCATTCAGGATTATGAAGGAGCGTCGAAGGTGAGATTTGTTGTTCTTCGCTGGGCCGAGAGGGCAGCAGGGCGGGTCTCATGCATCGCGGGATGGGGCCGGATGATACTCGTCTGTCCGATCGTGTCGTGCCGCAAGTTGAGGGCGTTGACCTCAGTAACGCGTATCGGGCAGATCTGGGCGCCACTTATCTTTGGTACTGAAGGCATTCAAGCTTCGGAAGCGACTTCGGCACTCAGTCGCCCGAGCCTTGCCTTTGTGCCAATGATGCAACGGACCGTACCGACACATCCAAGCTTTAGCGTAACAAAACTTTTCCGGGATCTGTTCTTCCGCGCTCGCGTCGTGATGTCAATATCGCCCATCGCCCCGTCCGGGGCTTGACGCGGCCAGGGACAGCAGACCGAGCGACTCGATCCACTACATCGTGCCAGGCGGGCGAATCGGGCCCACGGTCTTTCATGACAGAATTCCCACAGCGCGTCCGTCGAGTTTCGTTAGCGGGCGAAGCACTTGCGGCGCAAGTTGCGTCGACGAAATCGGCTTGATTGAACGAATCGACAGAGCGTGCAGTGGCGGTGATGGCGCAATCCGATGTGAACGTGATGGAGCAAGCGGCGGGAGCCGATGCGCAGCAGCGGGTTCACCTCGGCCAGGCGCTCGTGGCCGAAGGAAAGCTTTCGCCGCGCGATCTGGAGCGTGCGCTTGGCGCGCAGCGCGAAACGGGTGGCCTCATCGGCCGCGTACTTGTTCGGCTCGGACTTGTGTCCGAACTCGACGTCGCGCGAGCGCTGGCGGGGCAGATGAACTTGCCGCTCGTGCTGGCCGAGGCTTTCGGGGATGCACCGCCGCTGGTCGAGAATGTGACACCCGAGTTCTTTCGCGTTCATCGCGTCCTTCCGCTTGAGATTCGCGACGACGTGCTGCGCGTGGCGATGGCCACACCGCAGGATGATTTCGCCCGGCGCGCGCTGCATCTTGCGAGCGGGCTGCAGATCCAGGCCTGCATCGGGTTGGAGTCCGAAATCGATGCAGCGCTGTCAAAAGCGTTCGATGTGACCGAGGTTGAAGGTGCGGAGCGCGAATCCAGCGCTGCAGAGTCAAGTGACTTCGTCGAACACTTGCGGGATCTGGCCAGCGAAGCACCGGTCATTCGGTTGGTCAATTTGGTGATCAGCCGCGTGACCGATCTGCGCGCATCGGACATTCATCTGGAGCCGTTCGACGATGGATTGCATGTCCGCTATCGGATCGATGGCGTCATCCAGGAGGCGGAAATCGTCGAAGCGCGGCTGGCCGCCGCGGTTGTTTCGCGCATCAAGCTGCTCGCGCAGTTGAACATCGCCGAGCGTCGCCTGCCTCAGGATGGCCGGATCAAAACCCGCGTCAAAGGACGCGAGTTGGATCTACGCGTCTCGACGGTACCAACGGTGCACGGCGAAAGCGTTGTACTGCGCGTGCTCGATCGTGCCAGCATCCGTTTCAGTCTGGCCGACCTGGGTTTCAGCCCGGATACGCTCACGCGATTCGAAACGCTGTTAACGCGACCGCACGGAATCCTGCTCGTTACCGGACCGACCGGCTCCGGCAAGACCACGACGCTCTATGGAGCATTGTCCAAACTTGACGCGAGCGCGTTGAAGATCCTGACGGTTGAGGATCCGGTCGAATATCAGCTCGACGGTATCAATCAGATTCACGTGCATCCGCAGATCGGACTGACGTTCGCGAATGCACTGCGCTCGATCCTGCGCCAAGACCCGGACATCATCATGATCGGTGAGATGCGCGATGGTGAAACGGCGCAGATCGCGGTGCAGTCGTCGCTCACCGGTCACCTCGTGCTTTCCACGCTGCACACGAACACCGCCGCTTCGGCGGTCGTGCGCATGCAGGACATGGGTGTGGAGCGTTACCTGATTACGTCGACGCTCATCGGTGTCCTGTCGCAACGGCTGGTGCGTCGGTTGTGCGAGCATTGCCGGCGACCCGCTGCGATCGCGCCGGAGCTGATCGCCAGTTCCGGGCTTGGGCGTTTCCTGACGGCAGGCCACGCCGCATATTCGGCGCCCGGCTGCAATCAGTGCCGCGACACCGGCTACCAGGGTCGCACCGCGATCCACGAGTTGCTCGTAGTGGACGAAGCCGTGCGTGACGCGATCATGCGCGGGGCCGATGCGACGAAGTTGCAGGACATCGCGCGCAACAGCGGCTTTGTCACGCTGTACGAGGACGGGCTGCGCAAGGTCGCGACCGGTGCCACCAGTCTGGAAGAAGTGCTGCGCGTGACGCAGGATCAGGACAATGGCTGACTTCGGCTACAAGGCCGCTGACGGAGGCGGCCATGTTGTCGAAGGACAGATCGAAGCGCGCAACCGCGAGGAGGCCCTTCGAAGGCTGGTCGACCAGGGGCTGACCCCGGTCGGCATCTTCGATCGCGCGCAAGATACGTCGTTGCCGGCAAGCGCGACGCCGCCGCGCCCTGGCCCGCGCTTTCGCTTCGGATCGGATCGCCCGCGGCGCGCTGACGTGCTGGCATTCACGTCCGAACTGGCAGTGATGCTGCGCGCCGGTCTGCCGCTCGACGGGGCACTGCGCGTCCTGTTGAGCATGGATCACCGGCCCTCGGTGGCTCGGCTTCTCGCGGAGATTCTCGAGTCCGTCAAGAGCGGCGTGCCGCTAAGCCGCGCGCTTGCCGGACGCGGCGAACTGTTTGGCGCGTTCTACGTCAACATGGTTCGCTCGGGCGAGGCGAGCGGGCAACTTGGCGCGGTGCTGACGCGTCTCGTCGAGCATCTCGAGCGGATGCGGGGCCTGCGCGAAAGCGTCACGTCAGCGTTGATCTACCCGGGCATCTTGCTCGCGGTCGCCATTCTGTCGGTGGTAGGAATCCTGGTGTTTGTCGTTCCCCAGTTCGAGACCTTGTTTCGCGACGCCAAGGAGGCACTTCCGCTTTCGACGCGCCTCGTGATAGGAGCAGCGCATTTCGTGCTCGGATATGGCGTGTACCTGCTGGTCGGCCTGGTTGCCGCGGGCATCTTGTTTTCGCGCTGGCTTCGTTCAAGCGCCGGACAACGCTGGTGGCATGCGCGACTCGCGCGCATTCCCATTCTGGGTCGTATTCGACACGAGTACAACCTGGCGCGTTTTTCGCGCACCTTCGGCACACTGCTTGGCAACGGCGTGCCGATTCTCGCCGCGCTGAGTATCGCTGGCGAGACGGTCGATGACGAGCACCTGCGTGATGCCATCAAAGGTGTTGCGCCGAAGGTCAAGTCGGGAGGGCGGCTCGCCGAAGCGTTGCAGAAGACCGGCAGCTTCGAGCCGCTGGCGATCAACCTGGTGCGCGTGGGCGAAGAAACCGGCAGCCTCGATCGCATGATGCTCGAACTGGCGACCATCCTCGACCGGAAAGTGGAACTCGGCATCAAGCGCGGCCTCACGCTGCTCGAGCCCGCGCTGATCCTGTCGCTGGGGGTCATGGTAGCGGTGGTGATCGTGTCTCTGCTCATGGGCATTCTGACGATCAACGAGCTTGCGATATGATCGTTTGAGACTGGCGCTGCCGCACAACGATCGTCACAGGTCGGCACGCTCAATTCAAGGGTCATTGCGTGTTTGGAGCGTGACAGCCAACACACTTCAGAATATTTCCACAATCGGGCGTTGGATGCACACGCATCGACGTGCACCAGACCAACGCGTCGCGCGTTGCTGGTTGCCGGCGCCGACGGCGCACAGCGAAGAGGTTGCGATGAAGACGACGAATCGACCGCGCGCGCGTGGCGTGTTCGGATTCACCCTGATCGAACTCCTGGTGGTCCTCGCCATTCTTGGCCTGCTGATCGGCCTGGTGGGACCGCGCTTTCTTGGACAACTGGGCGGCGCGAAGACGAAGACCGCGGCCGTCCAGATTGCGGATCTGGAGAAGAGCCTTGAACTCTTCAAGCTTGATGTGGGGCGCTTTCCGACCAACGAAGAAGGTCTGGATGCGCTGATCCGCAAACCCGTGAATGCGACCGGATGGAATGGTCCGTATCTGAAATCAAGCTCTGTCCCGCTTGATCCTTGGGGACGCTCCTACAAGTACGCCAATCCCGGGCCGAAGGGCGAGCCGGAGATTCTCACCCTGGGTGCCGACGGTGCGCCGGGTGGCGAGGGGGAGAACGCTGACGTCCGCAACACAAGATAGTCGCTGCCAACGCAGCATCACCCGCCGCGCTTTGCTCTGCTGAGCACATGCACAACGGGCGCGGATTCACATTGTTCGAGTTGATGGTTGTGCTGGCCATCGCGGGATTGCTGCTGGCCGTGACGCCCATCGCTTATCAGCGATATCGCGAATCATCCGAGTATCGCGACACGGTCAGAACGATGACGGCGGATCTTTCCGCCGCACGTCAGATCGCGATGGCGAGTGGTCGCGACGTCGCCTTCAGCGTCGACCTGAACCAACGCCGGTACGGTGTTGAAGGCCGTCCGCCGCGCACGCTCCCGCAAGGCCTGGAAGTCCGGGTCACCGCGGCAGACATCGAGTTTGCCGATCGCGTGGCGCGCATTCGCTTCTACCCGGGCGGCAACGCGACCGGCGGCAGCGTCGAGATCGTTCGAGCCTCCGGCACGGGCGTGCGACTTCAGGCCGATTGGCTCGATGGCCGCGTCACGCTGCGCAGCCTTTCGCCATGAGTCGCCGTCACTTGCGCGGTTTTACCTTGCTCGAAGTCGTGGTCGCGCTGGCCATCATGGCGATGGCGCTGGGCGTGCTCTATCGGGCGATCGGTGGTGGCGTGCGCGCGGTCGGCGACACATCGCACTATGCGCAAGCCGTCGTCGTCGCTGAATCACTGCTGGAGATGCGCGACTCGGTTCCGCCTGGCGGCTGGAACGAATCGGGCACGTGGGAGGCCTTCCGCTGGTCGGTCGCCAGTTCGCCCTACGACGCTGCCGGGGGACAGCTCATTCCCTTACACCGCGTACAGGTCGATGTGACGTGGTTCGATGGGCTGCGCGAACGACACATCGCGCTCGCCAGCCTGCGACCGCAGCAGGACGAGGGTACACAGGCGAACCCGCGATGAACGAACTCCACTCAAGCCGAGGTTTCACGTTGGTCGAATTGCTGGTGGCAATGGCGTTGTTGTCACTTGTCATGCTGGGATTGGTGACGGCGATGCGCTCCTTCGCGCAAACTGAAACACGCATCGATGACCGCATCCGCCGCGACGAAGACTTTCGCGTCACCGAGCAGTTCCTGCGCACCGTTCTCGGGGCAATGGCACCGCGCGCGACGCGCTCTGCGCCGGGGGGTCCGAGGCAGGTCGCATTTTCCGGGAGCGGCGACGAATTGCAGTGGATCGGTGTCATGCCGGCGCGACACGGGGCCGGCGGCCTGTATCGCTTCCGCCTGTTTGTCGCGCCGGGTGAGAGCGGCCAGCCGGGGGCGCTGGTGCTGGAATTTGCGCCGTTGACAAACTTCGATGCGCCGCTGGAAAGTGGGCCGGGGCAGTCGCGCGTGATGGTCGCTGCCGTTACAGATGTGACGTTTCGATACCAGGACAGCACGCAGGGGGACGCAGCGTGGTCCTCCGGCTGGCCATCTGCGGATCGCCTGCCGCGGCGCATTGGCGTGCAGGCGAGAACCCGCACGGGCATATGGCCCGAGATCGTCGTCAACGTGATTCCCGCCGTGGGGCCCGGCATACCCTCGCGAACCGGGAGTGGGTCGGGTCCGGTGATCGGCCCGTTCTGAGAAGCGAATGTCACGGCAACGCCACTGTCAAGCGCGACGTAGACGGCAAACGGGCCTGGCGTTGATTGCGGTGCTCTGGATGGTGGCCGCCCTCACCATTACGGTCACCGGCGCCGTCTACGCCGTCCGCGGCGAGGTCCGTGCGGTTTCATCGTTCAGGGAGGTCAGCGTCGCGGGCGCGTTGACCGATGGGGGCATCGTCCTCGCGGTGCGCGCGCTTGCGGCGGCGCGCGAGCGAGAAAGCGTACTGCGGCGTTATGAGGCGAACATCGAAGGTCAAGTGATCCGCATCGAGGTGGTGCCGCTCGCCGGGTTGATCGATCTGAATGCGGCGCAGGAACCGTTGTTGACGGACCTGATCACTGTGGCCGGTGGCATCGAACGCGGACAAGCTGTGGCACTGGCGCAGCGCATTCTCGATTGGCGCGATCCCGATGATCAGCCGCGCCCGTTCGGTGCAGAAAACGCTGCTTACATCGCGGCGCAATCTGCGTTCCGCACGCGCGGCGGCGCCTTTGAAGCGCCCGAGGATCTACTCCAAGTCCTGGGGATCGACTTTGATCTCTATGTTAAGCTGCGCCGCCTCGTTACCGTACACCAGAGAGGCAGCGGACGCGTTAGTCCAGCATCTGCACCGCTGCCGGTTTTACGGGTGCTTGCGGGAGGTAACGAAGCTCTCGCGATCGAATATGCAAAAGCGCGCGATGCGAGCGGATTACTGGCGGATTCGACGCGGTTTCCAGCGGCCTACGTTGCCCAGATTCCGTCGTCACGCTTCCTGGTGGAAGCAGCAATGAGACTGTCCAGCGGAGCTTATCTGGTGACTCGTAAAGTTGTTGACGTCTCGTCATGGCAGGACGGTGTCCCTTGGATGACGCTTTGGACAGAGCGCGTCGTCGAGGCCGATGCAGCACAGTAGCTCGATGACGGCGTCCCTGACACGTAACAATTTCCGGTTCTTTGGCGTCGATCTTGCGGCCGTCGTTCCATATTTGCGCGACGGCTGGGCCGAAGCATTGCAGTGGCCCGTGTTCAGTTGGCTGACGCCCGACGACGCAGTGCGCGTCATTCATGCTGACGGCAGCGAGTCCACCCGGCGCGGCGCATCGGCCAACCGAATTGATGGCGCAGTCGATGCTCGATTCACGGCGCTGGCACTCGCCGAAGATTCGCTGCTGCGGCGTTCGCTGCTGCTGCCGAGCCTTTCGAACAATGAAGTGCAACAAGCGGCGTCGCTGGACGCGCATGCAGCCAGCCCTTTTGCCGAGCAGGATCTGCTCTGGGGGTTTGTTGCCGATCGCAGCGATCGCGAGCGCGTGCGCGTCGACATCGCACTCACGTCGCGCAAGCTGGTCGACGAACAGCTTGCCGCGCAGCGCAAGAAGTTGGAAGGGCTCGCGCCCGAGATCTGGGCCGACGGCGCCCGGCCGATCGTCATGCCGGGGTATGGCGAGTCGTCGCGGTCGGCGCAGGCGCACAAGACGCGCCGGCTTCTGTTGCTTCTGCTTGCACTGGCAGCGATTCAGGTGGTTGCGCTCGCGATAACGCCCCCACTGCAGTCACGTCAGCTGGCGATCGAGGCGACGAGCAAGTTCGACGATCTGCAGCGAAAGGTGCAGCCGCAGACACGGATGCGCGACGAGATCGCCAAGCTCGGTGAGCAGGCGCGCCTGCTTACCACCGCTGGGCAGGATCGCCATGATGTCGTTGCACTGCTCGACGAGATCACGCGGCGGTTGCCGGACGATGCCGTGTTGTCTCGCCTCGAGATCAGCGGCAGCACCGTGCGACTGTCCGGTCAGGCGGACAACGCGGCCCAACTGCTGCAGACGCTGGGCGCGAACAGCGCGTTCCGCGACGTCAGGGCGCCGGGGGGGATCGCGCGTGCGCAAGCCGGCGGCAAGGAAAGCTTCACCATCGAATTCAACCTCGGCGCGGGGCCCAAGTCGTCATGACCTTGTTGCAGCGTCGGGCGCAGGTATCGGTCGCCGTTACGTTGGCGGCCGTCCTTTTCATCCTGTTGCTGGCTGGACAGTACGTCGTGCTCAAGCACCTTTGGGCTCAAGGCACGCTCGCTCAGATCGAGCCCAGGTTCGCGCGGGTACTTGGCTTGCGCGATGCCGGCGCTCAGCTTGATCAGAGCCTCAAAGATGCGCGTGCCGCGTTGGCGCGTCTGGGCCATCCGGCGACTCGCGATGCGGCGCAGGTTGGCAATGACCTGCAACAGGTTGCGCGCCGTGGCCTTGAAGCAGCAGGTCTTGCGGTCACCAGCAGCCAGGTCCTGGCCACCCGCAGTGAAGCAGGATTCGATCGCGTGAGCGCCGCGGTTCAGGCCGAGGGGCCTTTGAGTGCGCTGCAGGTCGCATTGGCTGCGCTGCAGGCGGAGGTGCCAGCGATCGCGGTCGAAGGCCTTGTCCTGCAGCCCATCGGGCGTTCTGGCGAAGACGGGTCGCCCGTCATTTCCTGCCGTCTCACGGTGGCGGTACTGCGACTGCAATCGTGAAAGCAAACGCCCTTGGCCTTGCTGCTGCAGCCAACCTGCTCCTGGCTGCGGGACTCGTTTTTCTTTGGCACGACCCACAGCAGTTCCGCTGGGCCGAGCCCGCGCCGATCAAACCGCTCCTCGGCGACTTCGTTGCGGCGACGGGCGCACCAGCGGCCGACGTCTCGCAGTATCGCGAAACCGTCGAGCGTCCGCTGTTCGCATCAACGCGGCGTCCTGCCCCCCGCGATGCAGCGGGGGGAGGGGACAAGCCGGTGATCGACCCGCTGAAGGACGTGCGCCTGCTTGGCCTGTATGGCGCGGGCAGTCGCGGCGGTACCGTCGTCAATTTCGGTGGCAAGGTTCAGCGCGTTCCGTACGGCGGGAAGATCGGCGATTGGACCGTCGCAGGCGAGGACGGGCGAGGCGCCACGCTGGTGGATAGCCGAGGCGAGCGGCGGCATTTGCAGATGGCGATGATCACCGATGCTGCGGCCGCGGCGGCACCGGGGGACAAGCGCGTTGAGACGCCCGTTGCCGTGCCGTCTGCCAGCGCCGCGCCCGCGCGGCCGGCAGGTCGAGGCCGAGCGGCGGCGAGGAGCGTCGAGAGCGAGGAACAGCGTAATCAAAGGGTGCGCGCAATGGCCGACCGGTGGAACGCTGTACGCGCGCAGCGCGGAATGCCGCCGACCAAGGAATGACAGGGTGAAGCGAACCTCTGTGCGAGGCTGCCTCGCGACCGCCACGGGTCTCATCGCGCTGTTGATCAGCGGCTGCGCGGTCGCACCGCCGGCGCCGGAACGCAATGCGGCCGAATCAATCTCGACCTCGTCCTCTGCGGAAAAGGGAGTCCCGGGCACGGCGGCGGATCGGGGCAGTACCGATACTTCAGTCGGGACCGACCACGCAACGGTGGACAAGCGAGGCCTGTCGAAATCTGCAGCGCAAAATGCCGCGCGCGCGAACACGGCGGAGGCGACATCGCCGGAATCCGAGGCGGGCCGGACGGCAAAACCGCGCATCTTCCGCGGCACCGACGAGGTGCTCGCGCCCGCACCACCACGCGCTGCGCCTGCGGCAACGGCGCAGGACGTTTCATTCAAGTTCGAGCAAGCACCCGTGCGCGAAGTGGTTCACGTCGTACTCGGCGAACTGCTCGGGTTGACCTATGTGCTGCACCAGCCGATCGCGGGAACCGTCACCGTGTCCACGGCGGCCCCGATTCCTGCCAATCAGGCGCTTTCCGTTCTTGAGGCTGTTCTGCAGGCCAACGGTCTGCTGATGGCGCAAGACGGAGCCGGCGTGTTTCATGTCGGACCGCCGGATGCGCTGCGAGGTGTCGTGCCTGCGCCGAAGCGGATTGAACAGGTACCGCTGCCTCCCGGGTTCGGCACGGTGATCGTGCCGCTGAAGTTCGTCGGCGCTGCGGAAATGGCCGAGATCCTGCGGCCGATTGCGCGACCCGAGGCATTCATGCGTGTCGATACGGTGCGCAACCTGCTCATTCTGGCGGGCTCGCGCAACCAGATCGAAGGTTGGCTCGAAATCGTCCGCACGTTCGACGTGGATCTGCTCAAGGGCATGTCGGTCGGCGTGTTCCCGTTGCAGTACGCATCGGTGCGGGATATCGACGCTGCGCTGCGCGCGGTGAGTCCCTCCGGCGACACTGCCGCACCCTCTGCGCCCGGTGCGGCTGCCGGCGCAGCGGCCGCGCCCACGGCGCTGGCGCGTCAACCGCTGCTGGGCGCTTTGCGCGTGATTCCACTCGAGCGCCTCAACAGCCTGCTCGTCATCACGCCGCGGGCTGAGTACCTCGACGAAGTGAAAAAGTGGATTGAACGCCTCGACCGGCCGAGCGACACCGACGCCGAGCCGAGGCTGTTCGTCTACCCCGTGCAGAACGGCTCCGCTCAGCATCTGGCGAGTGTTCTGAACGGCATCTTTGGCGGCGGCGGCACCGGAGCGGCCGGCGCGGGCGATTCGGGCGTCGCGCCCGGGCTGCGATCAGTCACGGGCATGAGCGCGCCGTCCGCTCGCTCAGGCGCACAATCCTCCGCATTGCCGTCAGCTTCATCATTGGGCGGCGGTGCGGCCGCGTTGGGACTGACCGGTGCCCAGCAGCCAGGCGCGCGCGGCGGCACAGGCGGGGGCGTCACGTCCGTCACGCTGGCGTCCAATGTGCGCATCGTCGGCGACGACCTCAACAACGCCGTCATCATCTATGCACCGCCCGCGGAGTTTCGCAAGATAGAGTCCACGCTGCGCCGGCTGGACGCGCCCGCCACCCAGGTGCTGATCGAGGCGACGATTGCCGAGGTGACCTTGACCGATGAGCTGCAGTATGGGCTGCAGTGGTATTTCACCGACACGCCGCGTACCAGCAGCGGGCTCCGCGGCACCGGCCAGCTCAACCTCAACACGCAGGGCGCGATCGGCCCGATTCAGCCGGGCTTTTCGTACACCTTGACGAACGCGGTCGGGCAGGTGCGTGCCGTCTTGAACGCCCTGGCCGACCGCTCCCTGATTCGAGTCATCTCGAGCCCTTCGCTGATGGTGCTCGACAATCACACCGCCGCGATTTCGGTCGGTGATCAGCAACCCATTCAGTCGACAGAGACGGTCACGGCGGGCGGGAATGTCACGACCTCCATCCAGTACAAGGACACGGGCGTTCTGCTCAGCGTGACGCCCTCGGTCAATTCGGGCGATGTCGTGTCGATGAGCATCAGCCAGGCCGTGACCGACGTCGGCGCCATTGACTCAGCCACCGGCCAACGTGCGTTCCTGCAGCGACAGATCGGCACCCGCGTCGCGGTCAGATCTGGCGAGGCCCTCGTGCTTGGTGGTCTCATTCGGGACAACGCAACGGCGGGCAGCAGTGGCTTACCGTTCCTGAGTCGCATTCCGGTGATCGGTGCGCTCTTCGGGTCGCAGACGCAAATCATCAATCGCACGGAGCTGCTTATCGTCATCACGCCGCGTGTGGTTCGGACACCGCAGGATGCGAAGGAAATCGCGATCGAGATGCGCGAGCGGATGCGCGGCATTCGATCTCTGGCCGAGGAGCAGCGCGACCTTTTGCCTCGCGCGTTGATGGAAGGGGTGCCGGCGAAGCGCGATGTGGCGCCTTCGCGTGAAGTCGGTAAGCCGTAAGGGCTACAATGCATTTTGCTGATAGCGCATCAATGCGAGACGACCTAGAATTTCCTGCGTTTTGGCTGTGTAGTGGAGCGCGTAGGAGTACAGTCCGGTCGCCGGATAGGTCAGCAAACCTTTTCATCTTGTTCGTGAAAGCGCGCAGTTGGGAATGATCGAGGGGATTACCGGACGCGGCGTATGGCTCTTGTTGCTGATTGCGGCTCTTGCGTCCGGGTGTGCCACCCTTGGCACGTCGCCGCCGGAAGAAAGCGTCAGGCAACGGGCGCAGGCGCGCTGGGCTGCGCTCATCGCCGGTGATTGGGATAAGGCCTACAGTTTCATGGCGCCCTCGTATCGTTCGCTGGTCGAGCGAAAGCGTTTTGCCAGCCAGTTCGGTGGCGGGGTGGTCTGGGAAAGTGTCGAGATCGCGGCAGTTTCCTGCAAGGACGACCAATGCACGGCACGGGTCAAGATCGTGTTCCGCCCCGTGTTAGCGGCACGGTCGAGGGAGCCGGCATCGACCTATTTCGATGAGACCTGGGTACGCGAGGATGGGCAGTGGTGGATGTTCCAAAAAATCTAGCGCGACTAGAGGAGGACAAGTATCGAAACCAACCTGAGTTAGTCGTTGCTTTCCTGCAACTGGTTGCGGAGTCTCACTGATCAATCGGTTGTTCGTTCTGTTCCAGTCGTGTTAGCTTCTCAACGTGTTGCCAATTACGGTTGTGCGCACAACCAAATCTTGACAAAAGAAGGAGTCTCCATGAAGAAACGCTTAATTTGCTTGAGTGTTGCCGCGGCGCTGGGTGGGATCGCAGGCGCAGCTAGCGCCCAACAACCCCTGGGTACGGCTAATTTCCTGTCGTTCAATAATGACGGCGTCGGTCATATCATCTTTATTCCGTACTTTACGACGCAGGGCGGCAACGCAACGCTGGTCAACATCGTCAACACCGATCAGGTCAACGGCAAGGCGGTCAAGATCCGCTTCCGCGGCGCGTCCAACTCGGACGACGTTTTCGACTTCCAGTTGTTCATGTCGCCGGGCGACGTCTGGACGGCGAATATCAGCCAGGCCGCCAGCGGGCTGTCGAAGCTGACGACGTCGGACAGATCGTGCACGCTGCCGTCCAACGTCAACCAGGAATTCATCACGAGCCGCCTGAACACGGTCGACCTGTCCGGTGACGAACTGGCCAACGAGACGCGCGAAGGGTATATCGAGATCCTGAACATGGCCGACATTCCGTCGTCGTCGTCGACGTCGTCGATCTACGCGGTCACCAAACACAACACCGCCGGTTCGCCGTCGTGCACGGCATCGGTCCTCGAGAGCCTGACGCGATTCGATACGCGCCTCGTGCTGCCGACGACCGGCCTGTTCGCCAACTGGACGATCATCAACGTTCCGCAGACGACGACATGGGCGGGTGAAGGCAGCACACTCCAGGCGCAAGTGACGACCGGAGTAAGCGGCACCGGCAACCACGCCTACTTCCCGCAGACGGCAGTTGCGCTGGCTCCTGCGGACGTGACCGCCTACACGGCCGACCCGCTGTTCATCGCCGGGCTCGTTGCAGGCGCAAGCTATGACCTGCCCGATCTGTCGACCCCGTATACGTCCGTTGTTGCGA
>DAITAA010000036.1:13262-22156 GCA_036824505.1 Steroidobacteraceae bacterium
TGGGGCTTGCTGACGGCGGATAACAATTTCGCCGGCAACAACCTCGGCCTGCCGATGCTGGTCCGACAGTTCTCGAAGGCGGTTAACCCGGCGGTGTCGGCCGGCACTTCGGGTACCTTCGGCGCGAAGTGGACTGGGCGTGTGACGGTCCGCGGCGATTTCTTCACGAACTAGGCAAGACACTCGCGCAGTCGAGCGAGTAGCATGAGCAAAGGGCGGGGCAACCCGCCCTTTGTTATTTTGCGTCAGAATTGCCATTTCACCTTGCATCCGCGTTCCTTCGGACCCAATCCGCGTCAACCCCATGAACATGCTGCCTCACGCATTCGCCTTGATCTCGATCTGCCTTGCTCCGCTTGCTGCCGCGCTTGCCGCCCCCCCCGTGCTGGTGACCGCGCCCAGCGGTCTTTCAGTGACTGCCGACGAGGTCCTCGCGGACGCGGTGCAGCGGTTGCCTGCCGAGACTCGAGCGCAACTGCTGTCGCAACCCGGCAACGTGGCGCAGCTGGCGACCGACGTGGCGATGCGGCGCGCGCTGGCGGCCGAGGCCGAGAAGGCACAGCTGGATAAGGATCCGAGGGTCGTGCTGCAACTTCGCCTGGCGCATGAACGCGTTCTTGCCGAAGCCCGCCTGGCGCAGATCGACGGCCAGCGGCCCGAGCGCGCGGCGCTGGAGAAGGTCGCGCTCGCCGAGTACCGTGTGGAAGCCAACAAGTACGTCACACCCGAGCAGGTCCGCGTGCGGCATATCCTGATCGACAAGCGCAGCTGCGATGCGGACAAGCGCATCGCGCAATTGCTCGAGCAGGCGCGTGCGCCCGGGGCCGATTTCGCGGCCCTGGCGCGCGAAAACTCGCAGGATCCGGGCAGTGCAAAGCGCGGCGGTGACCTGGGCTTTTTCGAGCGCGGCCGCATGGATCCCGAATTCGACAAGGCCGCCTTCGTGCTGGCGAAACCGGGCGACGTGAGCGATGTGGTACGCAGTGAGTTCGGCCTGCATATCATCCGCCTCGAGGAGCGCAAACCGGCCGCGCGCCAGCCGTTCGAGAAAGTCCGCGAGGCGATCATTCAGGATCTGGTGACGCGCGAGATCCGCAACCGCCGGACGCTCGCCACCGAAGCGATCAGCAAGAGCCTGCAACTCGACCGGGAAGCGGTCGAGGCCTTTGCCAAGCAGCCGCACTGAAGCCTCGCGCTGGCTGACCAGGGTGGAGGCGATCACAGCGGCTGTGCCTGCGCGCCGGGTCCCGGCGTGATTCTGCCGGCGTTGCAGGCCGAGTTCGAGGCGTTATGGCGCGCGCGCGGTCTGCTCGCGATGATGGCGCGACGCGAACTGGCTGCCCGTCATGCCGGCTCGGTGCTGGGGGTGTTCTGGCTGTATGCGCAGCCGCTGCTGACCATCGCTGCCTATTATCTGGTCTTCGACGTCGTCTTCAAGATGCGGCTCGGCGAGAACGCTCCCACGCGCGCCGTCGGTGCCTACCTGATTGTCGGCATGGTGCCGTGGATCGCCTTTTGTGAAGCGACCAGTCGCGGGATGGCGAGCCTCCTGGAAGCGGGTGCGTTGCTGCAGAAGAATCCGCTGCCGCCCGCGCTCTTTCCCGCCCGTGCCGTTCTGACGGCGGCAGTGATCTACCTCCCTTTGAGTCTGGTGCTCGTTGCTGCGTACGCACCATTGCACGGATTCAGTCCGCCGCTGCTCCTGCTGCCGCTGCTGATGGCCGCGATGCTGGTGATCTGGTTCCTGCTGGCCTACACGCTGGCAATTCTCGCCGCAGCCTTGCGTGATGTGGTGCAGATCGTCGCCTTCCTTCTGGCGATCGGTGTGTTTTTCTCGCCGGTCCTGTTTCCGCCCGCGATGTTTCCGTCGGTGCTGGCGTGGATGCTGTGGCTGAATCCGATCACGCCTGGAGTGCTCGGACTTCAATCCCTTCTGCTCGCGGGCAAGGTGCCCGGCGCAGAGATATGGCTCGGTCTCGCGGCATGGGCCGTGTTGCTGGCGTTGCTGCTCGACCGTCTTGTGGCGCGCAGTCGCGAGCAGCTGGTGGACTGGCTTTAGGACCAGGTGCGGTGTCGCACGCGCTTTCTGTCACCGGACTTGGCAAGCTTTACAAGCTCTACGACACGCCGCGCGCGCGCTTGAAGGCGCTGCTCACGGGCCGTGAGACGCATCGCCCGCACTGGGCGCTTGCCGACGTCTCGTTCGCGTTGAAACGGGGCCAGTGCCTTGGCGTGATCGGTGATAACGGCGCGGGCAAGAGCACGCTGCTGAAGCTGGTGGCGGGAACGCTGCAGCCAACGACGGGCGACATCGTGCGCGGCGGTGATGGCCGAGTGACTGCGATCCTGGAACTGGGCGCGGGCTTTCATCCCGACTTCACCGGCCGCGAGAACCTGCGCTTTGCCGGCGCACTGATCGGTGTCTCGGAGCAAGAGGTGGCGCGCCTGGAGGCGAGCATCATCGCTTTTGCCGAACTCGAGCAAGCAATCGACCGCCCGGTCAAGACATATTCGTCGGGAATGACGGTGCGACTTGCGTTCTCGCTCGCCACGGCCGTGGAGCCGGACATCCTGATCATCGACGAAGCGCTGGCGGTCGGCGACCAGCACTTTCAGAAGAAGTGCGTCGAGCGCATCGACCTGTTCCGCCGCGCCGGCTGCACCATCCTGTTCTGCTCGCACAGCCAGTACCACGTTCGACAACTGTGCGATTCCGCGCTCTGGCTCGATGGCGGGCGCGCGCGCCTGCTCGGTCCGACCGAGTTGGTTCTCGCCGGTTACGAGGCGCACGTGCGGATGCTCGACACGCAGCGATCCGCACCTTCTGAGGTCGTTGCTCGCAGTGCCGAAGGGCGAGCGATTCTCGAGCCGGGTCGCCGCGCCGCCATCACCGGAATGACGGTCGCCCCGCTGGACGACGGCGATCCGCCACGGCTGCAGGGCGCCGATCTCACGGTGCGCGTCACGGCCTCCGTGGTCGGCGACGAACGGCCCAACTTCGGCGTGATGCTCGAACAGGCGGGAGGAGTCGGCATCACCGTTGTGGCGACTCATGTGGACGGGGCCGTGGCGACGCGACAGCCCGACGGAACCTGGATCGCGACCGTGACATTTCCCGACCTGCCCCTGCACAGCGGCGAGTACCTGGTGAGCGCATATCTCGGCGATTCGCTCGGCATGGTCATCTATGACGAGTGGTTGCAGCATGCGCGGTTCGTGTACGCGTCGCCTGCGCGACTGCCGGGCCTGGTATCCCTGAAGCATCACTGGTCATGAGTGCGGTGGCGCGGCTGCGCAACGAGGCGCGCGATCTGCTTGAACTGGTGCTGCTGCCCGGGCTTGCGGCGCTGTTGCCGTGGTCAGTTTGCTTTCGTATCTTCAAGTGGCTGTGCGGCCGCAGCTTTCTGTACCGTGACTCGTGCAACGAGGCGCTTGCACAGGCGAGCTCTCGCGGCTGGGTGCGAGGTGATCCCGCCGCATGGCTGCGCACGCGGCGCCTGGTCACGCTGATCGACCACGCGGACTTCTTCCTCGCGCGCACGAGATCCGACCGTTGGATGGCGCGCCACCTTTCCGTGCGCGGCGAATGGCCCGATCCTTCCGAGGCCGCAATCCTGTGCACCTTCCACTGGGGCGCCGGGATGTGGGGCCTGCGCCATGCCGGGGCGCGCGGACTTCATGCACATGCCTTGGTCGCCGCGCACCGGCGCGATGTATTTCCGGGGCGCAGCGTTCGCTATTGGTACTACGGACTGCGCAACCGCGCGGTCGCCGACGCCCTTGGGCAATTCCCGATCGAGGTGTCGCGCTCGCCGCGCCACATTGTGGAGGCGCTGCGCCGAGGTGAGCAGGTGGTCGCTGCAGTCGACGTGGCCTCAGATCAGGTTGCAGCGAGCGAAGCAATCGACTTCATCGGTTTGCGCGCGCGCGTGCCGCGCGGGCTTTTGCGCATGGCTGCTGACCTGCGCGTCCCCGTCACGGTCTTCCTGACCGGAATCCGTATGTCGGATGGCACGCGCACGCTGCATATCCACAGGCTCGGGACTCGCAATGACGCAGAGTCGCTGATCGTCGACGTTTTTGCGCTGCTTGACGAAGCAGTTCGGCTCGATGCTGCCGCATGGCACTTCTGGGAAATTGCGCCGCGATTCTTTGCGCCGGCGTCGGATTTGCAGCAAGAGCCTTCCGCTACCTCAGCAACAACGTAGCGCAGATGCAGTGATGCACTGCCGGCTTACCAAGCACAGCGCACCGAGCAGCTTGCGTCAGGCAACGACTCATTAGCCAGCCGGGCTGGCCGAAGGCGCTTCTTGAGTTGCGGCAAGGTGAGTCGCTGCAACCAATGACGCCAGTTCCGCTGTCACGCGTGCGATGACCTCCTGCCAGTTGCCGCGTTCGCGTTGACGAAACAGGCGTGCGGTCGGATACCAGGGACTGTCTTCGCGGTCGAGCAGCCATCGAAATTCGGGCGGATTGGAGACGAGCAGCCACACCGGCATCGCCAACGCGCCAGCCAGATGCGCAATCGACGTGTCGACCGATATGACCAGGTCCATCAAGCGGGTCAATGCAGCCGTCTCGGCGAAGTCGGTCAGCTCGTCGCCATAGTGCCTGATGCCGAGACGGCGCATGTCGTCCTGGTCGTTGTCCCGAACGAACTTGCTGAGACAGAAGAACTCCGCCGCGACGGCGAACATCGGTTCGAGCAACTCCAGACGGATGCTGCGACGGCGATCGTGAGCCAGTTGCGGGTCGCCCGCCCACGCGAGCCCGACCCGGAAACGAGTGTGAGGACCCAGTATGCGTGACCAGCGCTGCACACGCCGTGCGTCCGCATGCAGATACGGCACATTCGCCGGAATCGTCTCGAGCCGGGTGTCGAATGCAAGTGGGAGGCTCATCAGCGGTGAATGAAAATCGAAGGGCGGCAGCGCTTCGCCATTGGTAATCACGCGCTTCACGCCCGTAAGCGTCTGCAGCAGCGGCTTCAGCGGTTGCTGAGCGCCGAGGATGACGGTCGCTCCCCGCGCCGCGAGGATCGTTGCGTAGCGGCAGAACTGGATCATGTCACCGAGTCCCTGTTCCGCATGCAGGAACACCGTCTTAGCCTCGACGTTTTCCGGGCCCGTCCACCGCGGCTGCTTGAATGGCTGCTTGATCTTGATGAACTCAGGCTTCATCCAGCGCGACTCGTATTTGCGCCACCCAATCTCGAACTGGCCCAAGAGCAGACGATGGACCGCCTCGTTCCAGTCGGCGGCGTGCAGATTCGGATCGAGCTCGGCCGCTCGGGCCCACCCGGCAAATGCCTCTTCGTAACGGCCGAGTCCAGCCAGCGCCAGTGCGCGATCCGCGATCACCGACACGCGATCCGGCTGCCGCAGCAGCACGGCATCGAATGCCGCCAGCGCTTCGTCGAATCGGTCAAGTTCGTTCAGTACGGCCGCCCGCCCGCAGGGCGCATCCGGGTTGCCTGGATCCAGTTCAATGATGCGTTCGTACACCGCCAGCGCCTCTTGCCAGCGACGCAACTTGGCCAGCGCGGCCACGCGAGCCCCCAGTGCGTTGACGGACTCCGGATCCAGCACGAGCGCTCGATCAGCGACGGCCAGCGCCGCCGCGGCAGAATCGGCTTCCGACAGCGCACGCGATCGGTCGGCGAGCAGATCGACACTGTCGCCGAGCAGCCGCAGTGCGTGTTCCAGGTCCTGTGCTGCAGCCTCAAGTCGACCGAGCGCCCGAAGCGAACGCGCGCGCCCTCGGTAGGTCTCCCCATCCTGCGGGTCGAGTTCGATTGCGCGGTCGTAGTGGTTAAGCGCTTCGTCGTGGCGGGCCAGACCGGCCAGCGCATCGGCGAGGTTGCGGTGGACGACGGCGCGACCAGGAAGCAGGTGCAGCGCCCGCTGCGCGGCGGCCAGCGCTTCTTCGTGGCGCCCGAGCAGGTTCAGCACGATGCTTCGATTGGACAACGCCTCGCCATAGTCGGGCCGCAGCGCCTCGGCCCGATCCAGACTGGCGAGCGCCTGGTCGTACTTGCGCAGATGAGTCAGCGCATTGGCTCGACTGCACCAGGCCTCGGCAAAGTTCGGCGCGATCTCGACCGCGTGCTCGAAGCTGGCCAGCGCCTCATCAAAGCGCTTCAGTTCCATCAGCGCCAGGCCCTGCATGTTCAGCGTGGCCGGCTGCTGCGGGGCCAGGACCAGCGCCTGCGCGTAGCAATCCAGCGCCTCGTCGAAGCGTTTGAGTGCCTGCAGCGCGATGCCGCGGTTGGCGAGCGCCGCGGCCTGTCCCGGCTGGGCCCGCAGGCAGGCGGCCAGCGCCTGTTCGGCGCCGGCGTACTCGCCCCGCTGCAGCCGGCACACGCCGAGCACGTGCAGCGCGGTGGGCTCGGCAGGCTGCGCGGCCAGGATCATTGCGCACACCTGCTCAGCCTGCGCCCACTGTCCCGCTCGTGACAATGCCACCGCCTGCGCGACGGCACGACCAAGTTCAACGCGCTGCACCGATGTCGGCGCGCTCACCCGGGGCTGACTCTTCTGACTCATCAGGGGTGAGCGATCGATGGGTTGTCAACGGAATCCACGTCAATCATTGTGCCTGCTTCGCTGCGCCTTCTGCCGGTGACTCGTGTGCGGTCGCGAGCCTTGCGTCGAGCGCACGCGCGACGCGCCGGATCACTGCGGCCCAATCGCCCGGCGTCGCCTGGCGAAACAGACGCGCGGTCGGATACCAGGGGGTGTCTTCCCGATCCAGCATCCAGCGGAAATCGGCCCGGGTGTCGAGCAGGATCCACACCGGTTTCGCCAGTGCGCCCGCCAGGTGCGCGACGGCCGTATCGACCGTGATGACGAGGTCAAGATTTTCGATCAGTGCAGCAGTATCGGCAAAATCGGCGATCTGTTCGCCGAGCGCACGGACCGGAAAGTGCCGCAAAGCCATGCGATCCCGATCGCGGACCTCCTTGTTCAGTCCTATGAACTCCGCAGTGACTTCGAAAAGCGGAGCCAGCGTTTCGAGCGGAATGCTGCGCTCGCGATCCTTCGCGTGCCGCGGGTTGCCCGCCCACACCAGGCCGACACGCGGCGTCCCTGCCGAATCGAGGACGCTGCGCCAGCGTGCCACGACTTGCGGATCGGCGCGCAGATAAGGCACGGTCGCCGGCACGGTATGCAACGTAGTCCGAAAGGCGAACGGCAGGCTCATCATCGGGCAGTGCCGGTCGAATGCGGGAAGCGAATCGCCATCGGCGATCACGTCGACGCCGGGCAGACTGCGCAGCAACGACTTGACGGCAGGCTGCGCCAGCAGGGTCACCCGTGCGCCGCGGGCGGCGAGCAGCGGCGCATAACGGCAGAACTGCAGCACGTCGCCGAAGCCCTGTTCCGCATGCAGCAGGATGTGCAGCCCGGCGGGGTCTTCGTCGCCGAGCCAGTCAGGCCCCTCGAACTGCCGCAAGCCGGTTCCGATGTCCTGCGTGCGGCGCCGCCATTCGTATTGGCGCCAGCCCTGTTCGTAGTCGCCCAGCCGCAGCCGGTTCAGCGCCTCCGCCCAATGCGCGTCGGCAAAGTCGGGAGCCCAGGCGGTCGCCTGCACAAAGCTCTCGATCGCATCGCGATGACGGAGCAGATCGACCTGCAGCAGCCCGCGCTCGTAGCTCGCCTCGGCCGTGCGCCGGCGAAGATCGGCATCCTCGGGGGCGGCGCGTTCCTGGCGCTGCAGTTGCTGCACTCGGTCCTCGATCGCAGCCAGTGCGCGGCTGTAATCGCTCGTTGCGGCCTCTTGGCGGCCAAGCATGGCCAGCAGGTCGGCCCGCGTGACGAGCAGGCGATAGTCGCCCGGCTCCAGGTTGATTGCGCGGTCGTAGTGGTTAAGCGCTTCGTCGTGGCGGGCCAGACCGGCCAGCGCATCGGCGAGGTTGCGGTGGACGACGGCGCGACCAGGAAGCAGGTGCAGCGCCCGCTGCGCGGCGGCCAGCGCTTCTTCGTGGCGCCCGAGCAGGTTCAGCACGATGCTTCGATTGGACAACGCCTCGCCATAGTCGGGCCGCAGCGCCTCGGCCCGATCCAGACTGGCGAGCGCCTGGTCGTACTTGCGCAGATGAGTCAGCGCATTGGCTCGACTGCACCAGGCCTCGGCAAAGTTCGGCGCGATCTCGACCGCGTGCTCGAAGCTGGCCAGCGCCTCATCAAAGCGCTTCAGTTCCATCAGCGCCAGGCCCTGCATGTTCAGCGTGGCCGGCTGCTGCGGGGCCAGGACCAGCGCCTGCGCGTAGCAATCCAGCGCCTCGTCGAAGCGTTTGAGTGCCTGCAGCGCGATGCCGCGGTTGGCGAGCGCCGCGGCCTGTCCCGGCTGGGCCCGCAGGCAGGCGGCCAGCGCCTGTTCGGCGCCGGCGTACTCGCCCCGCTGCAGCCGGCACACGCCGAGCACGTGCAGCGCGGTGGGCTCGGCAGGCTGCGCGGCCAGGATCATTGCGCACACCTGCTCAGCCTGCGCCCACTGTCCCGCTCGTGACAATGCCACCGCCTGCGCGACGGCACGACCAAGTTCAACGCGCTGCGACTGCATGTGGGGTCGATTCGAATGCTGCGATGCCATTGAAGCGAGAGTCTGGGTCGTCGCTCAGTCTCTTGTGTGCTGCCTGCGCTGCCACATTTCCGAGAGGGCCAATTCGAGATTTCTGGCGAAGCGCGGCGCATCGAACAGAGACGAGGCGAGTACCTCTTCACGCAGTTTGGTGCGCAAGGTCGCCAGCGCCGTCAGGTCTCGGGCCCGCTCGACGGCCTGCTCGACGAACTGCGCCGGACTGCGCGCGATCCAGTCAGGCAGGCCCGCCGCCGCCAGCAGGCTGGCGCCCTGGCGCGCGATCAGCCGGTCGCCCGCGAGCGTCAGCGTGG
>DAITAA010000017.1:0-69936 GCA_036824505.1 Steroidobacteraceae bacterium
TTGATGACCTTGCGCGCCGCGAAGGTGCCGGCGCCGCCGACGATGACGGCTCCCGCGACCAGGCCGATCACCCAGACCCAGGGATCGAGCGTGTACTCAAGGTCGAAGAGCTGCGTCGCGAGCAGCCAGCCGGCAAGCGTTGCACCGAACGCGGCCAGCGTGCCCGAAAGCACCCCGAGCGCCGCGAACTCCGAAGCGACACCGGCAAGCACCACGCGCCGGCTCGCACCCAGCGTGCGCAGTATCGCGCTCTCAAAGCGCCGCTCGTCGCGCGTCGCCTGGATCGCGGCGAGCAGCACCACGATGCCGGCCACGAGCGTGAACAGGAACACGTACTGCACGGCGAGCGAGGCACGATCCATGATGTCGCGTATCTGGGCCAGAATGGAGTCGATGTCGAAGATTGACACCGAAGGGAAGCGGCGTACGAGATCTGCAAGCAGCGGCCGCTGCTCGGGCTTGAGCCTGATGCTGGTGAGCCAGGTGCCGATCAGGCCATCCAGCGTGCCAGGCGAAAAGACCAGGAAGAAGTTCGGCTGGAAGCTGTCCCACTGCACCTCACGGAAGTTCGCGATTTCTGCCTCGAGCGCCTCGCCAGCGACATCAAAGGTCAGCTTGTCGCCGAGCTCGAGCCCTAGCTCTTCCTGGTATTCGGTCGCAACGGAGACCAGCTTGCGGCCACGATCGGCCCCGGTCCACCAGCGGCCCGCGACGATGCGGTTATCCAGCTGCAGTTCTTCGGCCCAGGACAGATTCTGCTCGCGCTCGGCAAAGGCGCGACCGCGGTCCGTTTCGAGTGTCAGCTCATCCACGGGCCGGCCGTTGACCCCGGTCAGGCGCGCGCGAATCATCGGAAACAGGTTCGGCGGCGGCAGGCCGCGTTCACCGACGAATCGTACGAATGCGTCGGTTTCGGTTGTCGGTATGTTGACCATGAAGTAGTTCGGCGTGTCCTGGGGCAGGCTCGCGCGCCAGTCGTCCAGCAGGTCCTTGCGCACCACGGCAAGCAGCAGCAGCACCATGAGCCCGAGGCCGAAGGCGACCACCTGCACGATGCTCTCGCGGCCGCGGCGCGCGAGATTGGCGAGTCCATAGCGCCAGGCGACGCCCACCGCGCCGCGCATGCGCCCGGCAAGACGCACGAGCAGCCAGCCCGCCCCGGAGAGCACGGCCAGCGTCCCGCCGACACCGGCCGCGACCCAGGCCACGAGCCGGCCATCGCGGACCAGCCAATACAGCACGCCGAGCAAGGCCGCGAGGGCCAGCCCATAGGACACCGAGTAACGCAAGGGCGGCGGTTCGAGATTGCGCCGCAGCACGCGCGCCGGCGGCACGCGTTTCAGCTGCAGCATCGGCGGCAAGGCAAAACCAACCAGGATCGCGAGCGCCGTGACCGTGCCCATGATCAAAGGCGCCGCGGTCGGCGGCGGAAGATCCGCGCGCATGATGCCGCCCAGGAGCCAAGCGAGGACCTCCTGCGCCAGGAAGCCGAGCGCGCCGCCGGCGGCTGCCGCGATGAGTGCGAGCAGGCCGAGCTCGATCACCGTGACCTGCAGCACCAGCGCCTGTGGTGCACCCAGGCACTTCATCACCGCGACATTGTCGAGGTGGCGCTGCGTATAGCGGCGCGCCGCCATCGCAACCGCGATGGCGGCGAGCAGCACCGTGATCAGCGCCGAGAGATTCAGGAAGCGCCCCGCCCGCTCAGTGGAGGAGCGGATCTGCGGGCTGGCTTCGCCGACATCGACCAGCCGCTCTCCAGGTTTGCGGCGCTCCGCAAGCAGCGTCTTGAAATCGCTGATCGCCGCTGGTTGACCGGCAAACAGGAGCGAATACGTCACCCGGCTGCCGGGACCGAGCAACTTCGTGCCCTCGAGATCTGCGAGGTTGATCAGGAACGTCGGCGCGAGATCCACGAATGCGGAGCCCTGGTCGGGCCGGTAGTCCAGCACCTGGGTCACGACGAAATCCGCGGCACCGGCATTGACCCGGTCGCCGATCTTTGCGCCAAGAACAGCGAGAAGCCGTGAATCGAGCCAGGCTTCGCCGCGCCCGGGAAGCGCGCTGGTCTCGCGGGCAGGCTCGAACGGCGCGTCGGAAATCTTGAGCCGGCCGCGCAAGGGATAACCGGGCCCCGCGGCGCGCAGCGAGGTGAGCGCGGAGTCTTCGCCGAAGAAGACCACGCTCGGGAATGAAACCGTCGCTGCGGTCGCGATCTTCCGCTCCCCGGCGAGAACTGCATACCCGGGGTCCAGCGGCTGGCCGGACTGCAGGCGCAGATCGGCCGCGAGCACTTCGGCTGCCCGCAACTCGACGGCCTGGCCGATGCGATCGGTAAAGAAACCGACGCCGGTCAGCGCCGTCACGGCGACCAGGAGCGCCGCGAGCAGCACGGCCAGCTCGCCCGAACGCCAGTCGCGCAGCAGAGCCAGCATCGCAAATCGGAGAGCTTGCATGTCAGGCACTCTTCATTGAACGAGCCTGCCGGCGTCCATTTCTATGATGCGGCCGCAGCGCCGCGCGATCTCGCGATCGTGCGTGACCAACACGAGTGTCGTGCCGGCCGCGGCATTCAGGTCGAACAGGAGCTGCATCACGCGCGCGCCCGTCGCCGTGTCAAGATTGCCGGTGGGCTCGTCGGCGAAGAGCACGGAAGGCCGCGTCACGAAGGCACGGGCGATAGCGACGCGCTGCTGTTCTCCGCCCGAGAGCTGCCTCGGGTAGTGACCCAGGCGGCTCTCGAGCCCGACCTGCTGCAGCACCTCCCGCGCGGCGGCGCGCGCATCCGCACGGCCCGCGAGCTCGAGCGGCAGCATCACGTTCTCGAGCGCGGTCAGCGACGGAATCAGGTGAAAGGACTGGAACACGAAACCGACGTGCCTGCCGCGGGCGGCAGCGCGCCCATCTTCGTCGAGTGCCGAAAGCTCGATGCCCTCGAGCCAGACTCCGCCCTGACTCGGTTCGTCGAGGCCTGCCAGAAGCGCGAGCAGCGTGGACTTGCCCGCGCCGGAGGCCCCGACCACGGCGACGGACTCGCCGGCGGCAATCTGGAGGCTGACATCGTCCAGGATGGTCAGCATTCCCTCCGGGCTGGTAACCTGCTTGCGCAAACTTCTGGCCTCAAGCACTGTCTTTCTATTCATGCGTCTTTTCCTGGCACTTGCACTATGTCTGATGTCCGCCGCGCCGTTTCCGGCGCGCGCTGCGGAACCGCCGGTCATCCTGGTCGTCGGCGATTCCCTGTCGGCCGGCTACGGGCTGTTGCCCGGACAGGGTTGGGTGACGTTGCTGCAGCAGCGGCTGAAGCGCGAAGGTTACGGTTACCGCGTGGTCAACGCCAGCATGTCAGGCGAGACCACGGATGGCGCGGTCCAGCGGGCCACTCGCGCATTGACTCTGCACAAGCCCGCGGTCGTCATCATCGAACTGGGCGGCAATGACGGGCTGCGCGGCCTGCCGGTCTCGAGGGTGCGCGCGAATATCGACTTGCTGATCATGAAGAGCCGCGCCGCAGGTGCGCAGGTCCTGCTGGTTGCCATTCGCGTGCCGACCAATTACGGCCAGCGCTATGCGTCATCTTTCCAGAGCATCTATGCGGACCTTGCAACGCGCTACCGGATCGGCCTGGTACCTTTCCTGTCCGACCAGGTCGCCGTGGACCTTGCCCTGTTCCAGCCCGACGGCATTCACCCGACTGCCCAGGCGCAGCCGTTGCTGCTCGATAATCTATGGCTGCAGCTTTCACCGCTCTTGCGACGCAACAATGGATGATTTGCCCGTCTGGTGCAAAGATTATCCGCCAGGCGTGCCGGCAGAGATCGATCCGGACTCGGTACGCTCGCTGAAGCAGATGTTCGAGGACGCCTGCCGCGATTTTGCGGCGCGACCGGCGGTCTCCAACATGGGCCGGACGCTCACCTACGGCGAACTTCACGGCCTGTCGCGAAGCTTTGCGGCCTGGCTGCAAAGGCAGGCCGGGCTGCGCAAGGGCGATCGCGTCGCCCTGATGATGCCGAATGTCCTGCAGTATCCGATCGCGATCATCGGCGCACTGCGTGCCGGCTGCGCGGTCGTCAATGTCAATCCGCTTTACACGGCGCGCGAACTGGAATATCAGCTGAATGACTCTGGCGCCACCGTGATCGTGATCTTTGAGAACGCCTGTGCAACGCTGCAGCAGGTCATCGCCCGCACGCCGGTGAGGCGCGTGATCGTGACCGGCATCGGCGACATGCTCGGATTCCCGAAGGGGCCGGTCACGAACTTCGTGATCCGGCGCGTCAAGAAGATGGTGGCGCCGTGGAAGTTGCGGGGCGCCCTGCGTTTCAACGCCATCCTCAGGCTCGGGGCATCGCTCAAGCTCGATCCGGTGGATGTCAGCGGCGAAGACGTCGCCTTCCTGCAGTACACCGGCGGTACGACCGGCGTTTCCAAAGGTGCAGTGCTTACGCATCGCAACATGGTCGCAAACACGCTGCAGGTCGTGGCGTTCATGCCGGAACTCAGCGAGATCAAGGACGCGGTCGTCATCACGGCGCTGCCGCTGTATCACATTTTTGCGCTGACCTCGAATTTCCTGGTGTTCACGCGCGTCGGCGGCCACAACGTGCTGATCACGAATCCGCGCGACATGACCGGCTTCGTCGCGGAGCTGGGCCGGGTCCGCTTCACGTTTATCACCGGCGTCAACACGCTCTTCAACGGGCTATTGAACACGCCGGGCTTCGACAAGCTCGATTTCAGCTCTCTGAAGGTGGCGCTCGGTGGCGGCATGGCGGTTCAGGCAGCGGTGTCCGAGCGCTGGCGGCAGGTGACCGGCCGGCATATCTGCCAGGGCTGGGGACTCACCGAATCCTCGCCGGTCGGCACCGCAAATCTGCCTGGCGATACCGAATTTACGGGCTCGATCGGCTACCCGCTGCCATCGACCGAGGTCTCGATCCGCGACGATGATGGCAATCCGCTGCCGACCGGCAGCGTGGGCGAGATTTGCCTGCGCGGGCCGCAGGTCATGCGCGGTTACTGGAATCGTCCCGAGGAAACCGCCAAGGTCATGCTGCCGGGCGGATGGCTTCGCACGGGAGATATCGGCCGCATGGACGAGCGCGGCCGCACTTATATCGAGGATCGCAAGAAGGACATGATCCTCGTGTCCGGCTTCAACGTGTATCCCAATGAAGTCGAGGGGATCGTCGCGCAGATGCCGGGCGTGCTCGAGGTCGCGGCGGTCGCGCAGCCGGACGAGAAATCCGGCGAAGTGGTTGCGCTGTTCATCGTCAGGAAGGATCCGGCACTCACCAGCGAGCAGGTCGTCGCGTTCTGCAAGCGCGAACTGACCGGCTACAAGGTGCCGCGCGCCGTATATTTCCGCGACGAGTTGCCGAAGACCAACGTCGGCAAGATCCTGCGCCGCACGTTGCGCAATGAACTGCGAGCCGTTTAGGCGCAGCTGACCGTCGCGTCAGCGATGGTATTGCGGCGAGAGTTCATGGACGGCGGCGATCATGGCTGCAACATGCTCCGGGTTCGTGTGCTGCTGGACGCCATGACCCAGGTTGAACACATGCCCGGGTCCGCGCCCATAACTCCCGAGCACACGCGCAACTTCGCTTCGAATCCGGTCGGGCGCCTCATGCAGCAGTTCGGGATCGAGATTGCCCTGCAGTGCGACACGATCGCCGGTCGCCCGGCGCGCCTCGGACAATTCCGTCGCTGAGTCGATTCCCAGCGCATCCGCGCCGGTTGCGGCCATGCGGCTAAGCCAGATGCCGCCGCCCTTGGTGAACAGGATCACGGGCACCCGCCGGCCTTCTGGCTCGCGTGCCAGGCCATCCAGAATCTGCTGCATGTACGCCAGCGAGAATTCCAGGTAATCGGGGGTTGCGAGGGCGCCGCCCCAGGTGTCGAAAATCATGACGACCTGCACGCCGGCCGCGATCTGTGCGTTGAGATAGGCAATCGTCGCGCGCGCGAGCTTGTCGAGGAGTGCGTGCAGCGTGCGTGGCTCGGCCTGCAACAGGCCCCTGATGCGCGGGAAGTCCCTGCTCGAGCCGCCTTCGACCATGTAGGTCGCGACGGTCCACGGCGAGCCCGCAAATCCGATCAGCGGCACGCGACCGGCGAGTTCGCGGCATGTCAGCGCAATGGTGTCAAGCACGAAGCGCAGCCGGTCGTCGGGATCAGGCACCGGCAGCGACTGCACATCCGCCTCATTGCGCACCGGGCGCGCAATGCGCGGCCCCTCGCCCTCGGCGAATCCGAGACCGAGTCCCATGGCGTGCGGAATGACGAGAATGTCGGAGAAAAGGATCGCCGCATCCAGCGGATAGCGCGCGAGCGGTTGCAGCGTCACTTCGCAGGCGAGTTCCGGGTTCGTGCAGAGTGCCATGAAGCTGCCGGCTTTTTCCCGTATCGCACGGTACTCCGGCAGGTAGCGGCCCGCCTGACGCATGATCCAGACCGGCGTGCGATCCACGGGTTCACGCAACAGCGCGCGCAGCAGCCGGTCATTCCCCTGCGGCGCGCTCATCCGCGGGGAAACAGGCCGGCGATGGTCGCCTGGATCTGCTCTGCGGCAGCCCGCGGGTCGCTGGCATCGCGGATCGGGCGCCCGACGACGATGTAGTCGGCGCCATTCACGAATGCCTCGGGTACGCTCATGACGCGCTTCTGATCGTCAGTCGGGCGGTTCTCAACGGGCCGGATGCCAGGCGTGACGACGATCAGGCGGTCATCCACTCCCGCACGCAGCAGTTTCGCCTCGAGCCCGGAGGAAACCACGCCGGCACAGCCCGCTTCAAACGCCCGGCGCGCACGCGATAGCACCAGTGCTCCCACGTCGCACTGGAATCCCATGTCGTCGAGGTCGCCACGATCGAGACTCGTCAGCACCGTGACGGCGAGAATCCCGACATCGCCCGCTGCGGCGACCGCCGCTTCCATGATCGACTGGTTGCCGTGCACGGTCGCGAATGTCACGCCGCGATTGCGGAGATTGCGCACCGCTCCCGCGACCGTGGCCGGCACGTCGAAGAACTTGAGATCCACGAACACGCGCTTGCCACGGCCGATCAACCAGTCGAGCAACTCAAAAGTGCCACCAGCCATGAAGAGTTCGAGCCCGAGCTTGTAGAAGCAAACCGAATCGCCGAGCGTGTCCGCCAGCCGGCGCGCCGCATCGGCATTCTGCACGTCCATCGCGAAGATCAGTCGCTCGCGCGCGGGTATTCCGGCCCTGGCCACTCTGTACTCCAGTCGTTTAGACGATGTTATCAAACGGCGTCGTGGCCGGAGAGCCGCGCATGCTCCTGGAATGCGTACCGATCCGTCATGCCGGCCACATAGTCGGCGACTGCGCGGGCGCGGCCGGCGATTCCCGACGAAGACTCCATTGCGCCCGCAGCGTCGCGGTGCTCCGCCGGCATCCGCGCCGCGTCCTGCATGAATGCCTCAAACAGGTCCCGGAGCACCTGGCCGGCACCCATGCGTGCCGCCTCGATTCGCTCGTGCCGGTAGAGCCGCGTACGCAGGAACTTCTTCAGTTCCAAGTGTTCCGCGTACCCGGCCTCCGAGAATCCGACGAGTGGCTGCGGCAAGGCACGGACGGCGTCAATATCTGCGGGCCTTGCCTCCTGCAGGCGCCGCGTTGTCGCCTCGATCAGGTCGCTCACGGCATCGTGGATCATGCGTCGCCCGATTTCGTGAATCATGCGCCGTGCCGGCAGGTTCGGGTAGCTGCCGGCCACAATTGCATGGTGGCGCGCGAACAGCGTCACTTCACGCAAGTCGTCGATGGTCAGCAGCCCGGAGCGCAGTCCGTCGTCGACGTCGTGGTTGTTGTAGGCGATGGCATCGGCCAGATCGGCAATTTGCGCCTCGAGACCGGGCTGCAGGCGATCGATGAAGCGCCGGCCCAATTCCCCAAGCGTCCGCGCGTTGGCGAGCGAGCAGTGTTTCAATATGCCCTCGCGGGTCTCAAACGTCAGATTCAGGCCGCGAAAAGATGCATAGCGCTCCTCGAGCTGGTCCACGACCCTGAGCGACTGCAGATTGTGCTCAAATCCTCCGTAATCGCGCATGCATTCGTTCAGCACATCCTGCCCGGCATGGCCAAATGGCGTATGCCCCAGGTCGTGCGCAAGGCTGATTGCCTCGGTCAGCGGCTCGGAGAGCGCGAGCGCGCTGGCGACCGAGCGGGCGATCTGCGCGACTTCCAGCGAATGGGTCAGCCGCGTGCGGTAAAGATCGCCTTCATGATTGATGAAGACCTGCGTCTTGTAGACCAGGCGCCGGAACCCGCTCGAATGCACGATGCGATCGCGGTCGCGCTGGAATTCGCTGCGGTAATCGACCGGTGGCTCAGGATGCAGGCGGCCGCGGGAAGTGGCAACCAGCGCCGCAAACGGCGCGAGGCCGGCGTCGGGATCGCGCCCCTTTCTCACGCTGCACCCTTGCCGGTCCTTTCCTCGAGCAGCGTCTCGAGCGCGTCCCTGGGAAAGTCGGCGGTGCAATTCGCGGCGCCGATTGCATCGAGCAGCACGAGCCGCAACTGCCCCGCCGCGACCTTCTTGTCCATGTCGAGCAGCGCGAGCATGCGCTCGCGCCCGAGCCGCGGCGGATCGACCGGCAGGCCGGCGCGTGCAAGCAGCGCGCGCACGCGGTCCATATCGCCCACGGGCAGGCGGCCAGTGCGCGCGGAGAGTTCAGCCGCCAGCACGATACCGGCTGCGACCGCCTCGCCGTGCAGCCAGCGACCATGGCCCAGCCCCGTTTCGATCGCGTGCCCGAAGCTGTGCCCGAGATTCAACATCGCGCGCGGCCCCCGTTCGCGCTCATCGCGGGCAACGATGCCGGCCTTGATCCCGCAGGCGCGACGGATCGCCTCGACCAGCACTTCCGGCTTGCGCGCGAGCAACGCCCCGATCTGTTGCTCGAGCCATGCGAAAAACCCGCTGTCGGCAATCAGCGCCGCCTTGACGACTTCCGCGAGGCCGGCGCGGAACTCGCGGTCTGGCAGCGTACCAAGCGTATCCGTGTCGGCGATGACGGCGACCGGCTGGTGGAAGGCGCCGATCAGGTTCTTGCCGCCTGGGTGGTTGACCCCGGTCTTGCCTCCGATCGCCGCATCCACCTGCGCGAGCAGCGTGGTCGGCAACTGCAGACAGGCGACGCCGCGCTGGTAGATTGCCGCCGCGAAGCCGGCGATGTCGCCGACGACACCACCGCCGAGCGCCAGCACCATGCAATCCCGATTCATGTGCGCCGCCACGAGTGCGTCGATGATCCGCGCTGCGCTCGCGAGCGTCTTGTGCTCTTCGCCATCGGGCAGCAGGCACTCTGCAAATGAGCGGCCGGCAAGCCCGTCGCGCAGGCGCGGCAGCCACAAGGGCGCCACGGTCTCGTTGCTGACAACCATCAGCTGCGCACTGCCGGTGTGCCCGGCAAGCAGTTCGCGCGCACCCAGCAGACCGGGCCCGATCAGGATCGGACAGCGCCTGGCGCCGAGATTCAGGTCGATGGGCTGCATGCTGCGAGGGCTTCGGAGATCTGTTCGGCAATCGCGTTCAGGTGACGTCCGCCGGTCTTGATCGTGATCGCCGCGATGGACCGGTAGAGCGGATCGCGAATTCGCATCAACTCCTCGAGCCGGGCGCGCGGATCTTCGGTGGCAAGCAGTGGCCGGCGCCGCCCGGCGCGCGTGCGCTGCAGCTGCTGGTCGATGGTGGCGTCGAGGAATACGACGGTGCCGCGCGTGGACAGCCGCTCGCGATTCTCGGGCAGCAGGACCGCGCCGCCGCCGGTTGCGAGCACAATGCCTGGCCTTTGCGTCAGCTCATCGATCATGTCGCGCTCACGGATGCGGAATCCGGCCTCACCCTCGCGCTCGAAGATGTAGGCGATGTCGACACCGGTGCGTGCCTCGATCTCGGCGTCGCTGTCCGCAAATGGAAGACCAAGCCGCTCTGCGAGCTGCCGGCCGATTGCAGTCTTTCCCGCACCCATCGGCCCCACTAGAAAGACACTCCGAAGCAATCGCGATGCACCCTGAGGCCGGAAACGGCACGGCCGCCCGAAGGCGGCCGTGTGACTGTGCATTGGAACCGGCCCCGGGCGCAAGCCCGGAGCCATGGCGTCACTCGACGGCGGCGCCTTCCTTCAGGATCTTGGGCGTGATGAAGATCAACAACTCGTCACGATTGTTGGTCTTGCTCTTGGACTTGAACAGGTTGCCGAGGAATGGCACGTCGCCGAGCAACGGGACCTTCTTGACCGAATCCCGGCGCTCGGTCTCCATGATGCCGCCCAGCACGACCGTCTGGCCGTCCTTGACGAGCACCTGCGTCTGGATGTTGCGCGTGTCGATCGAGGGTACGAAGCCACCGGTGGCGCTCGGGACGAGCTGGCCGACACTGTCCTTTGTGACGGTCAGGTCGAGGATCACGCGGTTGTCCGGCGTGATCTGCGGCGTCACCTTGAGCGACAGCACGGCCTTCTTGAACTGCGTGGTGGTCGCGCCGCTGGACGACGATTCCTGATACGGGATTTCGACACCTTGCTCAATGATCGCCTCGCGCTGGTTGGCCGTGATGACGCGCGGTGTCGACTTGATCTCGCCGCGGCCCTCGCTCTGCGCGGCCGACAGCTCGAGGTCAATCAGGAAGTCGTCGAAATCGAGGATCGACAGCGCAATGCGCCCGGCCGGGTTTGCAACCGGCATATTCACGTTGTAGCGATCGAAGTTGCCGAACGGCACCTTGACGGGGAACGGCGAACCGGTGCTGGCCAGATTGTCGAGCACCGAGCCCATCATCGTATCGGTGGATTGTGCGCTGCCGCTGATCGCCATCAGATCCTTGACGTCGTCCGAGATCCGCGTGAAGCCTGCGCGAACGCCAAGCTCCCGGCTGAAGTCGTCGCTCACGATCACGATACGCGATTCGATCAGCACCTGGCGAACCGGGATGTCGAGTGTCGCAACCATCTTGCGGATCGCGGTCAGCTGCTCCGCCGTATCCTGCACAAGCATCGTATTGGTGCGTTCATCGACCGAGACGTTGCCGCGCGAAGAAAGCAGGGAGCCGCCGCCGGCCGACTTGACGAGCCGTGCGATTTCCGCTGCTTTCGCATAGTTGACCTGCAGGAACTCGGTGCGCAGCGGCGCGAGATCCTCGATGTCCTTCCGGGCGGCGAGTTCCGCCTTTTCCTGCGACGCGAGCTCGGCCTGGGGCGCGACCAGGATCACGTTGTTCTTGCGCCGCATGTCGAGACCCTTGGTACGCAGCACGATGTCGAGCGCCTGATCCCAGGGAACGTTCTGCAGGCGCAGCGTCACACGGCCCTTGACCGAGTCAGAAACGACGATGTTCTGCCCGCTGGTGTCAGCGAGGAGCTGCAGCACGGGGCGCACATCGATGTCCTGGAAGTTCAGGGTCAGGCGCTCGCCGGTGTAGACCTTTTCGTCCATGGTTGCGGCCACCGCCCTGGCGCGCGGCTTGACCTCGACCACGTACTGGTTGTCGGTCTGGTAGGCAAGCTGCTCGAAATCGCCGGTCGCAGTCACGGTGACGCGCACGTTGTTGCCGACACGCGCCGCGTCAACCATGGTCACGGGCGTCGCGAAATCCATGACGTCGTAGCGCTTCATGTTTTCTTCGGCGAGCTGAACACCCGTGAAGTCAACGATCACTTGATTGCCTTCCTGACGCAGGCTGGCGGGTGTCGCCGGATCCGAAAGCAGCACGACGACGCGGCCGGCGCCATCCGGCGAGCGGCGGAAATCCACGCCGGTGATGCTGCGCGGGCCGGCCGAGGGCGCCGCCGCATACGTGGCCGGGGCCGCCGCTGCCGAGGCAGCCGCCGTGCCGCCGAGCGTCACGACCACACTGTCACCCTCGGCCTGGGCTGAATACGGCACGAGAGACTCAAGATTGAACACGACTCGCGTGCGGCCCGATGCTTCCGCGGCGACGATCGTATCGACACCGCCCGCGCCGACGTCGATGCGCCGGTTTTCGAGCGCCAGCACGACATCTGGCAGGTCCACCGACAGCCGCGCGGGGCGGTCAATCGTGAAGGTCAGCGGCTGCGGCGCGACACCGTCAGTGCGCAGCCTGATCTGCAGGGTCTGACCCTGCATCGGCTGCACTTCAACCGCGGTCAGTCGGACCGGATTCTGTGCCAGCGCGATCTGCGACCATGCAATGGCCACCATGGCCAGCACGCCGCCGAGCCCGCGCGCGAAGCTTCTTGCCCCGCTGTTTATCAACGCCGTTGTCCGGTTAATGCGAGCCATCAGACGTTCTCCCAGGATTCAATCGCTCAGCGCGAGCGCCGCGGGGCGCTCCAGGTAACCGCCGAGTCCATCGGGCACAATCTCAACCACTGAAATGCGCGCGTCGCCGATCGTCATCACACGGCCGTCATTCTGGCCGACGTGATTGCCCGGCAGCACACGGTGAATCAATCCGTCACGGGTCTGCAGCAGTCCGTAGTACGAGTTACCCAGGCGCAGCGTACCGACCATCTTGAGTGTATCCAGAGGGAACTGCTCCAGATATTCGCGCGCGCGCTGCACGTCCGGCCGCGGACCGCCCGGGTTCTCACCCGCGAGGCTCTGCAGGAACGGCGAGCGGCGATCCGACATTTCGTATTCGTGGCTGACGTATGGTTTGACTTCGGGCAACGGCTGGATATGACCGCCCGGTCGCTGCTTGGCCTTCTCGATTTCCGCCATCAGCTCGTCGGTGTCGCCCGAGCAACCGCCGAGCAGCAAGACGCCGGCAATTCCGGCAACAGTCAAGATGGTACGCATGCGTTCCTGGCTCATGTCGTATCCTGCTTCGGCTTGGTCTTCGAGGCTTTCTTGTTGCCCTTGGCAGCCGCATCCGGGGCGCTCGATTCCCCTTCCTCCAGGTACCGGTAGGTCTTGGCGGTAAGGCTCAATGTCAGGTCATCGCTCGGATTCGGCGCGCCAGCGCGTGTAGCGGCGCGTTTCGCCGAGGAGCCGCGCGTGATCTCGATGTCGTGAAGCGTGACAATGCGCGGCAGCGCCGCTATGCCGCTGACGAAATTGCCGAATTCATGGTAGTCGCCCGACAACTGGATCTTGATCGGCAGCTCTGCGTAGAAGTCCTTTTGCGTTTCGGCACCGGGCTGGAACAGGTGTTCCTGTAACCCAGCGGCCAGGCCGGTCTGCGAGATATCGACCAGCAGACTCGGCACCTCGGTCTTGCCGGGCAGCTGGCGCAGCATCGCGCCGAACGTGCGTTCAATTTCGGCGAGCTGCTGGCGATAGGCCTCGAGATTGGCTGCCTTGCGCTGCTTCTGGTCAAAAGTCTGCCACAGCGATCGCTGCTCGGCCTCCGCCTTGCGCAGATCCTCGAGATTGCCGAGATTGACGAAGTAGTAGATCAGGATCCCGGTCGTCACCAGGAAAATCAACCCGACCGCGAGCGCGCGGAACAGGAATGGCCAGCGGCCGACATCGCGGGGATCGAGCTGTTGCAGTTGCTCCAGGAAGTTCATCGGCCGAGCTCCGTGACGCGCTCCGTGGCCGCGTGTTTCTTCGCGCCCGGCCCCTCGGAATCAGTGCCCCCGCGCAACTGCGCAAACAACGTGAACTGCGAGCCGGGACCCGTGTCGCGCCCGGTCTGGATGACCTTCAGTTCCGGCGCAGAAAGCGTATCGGATGCATCGATATTGCGCATGAATGCCGATACGCGCGTGCTCGACTGCGCGACACCGTCGAACTGGATCTTGCGGCCACTCTGCTTGACCGAGGTCAGGTAAACGCCCTCGGGCAGCGTCGCGACAATCTGATCGAACATCTTCACCACTTCAGGCCGGCTTGACTGCAGCTTGTCGATGACCTCCATGCGGGCGATCATGCGATCCTTCTGTTCCTCGAGAGCCAGAATCTGCTCGATGGCCTTGTCGAGCTCCGCGATCTCGGCCTTCAGCAGGTCGTTGCGCTCGTGCTGCGAATCGATCATCGAGCTGACGGTCAGGTGCGTCAGCAGGGTGGCGAGCGCTGCCAGCGCGACAGCCGCGGCAATCCCGATGAAGAATTCTTTCTTTCGCCGCTGGCGGAGTGCTTGCCGCCAGGGCAGAAGGTTAATACTTGGCATCTTCGTCGAAGCTCCGCAATGCAAGGCCGCACGCAGTCAGTAATGCAGTGGCGTCACGCTGAACACCGAGCGCTTTCGCCTTGGACGAAATCTTCATCTGGCCCAGTGGATCGCCGCGCTCAGCCGGGATACCCACCCGGCTCGCGATCACGTCCGCGACACCCGGAATATTCGCACAGCCGCCGCAGATGATGATCTGCTCGGGCTGGCTGCGGCCGCTGCCGGAAGCCAGATAAAACTGCAGCGAACGGCTGACCTGCTGGGTCATGTCGTCGATGAACGGATCGAGCACCTCGGGCTGGTAATTGGATGGCAAGCCGCCTTCCTTCTTGGCGCGGCCGGCCTCCTCCATCGAGAGCCCGTAGGTACGCATGATCTCTTCGGTCAACTGCTGGCCGCCGAAAGCAAAGTCGCGTGTGTACACGACGACGAGGTCGCGCAGCACGCTGAATGTGGTCGTGCTGGCACCGAAGTCCACGACTGCAATGGTGCGATCGATGCCGCCATCCGGCATCTGGTGGGTCAGCAGGCGGCAGGCGTTCTCGAGCGCAAATGCCTCCACATCGACAAGCTTGGCCGTGAGGCCTGCCGCGTTGACCGCGGCGACTCTCTGCTCGACATTCTCGGAGCGCGAGGCGACCAGCAGCACGTCGCGCATCTCAGGATCCTTCTCGGAAGGCCCGAGCACCTGGAAGTCATAGCTGACTTCCTCCATCGGGAACGGAATGTACTGGTCCGCCTGCATCTCGATCTGCTGCTCGAGGTCGGAATCGGACAGGTTGCGCGGCATCTGCACGGCCTTGGTGATGGCCGCGTCGCCGCTGATCGCGACCGCGCATTCCTTGGATCGCACGCCGGAGCGCTTGACCGCCCGGCGGATTGCCTCGCCGACCGCATTGGCGTCGACGATGGCCTTCTCGTTGACGGAGTTATGGGGAGTCGGCTCGGCCGCATAGGACTCGACCCGATACTGGCCGCCCGAGAGCGCAAGTTCGATCAGCTTGATCGACGACGTCGTGATGTCGAGGCCGATCAGTGGTCGGAACCGCGGCCCCAGCGAAATCTTCGGCAGCTTCAGCACGGAAATTTCCTTTTCAGGTCAGGCTATTGGACGCTTAATCGCCGCGCGGGGTCAAGTTCACATCAACTATATAGCAAGCTATTGTCAAATTGAAACGTGACTCGACCCGCAGTTCGATTGCCGAGCACAGCCTCCCAGGCGCCATTGCGGGGCAGTCGGGGGGGTTACCCCCCGGCCGGACCCTGGTGCCAGCGGCCACTCGCGCCCCAGCGGGGCCTGAGCCGTCTGGTCCGCCGCCGATGCTGCCCGTGATCCCCCGCGGACACCGTGTCTGACTTCACGATCCGCGCGTCGCAGCAGAACGACCGGCCTTCCGGCGGCCCATCACATTACTATGCATAATCGCCGCCTGATGAAGACCCGAATGCAGCGCAGGCTGCGCATCGCAGCGACCGTCGTCGTATCGCTGGCCGGCCTGGTCCTGATGGCTTTTCTCTCGACGTTCTACTACCTGAAGCCGACCCTGCCGGACGTCGCGCAGTTGCGCGACGTGCGATTGCAGATACCTTTGCGCGTGTACAGCCGCGACGGCCGCCTGCTGGGGCAGATCGGCGAGCAACGCCGCGTCCCGGTGACCTGGGAAGAGGTCCCTGAGGTGGTCGTGCACGCAGTGCTCGCCGCCGAGGATGACCGTTTCTTCCAGCACCCGGGAGTCGACTGGCAGGGCGTGGTGCGCGCGATGCTGGTCGCCGCATTCACGATGGAAGCCTCGCAGGGTGGCAGCACGCTGACCCAGCAACTGGTGCGCACGACCCTGATAACGAACGAAAAGCAGCTGCGCCGCAAGCTGCGCGAGATCTTCCTGTCCCTTCAGCTCGAAAACGAACTTACAAAGAACGAGATCTTTACGTTATTCATCAACACGCAGTTCCTCGGCCAGCGCTCTTACGGCTTCGCCGCTGCCGCAGAAACCTACTTCGGCAAGTCGCTGTCCGCGGTCAATGCCGCTGAGGCCGCGCTGCTCGCCGGCATCCTGAAGGCGCCTTCCAGGCTCAATCCGTCGGCGAGCCTGCAGGACGCGATTGATCGGCGCGCCTATGTGCTGCGCCGCATGTACGAACTCGATTACCTGGATGAAAAGGCCTATAAGGCCGCGCTCGCCACGCCGATCTCGCGTGACCTGCACGGGCCGCGCGTGGAAGTCGATGCACCCTATGTCTCCGAGCTGGTGCGTCTCGCCCTGTATGAGACTTACGGCGAAGGTCTGTATACCAACGGCTACAAAGTGGTCACGACGATCGACAGCCGGCTCCAGCGTACGGCCGATGTGGCGTTGCGCAGCGCAGTACTCGAATACGACCAGCGCCACGGCTATCGCGGGCGCATCGCGCGGCTTGGCCTTCCGGCCGGAGCGGATGATGCGGCGCTCGCGGTTGAACTCGAGCGTTATCCGGTGGTCGGTGGCCTGCAGCCGGCGGCGGTCGTCGCGGTTGGACGCGATGACGCGACCGTGATCGCGCGCAACCGCAAGCGCTACCGGTTGCCCATGGACGGAATGCGCTGGGCAAAGCCGGCACGCAATGCCGATATCGACAATGCTGCGCCGAAGAGTCCCCGCGAAGTCGTCGCCACCGGCGATGTCGTCTATGTGCTGCCGAGTGGCGGCAATGAAGCGCTCCTTGCGCAACTTCCGGAAGCACAGGGCGCATTCGTCGCGCTGGATCCGCACGATGGCGCCGTGGTCGCGCTTTCCGGCGGCTTCGACTACCAGGCCTCCAAGTTCAACCGCGTGACCCAGGCGCGCAGGCAACCAGGCTCGTCATTCAAGCCATTCATCTATTCCGCGGCTCTCGAGGCAGGGTTCACGCCCGCATCGATCGTACTGGACGCGCCGGTCGTCTTCGAATCTCCTGCCAGCGAGGACGGCACGGTGGAGGAGGAAGACTGGCGACCGGTAAATGATTCGGGCCGCTTTTCCGGCCCGACGCGCTTGCGCGAAGCATTGGCCCGATCGCGCAATCTGGTCACGATCCGGCTGCTGCGCCAGCTGGGCATCGCCTATACCCGCGACTATGTCCAGCGCTTCGGCCTGCCGAAGGAGCACATTCCCGCCGACCTGACCGCAGCGCTCGGCACCGCCCAGTTGACGCCGCTCGAAATGGCGACCGGTTTTGCCGTATTCGCGAATGGCGGCTCGCGCGTCTCGTCGTATCTCGTCGAGCGGATCTACGCCGCCGACGGCAGCATTTTGAAACAGGCCGAACCTCGGCTCACCTGCATCGACTGCGAGATCCCCGGCTTCGAAGGTGGCGGTGCGGCAGTGACGCTTGCGGAAAACCAGCTTGCGCCGCGCGCGATCAGCGAAGCGAACGCCTGGATCATGACCGACCTGATGCAGGAAGTGATCAGGAGCGGCACCGGTCAGCGCGCCCGTACGCTGGGTCGCGCTGATATCGCCGGCAAGACCGGCACCACCAACGAAGGCCGCGACGCCTGGTTCTCCGGTTTCAATGCCGATCTGGTCGCAACCGCCTGGGTTGGTTTTGACCAGGAGCGGTCACTCGGTGCCAATGAGGAGGGTTCGCACACGGCCCTGCCGATGTGGATCTATTTCATGCGCGATGCGCTCGCCGGTCGCCCCGGTCATCGCCTGCCGATGCCGAACGACGTCGTAACTGCGCGCATATCGCCCGAGACCGGCGAACTCGCTGGCGGCGATGATCCGACGGCCGTGTTCGAGTATTTTCTGGCCGATCATCTGCCGGCCGGCTTCGACGCTGGAACCGGCGGTACGCAACCAGGTGTTCAGGCGCCGAAGAAACTCGAGGAGCCGATCTTCTGATGCCGCGACGATCCGCACGTGCCGAAATGCTGCGCCTGGCGCTCGCCCGGGAGGCAGCGCGGCTGATGATTGAACACGGCCTGCCGGATTACGGGCTCGCCAAACGCAAGGCGGCTGCACGCCTCGGCGTGACCGACCACGCGGTGCTTCCAAAGAATACGGAGATCGAAGAGGCGCTCGCCGAGCATCAGCGGCTGTTCGTGCCGGAAGCTCACGCCAGCAATCTGCTGGAGATGCGTCGTGCCGCGCTGGCGGCGATGCGTCTGCTAGCGGACTTCGAGCCGCGCCTGGTCGGACCGCTCCTGTCAGGCACGGCAACCGAGCACAGCGAGATAACGCTGCACCTCTTCGTCGACACACCGGAGTCGGTCTCCGTGCAGCTGCTCGATCGCGGCATTCCGCACGAATTCGCCGAGCGCCGCCTCAAGGTCCAGCGCGACGAATTCGAAGCCTATCCTGCCGTCCGATTCACGGCCGGCCCGCACGAAGTAGACGCCACCATTTTTCCACTGGACGGGATCCGCCAGGCGCCACTCGGCCCGGTGGACGGCCGGCCGATGCGCCGGGCGACCGCGCACGAAGTCGAGGGATTGCTGGCCGCCGAGGCCTAGCGTCTCTGATAAAAGGGGACGCGCCCCTTTAACACCCCTTTAACACCGGTGAGCCAGCTGAGTGCCGATTCGTTCCGTTAAAGGGGCGCGTCCCCTTTTATCGCGCGCCAACTCATGCCCGAGCCGCGGTCGAACCGCGATCAAGCCAACGATAGAACGGGCCCTTGGTGAGTTCGGATGCCAACAAGTAACCGAACACCACCAGCACGATCGCCATCAGCACGGTCGCCGTAACTGGCACCAGTGCGAACCAGGATCCTGCCGTTGTCCACGGCAGCAGCACCGAGCCGACGGCTACCAGGATCGTCACCACGAGCAGCGTCGCCGCCGGGCGGCTCTGCCAGGCTCGCAGACGCGTCCGGATGATGAGGAGGACGCCAACTTCAGTCAGCAGCGATTCGATGAACCAGCCGGTCCGGAAAGCCTCGACATCGCCGGCGGTCAGCCAGTACAGGAGCAGGAAGGTCAGCAGGTCGAAGACCGAGCTCACGAGCCCGAACACGATCATGAAGTTGCGGATGTCACGTACCCGCCAGCGGTGCGGCCGCTCGATCCATTCGCGGTCCACTCGATCGGTGGCGATGGCGAGCGATGGCAGGTCGGACAGCAGATTGTTCAGCAGGATCTGCTTGGCGAGCAGCGGCAGGAACGGCAGGAAAGCCGAGGCCACGACCATCGACAGCATGTTGCCGAAGTTGGCGGAAATCGTGGCGAGCACGTACTTGATCGTGTTCGCGAAAGTCGTGCGGCCCAGCACGACGCCGCGGCGGAGCACGTCGAGGTCGTGCGACAGCAACACGAAATCCGCGGACTCGCGCGCGACGTCGACGGCGCTGTCGACCGAGATCCCGACATCCGCGGCGCGCAGCGACGGTGCGTCGTTGATGCCGTCTCCGAGATACCCAACCACGTGGCCGCCGGCACGCAGCGCGTGCACGATGCGCTCCTTCTGGTGCGGGTCGATCTGCGCGAACAGGTCGATGTTCCAGACCCGCTGCCGCAACTCGAGGTCGTCGAGACCTTCGAGCTCGTGCCCGGTCAATATTCGCGGCTCGTTGAATCCCACCGCCTGGGCCGCGTGCCGCGCCACGAGCACATGGTCGCCGGTGATGATCTTGAGCCGCACACCGTGACGCTTCAGGTCGTTGATTACCTCGCCGACGCCCGGCTTCGGCGGATCCTCGAACAGCAGGAAGCCCTCCAGGCACAGTTCCCGTTCATCGGCCGGCTCGAAGCCAGCCCCCGATTCGATCTTGCGGCTTGCAACCGCGAGCACCCGGAATCCGGCCGCCAGCCGCGCGCCGCAGCGGGCCTGTATCGCCTCGCGGCGCACTGGCGTAAGCGGCCGGGAGCTTTCGCCTGCACGCTCCGACGTGCACACCGCAAGCGTCTCCTCGAGCGCGCCTTTCGTGATCATCTCCTGACTGCCGTCGGGGTGACGTACTACCACGGTCAGGCGCCGTCGCTCGAAGTCGTAGGGAATCTCGTCGATCTTGCCCAGCCCGAGTACACGGGCGCTGCGGGAAGCGGTCGCCGTCTTGATCGCCTCGTCGAGCGGATTGGCAAGTCCTGACTCGAACCAGGCGTTGATCGCCGCGCATTCGATTACCCGTTCGCTGTCGGCTCCTTGCACATCGACGGCGCCGGCCAGTGTCATCGTGCCCCGCGTCAGAGTGCCGGTCTTGTCCGAGCACAACACATCCATCGCGCCGAGGTTCTCGATCGCGCCCAGGCGCCTGACAAGCACGCCGCGTCCGAGCATCTCGTGCGCGCCCCTTGCAAGCGTGACCGAGATGATCGCCGGCAGCAGTTCAGGCGAGATGCCCACGGCAAGCGCGATCGCGAACAGCAACGCCTCGAGCATCGGCCGGTCGAGCGCAATGCAAATGGCGAGCACCGCAATCACCAGCACCAGGATCAGCTGCGTCAGCATCACTCCGAACCGGCGCAGGCCCCGCTCGAACTCGGTATCTGCCGTCGGGGCGTTCAGCCGCGCTGCGATCTGGCCGTACTCGGTCGCCCCGCCGGTGGCGACCACCAGCAGCGTGCCGGTGCCGCTGGCCACCGAAGTGCCCATGAACAGGCCGCGGTCACGAGCGATGTCGGCGTCCGGGGCCTTGGCGGCCGGCAGGGATTCACCGGTCAGCAAGGCCTCATTGACGTGCAGGTCACGGGCGACCAACAAGCGGCCGTCGGCAGGCAGCATGCTGCCGGCGCGCAGCAGCACGACGTCGCCCGGCACCAGGTTGCTGACGGCAATTTCCCGCTCGGTCCCGTCGCGCAAAGCGGTGCAGTACAGCGTGAGGCGGGCCCGCAACCTTTCGACGGCGCGCGACGACCGGTATTCCTGCACAAAACCGAGCGTGGCCGAGACCGCGACGACACTGACGATGATGGCCGTGTCGGCAAGATCGCGCAGAAAGCCGGACACCGCCGCAGCGACCAGCAGGATGACAATCATTGGATTGGCGAGTTGGCGCAGCAACAGCCGGCTCACGGCATGCGATGGCTCGGCAGTCAGCGCGTTCGGACCTGCAACATCGAGTCGAGCTGCGGCATCAGCGGAGTCGAGCCCGGCCGGCGTCGAACGCATGGCCGCGAGGAGCTCGGCCGGTGGCATCTCCAGCCAGTGATGCGGCATCGATGCAGGTGTGTTCAAGCATCACCGCACATTGACCACCCGCCTGGCGCGGGCTGAGCTAGCGTTTCTTGACCGGCACGTAGTCGCGCTGCACTGGACCCGTATAGAGCTGACGTGGCCTGGCGATCTTCATCTCGGGGTCGGCAATCATCTCTTGCCAATGCGCGACCCAGCCAGCCGAACGCGCAATCGCGAACATCACGGTGAACATCGAGCGCGGGATGCCGAGCGCCCGGTAGATGATGCCGGAATAGAAATCCACGTTCGGATAGAGCTTGCGGCTGATGAAGTAATCGTCCTTGAGCGCGATTTCTTCGAGCCGCAATGCAAGCTCGAACAGCGGATTGTTGCTCTGGCCAAGCTTCGTGAGCACCTGATGGCACATCTCGCGGATGATCGTCGCACGCGGGTCGAAATTCTTGTAGACGCGGTGCCCGAAGCCCATCAGCCGCACACCGCCCGCCTTGTCCTTCACGCGCGCGAGGAAATCCGAAACGTGGCTGACGTCCCCGATCTTCTCCAGCATGTCGAGCACGGCTTCATTCGCGCCGCCATGCGCCGGGCCCCAGAGCGCCGAAACGCCGGCCGAGATGGCCGCATAAGGATTGCAGCCCGTGCTGCCGGCAAGCCGCACTGTCGAGGTGCTCGCGTTCTGCTCATGGTCGGCATGCAGGATGAACAGCAGGTCGAGCGCCTTCGCATGCAGCGGGTCCACTGTATAAGGCTCGCAGGGCACGGAGAACAGCATGTGCAGCATGTTGCTGCAGTAATCGAGGTCGTTACGCGGATAGACGAATGGCTGGCCCAGCGCGTGTTTGTAGGCTGCGGCCGCGATGGTCGGGATCTTGGCAATTATCCGGTGCGAGACGATCTCACGGTGCCGGTCGTCATTGATGTTGGTCGTGTCGTGATAAAACGCCGCGAGCGAAGCGACGATCGCCGCGACCATCGCCATCGGATGCGCGTTATGGTGGAAACCGCTGTACAGCCGCGACAGCGACTGGTTCATCATCGTGTGCCGCGTGATCGAGTGCGTGAATGAATCGAGCTCGGCCGCATTCGGCAGCTCGCCCTTCAGCAGCAGGTACGAGACCTCGAGAAAGTTGCTCTGCGCCGCCAGCTGCTCGATCGGATAGCCACGATAAAGCAGCGTGCCTGCGTCGCCGTCTATGAACGTGATCCGGCTTTCGGTCGACGCTGTCGCCAGGAATCCCGGGTCAAATGTGAAAACCCCGTGATCGCGCCAGAGGCTACCGATGTTGATGACGTCGGGGCCTATCGTCCCCGACAGGACTTCGAGCTCACTGCTCTTCCCGGTCGCCAGGTTCGTCAGTTGGTATTTGTTCTTGCTCATCCGGCTCCGCTTCATCATCGGCTTGCCACACCAGCATTCGCAGCCTGTCACGCGGCCCCGCTGGAATCAAGGATGCAGGTCACTTCTGGCCTAGAATACAGCGATGAACGCGGCGATCGCCCTGTATGTCCACTTGCCGTGGTGCATACGTAAATGTCCTTATTGCGATTTTAATTCGCATGCGGCAGCCGAGCATATTCCTCAAGCAGCCTACGTCACTGCTCTGCTCGCCGATCTCGATGCTGACCTGGATCTTGCGGCAGGCCGGATCGTCACAAGCGTGTTCCTTGGCGGAGGAACACCCTCTCTTTTCGGCACGCACGCGATAGCGTGCTTGCTGACGGGCCTCGCGGCACGCTTGCCATTTGCCGCAGAAGTCGAGATCACGATGGAGGCCAATCCTGGAACCGTCGAGCACGGCCGGTTCGAAGGCTATGCCGCAGCCGGCGTGAATCGCGTGTCGCTGGGCGCCCAGTCCTTCGATGCGGCGCGGCTCAAGGCCCTCGGCCGTATCCACGGCCCCGAGGAGATCGGCATCGCGGTTTCAGAACTGCGCGCCGCGTCCATTACCAACTTCAATCTCGATCTCATGTATGCGCTGCCGGAACAGGCGACGGCCGGGGCACTCGCGGACCTGTCGGCGGCTATCGCGCTCGGCCCCGCGCACCTGTCCCACTATCAGCTGACGCTCGAGCCGGGCACCGCCTTCTATCACCGCCCGCCTGCACTCCCTGACGAAGACGAAGCCTTCGAGATGCAGCAGGAATGCCAGCGCGTGCTGGCCGCAGCCGGATTCGACAAGTACGAGGTGTCCGCCTTTGCGCGCTCTGGCAGGCAATGCCGGCACAACCTGAATTACTGGCGCTTCGGGGACTATCTTGGCATCGGCGCGGGCGCGCATGGCAAGGTCACACTGAACGGCCAGGTCATCCGCACTGAAAAGCCGCGTATGCCCGGCGAATACCTGCGGCATGCCAGCGCAGGCGCGGGCAATTCGGGCACGCGCCGGCCGGTGCCCCGGGCGGACCTGCCTTTCGAATTCATGCTGAATGCTCTGCGCCTGCATGAAGGTTTCACGCTGGCAGATTTCGGGGAAGCGACCGGGTTACCCGCCCGGACCATCGAACCCCGGCTTGCCGCACTCGTTGCGCGCACGCTGATCGCGGAATCCGACGGCAGATGGCGGCCAACCGAGCTTGGATTCAGGTTCCTGAACGACCTCCAGGCAGCTTTTCTCCCCGCCGGGGAGACCACGGCTGGCACGGGCGAGTTGTACACAGCGCCCTCCGGGCTCGCTCGGGAGAGGCACTTTCGACATATTGTTAGTGATGTGCCTTAACTGGAATCAGTTAACGCATTGTTTTTATTTGGGAAAAGTAGCTGGTCAAAATTTAATCAAAGCATCATTTAGGCGCGTTCCCGCGAGGCGGTGATCCCCACCGGGCTGGTCATCCACAGAGTTATCCACACAATTTGTGGATAAAGAAAAAATCTGCGCAGATTCCGGCACTTAGGCGGCACCAACAGCGCAGGCCCGGGGCCTTCTGGCGCGAAGTCAGTCCTGCTAGACTGCGCGCCCCTTTTCGCCGGACCTCATCAGGATCGCTTCATGAAGGCGGATATACACCCGAAGTACACTGAAATTACCGTCACCTGCACCTGCGGGAACAAGTTTCAGACGCGCTCCACGCTCGGTGCGAATCTCGACATCGAGGTCTGCTCGAACTGCCACCCGTTTTACACCGGCAAGCAGAAGTTGCTCGACTCGGGCGGCCGCGTCGATCGTTTCCGCAAGAAGTACGGCCTCAAGTAGGGCCAGGACCGGCGGCGCCGGTCAACTTTCTCTCCCACGGCGCGTCTAAGCCGGGCCGGGAGGATTACATGCCGAAGCTGCCAGGGAACCTACTGACCTTCTGCGCCGCCGCATTGCTCGCAGCGAGCGCGATCAGCGCCGTCGCGGCACCCGCCGAAGAGCCCAAAGCCGAAGAGACGCAAGCCGAAGCGGCCAAGAGCGAGAAGCCCAAGAAACCGAGCCGCGAAGCCAGGCAGGCGCAGGCGATTCACGCGCAGGTTCTCCAGACCATGGGCGTGCACGATGACCTCGAATTGCAGGAATACGTTCAGCGCGTCGGCGAGAAGGTCGCAAAGTTCAGCAGCCGCCCCGATCTCGACTGGAAGTTCACGATCGTCGACACCGACGATGTCAACGCCTTCGCGACCATGGGCGGCTATGTCTACATTTCCCGCGGCATCCTGCCCTACATGCAGAACGAGGCCCAGCTCGCCGCTGTGCTTGGCCACGAAGCCGCGCACATCGCCGCGCGTCATGCCCAGGCCAAGCAGAAGAAAACGGCGCTGGCGGGTATTGCAAGCGCGGCCACGGCGATTTTTACCGGCGTGCCCGCACTCGCCGACCTGACGAACTTGGCGGGAGCCGCGATCATCAGCGGCTATGGCCGGGAGGCGGAACTCGAAGCCGACCGGCTCGGTGCGGAATACCTCGCCAAGGCAGGCTATGACCCCGAGGCGATGATCGAGATGCTCTCGTTGTTGAAGGACCAGGATACTTTCGAGCGTGAGCGCGCGCGTATCGAAAAGCGCGAGCCGCACATCTATCACGGCACATTCGCGACCCACCCAAGCAATGACATGCGCCTGCAACAGGCTGTCGCGGCCTCTGGCAGCCTGAAGAACAAGGCGACCGGCGAAATCTCCAATACCGAGGGATACCTGAAAGAGATCAACGGACTACCGGTCGGTTCCAGCCGGCGCCAGGGCATGGTGCGTGACAACCGTTTCTATCACGCGGATTACCAGCTGACGATGGCTTTCCCGAAGGGTTGGCAGGTCGTGAACGAACCGCAGCAGATCCTGGCCATCGGCCCGAACAAGGAGCACGTGATGGAGCTCCGCGCCCAGGCGCCGCCGTCCGATATCACCGACCCGCGGGATTTCGCGATGCGCGGACTTGCCAACCGGCGCCTCGAACGCCCCGAAAGCCTCGACATCAATGGCCTGCACGCCTGGACCGCCGTCGTGCACGGCGACGCGTCGCCCTACGGCCAGTCCACGAATGTCCGCTACATCATCATCTACTACAGCAACCTGATGTGGATCTTCAAAGCCGCGAGCCGCTCGGGCGATGTCGTGCCCAGCGGCGATCCGTTCTTCCTCTCGACGGCGAATACTTTCCGCCGACTGCGCGCCAATGAGTTCCAGCTTGCCGAGCCGTATCGCCTGCACATCGTGCGCGCGGCCGAGGGCGATACATTCGAAGAACTCGCCAAGAGTTCCGCAATAAAGAAGTACCCGGTCCAGCAGCTGCGGCTGTTCAATGATCTCTATCCGGAAGGTGAACCGGTGCCGGGTAACTGGATCAAGATCGTCGAATAGCGGCGGTTACCAGCCGGCCTCGCGCATCCGCGCGGCAAGACCCGTAAGCGCCTGGGCGCGATGACTCACGCGATTTTTCTCGGCTGCCGGCATCTCCGCCGCGGTGCGCGTGTCGCCAGCCACGACGAACAGCGGATCAAAGCCGAAGCCGCCCGTACCGCGCGGCTTGTGACCGATGCGGCCCTCCCACGCAGCTTCGGTGATGATCGGCAGGGGATCGTCGGCATGACGGACAAAGGTCATGGCGCAGCGAAAACGCGCACCACGCCGTGCGTCGGGAATTCCTGCAAGCTCCGCCAGCAGCAGTTCGTTGTTGTCGCGCGCACTGGCCGCGGCGCCGGCGTAACGCGCCGAATGCAGACCCGGGCGCCCGCCCAGCGCGTCGACTTCCAGACCGGAATCATCGGCAATGGCCGGGAGTCCGGTACGCGCAGCCGCGTTACGCGCCTTGATCAGCGCATTCGCAACGAAACTCGCACCGACCTCAGGGGGCGGCGTAATGCCGAATTCGCTTTGTGGGATGACTTCGAGGGCATGATCGCAAAGAATCGCGCGCATCTCGGCGAGCTTGCCGGCATTCCCGGTGGCTAGAACCACGCGTCGCATCGCCTGCGTCCGCTTCAGCCGGACCGCGCCTCGTTCTGCAATTCGCAAAGCCTGCCGATGCCGCGGGCTGCCAGATCCAGCAATGCGTCGAGTTCGTCACGCCGGAACGCGTGGCCTTCCGCCGTGCCCTGCACTTCGATGAAGCCACCGCCTGAATTCATCACGACATTCATGTCGGTTTCCGCTTCGGCGTCCTCGGCGTAATCGAGATCGAGCACCTTTTCGCCGGCCACGATGCCGACCGATACGGCCGCTATCTGGCCGTGCAGCGGATTGCGCTCCAGCTGGCCGCGGCTCTTCAGTGTATCCACGGCATCTGCAAGCGCCACGTAGCCGCCCGTGATCGCCGCGGTCCGTGTGCCGCCGTCGGCCTGCAGGACGTCGCAATCGATCGTGATGGTGCGCTCACCGATGGCGCCGAGATCGATGCAGGCGCGCAGCGACCGGCCGATCAGGCGCTGGATCTCCTGCGTACGGCCGCCCTGCCGGCCACGCGCCGCCTCGCGCGCGGTTCGCGTATGGGTTGCGCGTGGCAGCATGCCGTATTCCGCGGTCAGCCAGCCGCGGCCGCTGTTGCGCAAGAATTGCGGTACCCCATTCTCGACGCTCGCCGTGCAAAGCACCCGTGTCGCGCCGAACTCGGCGAGTACCGAGCCCTCGGCGTGCGCGGTATAGCGGCGCGTGAATCGCACCGGCCGCAATTGATCAGCCGCCCGCCCGCCTGCACGCATTCCTGCCCCCCAATTCCGTCAGTTGTGCCAGCAGAGGCCGGCCGCCGAAACATTGTCACTGTGCGGAGCCGATGTGGCCACCGCATGCTCCGCGAGTGCCTTCAGCGAATCAGCGCAGCTGCCATTGCCCGGCCGCCAGAACCCGGCGATTTCGCTGTCCTTCAGATTGGCCCATAAACCATCGGTGCAGACCAGCAGCACATCTCCGTCCATCAGCGGCTGGCGTTTCGATATCGACATTTCGGGCAGCACCGGTTCGCCGCCCAGGCAACATTCAACGTAATTGCGCATCGGGTGGCCGGGGATTTCCTCCTCGCGGATCGTGCCCTCGCGCAGCAGTTGTTCCACATGGCTATGGTCACGCGTCCGGGCAAGCACGGTGCCGCCGCGCAGGTGATAAACGCGGCTGTCGCCGACATGTGCCCAGTAGGCTTCGCCGCGCTGCACCAGGCAGATGGCACAGGTGGCCCGGGGCCGCAGGTCCATCGCCAGTTTGACGCCGATCGTGACGATCGCCGAGTGCGCTCGGCCCAATGCCAGATGCAGGAATCCGAGCGGATCGAACAGCGGCTTTGGCAGGTTGTTGAACATGTCCTGGACGATCCGGCAGCCGGCTTCCGCGGCGCGCGCGCCATGGGCGTGACCGCCCATGCCATCCATTGCAATGAGCAGTGCCGAACCATTGCCAGCCGCGACTGCGGCGCGATCCTGGTTTTCCTCGCGATCGCCGACGAGGCTGATGTCCGCGAACTCGAACTGCACGCGCCCCCCCCGAAATCTGCCATGCCGGCCCGTCTGCTAAACTGCAGCGCAGCTTACAACACCGGCTCGCGGCCGGCCCCGGGGATACAAGACAGATGTTAAGAAGCATGACTGGCTTCGCCCGCTGTGAGCGGACGATGACGCTGGGCGTGCTGGCCTGGGAGCTTCGGGGCGTCAATCACCGCTATCTCGAGGTCGGCATGCGCCTTCCCGAGGAATTGCGCGGCGTCGAAGCGGAATTCCGCCAGGCGATCGCAGCAGTCGCGCGCCGCGGCAAGGTCGATGCAACGCTTTACCTGCGCCAGGCCAGCCCCGGCCTGCGGGAATTCGAACTGGATGACAGGCTGCTCGACCGCCTGGTCGAGAATGCGCTGCTCATACAGCGCCGGCTCGGCACTGCCGGCCATATCGATGCCGTCGACCTGCTGCGCTGGCCCGGTGTGATCCGCGAGCCGGAGCGCGATACGGCACCGCTCGTCGCGACGGCTCGCGAGCTCCTCGCCGAGACCTTGATGAGCTTCCAGGCGTCGCGTGAGAACGAGGGCGAACGTATCGCGGAGATGCTCGAAATCCGCGCCCGGGGCGTGCAGAGGATTTCAAAGCAGGTTGCCGCCAGGCTGCCCGAAGTGCATGCGCGCATTCACGCGCGGCTGAAGGAACGCCTCATCGCGTTGACAGCGGAGGCCAGCCCCGAGCGGCTCGAACAGGAAATTGCGATCCTGGTCCAGAAGATGGACGTTTCCGAGGAACTGGACCGCCTGCAAAGCCACGTGGAGGAAATGACCCAGACATTGGCCGCCGGAGAGGCGGTCGGCCGCAAGCTCGATTTCCTGATGCAGGAATTCAACCGCGAGGCCAATACGCTGTCGTCAAAATCCCAGGACGTCGAGACGACGCGCTCAGCCGTGGAACTCAAGGTCCTGATCGAGCAGATGCGCGAGCAGATCCAGAACGTCGAGTGACGTTGCGGCAAAGGACGTCCAGCCCCCGGCAGGCGGGGCTAACAGCCACCACCTTTCTTGCGGTTACTACGTATTGCCAATGGGTGCGCCTGTCTGGCTCCATTAGGGCGAATCCTAGGACGTGAAGGTCCGCCGGAGGCGGATATAGTCGTTCGCCGGCGCGCCGTTCCCAATATCTTGGGGAGGGACCGAGCAATGACAGGTCGTTACGCGTCGATGTGCGCGGTGTTGGCCGGCGCAGTCCTGCCCGCCGCACTTGCGCTGGCGGAGCCGCTTGGTTTGCCACCAGTGCCGGTTCCAGCAGCCAATCCCATGACGCCGGAGAAGATCGCCCTCGGCAGTCGGTTATTCAACGACAAGCGATTCAGCTCAACCGGGCAGGTGAGCTGTGCCACCTGCCATGATCCTGACAAGGCGTTCACCGACAGCCCCCGCAGCACGTCCGAGGGCATCAACAAGCTCACGGGCACGCGCAATGCGCCGACAATCGTCAACGCCGCCTATTTCGCGCATCAGTTCTGGGACGGCCGCTCGCCGGATCTCGAAGACCAGTCGCAGCATCCGTTCATGAACCCGGTCGAAATGGGGCTGCCAGATCACGAGCCCATCCTTAAGATCGTCCGCTCGGACCCCGAATACGCTGTGTCGTTCCGTCATGTGTTTGGGGTGGGACCAGACGCCATCACAATGCGGCACGTACAGTTGGCGATCGCGACCTTCGAGCGCACGATCGTCGCAGGCGATTCACCCTTCGACAAGTACTACTTCGGCGGCGACAAGAGCGCCATGAGTGATGAGGCGGTGCGCGGCTTCCAGGTGTTCCTCGGTGACGGGCGTTGTGTCTCTTGCCACACCATCGAGCAGGACCACGCGCTCTTCACGGACAACCGTTTCCACAACATCGGCGTAGGCATCAATCGCATCCAGGACAAAGTGCCGGAGATTGCGCCAAGGTTCATCGAGGCGAAGACCAAGGGAATTGACGTGGACAAGGCGGTGCTATCGGATCCTTCAACCTCCGAGCTGGGGCGCTTTGCGATCACGGAAGGCCTAGACGAGCTCGGCGCGTTCAAGACACCGACGCTACGCAACGTCGCAGTCACCGCACCGTTCATGCACGACGGCAGCCTGAAATCGCTGCGCGACGTAATCGTGCACTACAACAACGGTGGCGTGACGAACAAGGGTGAGCACGTCAACGACTTCCTGAGCGGCGGTATCCGGCCGCTGAATCTCACGGAAGACCAGATCTCTGATCTCGTAGCGTTCATGGAGGCACTCACGAGCCCGCAATTTTCCAAGCCGCCATTGACCGCGGGCAAGTTTGGACCCCCGGCGTCCAACGTCAAGTCGCAAGCACCGGATGCTACGGCCAGCAGAATGATTGCATCGGCAGGAGGCACGCCATGAACAAGTCGTATTCCAGACGTCGCCTCCTGCAGACGGCGGGCTCCATGGCTGCCGTTAGCGTATTACCACTCACCTGGGTCGAGCTGGCATTCGCCAAATCTGAGCAGAACTTCACTTTTGCCTACATTTCGGATTCGCACATCCAGCACATCAAAGGCAGCCAGTTCGTAAACAACTGGGACCGCGGGCTGATTCGCTCGGTGGCCGAGACCAACCTGATCTCACCGCAGCCCGACTTCGTCATGTTCGGCGGCGACCTCGCGCAGCTCGGCACCAGGGCCGAACTGGACCATGGCGCCGAAATGTTGAGCAGGTTGCACGGCAAACAGCGCTACGTGATGGGCGAGCATGACTACTACCTCGATCTCGGCGAATATTGGAGCAAGCTCTTCGGCCCTCAGTACTACAGCTTCAACCACAAGGGCGTGCACTTCATCGTACTGAACAGCGTCCTCACCACCGACGAGTGGACGTACAAGCGCTGGCCAACCGCCGAGCAGCGCATGCTCGAGATGGCTGGTCTCGACAACCCTAACGGATCGCCGTTCATGGTGGGCGAAAAGCAGCGAGCATGGCTCGCCGATGACCTCGCCGGGATCTCGAAGGACACCCCCATCGTGGTGTTCTCGCACTCGCCGCTCCAGAAGATCTACAAGGGCTGGAATTTCTGGACTGACGACGCCGAGCAGGTGCAGGCGTTGCTGCAGCCGTTCTCGAAGGTCAACGTAATCTACGGGCACGTACACCAGATCCAGTACAACCAGATCGGCAACATTAGTTTCAACTCGGTGATGGCGACGGCTTGGCCGTGGCCGTATCCACAGGGTTACGCGCAGGCCCAGAGCATGCTGCCGAAGCTCACCATCCCGATGAATCGCGCGGACCCATTCTTCGAGCGCGACGCCACCGGCTGGCAGTTGGTCGATGTCAACACGGGCCGCGTGGATCTCAACTACAACCTGTACAGCAACCGTTCGCGCACCGTGGCGTTCGACCCGAAGCTCGGGCACCCGGCCGACAAGCAGTTCCAAGGCGAAGCAGTCCTCGCACCCAATCAAGTCCACTATTGAGCCGGGGAGAAATCAACATGAAGAAAGCAATCATCGGTTCCGGCCTAGCCGCGCTCGCGGGGCTCTCGCTGTCGCTCGGCCCGGCACCGGCCCGCGCCGACGAGTTCACCAAACAGGACGTCGAGCGCTGGACCGCGCAGTTCATGCAGGTCGTGGCTCAGGGCCGCGCACTATGGACGGATGGGAAACTCGGCACAAACGGCGTGGCATGCGCGCAGTGCCATCCGAATGCCGCCAATACACACCCAGAAACGTATCCGAAGTTCCAGAAGCAGATCGGCAGGGTCATCACGTTGCCCGAGATGATTAACTGGTGCCTGCGGAATCCACTCGAGGGACAACCGCTTGGCCTCGACGATCCGAAGATGACGGCGATGGTGGCGTATGTCACCTACGAACGCCGCGGCGTGAAGCTCGCGCCTGGACAACACTAGGTTTATTTCAGGCATGCGCTGACTATCCCGCCCTGAGTGCAAGGGCATGCCGGGTCGGGGACTCATGCCTCGATACGCTTGGCGATGACGACCACCTCGGGCAGGGTCACTGCCGCGGATGAGCTCAGGATGTCGCGCTCGTAGATGACCTTCTGGTCAAGCGCCAGGCCATTGCTCACGACTCCGGCAAGGGTCGCCACCAGCACCGCCGCCAGGCTTGTGTTCCGAATCGTTGAATAACCGCTCATGTCTTTCTCCTGTGTTTCCGTTTGTGAGTGGGCCAAATGCCCTGTCAGTGTTCGATCGAGACTTTGGACGCCGGGCGCGTAGCCAACAAACGCAATATCTGATGCCGGCTTAAGGGAATCTTTCGTTCCACCGGGGCCGTAACCACCTGCAGTTCCGGCCTCGGGTTGAAGCCGCCGCCCGCGATCAGGTCTGCCTGACGCCGGCTTCCCTCGGCCATCAGGTCCAGGAAAGTCAGAAGACCCTGCAAATGCCCTTTCATGACCGTTCTCCTTGGTTCGGGCGGAGCGGGCACCGCGCCCTTCCGTCCCTGTTCGAGCTAGACTTTGCAGCCAAGGCGTTTTACGAACAAACGCATTAACTCAAGCTCGGTTAAGGGAAACTTTTGGTCGCTTCCGCCTATGGCCGATTGCCGCTGAATGCGCTTCGCGTATTCGAGGCCGTGGCCTCGCGGCTCTCCTTTGCCGAGGCTGCGGAGGCCCTGAATGTGACGCCTGCCGCAGTCAGCCAGCAGATCAAGGCACTCGAGGATTACCTGCAGATGCCGGTGCTGCGCAGGAGCGGCCGCAAGGTGGAATTGACGCCAGAAGGCGCGCGCCTGCTGCCGGGCATCCGCGCGGGGCTCGATTCGCTGGTCGTGGCGCTGCGCGAGATGCGGATGATGCGCGCCAGCGGAATCATCAATGTCAGCACGCTGTCGTCGCTGATGCAGAAATGGATGACGCCGCGCCTGCATCGGCTGCACGCGAAATTTCCCGACCTGCAGGTGGACTGGCACACCTCACGGGAAGCTGTCGATTTCACGCGCAGCGATTTTCATGCGGCCGTGCGCCTCGGCGAGGAAAAGGCGACGGGACTCGACTACGAGAAACTGATGGATGAATGGCTGGTCGTCGTCGCTTCGCCCGAACTCTACAAGCGCTACGGCTCGATCGACGATCGCGAAAGCCTCAAGGGCATTCCCATGCTGCAGGCCAGGGACGAGCCCTGGGAGCGCTTCGAGAAAAGCGCCGCGCCGATGCCCTGGCCCGCGGGCCCGACGATCATCGACGATTCGGTCAGCGTGCTCTCTGCGGTCATCGAGGGGCTCGGTTACGCGCCCGCGCGCTGGTCGATCGCCGCGCATGATCTGCAGGCGGGCCGCATCGTGCTCGCGAGCAAGACCATTGTTCCGTCGCGATTCCGCTACTGGTTCGTCTGCCCGCCTTCGTATTCGGACCTGCCGATGGTCTGTGCGCTGCGCCAGTGGCTGAAAGAAGAGGCTGCGGCATTCCCGACACCCCAGGACTGGCTCGACAAGCGCTGAGGAATTCTTCGTGGCGAACCGTGGTCACTTGTATGTCATCGCGGCGCCGTCCGGCGCCGGCAAGACCAGCCTGATGCGCGCGCTGCTGGAGCGCCGGCCGGGCTTGTCGTTTTCAGTCTCCTGCACGACACGCGCGCCGCGCCCGCACGAGCAGAACGGGCGTGACTATCACTTCATCAGTCGTGCGGAGTTCGAGCGGCTGGTCCAGGCCGACGCGTTCATCGAGCATGCCGACGTGTTCGGCAATCTCTACGGCACACTCCGGGCTACGGTCGAATCGGCGCTCGCCGAAGGACGCGACCTGATCCTCGAGATCGACTGGCAGGGTGCGAACCAGGTTCGCAGGCGCCTGCCCGAGGCAATCCAGATCTTCATCCTGCCGCCATCGCGCAGCGAACTCGAAGCCAGGCTTCGAAAGCGCGGAACCGACAGCCCCGAGGCCATCGCGCGCAGGCTGGCCGAATCGGTCAGCGAGATGTCGCACTGGCGTGAATTTGATTATGTCGTGATCAATGGGGACTTCGACCAGGCGCTGGCGGAAATGGAGGCGATATTCGACGGCCGTGGCATTGCGAGCCGTCGGGACCGGCCCGGGCTCGAACCGCTGGTGAACCAGCTCCTGAAATCCGCTGTCTGATGGCCCGATCTGTTTCACAATGACGGCGGAGCGGGGCTTGCCGGCCCTCATGGTCGGCCGGCATTCAGCAGTTAAGGGCGGGAGTCTCAGCATGGCCATCAAGTCCGGGCAGACGGGCAAACCCACCAATGCCAGCAAGCGCTGGCACGCCATTTCGGTCAAGCCGGGCCCGGATGCCTGTGCTGCCGCGGATTCCGCAAGTGATCAGCGCTGGCTGTCCCGTGAAGCCCCCCAGCTGCCGCTGCCGGGCTGCACCAGGCCCGACAGCTGCCACTGCACCTACAAGCACCACGACGATCGCCGCGCCGGCGGCCGGCGCGCCGAAGACACGGATGCCTTCCGGCGCCCATCGCGCACCCTGACCGAGCGTCGCAGCCGCGGGGACCGCCGCAAGCAGTCTGACGAATAACTGGCCGGAACTACCCTGGATCCGGTATGATTTTCGGTCCAGTCCCCTGAAATATCGGTCTTTTCCCATGGCCCGAATCACCGTCGAAGATTGCCTGCACAGCATCGATAACCTGTTCGATCTGGTCCTGCTGTCCGCCAAGCGCGCCCGCCAGCTCGCGAATGGTGCGGACGCCCGCGTCGACTGGGAGAACGACAAGCCGACGGTGGTGGCGCTGCGCGAGATCGCGGATGGCAAGGTCACCATGGACCTGCTCTCCGAGCCCGATCCCGAGCCGATACCGGAGCTGATCCCGGAGAGCCCGCTGGATCTCGGCGTCGATTTCCGCGCACCGCAACTCGGCCTGGGAGACTGATCGCAGGGCGCGAACGCCGATGAGCTACGCGTCTTCCATCCTGGGGCTGCTGCCTGGCGGAAGACGCGCTCCCGGAATCGGCCAGCTCGTTTCCAAGATCGAGACGTATCTTCCGCCCGACCAGGTCGAGCGCGTTCACGAAGCCTACGAATATGCCAGCGCGGCCCATACCGGCCAGCGACGCCAGTCCGGCGAGGCATACATCACGCACCCGGTCGCTGTCGCCGATATCCTGGCGGACCTGCACATGGACGGCGCGACGCTGGCCGCGGCGATTCTCCACGATGTCGTCGAGGACACGCCGTCCTCGGCAGCCGAGGTCGAGGCGCGCTTCGGCAAGGAGATCGCCGAACTCGTAGACGGCGTGACGAAGCTGGATCAGGTCCAGTTCAAAAGCCGCAAGGAAGCGCAGGCCGAGAGTTTCCGCAAGATGATCCTCGCAATGGTCCGCGACATCCGCGTGATCATGGTCAAGCTCGCGGACCGCACGCACAACATGCGCACCCTCGCGGCGATGCCGCCCGAAAAGCGCAGGAGCGTCGCGCGCGAGACGCTCGATATCTACGCGCCCATCGCCAACCGGCTCGGCATCCACTCGATCAAGCTCGAGCTCGAGGACCTGGGTTTCCGCACGCTCTATCCGCAGCGTTATCGCGTCATCGAGCGCGAGCTGAAGCGCGCGCGCGGCAATCAGCGCGAGTTCCTGCCGAAGATCGTGAAGGCGCTGCGCCAGGCACTGGCAGCCGGCAACGTGACCGGCCGCGTCGAAGCACGCGAGAAGCACCTGTTCAGCATCTACACGAAGATGCGTCGCAAGCGGATGCCGCTGACGCAGGTCATCGACATGTTCGGCGTCCGGATCATCGTCGGCAGCGTTGATGACTGCTACCGCGTGCTGGGACTCGTGCACGGCCTGTATCGGCCGATGCCGGGCCGATTCAAGGATTACATCGCGATTCCGCGCGTCAACGGCTATCAGTCGCTGCACACGACCCTGTTCGGGCCCAACAGCATGCCGATCGAGATCCAGATCCGCACCGAAGACATGCATCGCATGGCAGAGTCCGGCATCGCTTCGCACTGGCAGTACAAGACCGGCGAGCAGGATGGCGAGGCGCAGCAGCTTCGGGCGCGCGAGTGGCTCGCTGGCGTCATGCAGCTGCACGACGGTTCGGCCGAGGAGTTGCTGGAGAGCGTCAAGGTGGACCTGTTTCCGGACAAGGTCTACGTCTTCACGCCAAAGGGCGACATCATGCGTCTGCCGCGCGGCGCCACCTGCGTCGACTTCGCATTCGCGGTGCACACGGGGGTCGGCCAGCGCTGCGTCGCCGCCAAGGTCGATCGCCGTCTCGTGCCGCTTCGCACTGTGCTGCGCAATGGCCAGACCGTTGAAATCGTCACCGCCAAGGGCGCGCAGCCGAATCCTGCGTGGGTCAGCTTCGTCACGACCGCCAAGGCGCGCGCCGCAATCCGCCAGTACCTGCGCACCCTCAAGAAAGGCGAGGCCGCGGAACTCGGCACGCGGATGCTGAACCAGGCGCTCGAGGAATTCGATCTGTCGCTGAAGAAGCTGCCGGAAGGCCGCCTCGATGAGGTCGCGCACTCGCTTGCACTCAAGGACGGCCGTGAACTGCTCGAGAAAATCGGCCTCGGCGAACGGCTCGCGCGACTGATCGCGCGGCGGCTGCTGCCCGGTGACGAGGATCGGCCTGAGAGTGGCCCGCCGCCCCCGCTTGCGATCGCCGGAACCGAAGGCCTGGTCGTCAGCTATGCGCGCTGCTGCTTTCCGATCCCGTTCGACGCAATCGTCGCCTACCTGTCGAGCGGTCGCGGCATCGTGGTCCATCGCGGGAACTGCTCGAATGTCGCCGCATTCGGCAAGCAATCCGACAAGTGGATTCCTGCGGTCTGGCACAAGGAGCAACAACGGTTGTTCAGCGCGGGCCTGATGATCGAGGCCAATAACCGGATGGGCATCCTCGCGCAGATCGCGACGAAGATCGCCGCCGAGCAGAGCAACATCGTCCACGTCAATGTCGATTCCTCGCAGGGTGAGCAATCCACCATCCTGTTCGAGGTCCAGGTCCGCGACCGCGCCCATCTTGCACGTCTGATACGCGCGATCCGTGGCATGCCCGACGTGCTGAAGGTCGAGCGGAGCCTCGCATGAAACGCAGCATCTACCACAGTGATCGTGCGCCGAAGGCAATCGGGCCGTATTCGCAGGCGGTCGGTGCGGGTGGCGCCGTGTATCTTTCCGGCCAGATCGCACTCGATCCCGCGACCGGCCAGCTGGTCACCGGCGGCTTCGAAGCCGAGGCACGGCGTGTCTTCGAGAACCTGAAGGCCGTGGCGGAAGCGGCGGGCTCGAGCCTGGCCGCGGCGGTCCGCGTCACCATCTACCTGACCGATCTCGGGCAGTTCCCGGCCGCCAACAAGGTGATGTCCGAGTATTTCAACGAGCCCTATCCTGCGCGGGTCACGATCGGCGTCGCCGCGCTGCCGCGCGGAGCCGCGATCGAGGTCGATTGCATCCTGGTGCCGTGACGCCTGAGACAAGGCCCGTCACTTCCCTGCGCGGAGTCGGCCCGGCACTTGCCGGGCGACTGGCAAAGCTGGGCATCGAGACCGTCACCGACCTGCTGTTCCTGCTGCCAAATCGCTACGAGGATCGCACTCACGTGGTGCCGATCGGCGAATTGCGGCCGGGGGCACGCGTCGCGGTCGAGGGCGAAATCGAGCTGGCCGAAGTGGTCTTCCGCCGGCGTCGCACACTGCTCGTGCGGCTCTCCGACGGCACGGGATTCCTGACGCTGCGCTTCTTCCACTTCACTGGCGCCCAGCAACAGCAGCTCGCGCGCGGCACGCGCCTGCGCTGCTTTGGCGAGATTCGCCGCGGTCCCGTGGGACTCGAGATCGTGCACCCCGAGTACCGGCTCGCCGACGCGCCCGACAAGCAGGCTGTCGTCGATGCGCTGACACCGGTCTATCCGGCGACCGAGGGCATCCCGCAAGGCCGCCTGCGGAACCTCACCGCCCAGGCGCTCACGGCGCTTGCCGAAGGCGAATTGCCGGACTTGCTGCCGCCGGAAGTGCAGCGCGAACTGAAATTGCCCGGGCTGAGGGAAGCGCTGCAATTCCTGCACCGTCCGCCACCGGCTGCGCGCCTCGAATTGCTGGAATCGGGTCTTCATCCTGCACAGCGCCGCCTGGCATTCGAGGAGCTGCTGGCGCAACAGCTGACGTTGCGGGCGTTGCGCAACGAAATCCGCCGTGATCCAGGCTGGCCGCTGGTGGCACCCGGAAAGCTCGCGGCACGACTGCTTGAAACCATCGGGTTCCCGCTGACCGCGGCCCAGCACCGCGTCGCCGCGGAGATCAGGGCGGACCTGGCGGCGGCGAGTCCGATGCTGCGTCTGGTGCAGGGCGACGTCGGCTCCGGCAAGACCATCGTCGCGGCCATTGCCGCATTGACGGCAATCGAGGCCGGCTACCAGGCTGCGCTGATGGCGCCGACTGAACTGCTGGCCGAGCAACATGCTCAGAATTTCACGCGCTGGCTCGCGCCACTCGCCATCAAGCCGCTGCTGCTGACCGGACGCCTGGGCGCGAAGGCGCGGCAGGCCGCGCTCATAGCTGCGGCGAGCGGCGATTCTCCCCTCGTGATCGGCACCCATGCGCTCTTCCAGGAAGGCGTCAACTTCGCACGGCTCGCGCTCGTCATCGTGGATGAACAGCATCGTTTCGGCGTGCACCAGCGGCTTGCGCTGCGCAACAAGGGCGCAAGCGGCCGCTATCCGCACCAGTTGATCATGACCGCGACACCTATCCCCCGCACGCTCTCGATGACGGCTTACGCGGACCTCGACGTCTCGGTGATCGACGAATTGCCGCCCGGCCGCACGCCCGTGCAGACCGTGGTGATGCCGGATTCGCGCCGTGACGAAATCGTCGCCCGCATCCGCGCGGCCTGCCTCATGGGACGCCAGGCCTATTGGGTCTGCCCGCTGATCGAGGAATCGGACATGCTGGAGGCGCAGGCCGCCGAAGACACGGCAGCCGCGCTTGCCAAGGCGCTGCCGGAGATCACGGTCGGGTTGGTGCATGGGCGCATGCCGGCTACCGCGAAGGAACGTGCAATGGCGCAGTTCAAGGCCGGTGAAATCGGACTGCTGGTCGCGACCACCGTCATCGAGGTCGGCGTGGACGTGCCAAATGCAAGCCTGATGGTCATCGAAAATGCCGAGCGCATGGGCCTTGCCCAGCTGCACCAGCTGCGCGGCCGTGTCGGCCGCGGGACGCAGGTCAGCAGCTGCCTGTTGCTGTATCACGCACCCTTGTCCGGACATGCTAGAGAGCGGCTCGCAGTGCTGCGCCTGACCAATGATGGATTCGAGATCGCAAGGCGTGATCTCGAATTGCGCGGACCGGGCGAACTGCTGGGCACGCGCCAGACCGGCCTGATGCAGCTCAAGGTCGCCGACCTGATGCGCGACGCCGACCTGCTGCCGCGGGTCCAGGCAATCGCGGACGTGATGGAGCGCGCGCATGCGGCTAACATTGCGGCACTGAAGCGCCGCTGGATCGGCGCCTCCACACGTTACGGGAAGGTGTGATTCGTGCAATCGGCCGCGATCAAGGAAGACTCCAAGTCGGCGCTCTGGCGCCGCAACCTGGATGATTTCACGCCTGCGGCTGCACGGGCCGCAGCTGCCTGGCTCGCCGAGCCCGGGCTCCTGACGGAGCGTCTGCGCAGCTGTTGCAGCGGGCGGCCCGGCCTGGTCGTCGTATCCGAACGCGAAGCGCCACTCGCGGCGGCTGATGCGGCGTTGCTGCTGGCCCCCGGAAACGTAGCGTTTGTGCGCGAAATCGAGTTGACCTGCGATGGCCGGCCCTGGGTCTTCGCACAGAGCCTGATACCGCTCGCCACGCTTGCCCGTCATGGCTGGCTGTCAGGACTCGGCGACTCGGCACTCGGCGAACGTCTCGCGGCAATTCCGGGCCTGGAGCGCGGACCGCTCGAATTCACACGCCTCACGCCCGGCATCGCACTGTTTCATCGTGCATTGCGTCAGGGTGCCGACCAGCCAGCGGAACTCTGGGCACGCCGTTCCTGGTTCGCCATCGACGGTGATCGACTGATGGTGCAGGAAGTGTTCCTGCCGGAGGCGCTGCAATGAATGCCGGGTTGCGCCCGGTTTCGTCAAAGAAGCGGCCGCGCGACCCCAGCTACAAGCCCACGTTCAAGCCGCGGTATGTGCGCACCGCGGCAATTGCAGTCGGCGGGACGCTGCGCGAGTACGCACTGCTGATGCGGCTGCACCGGCCGATCGGCATCTGGCTCCTGATGTGGCCGGCGCTCTGGGCGTTGTGGATCGCGGGCCAGGGCCGCCCAGCCCAGGGGCTGCTGCTGATATTTCTCGCCGGCATCTTCGTGATGCGTTCCGCAGGCTGTGTGATCAACGACTATGCGGATCGCGATTTCGATCCGCGCGTCGAACGCACGCGCGACCGGCCGATCGCCGCGAAGCGCGTTGCACCGGGCGAGGCCCTCGCACTTTTCATCGTGCTCGGGTTGGTCGCGGCCTGGCTCGCGATGCAGCTTGAACCGCTGGCACGCCTGTACGCCGCGGGCGGCGGACTGCTTGCGGTCACCTATCCCTGGCTCAAGCGCTATGTTCACCTTCCCCAGTTCTACCTGGGCGTCGCATTCGGCTGGTCCATCCCGATGGCCTTTGCGGCCATCACCGGGGAGGTGCCGCGCATCGCATGGCTGCTGCTCGCAGCCGTCGTGCTGTGGGCCGCGGTCTACGACACGATGTACGCAATGGTGGATCGCAAGGATGATCTCCGCATTGGCATCAAGTCCACCGCAATCCTGTTCGGCGATGCTGACCGCGTGATCATCGGCGTCATGCAGTTCATGATGCTGTTCGCCCTGTGGCTTGCGAGCGACGAGGCTTCGCTCGGCAACTGGTACCGGGCGAGCCTCGCGGGCGTCGTCGCGTTCTTCGCGTACCAGCAATGGCTGATCCGTGACCGCGAGCCTGAGGCCTGTTTCCGCGCCTTCAACAATAACCACTACGTCGGACTGGTCGTGTTCATCGGGCTCGCACTCGACTACCTCTACCGGGGTTGAGTGCTGCAGGCGGGCTATACTCCCGCTATCCCGCGCGACCATGCACCGCGCGCGATGCCCTGCCAGGCACATTCGGAGAAAAGAGATGACAATCATCGACAGGCGAACACTGCTGGTATCCGCAAGTTCCGCCGCCTTTCTGGCAACGCTGCCCCGCGTCGTTTTCGCAGCCACGACAACCGGACCCCTCGTGGCGCGGATCGAACCCGTCACAGAGACTTTCTTCGGAAAGTCGGTGACCGATCCTTATCGCTGGATGGAAGATCCCAAGGACAAGGATTGGGAGCCATTCATGAAGACCCAGGCGGCGCATACGCGCGGCGTGCTCGACAGGATTCCCGGGCGCGCGGCGCTGGCGCGGCGCGTCAGTGAGCTTGCAGGAGATCTTGAGGTCATAGGCACGATCCAGGTTGCCGGGCCATACGTGTTCATCGAGAAGCGGCCGGCGGGTGCAAACAGTTTCAAGCTTTTCGTGCGCGAAGGTTCGCAGGGTGCCGAGCGTTTGCTGGTCGATGCCGAAATGCGCACGGCGGGCGATGTGCATTATTCGATGAACTACTGGAGCGCCTCGCCGAACGGAAGATACGTGATGTATGGCATGTCGCCGTCCGGTTCCGAGAACGCGGTGATAGAGATCATGGAAACAGCGACCGGAAGGCTGCTTCCCGATCGCATTGACCGGGCGCAGTACGCTTCGCCGAGTTGGCTACCGGACGAATCAGCCTTCTTCTTCAATCGCCTGGCCGAAGGTGCGGCTGCAGGAACGACGGATTACTACAAGAACAGCGTCTGCTGGCTGCACAAAGTCGGCACCGATGCGAAGGCCGACGTCAAAGTCCTGGCGCGCGGCCAGTTTGCGGACGTGGCGGTGCAGGAGATCGAGTTCCCGGTCGTGTTCACGCAACCGGGATCCAGTTACGCCATCGGGTTACTGGTCGCCGGCGTTCAGAACGAAATCACGATGTATGTGAGCCCGCTCGAAGACGCTGCGAAGGGTCAGGGCGCCTGGAAGAACATCTGCGTCCCGGATGACAAAGTCACAGCCGGCACGATGCAGGGTGACGATATCTACCTGGTCACCTACAAGGGCGCGCCGCGATACAGGGTGCTGCACGTCAAGGCTGGTGACCCGGCCATTGCGAAATCGCGCGAGGTCGTGGCGCAAGGCACTACCGTCATTCAAAACATCTATGCGGCGAAAGACGCGATCTATGTCCACGACCTCGATGGTGGCGTCGGACGGGTCCGCAAGCTGGGCGCAGACGGTACGGTCACGCCGATCGCGCTGCCGTTCGAGGGCACGATCGGTTCAATCTATGCCGACACGGAACACGATGGTGCCTGGTTCCAGCTGCAGAACTGGGTGAGGCCCGCCACGGTCTTCCGGGTTGCCGCTTCGGGCGAAGTGACCGACACGAAGCTTGCGACAATGCCGGATATCGATGTTTCGCCTTATGAATCGACGCGCATATTTGCGACGGCGAAGGACGGCACGCAGATCCCCGTCTCGGTGGTCTACAGGAAGGGCATGAAGCGCGACGGGTCGGCGCCGGCGCTGATTGATGCCTACGGATCCTACGGCATCACCTCGGACGCATATTTCGGACCGCGATTCATCGCCTGGCTGGAAAAAGGCGGCATCTGGGCGACCGCGCATGTCCGCGGCGGCGGTGAGTTCGGGCGCGAGTGGCATGAAGGCGGGCGCCTGCTGACCAAGCACAACACCTGGGGCGACCTGATCGCAGCGGCGGAGAAGCTGATCGCCGACAACTGGACGAGTGCGGCAAAGCTTGCGATCCGCGGCGGATCAGCCGGCGGAATAACCGTCGGGCGCTCGCTGACGGAACGACCGGATTTGTTTGCCGCCGTCATCAGCCAGGTCGGCGTATCAAACACCCTGCGGGCGGAGTTCTCGCAGAATGGGCCGCCAAATGTTCCCGAATTCGGATCGGTGACGACCGCGGACGGGTTCAAGGGCCTCTATGAGATGGATTCGTATCAGCACGTAAAGGACGGCACGAAATATCCGGCCTTGTTGCTGACCACGGGCATGACCGACCCGCGCGTCGATCCGTGGCAGGCGGCCAAGATGGCTGCCCGGATGCAGGCGGCGACGACATCGGGCGAGCCAGTGCTGCTGCGCGTCGACTTCCAGGCAGGCCACGGCATCGGTTCAACGCGCAGCCAGCGCGACGAGGAGTTCGGCGACATCTTTGCATTCATCCTGTGGCAGGCAGGCATTGCGGGGTTCCAGCCGACGGATTAGATGCTCGCTAGGCTCGCGCGACCGTCCACACCTCGATCCGGCGGCAGCCGGCGCGACGCAGCGCAAGCGCCAGCGACTCCGCGGTGGCGCCGGTTGTCAGCACGTCATCGACGATCGCGACGCGGGATGGCATATCACCTGCGCTGACCATGAACGCGCCGCGCAGGTTGCGCCTTCGTGCCCCGGCCGCCAGGCCCGTCTGCTCCGCCGTTTCCCGGATGCGTCGCGCAAGCCGGTCGTGCACCGGCAATCCGAGTTCGCGTGCCGCAAAGACCGCGATCTCGCGCGCCTGGTTGTAACCGCGCCTGTGCTCGCGTGCGGCATGGAGCGGCACCGGCACGATTGCATCGACTTGCGGTGCGCCACGTTCCGCCAATCGCCTGCCGAGCAGGCAGCCGAGAATGCGCGTGACCGGCAACTGTCCGCGGTATTTCATCCGGTGGATCAGCTCGGGCATCGGAAATTCATAGTGATACGGCGCGAATGCGGCATCGAAGGCGCGGTGGCGCCTGCTGCAGCGACGGCAAATCACGTGGGGTTCGGTTACGGCCGTGGCGCACATCGGGCAGGCGGGAATGTTGGCCGGCAGGTCGGCTTCGCAGTCAGCGCAAAGGTCGAGCGCGGGCCGCTGGCCCGGGTCCAGGCACAGGTAGCAGGTGACCGGGAACAGCCGGTGCACCAGTGCCACCGCCTGGCTGTAAACCTGCCGCCGCATCTTTGGTTGACAGACTGCCGCCACATTCCAATACTTCGCCACGCGTCCAGTCTGGCAATGCGCGCCGTACCGGATCCGTTGCAATTTCAGCGGGTTGGAGGAGGAATTCGATGTCCCTGAATGCCGAACGGCTGGGCGAGATCCGCAGCAACTGGTCGCTTGCCGAGGTAACGGCGCTCCACGCACTGCCCTTTGCCGACCTGATCTTCCATGCGCAGTCCATTCATCGCCGGCACTTCGATCCGAACGAAGTTCAGGTCTCGACGCTGCTGTCCATCAAGACCGGGGCCTGCCCGGAAGACTGCGCCTACTGCCCGCAGAGTGTCCGTTACGACACCGGCCTCGAGCGCGAATCATTGATGGACCCCGGCACCGTGATTGAGCGCGCCCGCGCAGCCAAGGCGAATGGCGCCACCCGCTTCTGCATGGGCGCGGCCTGGCGCAGCCCGAAGGATCGCGATCTCGACGCCGTCGCCGAGATGGTGAGCGGCGTGCGTGACCTGGGGCTCGAGACCTGCGCGACGCTCGGGATGCTGACAGCTGCGCAGGCGCAGCGGCTGAAGGACGCAGGGCTCGACTATTACAACCACAATCTCGACACCTCCGAGAACTTCTACGGCGAGATCATCACGACGCGGACTTACCAGGATCGCCTCGATACTCTTGCCGCAGTGCGCGATGCGGGCATCCACGTCTGCTGCGGCGGAATCCTCGGCATGGGCGAGAACGCATCCGATCGCGTCGCCTTGCTGCACACGCTTGCGACGCTCGACCCCCATCCCGAGAGCGTGCCGATCAACAACCTGGTGCAGGTCGAGGGAACGCCGCTCGCAGGCACCGCACCGCTGGATCCCATCGAATTCGTGCGGATCATCGCGCTTGCCCGGATACTGATGCCGCGCGCGCACGTGCGCCTGTCGGCGGGGCGCAGCGCGATGAGCGACGAGATGCAGGCGCTCTGCTTCCTGGCCGGTGCCAATTCGATCTTCTACGGCGAGAAACTCCTGACCACCGGCAATCCGGACTCGGCGAGCGATCATGCGTTGTTCGGGCGGCTCGGAATCCGGCCGGAACCCTCCGCCGCGACCAGTTGATCGTGGCCGCCGAACCTGTTGCGCTCCGGCCGGCGCTCGTGGAACTCGAGACCCGCGCCCTGAAGCGGAGGCGACGCACCGTGCGCCGCGGCGCGCCCGGAACCGCGGACATCGAGCTCGATGGCCAGCCCTGCGTCGATTTCTGCAGCAACGACTATCTTGGCCTCGCCACGCATCCACAGGTAGTCGAGGCATTCATCGACGCCGCACGGATGCACGGGGTCGGCGCCTGCGCCTCCCACCTGGTCACCGGACATCAGGCGGAGCACGAAGCGCTCGAGCAGGAACTCGCCGGCTACACCGGGCGCGAGCGGGCAATTGTCTTTTCCACCGGCTACATGGCGAATCTGGGGCTCGCCCGCGCAGTCGCCGGACGCCACGCCACGGTCTACGGCGACCAACTGAATCACGCATCGCTGATCGATGGCGGCCGCCTTTCCGGCGCGAAGCTCCAGCGTTACCCGCACGGCGATGTCGCCGCGCTCGAGCAACAGCTTGCTGCGCAGGAATCCGGCACGGCGCTGGTACTGACCGATGGCGTCTTCAGCATGGATGGCGACCTCGCGCCCCTGCCGGCGCTTGCGGCCGCTTGTTCAAGATACGGTGCATTCCTCGCCGTGGATGACGCGCACGGCCTCGGCGTGATCGGCACAACCGGCCGCGGCTCTCTTGAGCACTTCGGACTTTCGCCCGTGGAAGTGCCGACGCTGGTCGGTACCTTCGGCAAGGCCTTCGGGACCTTCGGCGCATTCGTCGCCGGCAGCGAAGACCTGATCGAAACACTGATTCAGCGCGCCCGCACCTACATTTATACGACTGCACTGCCACCGGCCGTTGCGGCTGCGACGCGCGCGGCGCTCGCCGTCTCGATCGTTGAAGCCTGGCGGCGCGAACGCGTGCTTGCACTGACGCGCCGCTTCCGGGAACTCGCGCGCACCGCCGGCATTCCGCTTGGTATATCGGAGACGCCGATCCAGCCCATACTGCTGGGCAGCGCGGATTCAGCCATGCGAGCCAGCAACGCACTCCTCGAACGCGGCTTCTTCGTTGCGGCGATCCGCCCGCCGACGGTGCCCGTGGACACTTCCCGCCTGCGCATCACACTTTCCGCCGCCCATCGCGATGAAGATGTTGAAGGCCTGGTTGCCGCGCTGGCCGAGGTCCTTCAACCCGAATGAGCGATGCGAAGCAATCGCTCCATTCGGGTACCGGCGCGCTGGATCGCATCGCCATCCGCAGGAATTTTGGGAAGGCGAGCGCGAGCTATGATGAGTCCGCCGTCCTCCAGGCCCGCGTCCGTGAGCAGCTCATCGAGCGCCTCGACTGGATCGCCTTCGAGCCGGACACGGTGCTCGACCTGGGCTGCGGCACCGGCCACGCCGCCCGCGCACTCGCCGCACGCTGGCCGCAGGCCCGTGTCATCGCCGTGGATTTCGCGCCAGGCATGCTGCGTGAAGCCGCCCGGCATGACGAATCCGCGCGCGTCGAGCGGCTCTGCGCCGACGCGCTCAAGCTGCCATTGCCCGATGCCAGCGTTGATCTGCTGTACAGCAACCTGATGCTGCCGTGGTGCGATGACCTCGATGCCGCTTTCGCCGAGATCGCGCGCGTATTGCGGCCACGCGGGCTCCTGACATTCACGACCCTCGGGCCGGACACCCTGATCGAGTTGCACGAAGCCTGGCATGAGGCTGACGACTACACGCACGTGATCCCGTTCACCGACATGCACGACATCGGGGACGGCCTCGTACGGGCAGGCCTCGTCGAACCGGTGCTCGACGTCGTGCGTTACACGCTGACCTATCCGGACGTTCACTCATTGATGCGCGACTTGAAGGCGATAGGCGCGCGCAACGCAACGACCGGCCGGCCGCGCGGCCTGACGGGCAGGCAGACGATGCGCACGGTGGAACAGATCTACGAACGCCATCGTCATGAAGGAAAGCTGCCCGCAAGCTACGAAGTCGTGTTCGGGCAGGCCTGGGGTGCCGTCGAGCGCCCGGATGCGGAGCGTGATGGCGAGTACGCCGTCCCGATCGGCGCGATCGGGCGCCGCGGACAGGACCCGGGTTGACCGGCACGACTAGAATGTCCGGGTGCCAGCCATCCTCACCGCCCATGCCGAGGACACTTCGCCGGTATTTCGCGCACGAGGCCTGACCAAGGTCTATCGGATGGGCGAGGTCGAGGTGCACGCGCTGCGCGGCGTGGATCTCGACCTGTTCGCCAGGGAATTTGTCGTGCTGCTGGGTGCGTCCGGAAGCGGCAAGTCGACCCTGCTGAACATCCTGGGCGGCCTCGATGCTCCGACGACGGGCGTGGTGGAGTGCCGTGGTCATCCGCTCACCGGCGCCGGCGACGAGGAACTGACCCGCTTCCGCCGCGAGCACGTCGGCTTCGTATTCCAGTTCTACAACCTGATTCCGAGCCTCACCGCGCGCGAGAATGTGGCACTGGTCACCGAGATCGCCTCCGATCCCATGACACCGGAGGCGGCGCTCGCGCTGGTCGGGCTCGAGGACCGCATGGACCATTTTCCGGCCCAGCTCTCGGGCGGCGAGCAGCAGCGCATCGCGATCGCGCGGGCCATCGCCAAGCGGCCGGATGTCCTGCTTTGCGATGAACCGACCGGCGCGCTCGACTCGGCAACCGGCGTGCTGGTGCTGCAGGCGCTCGAGCGCGTCAACGCGCAAACCGGCGCGCTGACTGTCGTGATCACCCACAACGTCGTGATTGCGGGCATGGCGGACAGGGTCATTCGCCTGAGTGACGGGCGAATCGCGGGCGAGGAGCGCAACGCCACGCGCCTCGCGGCCGCAGGGCTGCGCTGGTGAGCGTGCTGCATCGCAAGCTGCTTCGCGACCTGCGCCAGCTGCGCGGACAGATGGCGGCCATCGCGCTCGTCATGGTCGGCGGCATCGGCACGATGGTCATGGCGCTCAGCAATTACCATGCGTTGTCGGACACGCGGGCACTGTTCTATGACGAATACCGATTCGCAGAAGTGTTCGCTACCGCCAAGCGCGCGCCGCTGACGCTGGTCGAGGCGGTACGCGGGATTCCCGGCGTGCGCGAGGTCCAACCGCGCGTGACCGGGTTCGCCAACCTGGAAGTGGAAGGCTACGACGAGCCCGTGACCGGGCAGATCGTTTCGCTTCCCGGACCCGGCGATCCCGGACTGAACGGCCTGTACTTGCGGGAAGGGCGCCTGCCACAGGCAGATGACGAGGCGGTGGTCAGCGAGGCCTTCGCCGAAGCGCACGGTTTGCGCATGGGCGACAGCCTGGTCGCGATACTGAACGGCCGCCGGCAGGCGCTGCTGATCAGCGGTGTCGGGCTGTCGCCGGAATTCGTCTACCAGATCCGCCCCGGCGATTACTTTCCGGACTTCAAGCGCTTCGCGGTGCTGTGGATGCCGCGTGATCCGCTGGCGATGGCCTTCGACATGGACGGCGCATTCAACGATGTCGCGATCACGCTGACCCGCGAGGCGCGAGAGGCCGATGTCATCGATGCGCTCGACGCCCTGCTCGCACCCTACGGCGGCGCAGGCGCGCATGGGCGCGACCTGCAGACCTCACACCGGTTCCTCGACGAGGAACTCAGCCAGTTGCGCGTGATGACCTACCTTTTCACGGCCATATTCGTGGGCGTGGTCGCCTTCCTGCTGAATGTCGTGACCAGCCGGCTCGTCGACACGCAGCGCGGGCAGATCGCGGTGCTCAAGGCCTATGGCTACAGCCGCTGGGAGATCGGCCGGCACTACGCGGAACTCGTGCTGCTGCTGGTCAGCGCCGGCGTGCTGCCCGGTCTCGCCCTCGGCGCATGGCTGGGGCGCTGGATGGCGGGCATTTACATGGATTTCTATCGCTTTCCGTTCCTCGAGTGGTCACTGCCGGTCCCGGTCGTGGCGCTCGCCTTCGGGTTCGCGCTCGCGACCGCGGCGCTTGGCACATTTGGCGGCCTGCGCCGCGCATTCCTGCTTTCGCCAGCCGAAGCGATGCGCCCCGAGGCGCCGGCGGTCTTCCGCCGCACGTTGACCGAGCGCCTCGGGCTTGGGGCGCTGCTCGACCCGACCGCCCGCATGGTCCTGCGCAGCCTGGAACGACGGCCGCTGCGGTCGCTGATGTCGGTGCTCGGCATCGGCTTCGGCATCGGCATCATGGTCATGTCGCGCTTCCAGTCCGGCGCGATCGACGAGATGGTCGACGTGCAATTCGGATTCGCGCAACGAGACGATCTGGCCGTCACATTCGCCGAGCCCACCTCTGCGCGCGCAGCCGAGGAGCTCGCCGCCTTACAAGGCGTTCGTGCGGTCGAGCCCTTCCGCTACGCCGCCGTGCGCCTGCGTAATGGCCACCGCGAGTACCGGACGAGCCTGCAGGGTCTGCCGACCGGCGCCGATCTCAAGCGCGTGCTCGACGATCGGCTGCGACCTGCCGAGTTGCCGCCCAATGGCCTGCTGCTGACCGACTACCTGGCCGACCTCCTGCATGTCCGGCCGGGCGGGCAAATCGAAGTCGAGTTCCTCGAAGGCCACCGCCGCACTCTGCTCGTGCCGGTGGCGGGCACGGTTCGCGAGTACCTCGGAGTCGGCGCTTACGCGCGGCGCGAGGTTGTGAACCGCCTGCTCGACGAGGGCGCAACGATTTCCGGCGCCTGGCTTGCGCTGCTGCCGGGAGCCAGGCAGGAAGTCCTGCGGGAATTGCGCGGCTTGCCGCGCGTGGCGTCGGTGATCGATCGCACGGCGATGATCCAGAGTTTCCGCGACACGATGGCCGAGGGCATCCTGAAGTTCACGCTGATCGTGACGCTGATGGCCGGCAGCATCGCCGTCGGCGTCGTCTACAATGCCTCGCGCATCACCCTGGCCGAACGCGGCCGCGAACTTGCCAGTTTGCGGGTGCTCGGTTACACGCGCGGCGAGGTGCGCGCGCTGCTCTTGGGCGAATTGTTCATGCTGACCTTTCTTGCGCTGCTGCCGGGCTTCGTGCTTGGCTACGGCATGGCTGCCGTCCTGGTCACCGGGTTCGAGTCGGATCTTTATCGCGTCCCGCTCGCGGTCGCGCCATCTGGCCTGGCATTCGCCGGGCTGGCAGTGCTCGCCGCGACCGCGCTCTCGGGGCTGCTGGTGCGGCGCCGCCTCGATGAACTTGACCTCGTGGCCGTGCTGAAGGCCGCGGAATGAAAACAAGCGGAGAGTCCGGCCATGCGCATTGACCCACGCAGGATCCGCTATGCGGCCGCCGGCCTGATCGTCCTGATCCTGCTGGCCGTCACTTTCTGGCCGGCTGCGCAGCTCGTGGACAGCGGCACCGTCGACCGCGGGCCGATTCGCGAGACCGTGGATGCCGAGGGCCGTACGCGCCTGCACGATCGCTACGTGATCGCCGCGCCCATGGCGGCCATGGCACGCCGCATGCAGCTCGAGCCCGGCGACGCAATCAAGGCCGGCCAGATTCTCGTGGTGCTGGATCCCGTCACGGCCCCGGCGCTCGATGCGCGCAGCCGCGAAGAAGCCAGGGCTGGCCTTGCTGCCGCGCGCGCCCGCCTGGGAGCTGCGCGGGAAGAGGCCAAGGCGGCGGCGGCCGTCGCACAGCAGCTGCGTAGCGAGGCCGAGCGCCAACGAGCCCTCGAGCTCAACAATCTGGTTGCGACCGAGGCTGCCGAACGCGCCGAAACCGCGCGTCTGCGCGGCGAACGCGAAGCCGCAAGTGCGCGCTTTCGCGAGGCCACCGCCGTGCATGAAGTGCAGGCTGCGCAGGCGATCCTGGCCCGCGACAGCGGTGAGCAGCCATATGAAGCGGCGCTCGAGCTGCGGGCTCCGGTTGCCGGCATCGTGCTGCGGCGCCATTACGAAAGCGCGCGCCCCGTGCAGATCGGCGAGCCGCTGATCGAGATCGGCGATCCGGCCACGATGGAAGTGGAGGTTGACGTCCTGTCTGCCGACGCCGTGCGGCTTCGTGAAGGCATGCGTGTCGAACTGCTGCGCTGGGGCGAACCCCGGCCGCTGCTCGGCCGGGTGCGCCGGGTCGAACCGGGTGGCTTCACCAAGTTCTCCGCGCTCGGCGTGGAGGAGCAGCGTGTCTGGGTGCTGGTCGAAATCACCAGCCCGCGGGATGAGTGGCCGCGGCTCGGGGAAGCCTATCGGGTCAACGCGCGATTCGTGCTGCACGAGGCCGCGGATGTGCTGCGCGCGCCCGCCAGCGCCGTATTCCGCCATGACGATGGCGAGGCCGTGTTCCGCTTCGACGGCAGTCGCGCCCGCCTGACGCCGGTGCGAACCGGCCTGCAGGGCGGCGGGCTCGTCGAGATACTCGAGGGTCTGCAGGCGAATGATCGTTTGATCGTGCACCCGGACCGCGAACTCGGGGACGGTGCGCGCGTGCGCGCGCGCTAGACGATGCGGGCCGGCAAGCGGCGCGATTATTTTGTCACTGGCACCGATACGGGCGTCGGCAAGACGCTCATCACCGCGGCGCTGCTGCGTCGCTTGCGTCAATCCGGCATCACGGTCGCGGGCATGAAGCCCGTCGCGGCCGGCGCGGTTGCAGGGCCCGAAGGGCCGGCCAATAAAGACGCGCTGCTGCTGCAAGCGGAATCGAGCGTGCAGCATCCGTATGCGCTCGTGAATCCCTGGTTGTTTACGCCTGCGATCGCACCGCACATCGCGGCCGCGGAGGCGGGTGTCGTGATCGACACCGACCGCATCGTCAAGGCGCTTGAATTTCTCCGGGCCTCGGCAGATGTCGTGCTCGCCGAAGGCGCCGGCGGTTTTCTCGTGCCGCTGGATGCGCACAGGTCGTTCGCCGAACTTCCGGGACTGCTCGGCATGGAATTGCTGCTGGTCGTCGGCCTGCGTCTCGGCTGCCTCAATCACGCGCTGCTGACCGTTGAGGCGATCACCGCGCGCGGCTATGTGCTCGCCGGCTGGATCGGAAACTGCATCGATCCGGCGTTTGCGCGTCGCGACGCCAATATCGCCACGCTCACCGAAAAGATCTCCGCCCCCTGCCTCGGCATCGTTCCCTGGATGCCGCATCCGGGCCTCGACGAATCAGCAGGGGCGCTTCCGGGTGCCGCCATGCTGCGGCCCATTTGACCGTTTGCTGCCCGGCCGCATCCTTTTGGATTACAAGGGGAAAATCCCGTTGCGGCTGCTTGCCGCGTCCCTTAGGATGCGCGGGCCGTGAGCCCGCTATACGCTGGCCGCCATCAAGGGAGTCCCGGTGTCCATCGTAAAGCGGAACTCGAAGCTGCCGGCCGGAGCCTTCGTCCTTGCGGCGTTCACCGCCCTGCCTGCGCGCGCGGACTGGAGCCTGCTGAACATGCCGAAAGGCGTCAGCGTGCTGTCCCGCGAAATCTACGACATGCACATGATCATGTTGTGGATCTGCCTCGCCATCGCTGTCGTGACCTTTGGCGCCATGATCTTCGCGATGGTGAGGTTCCGGAAGTCAAAGGGCGCCGTTGCCGATACCAAGTTGCTGCACAATGCGCGGCTCGAAGCGGCCTGGACCCTGGTGCCGACGATCATCCTGATCGCGATGGCGATCCCCTCGGTCGAGAAGCTGATCAAGATCGAGGACATGAGCGGCTCGGGGCTCACCGTCAAGGTCACCGGTTACCAGTGGTACTGGCAGTACGAATACCTGGGCAAGGGCGTGTCCTTCTACAGCCGCCTCGCCCGATCGAGTGATCTCGCGCGCCAGCGCGGCTCGGGCATCGACCCGGCCACGGTTGAGAATTACCTCCTCGAGGTGGACCATCCGCTGGTCGTGCCGACCGGCACGAAGATCCGCCTGCTGCTGACCGCCAATGACGTGATCCACGCCTGGTGGGTCCCCGACTTCGGCATGAAGCGCGACGCGATACCCGGCTTCATGAACGAGATGTGGATATCGGTGGATGAGGACAAGCCCGGGACCTACCGCGGCAAATGCGCGGAACTCTGCGGCGCCGATCACGGCTTCATGCCGATCGTCGTCGTCGCGAAGCCGAAGGCGGAATTCGAAGCCTGGCTCGAGGAACAGAAGGCGGCGCAGTTATGAGCAAGGCCCACGGAACCGAGGCCTCGGGCCACATGGATCACCACGACGGACGTCCGCAGGGGCTCACCCGCTGGCTGACGACGACGAATCACAAGGACATCGGCACGATGTACCTGGTGTTCTCGCTCGCGATGTTCCTGATCGGCGGCTTGATGGCGCTCCTGATCCGCGCCGAGCTGTTCCAGCCCGGCCTGCAACTCGTCGACCCCGGGTTCTTCAACCAGCTGACGACGGTGCATGCGCTGGTGATGGTGTTCGGCGCCGTGATGCCGGCAACCGTCGGCCTTGCCAACTGGATGATTCCGCTGCAAATCGGGGCGGCCGACATGGCGCTGCCGCGCATGAACCTGTTCAGCTTCTGGCTCCTGTTCTTCGCATTCCTGCTGCTGATCTCGACATTCTTCGTGCCGGGCGGCGCGCCGGCTGCGGGCTGGACGCTTTACCCGCCGCTCGTGCTGCAGACCGGAAGCGCATTCCCGATGGCCGTGTTTGCGATCCACCTGATGGGCGCCTCGTCGATCATGGGCGCCATCAACGTCATCGTGACGATCGTCAACATGCGCGCACCGGGCATGACGCTCCTCAAGATGCCGCTGTTCTCGTGGTCGTGGCTGATCACCGCTTACTTGCTGATCGCGGTGATGCCGGTGTTCGCGGGCGGCGTGACGATGCTGCTGACCGACTATTACTTCCACACCAGTTTCTTCAATGCCGCGGGCGGTGGCGACCCGGTGCTGTTCCAGCACGTGTTCTGGTTCTTCGGGCACCCCGAGGTCTACATCATGATCCTGCCGGCGTTCGGGATCGTCTCGGAGATCATCCCGACATTCTCCAGGAAGCCTATCTTCGGCTACGAGGCGATGGTCTACGCGATCGCGTCGATCGCCTTCCTGTCATTCATCGTCTGGGCGCACCACATGTTTACGGTCGGCATGCCGCTGGCCGGGCAGCTCTTCTTTACGCTGTCCACGATGCTGATCGCGGTGCCGACCGGCGTGAAGGTCTTCAACTGGACCACGACCATGTGGCGCGGATCGCTCAGTTTCGAACCGCCGATGCTGTTTGCGCTCGCCTTCCTGTTCCTGTTCACGATCGGCGGTTTCTCGGGGCTGATGCTCGCGATCGCGCCGGCGGATTTCCAGTATCACGACACCTACTTCGTGGTCGCGCACTTCCACTACGTGCTGGTGCCGGGCGCCGTGTTCGCCATCATGGCCGCGGTCTACTACTGGATGCCGAAATGGACCGGCCACATGTACGACATGGTGCTCGCGAAGTGGCATTTCTGGCTGACCGCGATCTTCGTCAACGTGCTGTTCTTCCCGCAGCACTTCCTCGGCCTCGCCGGCATGCAGCGCCGTATACCGGACTACCCGATGCAGTTCGCCGACTGGAACATGGTCTCCTCGATCGGTGCCTTCGGCTTCGGACTGTCGCAGCTGCTGTTCGTCTGGCTGATCATCAAGTGCGTCAAGGGCGGACAGCGCGTTTCTGCGGGCGTATGGGACTGGCCGCACGGCCTCGAGTGGACCGTGCCCTCGCCCGCGCCCTACCACACCTTCGAAAAGGCGCCGGAGCTCCATTGAGTCAGCGCGCCTCCAACCTGCGGCTCGCGATCGCGCTCGGCGTCGCCTCGTTTACGGTCTGGTGCGCCTACGTCCTGATCCGCTTGCTGGAAGTCGGCTGATGGAATTGCCGCCCCACAAATCGAACCGTGGTCTCGTGGGCAGGCTCGTGCTGATGGCGGCGGGCAGTTTCGCCTTCGGATTTGCGCTGGTGCCGCTCTACAGCGTGTTCTGCGAAGTCACGGGTATCGGAACACGTGACCAATTAAGCCGTGCCGCGACAGCTGATGCTTCGGCGCCGGACATGAACCGCACCGTCGTCGTCGAATTCACCGCCTCGGTGCCCGACAGCGGGCAGTGGGAATTCGCGCCGGTGCTCGCGTCGATGGAAGTGCACCCAGGCCGGCTCTACGAGGCGCGCTATTCCGCACACAATCTCGCGGGGCGCGAAACAACGGGCCAGGCCGTGCCGAGCGTCACGCCATTGCGCGCCGCCCGGTATTTTCGCAAGACGGAATGCTTCTGTTTCACGCCGCAGCGATTTGAGCGCGATGAGAAGCGCGACTTGCGGGTGAGATTCATTGTTGACCGGGAGCTGCCGCCAGGCATTGACCGACTCACGCTGTCCTATGCGTTTTACGACGTGACGCGCGTGGCCGGCGGCAAGGGATAGGGAGCAGATGGAACAAGCCAAGCAGACCAGCCAGTACTATTTCCCTCACGGCAGCCGGCTGCCCTTCTTCGGATCGGCGTCGCTTTTTGTGCTGATGGCGGGAGCAGCCGCGACACTCAATGGCGCGAGCGTCGGCGCCTGGGTGCTGGGCGCCGGCTTCCTGCTGCTCTGCGCCCTGTTCTTCTTCTGGTTCGGCGAGGTCATCCGCGAGAACCAGGCGGGTCTCTACAACGAGCAGGTCGATCGTTCCTTCCGCATGGGCATGATGTGGTTCATCTTCTCCGAAGTCATGTTCTTCGCGGCATTCTTCGGCGCCTTGTTCTATGCGCGGCAGTTGTCGGTGCCCTGGCTCGGCGGCGCCGGCGAAAAGGCCGTCACCGGCCTGTTGTGGCCGGGCTTCGACCCGGCCTGGCCCAGCAACGGGCCGGGCGCCTTGAGTCCACGCGACGATGGCAGCTACGAGATCATCCCCGCATTCGGCCTGCCGGCCGTCAATACGGCCCTGCTGCTGACCTCGGGTCTCACAATCACGATTGCCCACCACGCGATGAAGATGGGCAACCGCGGCATGTTGAAGATCTTTCTCGCGCTGACTTTCCTGCTGGGTTTCACGTTCCTCGGCGTCCAGGCCAAGGAATACGGCCACGCCTACCACGAACTCGGCCTGCAGCTCGGCACCGGCATCTACGGCTCGACTTTCTTCATGCTGACCGGATTCCACGGACTGCACGTCACGGTCGGCGCAATCATGCTGGTCGTGATCTGGCTGCGCTGCCTGAAGGGCCACTTCACGCCGCGCCAGCATTTCGCCTTCGAGGCGGTCGCCTGGTACTGGCACTTCGTCGACGTGGTCTGGCTCGGGCTCTTCATCTTCGTCTACTGGTTGTAGGACCCCACCGTGGGAGCTGCTGCGGTAGGGGCTGCGCCAGTAGCAGGCAAGCGCTTCATCGCGATCGCCGGCAATATCGGCGCGGGCAAGACCGAGCTGACGCAATTCCTGTGCCGGCGCTACGAAATCAAGCCCTTCTACGAGCCGAACGACCAGAATCCATATCTCGCGGATTTCTACGCCGACATGAAGACCTGGGCCTACCGGTCCCAGGTCTACTTCCTGACGCACAAGTTCCGGCTGCACCTCGAGCTACAGGACGAGCCCGGCACGGTGATCCAGGACCGCACGATCTACGAGGACGCGGAGATCTTCGCGCGCAATCTCTACCGCCAGCACCATATCGATGCGCGCGACTTCAAGCTCTACTGGCAGCTCTACCAGTCAATCAGCGCGACGCTGCGGCCGCCCGACCTCATGATCTACCTGCGCTGCCCGGTGCGCACGCTGCGCAAGCGCATCAAGCTGCGCGGCCGCGCGATGGAGAACGACATCCCGGTCGCCTACCTGCGAAAGCTGAACCGCCTCTACGAGGACTGGTTCAGGCGCTACGACCTTTCGCCCGTGCTGGTGCTTGAATCAGACCAGCTCGACTGGCTGACCGACCTGGTGGACCGCGTGGACCTGTTCCGGAAGATCGAGCGCCATCTCGACTGATCGCAAGTCAGGTCATGCGTCGCCGTGCTCCCGGCACAGGTAAGATTCACGGATGAACGAAGCCCTGCCAAACTCCGATGAGATCGTCCCCGCCGCCGCAATCCAGGCCGCCCTCGATCGCCTGGCGCGCGAGATCACCGCCAGGCTTGCCCACAGCGATCCGCTGGTCATCACCGTGATGAATGGCGGCCTGGTATTCGCGGGCCAGCTGCTGCCGAGGCTCGGGTTTTCGCTGGAATGCAGCTATGTGCACGTGCGCCGCTACGGCGCGGACACGCAGGGCGGTGAACTGGTCTGGATCGCAGGCCCACAGGAACCCGTCAAGGGCCGCACCGTCTTGCTGCTGGATGACATCCTGGACGAGGGGCGCACGCTCGCGACGATCCGGCAGCGCTTGCTCGAACAGGGCGCGATCGAGGTGCTGACCGCGGCATTCGCATTCAAGGAACGCAATCAGGCTGCCGCGATCACTGCGGATTTCATTGGCGTGCGCGTGCCCGACCGGTTTGTGTTCGGCTTCGGCATGGATGTCGAAGGCCGTTGGCGCAACCTGCCGTCGATCCGTGCGCTCTAGTTATTCATGCCGCGCGGTTCGATCCAGCCGAGCTTCCAGGTCGCCCAGAGAACGATGAACAGCGTGATGGACAGCCCGATGCGCCATGTGAGTGCCCGCACCATGCGCTTGGACTCTCCCCTGTAGTCGTGCACCAGGTGCAGCATGGCCGAAGCCAGGCTCAGGACGATCGCGAAGAAGATGACCAGTACCAGCCACTTGACCCAAGACATGGACGGCCCCAGGGCTTGTTCGGATGCGGAAGTATAGCCCGGTGCTGAAGCTGTACCGACTGCGATTTGAATTGCGCCCTGTCGCGACGGCCGTGACAGCTGCCGCGGTGCTGCTGTTCATCATGCTCGGAAACTGGCAACTCGGCCGCGCCGCAGAAAAACAGGCCCTCGATGCGGAATTCATGCGCGCAGAACCGCCCCTGCCGCTGCCGCCCGCTGCCATTGCCGTGCCGCGCTACCAGCGCGTGACCGCGAATGGCAGCTACGATTCCGAACACCAGTTCCTGCTCGACAACATGAGTGAATCCGGCGTGGCCGGGTTCCATGTGCTGACGCCGCTCTTGCTGTCGGACGGCAATGCCGTGCTCGTCGATCGCGGCTGGGTGCCGCTCGGCGCGACCCGCGAGGCCCTGCCCGATGTCACGGTCTCAGGAACATCGCGCATGGTGGCTGGGCGCATGGACCAGCTGCCGCACCCGGCGATCCGGCTGAAGGGACAGGCCGGCAGCGGCTGGCCGCGCCTGACCAGCTTCCCGGAGATGAATGAGCTTGCAAGCCTGCTCGGCCGCGATCTGCATCCGCAGCTGATACTGCTCGATCCGCAGGACGCCGACGGCTATGTACGCAACTGGCAGGTACGGGGCACGACTTACGTGCGCCATCTCGGCTACGCGATCCAGTGGTTCGCTTTCGCGGCCACAGCCGTCGCGATCTGGTTTGTGCTCGGCATGCGCCGCAGCGGAGAAGTCCCATGACGGACGCTGCCGCGAGGCGCCGGTCCGGCCGCCGCACTTTCCTGATGCTGGCGGCGCTGTTTCTGCTGCCGTTCGCGGCGGCCGTCTGGATCTACAATTCCTCCGCATGGCACCCCACCGTCGCCACGAACGGGGAACTCATCGATCCGCCGCGGCCGCTGCCTGCCATCGCCCTGAGCCTGCCCGAAGGCGGTACGGCGTCGCCCGATGTGCTGCGCGGCTCCTGGTCGCTCGTCTATCTGGCCGGGGATTCCTGCGCCGAAGCCTGCACGAAGGCGCTGGCGGAACTTGCCCGCGTGCGGCTTGCGCTGGGCAAGGACGCGACCCGTGTGCAACGGGTGCTGTTGCACACGGGCGATTGCTGCGCCCCGGGGTTTCCCGGTCCCGGGGATGAGGACCTGCTGGTGCTGGGCGCCGCGGGAGCCGAAGGAGCGTCGCTGCTGGCGTTGTTCCCGCGCGCGCCCTATGGCGTTGCCTCCATCTATGTCGTCGATCCGCTCGGCAACCTGATGATGCGCCACCGGGCAAGCGGTGACTTGCGTGGGCTCCTCAAGGACCTCGAACGGCTGCTGCGCCTGTCGAGTATCGGCTAGAGTTCGCACATGAGCCCAAAGCTCAAGTGGTTTCGCCGCGCCGCGCTGGTCGCGACCTTGCTCTGCGCGATCGTGGTCGTGGTCGGCGCCTGGGTGCGGCTGACCAATGCTGGCCTCGGCTGCCCGGACTGGCCCGGCTGCTACGGCCAGGTTCATCCGTCGCAGGTGGCCGAAATTGCCGGCGACGTCGGCGCCTATCAAAAAGCGCTCAACGAGATGGTGCACCGCTACATCGTGGGGGCGCTCGGGCTCTTCATCCTGGGTCTCGCGGCATTCTCGGTCTGGAATCGGCGGGACCCGGCGCAACCGCGGGTATTGCCCCTGTTGATTGTCGCTTTGGTCGTACTGCAGGCGCTGCTCGGCATGTGGACGGTGACGCTTCTGTTGAAGCCGCTGATCGTCACGCTGCATCTGCTGGGCGGCCTGGCAACGCTGTCCCTGTTGTGGTGGCTGGCGCTTTCGCCGGAGCGGCGCGAACTGAAAGCGGCGGAGCGGCCCGTTCGAAATCTTGCGATCGTGGCGATGTTCGTCGTGGTCCTGCAGGTGTCACTCGGCGGCTGGACCAGCACCAATTATGCGGCCGCGGCCTGCGCGGACTTCCCCGCCTGCCATGGAGGTTTCTGGCCCGACATGGATTTCTCGAATGCCTTCGTGCTGTGGCGGGGATTGGGTATCGATTACGAGGGTGGCGTGCTCGACGCGCCCGCGCGTGTTGCCATTCATTATTCGCATCGGCTGGGCGCCTACCTGACGGCACTCATATTGTTATTGCTCGTCCTGGGGGTCTGGCGGCGCGGCCAGACTTTCTTCACGCGCGCAGCCGGAACGGCCGTGCTTGCCGCGGTGATACTGCAGCTGCTGATCGGCATGAATCTGATCTGGCAGGGCTGGCCGCTCTGGCTCGGCACCCTGCACAATGCGGGCGCTGCGGCAGTCGTGCTCGCGATGGTCGCGCTGCTGCGTTGCTTCGCGCCGCGCCCCGAAAGTGGCACGATCCGCCTGCGATCCTGAGATCACGGCTTGCAGGCGCTGGATTGGCTGCCCCCGGAGCCTTGAAATTGGTAGCATCTTCCTGCGCCAATGAGCACCACGGAACACAGCGCAAATAGCGCGGCCGCCCCGCTCGCCCGGGCCCGGGTGCGGGATTATTTCGAGCTGACCAAGCCCAGGGTCGTCTCGCTGATCATGTTCACCGCGATCGTCGGCATGTTCCTCGCCGTGCCGGGCTTCCCGCCCGCGGGCGCGCTGGTCTGGGGCACGATCGGCATCGCGCTCGCTGCAGCCTCGGCCGCCGCCATCAACCACGTGCTCGACCGGCGCATCGATGCAGAAATGGCGCGCACACGCCTGCGCCCGTTGCCGCGCGGCACGGTATCCGAAGCCTATGCGCTGGCCTTCGCCTTCGTGCTCGGCGCAGGTTCGATGCTGATACTGGCGTTGCTCGTCAATGCGCTGACGGCCATCCTCAGTTTCTTCTCGCTGATCGGCTACGCGGTCGTCTACACGGTCTGGCTCAAGCGCGCGACGCCGCAGAATATCGTGATCGGCGGGGCGGCCGGCGCGGCACCGCCCGTGCTTGGCTGGACCGCGGTCACCGGCGCGGTCGATGCCAATGCGCTGTTGCTGTTCCTGATCATCTTCGCGTGGACGCCGCCGCATTTCTGGGCACTCGCAATCGCGCGGAAAGATGAGTACGCGCGCGTCGGCATCCCGATGCTGCCGGTCTCGCACGGCGTCAAATACACCAAGCTGTTCATCTGGTACTACACGATCCTGCTCACGGTCGTGACGGTGATGCCGTTCCTGACCGGCATGGCCGGTCTTCCGTACCTCGCGGCAGCATTGGTGCTGGACGGCGTGTTCCTGCGCTACGCCTGGGCGCTTCGTGCCTCCGATCGGGCTGACCTGCCGATGCGCACCTTCCGTTATTCGATCAATTACCTGGCGCTGCTTTTCGCGGCGCTGCTGATCGACCACTACCTGCCGCGAGTGTTCGGCTGATGCTCTGGCGCGGCCGCAGGCAAAGCGAAAACATCGAAGACCGGCGCGGGATGCGCATCGGCCGCACTGCCGGAATCGGCGGGATCGGGCTGGTGGCCGTCTACCTGATCAGCATGTACTTCGGCGTCGATCCGGCGGTATTGCTGAGCGGCGTGCAGACGTCACAGGTCGGATCGGGGCCCGCAGGTTCGGAGCCCTACGTCGAAACGGCGACCGAGGCGGAGCGGCGCCAGCGCATCGCCGTCGTGCTCGCGGACACCGAGGATGTCTGGGGCACGGTGATGAAGGAGATGCAAGGCAACTATTCTGCACCGAGACTCGTGCTGTTCTCGGGCGCAGTGGATTCCGCTTGCGGTTTAGCCAAATCGGCGATGGGTCCGTTCTACTGCCCGGCGGACGAGCGCGTATTCATCGACCTTTCATTTTTTGACGAGATGGAGCAGCGCCTCGGCGCAGGCGGCGACTTCGCGCAGGCCTATGTCCTCGCGCATGAAGTGGGGCATCACGTGCAGAACCTGATGGGCATTTCGCAACGCATCCAGGAACTGCGCCAACGCGTCGATGAAATAGAAGGCAATCAGCTGAGCGTGCGGCTCGAACTGCAGGCGGATTGCTACGCCGGCCTCTGGGCAAGGCACGCGGAGCAGACCTCGGCAATCCTCGAGCCCGGAGATATCGAAGAAGCGCTCGGCGCTGCCAGCGCCGTCGGTGATGACCGCCTGCAGCGAGCTGCCAGCGGTCAGGTCGTCCCGGATTCTTTCACGCACGGCAGCTCGGAGCAGCGCGCGCGCTGGTTCCGCAACGGTTTCGACAATGGCACGCTGGAGGCCTGCGATACCTTCAAGCAAGCGGAGCTGTAAGCGCGGCCTTCAGAACGTAGCGCCGAGTTGCAGCCAGAATTTGCGTGTGTCCGTGAACAGCCCATCCGCGGAATAGTCGGCGTACTTCACCAGCACTTCGTAGCGCTTCGCGAATTTCCTGGATACCGACAGGTCGAGTTCCGTCCCGTAGTCCAGGCTGGTCGCGTCCGCCTTGAAGTCATGCCAGACGGCCAGGCCATTGAATCCCGCCAGGCTTCCATTGATCCCGAGGTACAGGTCCTCGATGCCGGCACTCGGTGTCGTCAGGAACTTGTCGGCCCAGCCCTGGAACTTGTGCAGCGTCGCAAGTGGCGTCTGGAAAGCCGGGTTCGTGGTCGCCGTGAACGTACCGGGCTCACCCGACAATACTTCCCAGCCGGCGACGGCGCCGATAGCCGCGCCCTTCAGGCTGAGTTCGATGAGGTTGTAGTCCGCGTCAATGCTGGCCGGATTGTCGCCGGCGTCCTGTTGATGCGCGTACTCAAGCGTCCAGCCGAACTTCATTTTCTCCCCTGCCGCATGGCTGCCGTCGTAACGGACTCCATAGGTATTCGCCGACAATTGCGGTGCATCGGCGAAATCCAGGAAATATCCGTACAGGGTCAGCGCGCCGACCGGGAGTTTTGTCAGCTTCAGGTTCAGGACATGACTGTCGCTGTCGAAAGTCTCCAGCGGTGAACCGGAGTCCGGCCCGAATACGCGCCGCACCTCGTCGATATAAGCGTATGTGACCGTAGTGCCGGGCAGCGCTTTCGTTTCAAGCGAAAACGCATCGTAAGTCTGCTCGTTCTGGCGCCACGCAGAGGGGCCTATGAACCGCTCGTTGTCCAGCCGGATGCGCTGGCGGCCGAGACGAACGGTGGTGCCAGCGGGGCCCGCGTACTGCAGATACGCCTGATTGAGGTCGGTGCCCTCGGGATCCGCGACGACGGGGTAGTTCGTCAGGCCATTTCGCGTGCTGTCGTAATGGTTTCCGCCAATCACCTGCACATGGTCGAACTCCGCAAAACCGGAGAATCCGTTGACGCTGCCCGACGCCAGGTTCAGTCGCAGCCGGAGCGTATTGGCCCCGGCCGTGGAGGGTTTGTCGGACTGCTCGACATTCTCGAAGCGGTAGCGCAGGTCGAGCGCCGCCTTGCCGTCCGTCACGAGCGTGTCCAGCCCATCGCCGGCGGCGGCCTGGGCGCCGAAGACCAGCACAAATAACGGCAACATCCTCTTCATGACGCCTCCTGGATCTCCGCCGCCAGCCTACTTGCCGCCGGCGGCCCCGCCTTGACCTGCGTCAATGTGCCGCCAAATGCCAGCGTGCGCTGTTCGTTAGAATGACTCCTTATGCAAGTACACAAGCATCCAGTCCCGGAGGCATTCGCCCGGGACGCCCGGGTCAAGGCCGCGGACTACGACGCGATGTACCGGGAGTCACTGCGCGACCCGGAGGGGTTCTGGGCGCGCATTGCGAAACGCATCGACTGGATGCGGTTTCCGACACGCATCAAGGATGTGTCCTTCAACCTCTCCGATTTCCGGGTCCGCTGGTTTGAAGACGGCGAGCTGAACGTCTCCGTCAACTGCCTCGACCGCCAGCTTGCCACCCGCGGCGGCAAGGTCGCGCTCCTGTTCGAGGGAGACGATCCCGCGGAGTCGCGTGCCATCAGCTATAGCGAACTGCACGCCGAGGTCTGTCGCTTCGGCAATGCGCTGCGTGCCACGGGCGTCGCCAGGGGCGACCGCGTGACGATCTACATGCCGATGATCCCCGAAGCGGCAGTCGCCATGCTCGCCTGCGCGCGCATTGGCGCCGTGCACTCCGTCGTGTTCGGCGGTTTTTCTCCCGAATCGCTGGCCGGCCGCATCCATGACTGCGAATCGACGTTCGTGATCACGGCCGACGAGGGCGTGCGCGGCGGGAAGAAGATACCTCTCAAAGCCAATGTTGATACGGCCATCGCTTCCCGCGGATTGCCGGTCAGGAATGTCGTCGTCGTCCGCCGGACGGGTGCTGCGGTCAACTGGGTCGCCGGACGCGACCTCTGGTACCACGAGCTGACGGCCGCACAGCCGTCGGTATGTGAGCCGGAACGCATGAATGCAGAGGATCCGCTGTTCATCCTTTACACCTCGGGTTCGACCGGCAAGCCGAAGGGCGTGCTGCACACGAGCGGCGGCTATCTCGTCTACGCCGATTTCACGTTCTCCTGCGTCTTTGATTATCACGAGAACGATATCTACTGGTGCACTGCCGACGTCGGATGGGTCACCGGGCACAGCTATATCGTGTACGGCCCACTGTCGAATGGCGCGACCAGCCTGATGTTCGAGGGTGTGCCGAATTACCCGGATGTATCGCGTTTCTGGCGCGTGGTGGACAAGCACAAGGTCACGATCTTCTACACGGCGCCGACCGCGATCCGTGCGCTGATGCGCGATGGCGACGCGCCGGTAAAGGCCTGCTCGCGCAAGTCCCTCCGGCTGCTTGGCTCGGTCGGCGAACCGATCAACCCCGAGGCCTGGGAGTGGTACTACCGCGTGGTCGGCGACGGACGCTGCCCGATCGTCGACACCTGGTGGCAGACGGAAACCGGCGGAATACTCATTTCGCCGCTGCCCGGCGCGACCGCGCTGAAGGCCGGCTCGGCAACGTTGCCACTGCCAGGCGTGCGTCCGGCGCTCGTGGACGGTAATGGCCGTGAACTCGAGGGCGTGGCCGACGGCAATCTCGTGATTCTCGACAGCTGGCCTGGCCAGATGCGCACTGTTTATGGCGACCACCAACGTTACATCGATACCTACTTCAAGACCTATCCCGGCATGTTCCTGACCGGCGACGGCGCGCGGCGCGACGAGGACGGGTATTACTGGATCACCGGCCGCGTGGACGACGTGATCAACGTCTCCGGCCACCGCATCGGCACGGCCGAGGTCGAAAGCGCCCTGGTCGCGCACCCGAAAGTCGCCGAGGCTGCAGTCGTCGGCTTCCCGCACGAGATCAAGGGCCAGGGCCTCTATGCCTATGTCACGCTGAAAACGGACGAGCTGCCGTCTGATGCGCTGCGCAAGGAACTTTCGCTGTGGGTGCGCAAGGAAATCGGCCCGATCGCACAACCTGAATTCATCCAGTGGGCGCCCGCGCTCCCGAAGACCCGCTCGGGCAAGATCATGCGGCGCATCCTGCGCAAGATTGCGGCGAACGAGCATGACCAGCTCGGCGACATTTCGACGCTGGCGGATCCGGCCGTAGTCCAGGATCTCGTCGCCAACCGGCGCATGGCCCGGGAATGATCCGACTCGCAGCACTTGCCTTCGCGCTGGTGCTCGCGATACCGGCCGAAGGAACCGACCGGCTACGGATCGGAACCTGGAATCTCGAGTGGATGATCGCGCCCGAGACATTCGACGCGCTCGCCGGAAATTGCTTCGGCGAGGGCCGGCGCGCCGGCGGAGATGACCGCACGTTTCCATGCGACCTGGTCCCGAAGGGGCGCTGGAGCGCGAAGGACCTGGCGCGGTTGCGCGGCTTTGCCGCCGGCGCGGGGCTCGACGTCGTCGCACTGCAGGAGATTGACGGCCGCGAAGTCGCAAAGCGTCTGTTCCCTGATTACGTCTTCTGCTTCACGAGCCGGCACAACGTGCAGAACGTCGGCTTCGGCGTCCGGCGCGGCATTCCGCATCGCTGCGACCGCGACTACCGTCCGCTCGGCCTCGATGATTACGTGCGCCGCGGCGCCGACCTGACGCTCTATCCCGGCACCAGCCGCGCCATACGACTGCTGGCCGTGCACCTGAAGTCGGCCTGCAATAGCGAGCCGCTGAACGATCCCCGTGATGCCTGCCGGCAGCTCCAGCGCCAGGTGCCGGTGCTCGAGGACTGGATCGACCGGCGCGCACGTGCAAACAACGCGTTCGCCGTGGTCGGCGACTTCAACCGGCGCTTTGACCTCGAGCAGGGAGATGCCCGTGACTCCGAGGATCGCATCGTCGCGATCTGGCCCGAGATCAACGATGGCGATCCGCCCGGGGCGGAATTGATGAACGCCGGCAGCGGCGGCGGCGCGGTCGCCTGTGGAAATGGCCATGCGCCGCGCCAGCCGATCGATTACTTCGTTCTGGGCCGGAAACTTTCCCAGGCACTGGTGGCCGGCTCATATAAGGTCTGGCAATACCCGAAAGGTCAGCGCTGGCCCGATCACTGCCTGCTCACGATAGAACTGGAACCGGAGCGCCTCGATGGACTATGACCCGGACAATATCTTCGCGCGCATCATCCGCGGCGAAATTCCCTGCCACCGCGTTTACGAGGATGCAGATACCCTCGCTTTCATGGACATCATGCCGCAGGCCAGTGGTCATACACTGGTAGTGCCGAAGGCGGCCGGCACGGACATCTTCTCGACGTCTCCGGATGCCGCCGCGGCCGCGATCCGCACCGCCCAGCGGGTCGCGCGCGCAGTAAAGAAGGCCTTCGATCCGCCGGGCATCATGATTGCGCAACTGAATGGCGCCGCAGCGGGGCAGAGCGTGTTTCACCTTCACTTCCATGTCGTTCCGCGCTACGCGGGCAAGGATCTCGGCATCCACGCCGCGAATGCGGCGGATCCCGCCGTGCTTGCGGAGCATGCCGCGCGCATCCGCGCGGCACTCTAGTGTCATCGCGCATGAACGAATCCAGCGACCGGCGGTTCTACGAGCGTGTGCTTGCGATTGCGAGCCTCGCGGTGCTCGCGGCCCTGATGTATCAGATTCTCGAGCCCTTCTTTGCGCCGCTGGCCTGGGCGACTTTCCTTGGCTTCCTGCTGCAGCCCGCGCATGCGCGTCTCACCGGCTGGCTTCGCGGCCGCGATTCGATCGCCGCCGGTCTGCTGACAATCGCGGTCCTGCTGATGTTCGTCGGCCCGATGGCTGCGATTGCCGTCGCGTTCGCGCACCAGGCCGCCGATCTCGCGGGCATTCTGCAGCAATGGCTGGAACTCCATCAGGGGCGCGGATTCCTCGAGTTCACCGACCTGCCGGTGCTCGGGCGCGTGCTCGACTGGCTCGACCGGTACACGACGATCAGCACGGCTGAATCCCAGGCCTGGCTGGTCGAGGGCGCAAAAAAGCTGCTGCAGCAACTCGCCGGTTTCGGCGGCTCGGCGCTGCTCGGCGCGCTCGGCACTGTCCTGAATTTCACCGTGATGCTGTTCCTGCTGTTCTTCTTCATCCGCGACGGCCGCGGCATGGCACATGCAGCAATCAGCATCGTGCCGCTCGAGCCATTGCGGCGCGATGAACTGCGGGAACGGCTCGGCGCCGTCACCCATGCGGTGGTGCTGGGCACGGTCGTCACCGCTGCGGTCCAGGGCATGCTGCTAGCCATCGGCTTCGCGGTGGTCGGGCTCACCGGACCGGTCGTATTCGGGGTCATTGCGGCGGTGCTCTCCGTCGTTCCCTTCGGCGGCACGGCGCTGGTCTGGGTTCCCGCAGTCGGCCTGCTGCTGTTCCAGGGCCGCTACGGCGCGGCAATCGTGCTGGCAGTGATCGGATTCATGGTCAGCAGCGTGGACAACTTCCTGAAACCCCTGCTGATCTCGGGTCGCGCCGTGGTGCCGACGCTTGCGGTCTTCATCGGCGTACTGGGCGGATTGATCGCTTTCGGCGTGATCGGAATGTTCCTGGGACCGGTGGTCATCGCACTTGCACTGGCCGTCGTGAATTTCACCCGGGACTCGCAGCGAACAACCCCTCTGTAACACGGCGGGCGCTTGCTAGAATGCGCGCCCCATGCCCCGGCACGATCTCCTCGAATCGCTGAACGACGCGCAGCGCGAAGCCGTCACGGCGCCGCTTGCCCCGGTACTGGTACTGGCAGGGGCAGGCAGCGGCAAGACGCGCGTGCTGACGCATCGCGCCGCGTGGCTGATCCGCGAGCACGGCGTATCGCCGCACGGACTGATGGCCGTCACCTTCACGAACAAGGCGGCCGCCGAAATGCGCGGGCGCATCGAGATGCTGCTGGGCATACCGGGCGGGGCACTATGGGTCGGCACATTCCACGGCATCGCCCATCGGCTGCTGCGCCGCCACTGGCGCGAGGCCGGCCTGCCGCAGTCCTTCCAGATCCTCGATGAGGAGGACCAGCACCGCCTCGTGCGCAGGATCATCCGCGAGCAGAATCTCGACGAGCAACGCTGGGTTCCGCGCGAAGTGCAGGGATTCATCAACGCCCACAAGGACGAGGGCCGGCGCGCAAAGCGCCTGGACGACCGCGGCGATCCGACGCGCCAGCAGCTGATCCGGCTCTACGAGCAGTATCAACAGCGCTGCGAACAGGTGGGCGTCGTGGACTTCGCCGAGCTCCTGTTGAGGAGCTTCGAGACCCTGCGCGACGTCGCGGATCTTGGCACCCATTACCGCGAGCGGTTCCGGCACCTGCTGGTGGACGAGTTCCAGGACACCAACAGCGTCCAGTACGAATGGCTCAAGTTCCTCGCCGGGCCGCCGGGCATGCCCTTCGTGGTCGGCGACGACGACCAGTCCATCTATCGCTGGCGCGGCGCGCGGGTCGAGAACATGCAGCATTTTCGCCGCGACTTCTCGGCGACCATCTACCGGCTCGAGCAGAACTACCGCTCGACACCGGTGATCCTCGGCGCCGCCAACGCGATCATCGCGAAAAACACCGATCGCATGGGCAAGGAACTGTGGACCGCAGCCAAGGGCGGCGAGCTCATCCGCATCTACGCCGCTTTCAACGAGCGGGACGAGGCCGACTTCGTGCTCGAGCGGATACGCGAACACCACCGCACCGGCCTGCCGCTTGCCGCAGCCGCAGTCCTGTATCGCTCCAATGCCCAGTCACGTGCCTTCGAGGAGGCGCTGATGGCCGCGCGTATTCCATACCGCGTCTACGGGGGCCTGCGGTTCTTCGAGCGCGCCGAAATCAAGGATGCGCTCAGCTACCTGCGCCTGACCCAGCTGCGCGGCGATGACCTGTCTTTCGAGCGGGTTGTGAATCTGCCGACGCGCGGCATCGGCAATGCGACCATCGAGCAGATCCGTGCCCTTGCGAAGGAGAAAGGCCAGACCCTCTGGGATGCCGGCCAGGCGCTGCTGGGCACGCTGCCGTCGCGCGCCGCGGGCGCACTGAAGGGATTCTTTGCGTTGATCGACCGTCTCGCCGCCGAGATCGCGGATCAGCCCCTGCACGAACAGGTGCGCATCGTCATCGAGAACTCGGGCCTGCGCGCGCACCACGCGAAGGAGAAGGACAACAAGGGCGAGGCGCGCGTCGAGAACCTGGATGAGCTCGTCAACGCCGCGGAGGGCTTTGTTCCGGAGAATGACGATGGGCTGGCGCCGCTGCCCGCATTCCTCGCGCATGCGACGCTCGAGTCCGGCGAGACCCAGGCCGCGACCGGGCTCGACTGCGTGCAGCTGATGACATTGCATGCAGCCAAGGGTCTCGAGTTCCCGACTGTGTTCATCGTCGGGCTCGAAGAGGGGCTGTTTCCGTCGGAACGTTCCGCATTCGACGCCGATAAGCTGCCCGAGGAACGGCGGCTGTGCTACGTGGGCCTGACCCGCGCCATGCAGCACCTCTATCTCACCCACGCCGAGAGCCGCCGCATCTTCGGGCACACTTCCTACCGCGATCCTTCGCGTTTCCTGGCCGAGTTGCCGCCGGAGGCGATCGAGGAAATTCGTCCCCGGATTTCGGTCAGCCGGCCGCTATACACGGCTCCCGGACCCGCTATCGTTCGGCGCGGCACCGGTATCGGCAGCCAGGCGCAGCAACTGCGGTCGCGCGCCGCGCCGCCGCCTGCGGGAGAGGAAACGCCCATGCGCCTTGGCGCACGCGTGCGCCATCCCAAGTTCGGCGAGGGCACGATCCTGCGCTTCGAGGGCAACGGAGACAACCGTCAGGTTCACGTCAACTTCGAGGATGCCGGCCAGAAATGGCTCATGTACTCGCTGGCGCGGCTCGAGCAGATCCG
>DAITAA010000018.1:0-69017 GCA_036824505.1 Steroidobacteraceae bacterium
CAGCCGGCCGAACTGGCGAAGGTCCTGCAGAAGCTGGAAGCGATCCAGAAGGACTTCAACGGCGCAACGTCCGGCAGAAAGAAAGTTTCGCTTGCCGACCTGATTGTCCTCGGCGGCTGCGCAGCCGTCGAGGCGGCCGCGAAGAAGGCCGGCCACGACGTGAAGGTTCCCTTCTCGCCGGGGCGCATGGACGCTTCGCAGGAGCAGACCGATGTGGACTCGTTTGCCGTGCTGGAGCCGGCTGCAGACGGGTTCCGCAATTACGTCCGCAAGGGACTTGAGCAATCGGCGACCGAAATGCTGGTGGACAAGGCCCAGCTGCTGACGCTGACCGCACCTGAGATGACGGTTCTTGTTGGCGGCCTGCGCGTTCTGAATGCAAACGTCGGCCAGCACAAGCATGGTGTCTTCACCAGGCAGCCCGAGACGTTGACGAACGATTTCTTCGTCAACCTGCTCGACATGAACACGACGTGGAAGAAGTCTTCAGAGTCCGACGAATTGTTCATGGGCCATGATCGTGCGAGCGGCAAGCTGCGGTGGACCGGCACGCGCGTCGATCTCGTCTTCGGTTCGAACTCGCAGCTGCGAGCGCTTGCGGAAGTCTATGCCTCTGACGACTCGCGGGAGACGTTCGTGCGTGACTTTGTGGCAGCGTGGGACAAGGTGATGAACCTCGATCGCTTCGACCTTGCCTGATCTCGGTCCGGCAACGCTGCCGGTTCGCAACGCTGATAGAAGAAGGTTCCGGGTTTCAGGAAATCCCCGCGGGGGTGGCGCCGCCGCTGCTCCCGCGGGGCCCCGGAACCTCTAGTGGCCGCCACCCGCCCGGAAATCATTCCTGCCGGTAAACCGTTCCCCGTTTCATTACAAAACGCACGTCTTCCATGACGCGAATGTCGCTCAGCGGGTTACCCGGAACGGCCACCAGGTCGGCGCGCTTGCCGACCGCGATGACGCCACGATCGTTCACGCCCAGAAGGTCGGCGGCGTAAATCGTGGCCATCTTCAGCGCGTGCAGCTCGGACACGCCACCGGCCACCAATGCGGCGAACTCTCTGCCATTCTGGCCGTGCGGAAAGATGCATGAATCGGTTCCAAACGCCATTTTTACGCCGGCTTTGTAAGCTTTCTGCAGGCTTTGCACAACGAGAGGACGCAAGTATTTCTTCTTCGCCACCGTGGCAGCCGGTGTTTCCGGAGGCAAGGGCAAGCTGTTGATGTAAAGATTGGGCACGAGGTAGGTACCGTGCTCTTTCATGAGCTCGATCGACTCGTCCGAGAGCACTGAGCCGTGTTCGATGGACGCAACACCGGCCCGCACCGCGGTATTGATTCCCTCGGTACCGTGCGCATGAGCGGCCACCTTCAGGCCCAGCTTGGTGGCTTCGCGCACGATGACCTGCAGCTCTTCCAGTGAGTATTGCAAGGCGCCAACCGGCGCATTATTGGAAAATGAAAATACGCCGCCGGTGGCGCATACTTTGATCACGCGCACGCCGTGCTTGGCCTGGTAACGGACCGCCTTGATCACCTCGTCCACGCCGTCGGCGATTCCCTGCTTGGGCCCCAGTTCCTGGATGCCGGGCGCGAAACCGGTGATATCGCAGTGACCGCCGGTCATGGATATATAGTGTCCAGCTGGCCACATGTCCGGTCCGGGTACGGTGCCGCGGTCGATTGCACGCATCAGGGCCACATCGGGAAAGCCCGGCCACGCGCCCACATCGCGTACCGTGGTAAAGCCTGCCTGCAGGGTCTGCTCGGCAAACCTCACCCCCATGATCGCCCAGTCGGCGGCGCTCTGAAACACCGGCGCGGTGACCCAGTTCGACCCTGTAAAGAAATCCAACGTCAGGTGCGTATGCATGTCCAGAAGCCCTGGCATCAGCGTGCGGTCGCCCAGTTCGAGCACGCGCGCATCCGCAGGCATCTGTTCCGGGTTGATCGCGTCGATCAGACCATCGCGTATGACCACATGTACCGGACCGGTTACGCTTCCTTTCTCCACGTCCAGCATGCGCGCGGCGCTGACCACGAGGGTCTCGGCGCCGACTGGGCCAGCCATCACAGCAGCGACAAGCATCGCCGGGAGTCTCACGTGGATGCGACGTCTGGACATGAAGCTAACGTAACCGACTTTGGAATTGATGGCCAACGGGGATGGAACCCGGTGTCTCCTGACGCAGGCGACTCGGTGGTCCGGTTATCGAATTCGATCAACCTTGGGGAATTTACATGAACGTATCTGGGCATTGGAAGATCGTTGTTACGGCAATTGCGACAACGTGCGTCGCCGCTGGCGTCGCAAATGCACAGACGACCAGCCCTGGCGCAGACGAAGCCGTGTTTCGCGCGTTGTACAAGGAGCTGATTGAGATCAATACGACGCGCTCCGTCGGCAATTGCACGCAGGCTGCCGAGGCCATGCGCAAGCATCTGCTCGCAGCGGGCTACCCGGAGCAGGATCTGCAGATCCTCGCGCCGCTGGAGGCACCGAATGACGGCGCGCTGGTCGCCGTGCTGCGCGGCAGGGACGAGTCCGCCAGGCCCATCCTGCTGCTCGCGCATATCGATGTCGTCGAAGCGAAGCGCGAGGACTGGGTACGCGATCCGTTCAAGCTGGTCGAAGAAGAGGGCTGGTTCTACGCGCGCGGCGCGAGCGACGACAAGGCGATGGCTGCGATCTTCACGGACAGTCTGATCCGCTACATGAAGGAGGGCTACACGCCGCGCCGCGACATCAAGCTGGCGTTGACTTGCGGCGAGGAGACGGCCGGCGCGGGTCTCTTCGACAGCGTGCGCTGGCTCGTGCAGACCCGGCCCGAGGTGCTCGACGCCGTATTTGCGATCAATGAAGGCGCGGGCGGCGAACTCGACCGGGATGGCAGGCCGATCGCCTTGCAGATCCAGGCGGGCGAAAAGGTCTACCAGGACTTTGCGCTCGAAGCGCGCGATGTCGGCGGGCACAGTTCGCTCCCGACCCGCGACAATGCCATCGTGCGCCTGAGCGCCGGCCTTGCGAAGCTCGGCGCCTACCACTTCCCGATCGAACTGAACGCGGTGACCCGCGCCTATTTCGAAGCCATGTCGAAGCTCGTCGAGCCGGGCATCGGGGCCGACATGCGGGCGGTGCTGCAGTCGCCGCCGGAGGATGCAGCCGCGGCCCGGCTGTGGTCTGTCGATCCGCAGTGGAATGCCATGCTGCGAACGACCTGCATCGTCTCGATGATCCAGGGCGGCCATGCGCCAAATGCAATCCCGCAGCATGTGAAGGCGAACGTGAATTGCCGGATCCTGCCGGGCACGCCGGTCGCGGATGTGCAGGCGCGAATTGTGAAGGTAATTGCAGATGACACGATCGCGGTGTCGCCGGCGGGCGAGGGCGGCATTCAATCTCCAATGCCGCCGTTATCGGAGACGATCGTTGGGCCGGCGCGCACGGTGGCCGGGTCAATCTGGCCGGGCGTCGCCGTCGTTCCGACGATGCTCCCCGGCTACACCGACGGAAAGTATCTCAATCCCGCGGGCGTGCCGACCTATGGCCTGTCCGGCCTGTTCGAGGACGCCGAAGGCAATCATATCCACGGCCTCAACGAGCGCATGCGCGTGAAATCGCTCATGGAAGGGCGCCGGTTCCTGTACGAGGTCGTGAAGCTGTACGCGGATGGTAAAGACTAGACTGTCCGTTGCAGCGGGCGCAGGTAATGTGGCCGACCCGACACAGCAGAATCGTGCGACGCTCGGCGAGGACTGACAGGCGATGAAATACAACCAGATCATGGTGCTCGCTACACCGGTATTCCTCGCGTTGATGGCGCTCGACTGGTGGATCGGTTACCGGCGCGGGCGCGACAGCTATCGCCTGCACGACGCAATGGCGAGCGTGGGCCTTGGCATGATCAGCCAGTTGTCGAACTTTCTTGCGCGCGCCGTCGGATTCGGCGTCTATGTGGTCGTCTACCAGGAGTTCTCAGTGTGGAAGCTGCCGGCGGACTCCGCCTGGCTGTGGCCGAGCGGCCTGCTGCTCTACGACTTCCTGTACTACTGGAATCACCGCGCCGGACACCGGATCGCCCTGTTCTGGGCGGCCCACGCCGTGCATCACCAGAGCCAGGACTACAACCTGTCCACCGCACTACGCCAGCCTGCGACCGGCTGGATTGCGGGGTGGGTTTTCTATTTGCCGATGGCACTGTTGGGGTATCCACCCCTCGTGTTCGCCGCCGTGGCACTGATCGACCTCTTGTACCAGTACTGGGTCCACACGCAGCAGATCGACCGGCTGGGCTGGTTCGACCGCTGGTTCAGTTCGCCGTCGAACCATCGGGTGCATCACGCGGTGAACGATGAATACCTGGACAAGAACTACGGCGGGATCCTGATCGTCTGGGATCGCATGTTCGGCACCTTCACGGAGGAGCGCGACGACATTCCATGCGTCTACGGTACCCGGCTGCCGTTGCGCAGCTGGAATCCTATCCGGGCGATCCTGCAGGTTTATACGGAGATGGTGCGCGACACTTTTCGTGCCGCGAGCTGGCGCGACAAGCTGCGGGTCTGGCTCAAGCCGCCTGGATGGCGGCCCGCTGACGTGGCGGAGCGCTTCCCGAAGGAACCGTTTGATATTCGCCGTGTCGAGTTCTACGACCCCGCCATGGCGCCTGCCGCCAAGGCTGGTGCTGCTGCCTTGTTCTCACTTAATCTGGGCGGAGTTGCCTGGCTCCTCTGGAACGCCGACCGTCTGGGTGACTGGCAGGTCGCTGGGGGTACGGCGGTCGCGATCATCCTGCTGAATGCGGTGAGTTGGTTCGGCAAAGGCTCGTCGGCGGCCACGCAGCGCGAAATATCACTTGCCGCGAAGTAACCGGGGCTGAAGATCCTGGTGTGGCCTGCGCGCGAAAGGCCTCACGCTGCTTATTGCTCTTGTCCAGGGGCGCGCTGCTTCCGCCTGAAGACAGCGTAGGCCGCGAGTGCCACCAGAACCGACACGACGCTGGTCCAGAACTCGGTTTGGTGGGACGGCGTGAACGCCATCGCGATCAGCACGGCGATCATGCCAGCGATCGCGAGGTAACTGAGCCACGGGAACAGCCACATCGGCAGCGCTGATGGCGGTTTTCCTGCAAGCTCGCCTTGCCTGCGCACGCGGACCTGCGAGACCGCGATCGCGAGATAGATGAAGACGATCAGCGCCCCGGAAGCGTTGACCAGGAACGCGAACACCATGCTCGGCGACAGGATCGCAGCGATCACGCCCACAAAACCCGCCACGCTCGCCAGCAGCACCGACCGCGCTGGGACGCGCCGCCTGTTGGTTTTCACGAGCCAATGCGGCGCGTCGCCGTTCGCGGCAAGCACGAACAGCACTCGCGAGGCGACGTAGAACGCCGAGTTCAGGCATGACAGGACCGCGGTCAGGATGATCCACGCCATGATCGTGCTCGCGTACGGGATGTGGATCGTGTCCAGCGCCAGCGTGAACGGGGATTGACCGGGCTGGACGAGGTTCCAGGGCACGACGCTCAGGATCATGAAGATCGAGCCGACGTAGAAGATCAGGATGCGGCCGATGACCGATGAGGTCATCCGGGCCACGGCACGGGCCGGCTCGGTGGACTCGACGGCCGCGATGGTGACGATCTCCGCGCCCATCATCGAGAAAATCACGGTCGTCACCGCAGCAAGAGCTGCGAGCGCTCCGTGCGGCGCGAAGCCGCCATGCGCGACCAGGTTTGCGAACGTCGGCCCGGTCGGCGAGCGGAAGCCGAAGGCATGCGCTGCCGCGACCAGGATAAACGCGATGATCGCCGTCACCTTGATCGACGCGAACCAGAACTCGAACTCGCCATAGGCGCGGACCGACATCAGGTTGACTAAGGTCATCAGCGCCATCAGCGCGGTGCCGATCTGCCACGCCGGCACCCCGGGCAGCCAGCCCTGGATGATCGTGGCGCCAGCGATGGCCTCGACCGGGACCACGATGACCCAGAAGTACCAGTAGAGCCAGCCGACTGAAAAACCGGCCCAGTTGCCGAGGCCCGCACGCGCGAATTCGGTGAACGAGCGGATGTGAGGCATGCCGACCGCCATTTCGCCCAGCATGCGCATGATCAGCAGCACCAGCAGGCCGGTGAGCACGTAGCTGATGACGATGACGGGGCCCGCCGCGGCGATCGCAGCGCTGCTGCCGACGAACAGGCCCGCACCGATGATGCCGCCGATGGTGATCATCGTGACGTGGCGTGGCCGCAGCGCGTGGCTCAGCGAGTGGTCGTCGGCGGGTACCGTGGCGGCGATTTCGTTCATGGGCGATCCGCTCCGTGATACCTGATGGCCTGGACCGAGATTACAATACCGTACGGGATCACCCATAGCGCAATTGCAAACCGGGAGAGGTACATGAAACTCACAGTACAGGTCTTGTCCGCTTCGCTGCTGGCACTGGTTGTCGGACTGGCCTCGACGACAACGAGCGCCGCCGGCAAGCAAGCTTCACTGGCCGACGCGCTCCAGATCATCCAGGGCAAGGAATTCGTCGATCTCACGCACAGCTTCAGCCCGACGACACCGGTGTGGGGCGGATTCGGACAGGCGACGATGTCGGCGGCATCCGATCCAAAAACACATCGGCCCTACACCATCGAAAAGGATGGGTTCCGGTCGATCATCTATACCATGGTCGGCCAGTACGGCACGCACATCGATCCGCCAGCGCACTTCAGTGCCGACGGGATGACGATGGATCAGATTCCGGTCAAGCAGATGATCCTGCCGCTGGTGGTTTTCGACATGACCCCGATGCTCGCGACCGAGCCCAATCATGCGCTGACGGTTGACGACATCAAGGCCTGGGAGAAGGCCCACGGACCCGTGCCGGCCGGTGCTTTCGCTGCGCTGCGTACCGACATGTACAAGGACTGGGACGGTAACCCGGAGCAGTTCAAACGCAGCCCATTCCCGGCCTGGTCGCTGGCTGCCGTCAAGTTTCTTTTCGACGAGCGGAAGGTGACGGCCATCGGCCACGAATCCCTTGACACCGACACGAGCGAGTCGATGGAGTCAGAGACCTGGCTTCTGAAGCAGAATCATTTCCAGATCGAAGTCATGGCCAATCTCGACAAGGTTCCGGCCACGGGCGCCGTCATTGTCGTGGCCTGGCCAAAGGTCGAGAACGGGTTCGGGTTTCCAGCGAGGGCATTCGCCATCCTGCCCTAGCGGCCGTGTAGCCGAGACCGAAAAGGCGTCGCAGACCGTCGGTGTGACGGCCGTCAAACCGCTGCGGACTGCCCGGTGCGGTCGCGCAGCCGCACCGATTGGCGGCGCGAGCCCCAGCCGCCGGCGAGCGGTTCGAACACGCCCGCACACGGCGTATTGCACTTGCAGCACTTGCCCTCGGCATCGAGATGCCACACCGTAATTTCGTACCCGTCGCGCCCGATGAGCGTCGTGCCGCACTGGTGGCAGTAGGTACTCTGGCCCGCCTCGTCGTGCACATTGCCGGTGTAGGCATGGCGCACGCCATTGCGCCTGGCGATTTCGCGCGCCCGCGTCAGCGTGGCGGCAGGCGTTGGCGGGACATCGAGCATCTTCCAGTCGGGATGGAAGGCGGTGAAATGCCAGGGCACATCGGGCCCGAGGTTGTCGACACCCCAATGGGTCATGGCGTCGATTTCCTCGTCGGAGTCGTTGTGTCCCGGGATCAATAGCGTCGTGATCTCGAACCACACGCTGGTCTCGCGCTTCAGGTAGACGAGCGTGTCCAGCACGTCGCGCAGATGAGCGCCGCAGAGCCGGTAATAGAAGTTTTCGGTAAAAGCCTTCAGGTCGACATTGGCCGCATCGATGTACGAGAAGAATTCCCTGCGCGGCGCCGGCGCCATATAGCCGGAGGTCACGGCCACCGATCTGACCCCGAGTTTGCGGCACTCGATGGCGACGTCAATGGCGTATTCCATGAACACGACCGGATCGTTGTACGTGTAGGCGACGCTCTTGCAGCCGAGACTCCGGGCTGCGGCTGCGATCATGGCGGGACTTGCCTCGTCCTGGAGCGTGTCCAGCTCGCGCGACTTGGATATGTCCCAGTTCTGGCAGAACTTGCACGCGAGATTGCAGCCGGCGGTGCCGAATGAAAGGATCGGGGTGCCGGGCAGGAAATGATTGAGTGGCTTCTTCTCGATCGGGTCGATGCAGTAACCGCTCGAGTGCCCATAGGTAGTGAGCACGACCGCGCCATCCTGGGCGCCGCGCACGAAGCACAGACCGCGCTGGCCGTCTTGCAACTTGCAGTAGCGCGGGCAGACGTCGCACTGAGCGCGGCCATCGGCAAGCAGATGCCAGTGTGCCTGGTCGGCCAGGCCGACTCGAACCGCTCCCGCTGCGTCCTGGGCGCGTTCATCGCGACTCCATCCTACGCCTGAGGATGCGCGCTTGAAAATGCGGCTGCGCGGGATCATTGTTGACTGCGAACCGACGCTTCAGCTCGCGATTTTTCATCATGGTTTCGATTCGCACACCGGCCGTGGCTGGCACGTTCTATCCCTCTGATCCGGCAGAACTGCGCCGCATGCGGGCTACATCTACTCGGGTCCGGTTGCGGCCAGCGCCTACGTGCGCCTGGCGCCACTGCGCGGGACGATCACGCGCGTCGTATTGCTCGGACCTTCGCACTGCATCGCCTTCCGGGGCCTCGCGTTGTGCAGCGCTGACTATTTCGATACGCCGCTGGGGCGCATCCCGCTCGACCAGACCGCGCAGCAGGCGCTTGCCGGGCTAACGCAAGTGCAGGTGCTGGACGCCGCGCACGCACTCGAGCACAGCCTGGAAGTGCAATTGCCCTTCCTGCAGCAAGTGCTTGGAGTGTTTCGACTCGTGCCACTGGTCGTCGGGGAAGCACGGGCGGAGGAGGTGGCCGAAGTGCTCGAGCGGTTGTGGGGCGGCGGCGAGACCTTGATCGTTATCAGTTCCGATCTCAGCCACTACCATGACTATGCGACTGCGCAGCGCATGGATGGCGCAACCTCTCGGGCGATCGAACAGCTTCGCTATGAGGGCCTGCAGTACGGAGATGCATGCGGACGCATACCGGTGAGCGGCTTGTTGCATTTCATCCGTGCCCATGGCGGGCGGATGCGCACCGTCGACCTGCGCAACTCCGGCGACACCGCCGGCCCGCGTGATCGGGTGGTCGGATATGGGGCCTACGTTCTCGAGTGAACGTGTGACAGCGCCTGATCCAGCGCGGCGATTTCCCGCGGCCCGATCCGGCAGCACCCGCCGATCATTCGCGCGCCCGCGCTGACCCACTGCGGGGCGAGGGCAGCGAGGCTCTCGTGATCCCAGGAACCGTGCCAGGAGCGCGTCTTCCCGTCCCACTGCTCACCCGAATTCGGGTACACGACGATGGCCTTGCCGGTGCCGGACCTGAGCGCGCGAATGGCTTCGCTCACGATTTCGGGTTTGACGCAGTTCACTCCGATCGCAATCACGTTGGGAACGCGATCCAAGTGCCGGGCACAATTGCTCAGAGGTTCGCCGTGGGCAGTATGAACGCCATCAGCTGAGGTGAAGCTCATCCAGGCGCGTGCATCGGGGTATTGCGCAAGCAGCGTGGCCAGCGCGAGCGCTTCGTCCAGCACCGGTATGGTCTCGCAGGCGAGGAAATCCGCGCCCGAATTGGCAAGCACGTCAAAGCGTCGGGCATGAAATGCGATGAGCTGTTCCTTGTTGAGTCCGTAATCACCGCGATATTCCGCGCCATCGTGCGTGATGGCGCCGTAGGGCCCAACGGATGCGGCCACATACAACCGGCGGCGGTCCGCTGGATGATCGCGGCGGTAGCGCGCGCGGGCGGACTGCGCCAGCTCGACGGAACGGCGCAGCAACGCGGTGGTTTCGTCGGTGCCCAGTCCGCGCGCCGCAAATCCTTCGTAGCTCGCCTGATAGCTCGCCGAGATCGCGCAGCATGCCCCGGCGGCGAAGTAGTCGTAGTGCAGCTGCTCGATCACATCAGGAGCCGCCTGCAGCACTTCCGCCGACCACAGCGTGCCGGAGATATCCTGGCCACGCCGTCCCAGCTCGGTCGCCAGCCCGCCATCCAGAATTATGAGTTCGTCATCGAATCCAGCGATCGGGGACATGAGGTGTTCCTGGGTTCGCTCAACCGCGCTGAAAGTACGCGTGTCGCGGGCTCAAATCCACCCCTGGCCTCGACTTGAACATCGCCTCGGCGATAACCATGCACAAGCCGCCTGCTTGTCGATTGACAGCGCGCTCGTGGCAGCGCAGAAGAACTCCATGGGTCTGCACGAATCAAACCGGGACGTCGATGGCCGAACCGCCAATGCTTCGCTTCGCGCGCGGCGTCGCGAGTGGCTGCCCGAAGCGGCGTTGCTCACGATCCTTGCTGTCATCGCCACGCTGGTCTTTACATTCTCAGCGCTCGATATCGAAGCTGCGCGCCTGTTCTATCAGCCCCAAACCCTGGATCACTGGAAACTCGCGAAGGATCTGCCGTGGTCGTTGCTTTACCGTGCGGCACCAGGAATCACGGCCTCGCTCGTGGTCACGGGCCTGATTGCGCTCGCGGCTGGTACCCTGCGCCGCCGAAACCTGTGGCGCCGACAGGCCGTCTTCCTGCTTCTGAGCGTGGTAATCGGCCCCGGTCTGTTCATCAATTTTGTGTTCAAGGATCACTGGGATCGGCCGCGGCCGCGCGAGATCGTCGAATTCGGAGGTCCGCTGCAGTACGTGTCCGCACCGCTCCCCGGACACGTATCTGGCGCCTCGTTCCCTTGCGGGCACTGCTCAGTCGGGTTTCTTTACGGTGCCGGTTGGTGGATCTGGAGACGCCGCCGTCCCACCTGGGCCCGGCTGTCCATGGCGGTCGGGGTCGCTGCGGGTTTGGCGCTTGGCCTGGGGCGCATGGCTGCGGGAGGGCATTTCCTGTCGGACGTCATCTGGTCCGCGATCCTGGCCTTCGGGGTGTGCCACGTCATTTACTATCACGTACTGCACTTGCATCGCGACGAGTCCGGTGAATCCCCGGCTTCGCATCTGCGAAGCGCACATCCGCGATGGCATCAAATGACTGCGATCGCCGCGGCGCTCGGCGGCGTCGGAGTGCTCATTGCGCTGTTCGTCACCCCTCACGGCACGCAGTTCAAAGAAACTGTTCCGCTGTCGTCGCTGCCGGTTGCGCCGCAGGTCATGGTTTTTGAGGCGAAAGCTGCGGATGTGGAAATCGTCTTGCTTGACCCGGCCGCCGCACAGATATCGATCGAAGGAGAATTGCACGGCTTCGGGCTTCCGATGAGCAAGCTTCAGGGATCCCTTGCCTTCGAGCTCAAACCTCAGCCGACGTTGCGCTACCAAATCGAGCAGACCGGCTGGTTCACCGACCTTGACGGCGCGGCGATCGTGTTGCTTCCCGCCGTCGGGTTGCAGCGCGTCGTCGTGCGGCTCGGACATGGTGACATCCGGGTCCGGGATGAAACCGGGAGGGACGTCGTCAGGCGCCGAATCGTGCAGCTCGACTTGATGACGGCCGACGGGCACGTACAAACGCCGATCCGCATGCCGCCACCCTGATGCCGCGTGCGGTTGAACGGCAGCCAACTGCTGGCTGCCGCCAAACCGCTGCAACGCTATCGTGGCAGCGGCGCCCTGACGGAATCAGAAGCGCTTGCGCAAGGTCACGCCGAAGGTCCGCGGCTGGCTCGGATAGCCGGAATAGCTGCCGAACTGCGCCACCGACGGGAATGCGCTGATCAGGTAATCGTCGTCCGTCAGGTTGTGTGCCCACAGCTGGACATCCCACCCGTCCCATGACACGCCCGCGGATGCATTCACGGTGCTCACCTCGCGCGTGGCAACGTCCGAGGGTACGTTCTCGATGACCCTGACGCTGCTCTCGTGATTGTAGTTCGCACGGACGAAGGCATCGAAGTTCCCCACGGACCACCGGTAGGTTCCGGCAATGACGCCGGTAAATGATGAAATGCCCGCCGGCTTCGTGCCCGTCAGGTCCGTCGTCGGGGAGTCGCCGGGCAGGTTCTGCACGGCCGGCCCAATGACGAAGGAGTCGTAGTTCGGATCCAGGAACGTGCCTGCGACGCTGAACTCCCAGTGCGAATTCGGGGCATACAGCAGGTCGAACTCGGCGCCCTGGACCGACTGCTTGCCGGCATTCAGGAGTCCAAATCCCGTCCCGAGGAAAGTGTTCGACTGGAAGTCCGTGATCTCCTCGTCGAAGATCGCGACGTTCAGCGCCGCCTGCGGCCACTGACCCTTGAATCCGATCTCATAGACGGTGGACTCCTCCGGTCCCGCCAGACGCGTGCCATAGCGGGCGTAGTACGGATTCGGGAATCCGCCGAGCGGCGAGCGGTCGCCGACCGCCGGCTGAACCGGCCGCGTGTCGCGCGACAGGTTCCAGGAAGTGGCCTTGAACCCGGTGGACACACCGCCGTACACCATGATGCTGTCGCTGAACTCATACGCCAGCCTTGCGGTGTAGGTCGTCTTGCTGTCGTCCGAGCGGCCGTCCGAGAACGGCACGACCGGCGCGAGGAACTGGAACGGGTACAAAGCGAGCGCCGAGTTGCAAAGCGGTGGCGGGTTCGTCGCCGAGCACGGCGTCACGCTGATGAAGTCAGCCTGGCCCGCCTGCACGGGGAACGCGGCCAGATTCGCGGGCGTGGGCGGCAGTCCGCCCGTCAGCGCAGCAAAGGCGCCGGCGAAGCCGATGTTGACGAAATTGAGCGACGAGAACACGTCCGTGTCAGTCTGGCTGATCGACACGTCCTTCTTGACCTGCGCATAGGCCAGACCCGCCGTGAATGTCAGGCGGTCGACAATCTTCCAGTCGAGCTGGCCGAACACGGTGGTGACCTTGCTGTCCTGGCGCGTCGTGATGACCTGGCCCTGCCCACCCTGGAGCAATGTTCCGGGCGGAAGGCTGAGTGCCGCTTCGAGATTGCTGAGCGTCGCGGGACTACCGCCCTGCCCGACGATGAGGCCGGTTGCGTAATTACGAATATCGTCACCCCAGGCCAGCGAGTTCTCGTAATCGACGTTCTCGTCGAAGTAGTACCCGCCCAGCAGGCCCGTCACGGGACCGCCGTTGTCGAACACGAGGCGCAGCTCCTCGGTGAAGGTGTCGATGCTTGAATCATTCAGGTTGGTCGCAAGGATGTCGGCGCTCGTGAAATCGGCGTCGTAGTCAAATTTCGCCTTCTGGTTGCGATCTGCCGTGATCGAGGTCAGTGTCCAGTCGCCGATAGTCCAATCGACCTGCAACGACACGCCGTCGTTGTCGACGCTGTTGGTCGGGTCTTTGTTGATATAACCGCGCCGGTCGAAAGGACTGCCCGTGTAGATCTGGCCGCCGATTGCCCTGATGATGGCGCCGGTAGGTCCATCCCGCAGGTTCGAAACGCCACAGCACAGTTCATCGATCGTGCTCGTGTCCGCAATCAGGCGGAATGACAGGTCATCGGTTGCATTGAAGAGCAGCTGCCCGCGCAGGTCCCAACGATCACGGTCATTGATGTCGTGGCCGTTGGTCAGGTTCTTGAAATAGCCGTCGCGCTGGTTGTAGTTGCCGGAGAGACTGAATGCTACGCGGTCGCTGATGGGAGCCGAGATCCCGGCGCGCGCCATCTTCGCGTTGTATTCGCCGAAACCGACTTCCACAGAGCCGGTCGTCGTGAATGACGGCTTCTTCGTGATCACGCTGATGACGCCCACGGACGCGTTCTGCCCGAACAGCGTGCTCTGCGGGCCGCGCAGCACTTCGATGCGCTCGATATCGACGAGATCACCGATCTGGGACGCCGAGCGTGAGCGGTACACGCCGTCTATGAAGACGCCTACCGAGGATTCGATGCCTGGGTTGTTGGCGCCGTTGCCGAAGCCACGGATGATGAAATTCGTTTGCGTCGATGTCTGCAGCTGCGACGTGCGCAGCGATGGCACAGCCGTGTGCAGGTCGAGGATATCGGTGATGTGCGCTTTCTCGATCGTCTCGGCCGAGGTGACGCTGACCGCCGCTGGAATGTCGTTGAGTGTCTGCTCGCGCTTGGAGGCGGTGACAACGATCTCCTCCAGAGCCGTTGCTTCCTGGGCCAGCGCTGCGCCGGCGCCCAACGTCGCAGCAGCAATAAACGCCACAGAAAATAAAGTCTTCATGGCCCGACCCCTTTTTGTTGCGCGTCCACTACACCCGGACGGAACCCGGGACTCCCCAGCGATCCGTAAGTGTAGTCCTCGGCCAACGGCACCGCTAGGACAAGCCATGCGGCTAGGTTTTCTCAGGCCGGCCCGTATCGCTGCGCCTCGCAAACCCGGCAGACCTGCAGGGCTTATATTCAAAGGCTCTATTTCGGGACTCCGCGTGCGCCATTTTGTAGCAGGTTGGACCCTGCTTCTGCAGATGCTTTCAGAATCCGTAATGGCGGCGGAACCTGATGCTCCGAATCAGCCGTTACGCATTGTCGCCTTCGGTGACTCGACGACGGCAACGGCAGTTGACTAGACACCGGCGATCACCGAAGTCTATGCACAGTGCCTGCCGCGGACCTTGGCCATGCCCCGGGTCTCGATGCGCTGCTCGACCTGTATGCCCGGGAAGTGCGGCAATACACCCCAACAACGAGGGTCAGCGCATGGTCTGTGAACTGCTGACCGAGCGCATAGTTGCCGAGGGCCGGAACTAGCGCAGTTCCTGCCGCGATACCCGTCTTCCAGGGCCCGGAATTGTGACCTACGGCGTTTCGCCGGTCGCCCGCGCGGGCATACGGTGCGTGGATGACGACGCCGGCACCAACCCGTTCCCGCGGGCGATTCCGACTCAGCCTGGCTGCCCGTCTCGGGCTGGGATTCGGGCTGATCGCCATCGTCCTGTGGTTCGGCCACGACGCGGCGCTGCGCGACATGCGCGATGCCATCGAGACGCTGCGCGAGACGCAGAGCGAGCAGGTACCGCTATCGCGACTCGCCGACGCCTTGACTTACCACGTTGTCGCATTCGACCGCGCCGTGCTCACCGAGGTCCGCGCGCCGACGGATGCCAGCCGGGCCAACGTCACCGGAGCGGAAGCTGAACTGTTTGCGAGTCTCGACGACTACGCGGCCCTGCAGCCGACGGCGTCTGACGAGATCGCCCGTCTCCGCGCAGAAGCCCAGGAGCACACCAGCCTGGGCTGGTCATTGATCGATGCGGGCGCACAGCGCCGGCTGGCGCTGAACGGCATCCGCGACGCGCTCGATCAACTCACGCTGCGCATCTCGACGGCCTTCAGCATGAATGTGCAGCTGCCCGATCCTGCCTTTGCGCGCCGCGCGTATGCCGAGCTCGAACTCGAGCTCGGCCGCCTGCGCGCCGCATTCAACGACTACCTGATCACCGGATCCAGGGAATCGGATAAGGCGCTGCGTGCGACAACGAGCAGCTTTCGCGCGACCGTGGCGAAATACCGCGAAGAGTTGCAGCGTTCGCCGGGCCGCAGCTGGATCGAACTCGTCGAGGAAGACCTTGGCCGTACCGAGCGGCTCCGGCAGAAAGTGCTGCGCGATGATGCGTCGATCGAGGGTTTGCGCACGCGCTTTACGGAATCCGGCCTGCAGCTACCGAAGCGACTTGAAACCTCCCTGGCTGCGCCGGCCAGCCGTGCGGTTGAGGCATCGGCCGAAAGTGCCGTGGACGCGACGCGCTCGGCCGAGATTGCCATCCGCCGGCTGACCTATCTCGTCCTCGCGGTGACCTTGGTCGTATCGCTTCTGACAATGCTCGCCGTCATACGCCCTGTCCGGCGCCTGACTCAGGCCACGCGTGCCCTGACGCTCGGTGGTCATGACGTACGCGTGCCGCCAGGGGGTTCCCGCGAACTCGACGAACTTGGTCAGGCCTTCAACCAGATGGCCGAGCGGCTCGCCGAGGCAAATGTCGAAGTCTCGCGCCACCAGCAGGAACTCGAGGAACGGGTGCGCACCCGTACCGAAAAGCTGGCGTATCTTGCGAACCACGATCCCTTGAGCGGACTGCCGAACCGCCGTTACGCCTTCTATCACCTGCGTCGTGCCGCGATGGCGGCCAAGGCCAGCGGCGGCGGGGTAGGCCTGATCGCGCTTGATATCGACAACTTCAAGGTCATCAATGACACCTTCGGCCACGAAATCGGCGATGCACTGCTGCGCGGTGTCACCGAGCGCCTGCGGCTGCTGGTCGGCGGGCGCCGGTTCCTCGCCCGGCTCGGCGGCGATGAGTTCGTCGTATCCCTGGAAGATGCAAATCCCGCGGCAGCAACCGAGGCCCTGGCTGAGCGCATCGTCAACGGCTTCCGCGCACCGCTGAATCTCCGCGGCCGCGATATCCTCGTCAGCGTCAGCGTCGGCGTGGCGCATATCCCCGAACACGCCGGTGACGCCGCTGACCTGATACGCGCGGCCGATGCGGCGCTGTTCCGCGCCAAGGCGCTTGGCCGCAACCGTATCGCAATCTTTTCGCAGGCACTGCTCGAGGACTCCGAAGCCCGTTTTGCGGTCGAGCAGTCGCTGCATCGTGCGGTCGACGCCGGCGAGCTTGCGCTCGTCTACCAGCCGCAGGTCTCCCTGGTCGACGGCAGCACCGAGGTCGTCGAAGCGCTGCTGCGCTGGCAGCGCCCCGACGGCCAGATGGTTCCGGCCCGCGAGTTCATTGCGATTGCCGAGCAATCGGGCCTGATCATCAGGATCGGCGAATGGGTCCTCGAAACCGCCGCGGCTGCGGTCGCGGATTGGCGCACGCAGGGTTGGGCCAAAGCCCGTGTCGCCATCAACGTGTCGGTGCACCAGCTGCTCGACAATCGCTTCGTGGAACGCCTGGCGGACGTCCTCAGGCGTTTCAGGTTGCCCGGTGACGCGATCGAGCTGGAGCTGACCGAGACGGCTTTCCAGACATCGTCCTCGACCATTCGGGCCCTGAGCCAGTTGCGCGAGGGCGGCGTAGGCCTTGCACTTGACGACTTCGGCACGGGCTACTCGTCGCTGACTTCCCTGTCGCGCCTGCCCCTGCGGCGCGTCAAGATCGACCGGAGCCTGGTCGTGGATGCACCGGCCAGTCAGCGGGCAGAGTCACTGGCAAGATCGATCATTGACGTTTGCCACAACCTCGGTCTCGGCGTCACCGTCGAGGGCATCGAACGGCACGGGCAGCTGGTCTGGCTCTCAGGCTGTGGCCCGGTGTGTGTGCAGGGCGTTCATGTCGCACAGCCGATGGCGGCCACCCATGTGCACGCCTTTGCGCGGCGAAGCGCGCAGCATCTCAAGACGCTGCTGGAAGGCGATACATCCCAGTCCGGCCGCTTGCGCGCGCGCGACGCGGTGGTGCCGTTCCGGAAATAATCAGACGCCGCTGCTCGTCAAAAGAACGGCCGCGTTGCTCCGTCAGATCTCCTCCGGCACCGTGCGGATCGCTCCGCACGGGCACTCGGTGACGCACAGCCCGCAACCCTTGCAGTAGTCGTAATTGAACTGGTAACGCTGCCCGGGGCCGAGCTTGATGACGGCATTGTCGGGACACACGCCATAACAGTTGTCGCATTCGAAGCAGTTGCCGCAGGAGAGGCAGCGTCTGGCCTCGAATTGCGCTGTGACCTCGTCAAAGCCGCCCACGACTTCCTCGAATGTGGACTGGCGGCGGATGGTGTCGAGCACCGGCTGTCTGGACTTGGGGGCGTCCGAGTAATACCAGGTGTTGAGCTTGTCGAAACTCGCGAGTTCGTGGCTCACCGGGTGCACCCACGTCGTTCCGTGCAGCCATGCATCGATGTTTCGCGCCGCGAGCTTGCCGTGGCCTATGCCGACCGTGACCGTGCGTTCGCCGCGGACCATATCTCCGCCCGCGAAGATGCCGGGGAACCCGGTCATCATGCCCGGACCCACCTTCACGACGCCACCCTCGACATCTAGGCCCGGCACGCCGTCGAGCAACGACAGGTCCACATCCTGTCCGAGCGCGAGGACCACGGAATCTGCGTCAAGCGTTTCGAATTCGCCGGTCGGCTGCGGATTGCCCTTCGCGTCGAGCTGCATCTTCTCGACAGTGATCGATGACTCGCCGGCCTGCTTGATCGTCGAGAGCCATTTCACGAGAACGCCTTCCTGCAGCGCCTCTTCGAGTTCCGATTCGTGCGCCGGCATTTTTTCGCGCGTGCGCCGGTAGATGATGATCGATTCCTCGGCGCCGAGGCGCTTGGCCGTGCGCGCCATGTCGACGGCCGTGTTGCCGCCGCCATAGACCACCACGCGCCGGCCGAGCAGGGGCTTTTCGCCGCCCTCCATGCTGCGCAGCACCGAAATGGCATCGAGCATCTTCGCCGCGCTGCCGGCGGGAATGAAGGCGCGCTTGGCGATGTGCGCCCCGACCGCAAGGAACACCGCATTAAAGCCGCCCGCGCTCTTCGCCTCCAGCACGTTCGTCACCTTGGAGCCGAGTTCGAGCGCGACGCCCAGCTCGAGGATGCGCCGGATCTCCGCGTCGAGCACGTCGCGCGGCAATCGGTACTTGGGAATTCCGAAGCGCATCATGCCGCCCGGCACCGGGCCTGCTTCCCGGATGGTCACCGCGTGGCCGAGGCGCGCGAGTTGATAGGCGGCGGACAGCCCGGAAGGCCCGGCGCCGATTACCAGCACGCGTTTGCCCGTGGCCGCCGGCGGTGCCGCAAATTTCCAGCCACATCGCAGTGCCTCGTCGCCGAGGAAGCGTTCGATCGCATTGATGCCGACACTTTCGTCGAGGAATGTGCGATTACAGGCGGTCTCGCAGGGGTGATAGCAGACCCGGCCCATGACCGCGGGCAGCGGATTGTCCTGCGTCAACACGCGCCAGGCCTCCTCGTAATGCCCGGACTCGGCGTGAAAGAGCCAGCCCTGGATGTTCTCGCCGGCCGGGCAGGCGTGGTTGCAGGGCGGCAGGCGGTCGATGTACTCGGGTCGGACCGTGCGCCATGATCCGGTCCGATTGGCGAGGCTCGAGCCCGGATCGAGCGTGATGGCAAAGGGCTTGACCTTCATGCGCGGCGCTCCACATCGTCGAGTAGCCGGTAGCGAAGGATATTGCGGTCGGCCATCTGCTGGATCCTGTCGATGACGTCGCGCCGCTCCGGGTCCTTGAACAGGTGCGCGTAGCGCTGTTGCGGTCGCAGGTATTCCTCGACCGGCAGCTTGCGCTTGATCTTCGAGACGTTGGTCAACTTGCCGCCTTCGGCCTCGAGCACCGGGAACAGGCCGGTCTCCTTGGCCAGGCGCGCGATCTTGATCGTCAGCGCGGGATCGTGACCCCAGCCGAGCGGGCAGGGAACCAGGATATGAATGTAGCGTGCGCCGTGAATGCCCATCGCGCGGCGAACCTTCGCTTCGAGGTCATGCAACTCGGCGACGGTCGCGGTCGCGACGTACGGGATCTCGTGGGCCATGGCGATCGCAGGCAGATACTTGCCCTGGCCGAATCGGTTTCCGGGTGAATGGCCGAGCGGCATGGTCGTGTTGGTGCGCGCCGCGGGCGGAGTCGTCGAGGAACGCTGCACGCCGGTGTTCATGTAGCCCTCGTTGTCGTAGCAGATGTAGAGCACATCGTCATTGCGCTCGAACATCCCCGACAGGCAGCCGAAGCCGATGTCGGCGGTGCCGCCGTCGCCGCCCTGTGCGACCACCCGCACCTCATGGCGGCCCTTGACGCGCATGGCCGCCGCGATGCCGGCGGCTACCGCGGCCGCGTTGCCGAACAGGGAGTGGATCCAGGGGATCTGCCACGAGGTCTCCGGATAGGGCGTCGAGAAGACTTCGAGGCAGCCGGTTGCATTGGCTGCGACGAGCTGGCGTTGCGTGGCCTCCATCGCGGCGTCGATTGCGTAACGTGCGCCGAGCGCCTCGCCGCAGCCCTGGCAGGCGCGGTGCCCCGAATTGAGCGAGTTCGTGCGCCGCATGTTCGCCTGCACCGAGCGCTGCTCGTCGGGCAACAGGCGGTTGCCGACCGTGAAGGTGCCGGTCTGGTAGAAGCGGATCGGTTGGTAACTCATGCTGTGCTCCTCAACCGACTTTGGCCGCGACCACGCCGAGCTCGCGCAGGATGTTTTCGGCGATCGGCCCCGAGTGACGCAGCTCGCGCTCACGTGTGAGTACGCGCTCGACCATCGAATGATCAAGGTCCAAGAAGGTCACCGGCTCAAGACGACCCTCGATGGCCTCGATGAACACCTTGTGCAGCGACCGGCGCGTGATGGCGCGGCCGCCGAGCCCAGCGATCACGGTGTGCACCAATTCAGGCGATCCGGCATAGGAGGCTGCAACGTTGTTCGACACGATGCCGCCGAGGCCGACGGCAAGGCTTTTCTCCAGGACGACGACACGCTTCGCTGCCGCGAGCGCCGCGCGAACAGCGCCCGTGGGCCAGGGACGGAAGCAGGTGATGCCGAGCACGCCGATCCTTGCGCCCTGTTCGCGCATCTCATCCACGGTGTCCTTGATCGTGCCGAGCACGGAACCGAGCGCCACGACCACCGTGTCCGCGTCCTCGATGCGATAAGTGTGGGTGAGCCCGCCGCTCTCGCGCCCGAAGATGCGCTTGAAATCGGCGGTCCAGGACGGCATCAGCTCTAGCGCCTGCCGCTGCTTGGCGTGCGCGAGATAACGCACCTCCATGAAGGCCTCCGGGCCCACCATCGCGCCAATCGAAATGGGGTTGGCCGGATCGAGCACCTGGCGCGGATCGTAGGGCGGCAGGTATGCATCCACCTGCTCCTGTGTCGGCATGTCAACACGTTCATAAGCGTGAGTCAGGATGAATCCGTCCATGCACACCATCACCGGCAGTGACAATTCCTCCGCCAGGCGGAATGCCTGGATGTGCAGGTCGAGCGCCTCCTGGTTGTCCTCCGCGAACAGCTGAATCCAGCCACAGTCGCGCTGGCTGAGCGCGTCGGTATGGTCATTCCAGATGTTGATTGGGGCGCCGATGGCGCGGTTTGCCACCGTCATGACGATGGGCAGGCCCAGGCCTGCGGCGTTGTAGACGGCTTCGGCCATGAACAGCAGTCCCTGGCTCGCGGTGGCGGTGTAGGCGCGGGCGCCCGCGGCAGAGGCACCGATCGCCACCGACATGGCGGAAAATTCCGACTCGACGTTGATGAACTCGCAGGGAGTGAGCTTTTCTGCCGTCACCATGCGGCCGAGCGTCTCCACGATGTGCGTCTGTGGCGAGATCGGGTAGGCGCAGATCACCTCGGGGCGGCAGAGCGCCACAGCCTCGGCGACCGCAGCGGAGCCTTCAATCTGCTTCAGCATTCGCGGTCCTCCGCATGTCCTGCGTCACGGAATTATAGGCTTCCGTCGCCGCCGCGGCGTTGGCGTCTGCAACCTTCGCCGGGAACTTGTCGCGAATAGCGGCGATCACGGAATCCAGCGAGATGCGCCCGGAAATGGCCGCGAGCCCCGCCAGCAGCGCGGCATTCGGCACGGCGCGGCCGATGTGCTTCAGGGCGAGCTCCGTTGCGGCCACCGTGCAGAGGCGTTCGCGGCGGAAGGAGGCCAGAAACTCGCTGAGGCCGAGCTCGTCGAAGGAGCGCGTGGTATTGATGACAACATAACCTTCCGGGACGAGCCCGCTGAATACATCCACCTGATGCAGCAGCGTCGGGTCCTGGATGATCAGCGCGTCGGGCGCCATGATCGGCTCGCGTAGCCGGATCGGCCGGTCGTCGATGCGGCAGAATGCGACCACCGGCGCGCCGGTACGCTCCGAGCCGAAGCTCGGGAACGCCTGCGCGTGCCGGCCTTCGCGGAAGGCCGCCACGGACAACAGTTCAGCGGCGGTTACGACCCCCTGACCGCCGCGCCCATGGATTCGGATCTGAAACATCGTCGTTCCGTCGGTCTGGAACCCTGTGAAGAATGCGCCTCGCCGGGGAGGAATTCACATCCGTGAGAATACCCAGGTCGAGTGTCGGTGATTCATTTCCAGCCCCGCAAGGGGTAGGCTGGCAGATTACTGGAGTCTTGAGAATGAAATCCCCTTTGTTCGCGCGGCTCGCCGCGTTCCTGTTCGCCCTGGCGCTTGCAACATCGCCCGCGGCCCGCGCCACCGCCATCGGGGAAAAGAAGCCGAAGGAATACGGCGCGCTCGAATACCGGCTCATTGGCCCCGCGGTCGCCGGCCGCGTTTCGGCCGTCGCGGGCGTGCCCGGCAACTCACAGGTCTTCTATGCGGCATTCGCCCAGGGCGGCTTGTGGAAGTCCGAAGACGGCGGCCGCGAATGGAAGCCGCTGTTCGACGAGCAGGCGACGCAGTCGCTCGGCTCGTTCGCAATTGCCCCCTCGGACCCGAATGTCATCTACGTCGGATCCGGTGAGGCGAATACGCGCGGCAACGTCGCCATCGGGCTCGGCATCTGGAAGTCGCTGGACGCCGGCCAGACCTGGCAGCAAGTCTGGAAGACGCACGGCCAGATCGGCCAGATGATCGTTCACCCCGCCAACCCCGATATCGCGTTCGCGGCCGTGCTGGGTTCGCCTTTTGGCCCTTCAGAAACCCGTGGCGTGTACCGAACGCGGGACGGGGGCAAGACCTGGCAACGCGTGCTGTTCAAGGATGCTGACACCGGCGCCTCGGATGTCGTCTTCGATCCCAACAACCCGAGCATCCTGTTCGCGGGGCTCTGGCAGATGCGCCGCACCCCCTGGCACTTCACGAGCGGCGGGCCCGGCAGCGGCTTATGGCGTTCGGCTGATGGCGGCGATTCCTGGACGCAGCTGAAGGAGACCGGCCTGCCGGCCGGAGAATGGGGAAAGGTCGGCGTGGCAGTCGCAGCGAGCAACTCCAATCGCGTGTACGCGCTGATCGAGGCGAAGGAAGGCGGACTGTTCCGCTCCGACGACGGCGGCGCGAAGTGGGAACTCGTGAATGCGCACCGCGCATTGCGCCAGCGCCACTGGTACTACACGGTGCTGACCGTTGATCCGACGAATGCCGACATCGTCTGGTTTCCGCAGGTGCCGCTGCTGAAATCGACCGATGGCGGCAAGTCGATCACGCAGGTGAAGGGCACGCATCACGGAGACAGCCATGACCTGTGGATCGACCCCAAGCAGCCGCAACAGCTGATCGTCGGCAACGACGGCGGCCTGGATATTTCCTTCGACGGCGGGCGCAACTGGTTCGACGCGCCGCTGCCAACCGGGCAGTTCTACAACATCGACGTCGATGACCGTGTGCCTTATCACGTCGGTGGCACGATGCAGGACTGGGGCACGGCCAGCGGCCCGTCGCGCTCGCTTTCGAGCCCGGGCCTCGGCGCAGACCGGAGCGGCGAAGCCAGCGCGCTCGCCGACTGGATCGTGGCGGGCGGCGGCGAGGCCGGCGATTTCGTCTACGAGCACAGTCAGCCCGGCAGCATTTTCGCCAGTGAGTACGCCGGCATCATCACGCACTACCAGGAAGGCACCGGGCAGACTCGCCTGCTGTCCGTCTACCCCGCGAACCCTTCGGGCACACCCGCGGAGCAGTTGAAGTATCGCTTCCAGTGGACCTCGCCCATTGCGGCCTCGCCGCATGATCCGCAGGTGATCTACCACGGCGGCAACGTGCTGTTCCGGACGCGCGACCGCGGCGCGACCTGGCAGGCAATCAGCGGCGACCTTACGCGCAATGACCGCAGCAAGCAGCAGTGGTCGGGAGGGCCGATCACGGGCGACATGACCGGCGTCGAGACCTACGGCACGATCTTTTCGATCGCGGAATCGTACGCTGCTGCCGGTGTGATCTGGGTCGGCAGCGACGACGGACTCGTGCACCTGAGCCGCGATGCCGGCGCGAACTGGGCGGACGTCACACCGCGCGGCCTGCCAGTCAACGCGACCATCGAATCCATCGAGACTTCGCGCCGCGAGCCTGGCACCGCCTATGTGGTCGCGCACAACTACCGGCTCGACGACTTCAAGCCGTATCTCTACCGCACGCGCGACTTCGGCAAGAGCTGGCAGCCGCTCGTGGAAGGCCTGCCGTCCGACCTGCCGCTCTGGGTCGTGCGCGAGGATCCGGCCGACCCGGATTACCTCTACCTTGGCACCGATCGCGGACTCTGGTTCTCGAGCAATGCCGGTGAGCAGTGGCGGGAATTGCGGCTGAACTTTCCGGCCGTGACCGTCACTGACCTTGAGGCCAGGCATGGCGATCTCGTCGTGGCGACCCGCGGCCGCAGCATCTGGGTGCTCGAGGACGTGGCGGCGCTGCGCGCGCAGAAAAGGCGCCCGGCCGCAACCGCGATCCTGTCGGTCGAGGATGGCATTCGATTCCGCTCCGACCAGCGCTGGGATTACCCGCCGGTCGGCAAGCTTCCCAACGCGCCCTACGGCGCGATCATTAGCTACTGGCTTGTCGAAGCGCCAAAAGGGGAAATCGAACTGAGGATCACGGATGCATCCGGCCGGCTCGTGCGCAAGCTCGACAGCGTCATCAAGCCGCCGAAATACGGCAAGGACGACCCGGATGAGCCTTCCCACGAGCCGAAGCCTGCGCTGACGAAGGACCCCGGCTTCAACCGCGTCGTGTGGGATCTGAAAATGGAAGGCGCGAAGCGTCTCGCCTCGAAGTTCGAGGGCGGCGATCTGGAAACGGGCCCACTCGCAGCTCCCGGGCGGTACACGCTGACGCTGCACGGGGCGGGCGCCGATGCGCAGGGTACCGTCGTCATCGAGCCGGATCCGCGCTCGCCGGTTGTGCCTCCTGATGTCGAAGAGAACGTCGCCTGGTCACTCGCAGTGCTCGTGGCACTGGACGAAGTCGTCGACAACGTCGCGGAGGTGACCGCTATCCGCCAGCAGGTCGGCGACCTTCGCAAGCGGGTCGGCGATGCGCCCGGCCTCGAAGAGTTGCGCGCTACCGCCGATCGGGTGCTCGCCGCCTGCGATTCAATCGAAGGCACTTTGCACAACCCGACAGCTCAGGTGAACTACGACATCCTCGCCGGTCGCGACGGGGGCGCGAAGCTCTATTCGCAGCTTGCAGGGCTCTACGACGCGAACAACAGTTCCGACTACCCGCCCGCGCAGGGGCTGCGCGAGCGTTTCGACGAATTGAGGGTTGAGCTGCGCCGGCGCCAGGGCGAACTGTCAGCGCTTCAGAGCGGTGACCTCGCGCTGCTCGAACAACAGGTGGCGAAGGCGCGACTGCCACGGGTCATCTTGCCGCCATGAAGCTCGACCAGGACGAAGGGGCCGTCAGAACTCGTATTCGAGCAGGAATCTGACGGTCTGCGCTGCGGCCTCATTGGTCAGGCCGAATAGCCAGGCCGCCTCGTAGCGCAGGGCGCCGCCCCCGAAGGGAACGCGGCCGAATGCCGCCGGGCCAGCCTCGTGCCCATGCTCATTGAACGATCCGAAATTTCCGAATTCCCCGAGTGCGCCGTAGACCTCGACGCCGGGCTCGAAGCGCGGGTCATGCCGCCACCGGTATTGCAGCGCGTATTCGAGCTCCGTATCCGCTCCCGAGCGGAATTCGCGTTCCGCCAGGAGATTGAAGCGCATTTCGCTGGGGCCAAAGTCCTTCTGCAGCAAGGCGCCCAGTTCCAGCTTGTCTTCCCCGCCCGTCTCCGTGGAATGCGCGTATTCGACGAGCAGGCCGGCATCGACCGCATAACGGCCTTGCTCGAATAGCTGGAACACGTTTTCCCAGGCTACCTCGGTATTCCTGAGATCTTCGCCTGGCTCCTTTTCCCACTCACCGACAATCTCGGTCAGCCAGAACCAGGTCGGAGCATATTCCAGATCCATCTTGAATTTCTGGAAACCATCAACGCCCGGATCACCATCAAATTCGCGATGGCCGCGCAGCTCGACCGCGATCTCGCCCTCTTCGACGATTGGCGAATAGACCTTGTGCGCAGCGTGGGCGCGAGGCGCAGCGAGCGCTGCCACGCAGAACAGAATGACGAGGGCAGCGATGGCCGGGGCCCGTGACGCGGATCGATCCCCGCGATTCACGAAGTGTGACAGCAGCAGTACGGAAGCAAAGGTGGCACCGAAGAACAGCAACTGGATTCCGCTGGGTCGATCGTCATACCCAATCAGCACATGCAGCACCTGGCCGGCCAGGCTCTGCTGTGATAGCAATGCCGAGGAATCCCAGAGAGGCTCGATGATTGCCGGCAGCCACCCGGCCTGCACCAGCAGGGCCGCTGCATGGGCTGCCATACCGGCAGCGAGAAAGAGCAGCATCCAGCCGGTAACGGCAAACAGATGACGCGCAGGAATGCGCATGAGCCCGAAGTACAGCAAGGTGCCCGCCGCTGCGCCGCCGGCCAGACCTAGCACGCCACCAAGAATCATCGGGCCGGCTGTTTCGCCGCTGGCAGCGACGCCGTAGAGGAATAACACGACCTCCGCGCCTTCGCGAAGTGCTGCGAGCGCGACTACCGCCGCGAGCGCAGTCAGCGGCCGGGCGCCGGCCCGAACGTCTCCACCGACCGACTTGAGCTCGCGCGCGACTTCCGCGCCATGTTGCTGCATCCAGATGTGATGCCATGACAGCATCAGGACGGCGACCAGCAGTATCCCTGCATTGAACACATCCGGTCCCATTCCTTCCAGCGTCTCGCCGAGCCAGCCGGTCGCTCCGGCCAGAGCCAGCGCGCCAGCGAGCCCCGCCATGCAGCCCATCAGGATGGCCCGCCTGCTTCCGGCAAGCCCCCTGGAAGCGGCGAGCGCAATACCGATGATCAGCGCCACCTCGAAGACTTCGCGTAACACGATGATGAGTGAGGCGATCACGGCTTATCTGGCGACAAGAAATCCATGGGCGGTTTCCGGGTTGAACTCGCCGAAGAACTTGTAGCGACCCGGCTTCAGGGGCCCGACGAAGAGGGTGATGCGGCCCTTGCCGGGGACAATCTTTTCGCGGTTGAAGTCGTAGCTTTCGAATTCCTCGGGTGTCGGATCACGGTTTTCCACCAGCAGCTTGATCTTCTGGCCCGCCGGCACCACGAGCTCCACCGGGGTGAAGCGGTGGGACTCGATCACGAGCGTGAATTCGGGCGTGTCCGCCCGCGCGGGCCCGGCAGCCACACCCCATGCGACTGCGATGCCCAGGATCGCGTGCCGAGCCGTCACTGTCATTTTTCAATCACCCATCCTGAAATCCATGCGTAAGCTTACTGGTAATTGAGAATCATTCGCAACTGGGCCTCGGCAAAAATGGGACGGGTGCCGGATGGAAAGCGTCAAGGCATTGAATAGAAAGAGGTTTATCTTGAGGGGAGGCCCGGCTCGGCCGTGCCGCCGTCAGAGCGAATAAGCCAGTTTGAGCTGCAGCTGCCTTTCATCAGCCCTGGTCGGTTCGCCGATGAAAGTGCGCCCGGTGACGTCGCTTTCGACCTGCAACATCTCGATGCCAAGCGTCCAATGTCGGTCACGCTCATAGCTGTAGCCGATGGTCCAGGCATCGCCGGATTCCTGGAACAGAAAAGTTCCGGCGGTCCGGACGTGATCGACGTTGAACCAGTCCGCGCGCGCGGAAATGCGATGTCGGCCAAGCGCCTTGCTGAGCAGCACGAAGGTCGAACTGAATTTCCACTCTTCGTAACCCGTCTCGGGTTCGATGCTGGTCTCGCCATCGAGCCACTGGCTGATGAATGTCCAGCCGCCGGCAGTCTCGACACGTAACCCAATGCTGTCGAAACAGGTCAGCCACGCGAAGTCATTGATGCTTGCGTCAAACCGTTCCGGGTCCGCGCGATTGTCGTAGCGCATGTAGCGCAATTCGACGCGGTCCAGATAGCGCAGATGCGCGCCCAGGTAGTAGCCATAGCGATTGTCAATCTCTTCGAACAGTACCCGGCCGGGAACAAAGCCATCACCTGATTCGCCGACCTTGCCGAACAGGGTGGTCTGGCGGTCATGCAGCGCCCAGCCACGCGACGCGACCAGGACGCCGGCCGGATCGTTGTATCCATAGGCTGCGGCAACGAGCCCAACGTCGAAATCATGACCCGAACGCGTGCCCAGCCATTCCAGGCTGTACTCCGCTCCGATGGTCCGCAGTTCCTCACCCACCCAGGTATTGATGGCCGATGAGCTGATCAGATAGGGATTGGTCCACCCGGAAGCGCGGTGCTCGAGCGAAATCGGCGCGTAGAATGCGCCGATTCTTACGCGCGATCGCCAGCCGCCGCTCGGATAAGGCCGGAATTCGAGATAGGCCTCGGTCAGGTCGATCGCGTTGTAGTCGCTGAAGCGCCAGAGCGAAGCATCAATCCTCAGATTCAGCAGTTCACCGATTGGTTGATTCCAGGCTGCGCGGAGCCGTCCGATCTGCAGGCCATCATGATCCTCATCGAAGCGCAGCTTGCCGAGCCCGCCGTCCAGATACGATGTCCGGCCGTCTGCCGCGATCAGGCGCAGGTCGACCGACAGGTCGAGTTGTCCTTCTGCCCTGGCAAGCGTGCAGAGCAGCAGCAGAATCAATGCAACTGCACTGCGCATCAGTAATCGCTCCAGGACCGTGGTTTGCGTCCCAGCATTTCGGGCCGCAACGAATGCGCCAGTTGCACATTGAGCGTGCCGGAATGAGGCGCTTCCAGTTTCAGCGTGCGTTCGATCATTACTGTCGCCTCGCGCATGCGGGGATGCCAGATCTCCACCCGGAAGTCACCATCCGGAAGACCGGACGCATTCCAGCTTCCATCCAGAGCCGTGCGTCCAGACCAGTCGGCATCGGTGACAACCACATAGGCAATCATGTCGTCGTGGATGTTGCAGCCGAGCGTGACGATGCCAGCGCGGTCGAAAACCGTTGGCGCGTACGGCGTGCCCCGATAAAGCGGCAACTGAAATCGCTTTGCGGGTGAAAACGAGTACACCTGGTGACTGACCTTGTCTGAATTCGGAAATGTCACCGACGAGCCCACCGGTATCACCGACAATTTTGGTGTAAATATCTGGCCGACCTGATCGATGATGAGTGTCGCCGGCGGCGGCGGCTTGGAACCCGGCGGACCGTGCAGCAGCACGACTGCGCCGGCAAGAGGCTTGCCATCGGACCCCGTTACATTCACGGCCAGTGAAGTACCAGCGGCGCCGGCCGCCCCAGCGGCAAACGCAATCATCGCGACGAGGCAGGAAAGCCAGCCTCGCCGGGCATTTCCGGCGTAAACATTTGCGCAGGGTCTCAAATTTGCTCCTTGTTCCTCGCCGCCGCCTGATGCGGCACCTAGGATTAAGTCAGGTGATTTAAACCGGTCTCATGAACAGCTTTCGCAACCGGCTTCTCGTGATGATCATCGGCCTGATCGCGGTTACGCAAACCGTGACGGTCGTCGCAGTGCTCGCGAGCACCCGCCGGAACGTGGAAGCGCGGGCGGCGGAGCAGCTGGCGGCCGGCACCTCGTACGCGCAGCAGTTCGTGGAATTTCGTGCCAGCCAGCTGGCAAGTGGCGTCGCTGTGCTCGCGGCAGACTTCGGATTCCGCGAAGCGGTAGCCTCGCACGACCCGCCGACGATCCTGTCGGCCGCGGCCAACCAGTCGCAACGAATCGATGCGGACCTGCTGTTGCTGGCGGATACCGAAGGCAGATTGATTGTCGCCACGCAGCGCATGGACCGGGACTTTGCGGCGTCGATGGATGAAATTATCGACCGTGCATTGATGAGTCCTGACCAGCCGCACTTCGCGACGCTGACAGGGCGCCTCTACCAGTTCTTCGCGGCCCCGGTCAGGGCGCCCGACACAATTGCCTGGGTCGTCATGGGATTCGTGGTCAACGATGCCCTTGCGCACAGGATCGGCAGCCTGATCGGCGTGGATGTCAGCTTTACCGTGATCGACGACTCTGTCGAGCGCATCGTCGCGTCAACACTGGATCGGGGGTTGCGAGACCAGATGCCCGCGCTGGCGGAACCTGCGCCCGGCGGAACGGCGACAGCCGGAAAACTCAAGGCCGGCTCGCAGGAATTTCTTGTCCACGTCGTAGCCCTTGAACCGGACAACCACGCAGTGCATCTGCTGCTCCAGAAGCCAACCCGGGAAGTGCTGGCACCTTTCCTGGCAGTGCGAAACGTGATGCTCGCGGTCAGCAGCAGTGCGCTCGTGCTTGCCATCATGGTTGCCGTGCTGCTTGGGCGAAGCGCAACACGACCCATCGACAAGCTGGTGGCCGCGGCTCGGCGCATAGAGGGTGGCCAGTACAAGGAACCGATAGCTGTCAGCGGCAGCGAGGAATTCCGCAGACTCGCGGGCACGCTGAATGCGATGCAGGAACGGGTGGCTGAGCGCGAGGCGCACATCAGGCACCAGGCCTTTCACGATCCTTTGACCGGACTTCCAAATCGCTCCCAGGCGGAAATCGAACTTGCCCGCATGCTGGCGGAGGCAGGCGGCAGGACGCCGGTCACGGTGATGGTGATTCACTTGAGCAGCTTCCGGGAGCTCAATGCCACCCTGGGTCACCACATAGGCGACGAGGCGCTGCGCGCGACCGCCAGGCGGCTTTCGATCGCCTGCCAGCCCGGCGAGATTGTCGCCCGGTTCGGTGCCACCCACTACGTGATGCTGCTGTGCCGGCATCACTCCATGGAATCTGCGCCGCGAATCGCCGCGTCAATCATGGACGTGGTGCGGGAACCGCTCACGCTGGGCCAGATCGACGTGGAGCTGCAGGTCATCGCGGGCCTGTGCACAAGTCCCGAGGAGGGCAGTGCGGCCGACGAGATGATCCGGCGCGCCGAAATTGCGTTGCACGACGCGACTGACTCACGCGAGCGGATCGGCCGCTTCCGCGCCGGCAGCGACGGTGAACACCGGCGCCGGCTCGAAATCATGACCGACCTGCGGCGTGCCATCGAAAGCGACAGCCTGGAACTCGCATTCCAGCCAAAGGTGGCAATCGCGACGCGACGCGTCAACAGTGTCGAGGCGCTCGTGCGATGGACCCATCCGAAACTCGGTCCGGTGCCGCCGACCGAATTTCTGCCCCTTGCGGAACAGACCGGTGGATCCCGGCAACTGACGGACTGGATTCTGCGCAACACCATCCGGCAGATGGCGGAATGGCGCAAGAGCGATCTCGCGCTCGACGTCGCGGTCAATCTCTCTGCGGTGGATATCGGAGACGCGGGCCTTGGTGACGCGATCCTCAGGCTGCTTGCGGAATACCGCGTTGCGGCGACCAGCCTGGTGCTCGAGATCACCGAGAGCGCGATGATGCGTGACCCGATCACCGCGGAGCGCAACATGGAGCTGCTGCGCGTTGCCGGAGTGCGTTTCGCGATCGACGATTTCGGCACCGGATACTCGTCGCTGTCGCAGCTTCGCAAGCTCCCGGTCGACGAGCTCAAGATCGATCGCTCTTTCGTCATGCGTGCACACCTGGATGCCGACGATGCCAGCGTCGTCAGTTCCACGATCGAGCTCGGCCACAATCTGGGCCTGAAAGTCGTCGCGGAGGGCGTCGAAGCGGTCGAGACGCTGCTGATGCTGCACAAGCTCGGCTGCGATTACGCGCAGGGATACCTGATCAGCAAGCCGCTGACCGCTGGCGAAGTAGTCACTTATGTGCGGGAGGCCAGCCAGGCCGTCGACGAATCAGACTCGACCCTGATCCAGGTGCGCGCGCTCGAGAGTCTTTCCAGCCGCCGTTGAGCAATGCATCACTTTTCGGGCCCTTTCCAGAGGCAGGAAAGCGGCGTCGGAATCTGGTATGATGCCCCGGTCTGGTGATCCCTCGGATTGTCTCACTTGGCTCGATGCGCCGCTTCGGCGCGCCTCCCAACCAGGTTCTGCCACCACTGAAGCATCGCCTAACCAGCAGGTGGAAATCCACTTGCCGAAATGTTCTGACTATTGTGAGTAATTAAAGTGACCAAGTTATTTGTTGGAAATCTGCCTTTCTCCGCGACCGAAGAGTCAGTGCGCGCGCTGTTTGCGCCACATGGCACGATCGATTCGCTGGCCCTCATCAACGATCGTGAAACCGGTCGTCCGCGCGGCTTTGGCTTCATCGAGATGCCGAATGCCGATGCTGCCAAGGCCATGCAGGCGCTGAATGGCAAGAACTTCGAAGGCCGCGACCTCAAGGTGAATGAGGCCCAGGCGCGTGAGCGCAGTGGCGGCGGTGGCGGCGGTGGCGGCGGTGGCGGCAACCGCGGTGGGCAGAATCGCTACTGATCTGCAGGCCTGATCGCCACAGGCCGGGAAGATAGCCAGTGAACACGGCAATCTTGATCGGCCTGTCGGCGATTGCGCTTTACCTCGGTAAACGCTGGCTCAATTCCAGGGCCGAGGTCTCGGAACTATTGGCGCAAAACGCCCTTCTCAAGCGACGCCTTGCGAGGAGCGCGCGCTAGCTTGCCCTGATTTCGCAGGAGGGGGCGCCAATGCGCTTTGTATCCCGTACGACCCGATCACTTCTCGAACAGAGCCGCGAGCAGCTGCTGCGCAGGCGCGCGGCGGCCGGCACGCTTGGAAGTGCCTTTCCGGCTGTCGAGCAGATCCGCGTGGATCTGCGATTCGCGGCGACGGCGAGTTCGGTGCCTGCCGCGCAGCGGCATGCCCTGTATCCGCCTGCGCCGGCGTATTTCGAATTTGCCTGTCCCTTCGGGGACTGCGACGGCAGCTTCGACCTGAATGGCGTCGCATCGCCGCTGCTGAAGAACACCCGTTCGCAGGCCGACGGCACGATCCAGTGCTCCGGTTCGCGCACCCGCACCGGAATGCCGCGGCAGCCATGCAGCCTGCGTGCGGACTACTCGATCATCGCGCTCTATCGTTGAGGGCGGCGGCGACCTATCAGGGCACCTCGCGCGAAGCGCCTGGCCCTGCGAGCTTGATTCCGGCGAGCGGCGGAATGACGATTGGCGCGATGCCCGCCCTGCGTAGACTCGCATTCAGCCGCGACAATTCGCCCGCGCGCAGCTCGTTCCAGGCCGCCAGCGCTGCATCGAGACGTTGACCGGTTTCCGCCAGAGCGCGCTGCTGGGCTTGCGTCGGCGCGCGGTCACTTTCTTCGACGTCCTTTGCGATTGATCTGAGCACTTCTCCGATCGCCTTCAGGTTGAGATTGTCGGGATGGTCGCCTGAGCCGTTCTCAAGCGGCTTCGCGCGCGCCTCGAAGACATCCAGCGCAGCCAACACGTCCCGCTCGCGGACTTGCGAATCCCGGAGCTCGGCAATGCGCTCCTTCACGAACTCAAGCTCGGCCGCACCTGCGTAGTGGCGCGCCAGCAGTTCCTGTGCCTCACGCGACAGGCGCAGGGCCTCTGCCAGCGCGCCAGGATCGACCAGCACGCGCGGATCCATCAGCACCGTCAATGGCGCTGAATGCTCCTGGCCATCGACGCCGAGCACCACACGATACGTGCCCGGTCCGGCGAGCGCTCCCTCCGGCACGACCGGCACGCCAATTCCAAACGCGGTGGAAATGGAATACTCGAATTCCATGGCGCGCGGCCGCGGATAGCGCAGGTCCCACACGAAACGATGCATGCCGGCCGCAGTCCCCGGTAGCGGGGCGGGCATGATCCAGTCTTCCGAGAAATATCGTGTCGCCGCAGGCTCAGGCTCAGGCGAATCGCTCGCATAGCGCCGCACCAGCGCACCCGTTGAATCGCGGATCTCGAGCGTGACGACCCTGGCGGGGGCGCCGAGCCAGTAATCGATCACCGCACCGGCGGGAGGATTCCTTCCCACCGGTTCCTCGCGCGGCAGCGGCGTGTCGCGATTCTGGTTCTTGCGCAACCGTATCGCCGTCGCCGGTCGAAACAGCTGCGCGTGGGCGCCTGCGGCAACCGCGTCGAACTGCCGCAGCGGCGTGAGATCGTCGAGCACCCAGATTGCGCGTCCCTGGGTGGCGGCGATCAGGTCATCGCCGTGCACCAGCAGGTCGCGCACCCACGCGGTCGGCAGATTGCGTTGCAGAGACTGCCAGTGCGCTCCGTCGTCGAAGGAGACGAACACGCCGGTCTCCGTGCCCGCGTACAGTACCCCCGCGCGCCCGGGATCGGCACGTACCACGCTCACGAAGTGATTCGCCGGAAGATCGCCGACCGCCGGCATCCACGAGGCGCCATAGTCATGCGTGCGGAATATCGACGGCCGGAAATCGTTCTGTCGATGGTTGTCGACCGCGACATAGGCTGTGCCGGGCTGCGTCGGCGAAGGCTCGATCGTGCTCACCTTGGCCCAGGCAGGCACGGCTTTAGGCGTCACGTCGGCCCAGGTCTTGCCGCCGTCCCGGCTCAGGCGCACCAGCCCGTCGTCGGTGCCGATCCAGATTTCCGCATTGTCACGCGGCGACAGCCCGATGCTCCAGATCACGCCGTAACCGCAGGCACGCGCGCGCGGCGGATCGAGATCGCCGCTGCAATCGCCAGCCGATCCGGATCGTGCCGAGAGGTCCGGGCTCGCCGCCTCCCAGTGCGCGCCCTGATCCACCGAACGCCAGAGCCGTTGCGACCCGAAATACAGGGGATAGGGCTCGAGCTGCGACATCGCGATCGGCGTGATCCATGAATAGCGCTGCTGGAATTCCGTTGGCCGCTCGCCGTAGCTGGAAATCGGCCACGGCGAAATGTTCTGCACTTCGCCGTTCCTGGCGTCCCAGCGCGACAACCGGCCGCCAAGGCCGGATCCATACACGAGGTCCGGATTCCTCGGGTCGGCGATCTGGTAGTCGCGCTCGTCCGCGCCGACCGGTTCCCAGTCGCGATAACTGATTGAGCCGTAATCGCTGCGGCTCGCGACGCGCACCGTGCCGCTGTCCTGCTGGCCGCCGTATATCCGGTAGGGAAAGACATTGTCGACCGACAGCTTGTAGAACTGCCCGCTCGGCTGGTTGTACCAGCTGCTCCAGCTCCGCCCGCCGTTGACGGTCACCACGGCACCCTGATCGGCAGCAGTGATCATCCGATCAGGCCGTTGCGGGTCGATCCACAGGTAGTGATAGTCGTCACCGCCAGGGCCGCCCTTGAATATCTCGCACTGCGTGCCACCCGCGCTGCAACGGTGTATTCCACGGCCCATCGCATAAACGACGTCCGGATCGTCGGGTGCCGCGGTCACGTGGCCGAAGTAGCTGTTGATCAGCTCGGCATCCGAATTGACGTGCAGCCACGTGGCACCGGCGTCATCGGAGCGATAAAGACCGCCCCCGGACACGGTGTCGACCAGGGCCCACACACGCGTGCCTTCCGGGCGATGAGAGGTCGCAAGACCGATGCGCCCGAGATCGCCGGCAGGCCAGCCGCCACCGGACAGGCGGTTCCAGCTCATGCCGCCGTCGACCGATTTGTAGATCCCGCTTTCCGGACCCGTGTCGGGCGTGAAATAGTTGAGCCAGGGTCGATAGCGTACTTGCCACACCGAAGCGAAGATCACGCGTGAATCGGCTGGATCAATTGCCAGATCGACGGCACCCGTGTTCTCGCTGACGAACAGCATGCGTTGCCAGGTCTTGCCACCGTCGCCCGTGCGGAACACGCCGCGCTCGTCGCCCGGGCCGAATACGGAACCCAAGGCTGCCACCCACGCGATATCGGGGTCGTCAGAGTCGATCCTGATCGCGCCGATGTGCCGGCTTGCTTCGAGCCCTAGGTGGCGCCAGCTACGGCCCGCATCATCCGAGCGGTAGACCCCATCGCCGGCCGCAATGTCGTAGCGGCTCGTGACCTGTCCCATGCCGGCGTAAATCGTGTCGGGGTTCGACCGGGACACGGCAAGCGCGCCCACCGAGGCGGAACCCACACCGTCGAACACCGCCGTCCAGCTACGGCCGGCGTCGTCCGAGCGCCATACACCACCGCCTGCCGCGCCGAAATAAAATGTCTCGGATCCGCCGCCGGCCCCCGCGGCTGCAGTCGCCCAGCCGGCGCGGAAGGGGCCAACCAGCCTCCACTCGAGCGCGGCTGCAACGTCGGGGGTCACCGCGGCGTGACTCATGCCAGACGCCAGCAAAGCTGCCAATGCCGCAGCAGCCGCCCGGAACTGCACGATCATGATTCGAAGCCTCCTCACTGTCGCTGGCTGCGAAGTCTAAGCCACCAGGGCACTCCGTGCGGCATGGCCGCCGAATGTGCTGTCAAAGCCGCTCCTGGCATAAACTCCCCAGACGGCGCAAACCGAGCGAGGGATCCGAGCATGAGCAAGCTGACCTGCGGCCTGATCCAGATGGGCCTGAAGGGCGACACCTCGATGGCGCCGGACAAGATCCGCGACCTGATGATTGCGGCGCACATTCCATTCATCGAACAGGCCGGCGCCAAGCGCGTGCAGGTGCTTTGCTTCCAGGAAGTGTTCACCCAGCCGTATTTCTGCCCGGGCCAGGACCGCAAGTGGTACGCGGCAGCGGAGCGCATCCCGGATGGTCACACGACCCGGCTGATGCAGGAATATGCGCGCAAGCACAGCATGGTGATCGTGGCGTCGCTCTACGAAGAGGCGATGACGGGCGTCTATTACAACACCGCGGCGGTCATCGATGCCGACGGCAAGTTCCTCGGCAAGTACCGCAAGACGCATATTCCGCAGGTTGATCCCGGTTTCTATGAGAAGTTCTTTTTCAAGCCCGGTGACCTTGGTTATCCGGTCTTCGACACCGCCTACGTCAAGCTCGGTGTCTATATCTGTTATGACCGCCACTTCCCGGAAGGCTGGCGCGCGCTGGCACTGAACGGCGCCGAGTACGTGGTGAATCCCTCGGCAACGGTTGCCGGTCTCAGCAAATATCTCTGGGAGCTGGAGCAGCCGGCTGCGGCCGCGGCAAACGGCATATTCATCGGTGCGATCAATCGCGTCGGCAGGGAAGAACCCTGGGCCGCGAAGATGGGCGAATTCTATGGCTCGAGTTACATCGTGAATCCGCGCGGCAAGATCGAGGCGCAGGCGAGCTATGACAAGGATGAACTGCTGGTCCACACGATCGATCTCGACATGATCCGCGAGGTCCGCAACACCTGGCAGTTCTTCCGCGACCGGCGGCCGGAGACCTACGGATCGCTGGTCTGATTGCATGGCGGAGTTGAGAGCCGCGAGCCAGATCGTCAAGGTCGGCAATTTCTATGAGCTTGAAGCCGGCGCGGACATCACGGGCAGCCCGCGCTACAACGCAGACATCGCGCCTACCCGGATCAGCCAGCGCAACTGGAACCGATGGCACATCGCGGCCCTTTGGGTCGGCATGGCGATCTGCGTGCCGACCTACACGCTGGGTGGGGTCCTGACCGCCTACTTCGGACTATCGGTCGGCGAAGCGTTGTGGACCATTCTGCTCGCCAATGTCGTCATCCTGATCCCGCTGACACTGAATGCCTTTCCTGGCACGAAATACGGCATTCCGTTCCCGGTCATGCTGCGCTCATCGTTCGGAATCGTCGGCTCAAACGTGCCGGCGCTGATCCGCGCGATGGTTGCCTGCGGCTGGTTCGGCATCCAGACGATGTTCGGCGGTATCGCCGTGCACTTGATGCTGTCGGCAATTATCCCTGCCTGGGCCGCGCTCGGTGGCAAGGGCGAGGTCATTGGATTCTTCATTTTCTGGATCGCAAACGTCTGGGTCGTCATCCGCGGCTCGGAATCGATCAAGCACCTGGAAGTCCTGGCAGCGCCGATGCTGCTGCTGGTCGGCGTGGGCCTGATCATCTGGGCCTGGCCGCAGGCATCGGTGGCGGAACTGATGGCACGGCCAGCAACAAGACCGGAGGGCGCGCCGTTTGTCGGCTACTTCTTTGGAGGGCTCACCGCGATGGTGGGTTTCTGGGCGACACTGTCGCTCAACATTCCGGACTTCAGCCGGTTTGCGAATTCACAGAAGAGCCAGATCGTCGGTCAGGTCATAGGCCTGCCGTTGACCATGTTCCTGTTTGCCGGTCTTGGCGTCCTGATGACTGCGGCCTCCGCGCAGCTCGTTGGCGAAACCATATCCGATCCGATTACCCTGATTGGTCGCATTGACAACGGCTTCTGGACAGTCGTGTCGATGCTGGTGATCATTCTCGCGACGATTTCTACCAACACCGCGGCGAATATCGTCTCGCCGACCAATGATTTCCAGAACGTCGCGCCGAAGCTCATCAACCAGACCAAGGGCGTCTTGCTGACCGGCGCCATCGGCGTGCTGCTGATGAGCTGGGAGCTCCTGAAGAAAATGGGGTGGCTCGACTCCGACGTCAGCGTCGAGAGCCTCTATTCGAACTGGCTGATCGGCTATTCGAGCCTGCTCGGGCCGATTGCCGGAATCATGATCGTGGACTATTTCGTGATCCGCCAGCAGCAATACGACCTGGCGGGCCTCTACCTGGACGACGGGCCGTATCCGGCATGGAACAAGTCGGGTTTCATTGCCTTCCTCGTGCCGGTTGGCCTGACGATCGTCGCTATCACGACCGGCTGGCTTGGCTGGTTCTACGACTACGGCTGGTTCACCGGCTCGCTGCTGGGCGGAATGATCTATTATTTGCTGAACCGGAAGAGGTAGAAGTCTTGGCACTGCTGATCAGGGGCGGAACAGTCGTTACGGCGGAACAAAGCGTCCGCGCCGACTTGCTTTGCGATGGCGGCCAGATCGTACAGGTCGCGGCGAGCATCGAGGCGCCCAGGGACTGCGTGATCGTGGATGCGGGAGGCCAGTACGTGATGCCCGGCGGCATCGACCCGCATACTCACATGCAGCTGCCCTTCATGGGAACGGTTACGAGCGAAGACTTCTACAGCGGCACCGCGGCGGGCCTCGCGGGCGGTACGACGATGATCATCGATTTTGTCATCCCGAACCCGAAGCAGAACGTCATGGAGGCTTACCGCCAGTGGCGGAGCTGGGCGGAGAAGTCCGTCGCTGATTATTCATTCCATGTCGCGATTACCTGGTGGGACGAGACGGTCGCCGCCGACATGGAAACCCTGGTGCGCGATCACGGCGTCAACAGCTTCAAGCACTTCATGGCGTACAAGGGCGCCATCATGGCGGACGACGAGACGCTCGTTAACAGCTTCTCGAAAGCGATCGCGCTAGGAGCCATCGTGACCGTGCATGCCGAGAATGGCGAACTCGTCTACCGGCTCCAGGAGCAGATATTCCGGCAGGGCATCACGGGGCCTGAGGGCCATCCGCTGTCGCGCCCGCCCGAGGTCGAAGGCGAAGCGGCCAATCGTGCGATCCGGATCGCGGAAGTGCTGCGGGTTCCGCTGTACGTCGTGCATGTCTCATGTCGCCAGGCGCTGGAAGCGATCACGCGGGCCCGCAACGAAGGGCAGCGCGTGTTTGGCGAGGTGCTGGCCGGGCACCTGCTGATCGACGACTCGGTCTACCGCGACCCGGATTTCACACGCGCTGCTGCCCACGTCATGAGTCCGCCATACCGCGCCAGGGAGCACCAGGCGGCGCTGTGGCGCGGCCTGCAGTCCGGCAACCTGCAGACGACGGCAACGGACCATTGCTGCTTTTGCGCCCCGCAGAAGGCGGCCGGTCGCGACGATTTCCGGAAGATCCCGAATGGCACGGCAGGCGTCGAGAACCGCATGGAGGTCCTGTGGCACCACGGTGTGGGCACCGGGCGCCTGACCATGAACGAATTCGTGCGCATCACTTCGACGAATGCCGCGCAGATCTTCAATATCTATCCGCGCAAGGGCAGCGTGTCGGTCGGCGCGGATGCGGACCTGGTCGTCTGGGACCCGGCCGCCAGCAAGACGATTTCCGCGAAGACGCATCACCAGAATATCGACTTCAACATCTTCGAGGGCATGACGGTCAAGGGTTGCGCTTCGCATACCATCAGCGCCGGCAAGCTCGTCTATGCCGACGGTGACCTGCGTGTCGAGCGGGGAGCCGGTCGCTACGTGAACCGGCCTCCATTCGCCCCGTACTACGATGCCATCAGGAAGCAATCTGAACTCGCGAGGCCGAGCGCCGTCGAGCGTCCGCGGCGCTAGTCCATGGCCAGCCCGCATCTCGATGTGGCCCCGGGTCGGTTGACCGCCGAAGAAATCGAGCGCAATTTCTCGGATCTGCATCCGCCGCTGACGAAGTCCAACGCGCTGATCGCGGCGGATCGCTGCTATTTCTGCTACGCGGCGCCGTGCACGATGGCCTGCCCGACCGGCATCGATATTCCGCGTTTCATCCAGTCCATCCGCAGTGGCGACATCGAAGGTGCGGCCCGCACGATCCTGTCCGAGAACATCATGGGCGGCATGTGCGCGCGTGTCTGCCCGACCGAGGTGCTTTGCGAACAGGCCTGCGTGCGCAATGGGCATGAGGAAAAGCCGGTCGATATCGGATTGCTGCAGCGTCATGCAACCGATCCGGTCATCGCCGCGGGAAAGCAGCTGTTTGAACGGGGGGCCTATTCGGGCAAGCGCGTCGCCGTGGTCGGCGGCGGCCCGGCGGCCCTGTCCTGCGCCCATCGCCTGGCATGCCTCGGTCATGAAGTCACGGTCATGAGCCGCGATGGCAAGCTCGGCGGCCTCAATGAATACGGTATCGCGGCTTACAAGACGGTTGACGATTTTGCACAGCGCGAGGTCGCGTACATCCTCTCAATCGGCGGCATCGAGGTGCGTACCGGCGTGGCACTGGGCCGCGAACTGTCACTCGCCCAGCTGTGCCGCGGCTACGATGCGGTATTCCTCGCGGTCGGCCTCGCCGGCGTGAAGCAGCTGGATCTGGATTCGGAGGACCTGCCGGGCGTGATCGATGCCGTGAAGTACATCGCCGAATTGCGCCAGTCCCCCGACAAGAGCCGCTTGCCGGTCGGGCGGCGCGTCGTCGTGATCGGCGGCGGCATGACCGCGATCGACATTGCCGTGCAGAGCAGGCGCCTCGGTGCGCAGGAAGTCACGATCGTCTACCGGCGCGGCCGCGAACAGATGGGTGCCAGCCAGTTCGAGCAGGATCTGGCGCTGCGCAGCGGCGTGCGCATCAGGCACTGGGCAAGGCCCGTGCGCCTGATCGGCAAGGAACATGTCACTCGCGTCGAACTCGAATGCACGCGCGAAGTGCCCGGCGGCAAGCTGGAAGGGACGGGTGAGACCTTTGCCCTGAACGCGGACATCGTTTTCAAGGCAATTGGTCAGCAGATGGCCTGGGATGAACTCGGTGCCGCTTCTGCGATCCTGCGCATCACGGACGGCCGCATCGCCGTGGATGCCAATCGCAAGACCACGCTCGATAATGTCTGGGCCGGCGGCGACTGTGTTGCCGGCGGGAAGGACCTGACGGTGACCGCGGTGCAGGACGGCAAGCTGGCTGCGCAGGCGATCGACGCTTATCTGAGGCAGAGCGGGTGACAGTCATGAACGAGCCCGTGCCTGGCAATGGGGCAGTCAATCTCGCTTCGGAATTCCTCGGCATCCGATCGCCGAATCCCTTCTGGCTCGCCTCCGCGCCGCCGACGGACAAGGCCTACAACGTCAATCGTGCGTTCGAGGCCGGTTGGGGCGGCGCGGTATGGAAGACACTCGGCGAGGACCCGCCGATCGTCAACGTGAGCGGCCCGCGTTATGGCGCGCTGCACAGCAATGAGCGCCGCGTCATCGGCTTCAACAATATCGAGCTGATCACCGACCGCCCGCTCGCGATCAATCTTCAGGAGATCCGCCAGATCAAGCGGGACTGGCCCGATCGTGCGCTGGTCGCCTCGGTCATGCTGCCGATGAACCGCGAGGCCTGGGCGAAGTACGTGCCGATGATCGAGGACACGGGCGCCGACGGGCTCGAGCTCAATTTCGGCTGCCCGCATGGCATGTCGGAACGCGGCATGGGTTCGGCGGTCGGCCAGGTACCGGAATACATCAAGCAGGCGACCGAGTGGTGCAAGGAATTTGCACGCATACCGGTCATCGTGAAATTGACGCCGAACGTGACCAACATCCTGGGGCCCGCGCAGGCGGCGAAGGAGGGCGGCGCGGACGCGGTGTCGCTGATCAACACGCTCAATTCGATCATGCGTGTCGACTACGACACCTTGACCATGTACCCGAGCACGGACGGTATGGGATCGCACGGCGGCTACTGCGGCCCGGCGGTCAAGCCGATTGCGCTGCACATGGTCGCCGAGATCGCGCGCAACAAGGAAACGCGCGGCCTGCCGATCTCGGGGATCGGCGGGGTCACGGACTGGCGCGACGCGGTGGATTTCCTGGCGCTCGGTGCCAGCAACGTGCAGGTCTGCACGGCGGCGATGGTCTACGGATTCAGGATCATCGACGACCTGACGAGCGGCCTCAGCCATTTCCTGCGCGACAAGGGAATGAACGGGGTTGCGGATCTTGTCGGGCGGGCAGTGCCCTCCGTCACCGACTGGCAGTACCTGAACCTGAATTACGTGGTGAAAGCCAGGATCGACCAGGAACTCTGCATCAAGTGCGGCCGCTGCCACATCGTCTGCGAGGACGCATCGCACCAGGCAATTACCCACATGGTCAATGGCCAGCGCCGATTCGAGGTCATCGACCAGGAATGCGTCGGCTGCAACCTGTGCGTCAGTGTCTGCCCGGTGCCGGACTGCATCACGATGGAAACATTGACCTCAGGAATCGACACTCGAACCGGCCGTCCTATTGATGACAGAAAATCGAACTGGACGATGCATCCGAACAATCCGATGCGCCGGTAGCCGGCATGACGCCTGATTACCTGGCCATGCTGCGAATCGCCATCGAGGAGGCGCGACTGGGCCTTGCGGAGGGCGGCATCCCGATTGGCGCCGCGCTGTTCGACGGCAGCGGCCGGCTGATCGGACGGGGGCGCAATAGGCGGGTGCAGGAGGGCGATCCTTCCATCCACGGGGAGACTGATGCCTTTCGCAAGGCCGGCCGGCAGCGTTCCTACCGGGACAAGATCATGGTGACGACGCTCGCGCCCTGCTGGTACTGCAGCGGCCTGGTGCGCCAGTTCAACATCGGGACCGTCGTGGTCGGCGAGTCGGTCAATTTCAGCGGTGGGGTGGCCTGGCTGCGGGAAAACGGCATAGAAGTCATTGACCTGCAGTCGGCCGAATGCGTTGCGATGCTCCGCGATTACATCCACGCCAACCCGGACGTCTGGAACGAAGACATTGGAGAGGACTAGCCACGTACCAGCGCAACTGGATTAATATTGCATCCTTGTATTCGCTAACAATCAGGGGAGTCGAATGAACAAAAAGAATCTGGCGTTGGTCATCAGTGCCATGCCTTTGGGCGCTATCGGCGTCAGTCAGCTTGCGATTGCGCAGGAAGGAGCCAATCCGACATTCGAGCCGGTCATCGTCACCGCGCAAAAGCGCGAGCAGAGCATCTATGAGGTGCCGGTCGCGATCAGCGCGTTCAACGCGGACACGATCGAAAGGCAGGGCATCACGGACCTGACGGACATCGGCAAGTTCGTGCCGAACCTGAACGTGACCGGTTTTTCCGCCGGGCACACGTCTTCGGCAAACCCGTTCATCCGCGGCATCGGCCTGCAGGACCACCTGATCACGACCGATCCGGGCGTCGGCGTCTATGTGGACGGCGTCTATCTCGGCCGCCAGGTCGGCCAGAACTGGAGTCTTGCCAATATTGAGCGCGTCGAGGTGCTCCGCGGTCCGCAGGGCACCCTGTACGGACGCAACTCGATTGGCGGCGCCATCAACATCATCACGCGCAAGCCGGGCGACCAGGATGAAGGCAAGGTGTCATTGACTGCCGGTAGCCGCGAACGGTTGAACGGCGACCTGTACGCCAACATGCGGTTCTCCGACCAGTTCGCGATGTCATTTACGGGAGCGTTCCAGCGCCGCGACGGACTTGGGGACTTCGTCAATATTGCAAATCCCAGGAAGAGGGTCGGTGAGCTGCAGGACGTCTCGGCGCGTGTCGCGATGCTGTGGACACCGAATGACCGCCTGTCCTTCCTGCTCGCCGCGGACGGCAATGAGGGCGACAACGGCCTGAGGCCGTATCGCACGTTGATCGATGAGCTTGGCGCAGCCTGCCGGGCGAATCCTCCGGCGCCCCCGGCGAACTGCGATGCCGCCAACGGCGGTGTTTACAATGCCGGCTATCGCAATTCCGATACGGCCAGTGATCCGTACGACAACAACACGGGCCAGGCCCAACAGATTGCGGTTACGAACCAGGCCCGTGGCGTGTCGCTGACGATGAACTACGAGTTCTCGGACAGCCTGAACGTCAAGCTGCTGGCGAGCGACCGCCATTCCGAGTATTCATCCGGCCTCGACGATGATGGTTTCGTCGACGATTTCCTGTCATTTCCCGAAGACGGTGACGCTGACCAGACTTCCGTCGAGTTGCAGTTCACCGGCAAGACCGGTGCCTGGGACTACGTGGCGGGCCTGTACTACTTCGAGGAGGAGGGCAAGAACGTCCAGATCCCAAATGTGTTCCTCGGCGGAGCAGGGACCTTCCTGCTGCAGCAGAAGATGGACAGCCAGGCGGCTTACGCCAATGTCGGATACTCGGTTTCGGACGCGTTGCGGCTTTCGGCGGGCGTTCGCTACACGCAGGACGACAAGAAGGCCGGGACCATCATCAACGTCATTCCCGGTGTCTTCGACAATGGCCTGCTGAACGAGACCTCACAGCGTGACTGGTCGGAAATCAGCTGGGATGCTTCAGCCTCGTACAAGTTCAGTGACCGGATGACGGCCTATGGCACGATCCAGAGCGGCTATCAGTCCGGGCAGTTCCCGCCGCGGCCTTACTGCCTGTTCGGAAATGTCACTGACTTCGGCACGTCTCCATTCACGATCAACCCCGTCAACTGCTTCGAGGCCAACGACAACGTCACGGCGCTGAACTACGAGGTGGGCCTGAAGGGACAGCCGCTGGACAATCTCGAGATGAGCATTTCCCTGTTCTACACGGACTACAAGGACCTGCCTTATCAGGTAAGCACGACCGCCGGCGGCGGCGGCTTCAATACCGTAAACATCATCGTGGACCAGACCTCGCAGGGCGTCGAGTGGGAAAGCACCTGGGCAGCGACCGACAACTTCCGTCTGCACACGAGCCTCGGCTATATCGACGCCAATGTGCATGACCCGAATCCGGCTGCGGTTGCGCCGCTGACTCCGGAGATCACGGCATCCGTGAGCCCGGAATTCACGATCCCGGCGGGCAGCGGAGAGGTGACGATGCGGGCGGACTGGTCTTTCCGTGACAAGATGTACGGCGAGCCCAGCTCTGATCCGGGCCGGTTCACCTTCATCGACAGCCGCGACCTGATCAATTTCGACATCAGCTACCGGCCCAACGACGGCGACTGGACCGTTGCGGCATACGGCCGGAATGTCACGGATGAACGCTATGACAACGCGCGGCTGAATGTGTCCGACTACGTGCTGGTCATCCTCAGCAACGACGCCAGCGAATTCGGAGTCCGATTCACGAAAGAATTCTGATCCGCGAATCGGAGTCGAAAATCAGGGGCCAGGAGTTTTCTCCTGGCCCTTTTCTTATCGCCTGGCGTCTTGAGAACCGGTCAGGTGCACAAGCAGGCCGATTACGGCCATCGCCCAGACGATCACGGCACTCGATGGCAGGTCCGTGACGACCGAGGCGGCAAGGCCCGCGACGTAACTCCCGATCGCAAGAAGATAGCCCAGTGCAAGCTGCCACTTCGCGGAATGGCGATAGGTCGCGACCGCGGGAACTATCAGTGTCGTGAACACGAGATAGACACCGACGAGTTGCACCGAGGCTGTGACCACCATCGCGAACAGCACGTAGAAGCCGACACGGCCGATCCGCTCGCGCCACAGGAACCACACGACGCAAAATAATGCCGTGAGCACGGCGGTGCGGATCAGGTGATCCGTGGACACCCAGAGGATCTGGCCTGCGAGCAGATCCTTCAGATTCTCGCCACCGTGTGGATCATTTGCTAGCAGCAGGATCTGCGCCGTCGACGCCAGCACGAAGAGAATCCCGATCAATGCTTCCTGGGCATTAGGCCGCTTGCGTTCGGTCCAGGTCAGCAGCAATGCGCCCGCGAGCGCAGCCGCGCCTGCGGCCACCTGTCCGCTCCAGCCTTCGATCGGCAGGCCAAAGTGACTCGCCGCAATGACACCGAGCCCCGCCACCTGCGCGATAGCCAGATCGATGAACACGATGCCTCGCGCCAGCACCTGCTGGCCGAGCGGAACGTGCGATATCGTGACCAGCAGGCCCGCGATCAACGCCGGCCACATGATGCTGAGATCCGTCGTGAAAAGATTCATTGGACTGCCGCCTGCAACCGGTTGACGGTGTCATCGAAGAGCCCGAAGAGATCTTTCGCTTCGGGCGTGCCCCCGACCGAGAATGGCAGGGTGACGACCGGGACGTGAATGCGTTCCGAGAGCCAGTTGGCCGCCTTGGCGTCATTGTAGGCATTCAGCAGGATCAACTTTGGCGGTGAAGCGGATAGTTTCGAAACCAGCTGACCCAGGTAACCGGCGCTCGGCGGCACGCCGGGCTTCGGTTCGATCGCGGCGACTTCCTGCAAGCCGAGCCAATGGCAGAGATAAACCTGGTCGCGATGCATGACGACAACCGGGATGCCTTTGAGTGATGCGGCCTTGCTTTCCCAGCGCGCGATGGCCTGCGTCCATCGGGCGTTGAAATCGTCGCCACGCTGCCGGTAATACTCCGCATTTCCGCCATCGATTGCGGCAAGACGGGCAGTGAGCGCTTTCGCGATCACCGCGATGTTGTGCGGATTCAGTTGCAGGTGGGGATTGCCCTGCGGATGAATGTCGCCCAGGGAGCGATCCAGCCGCGAGGGAACCTCCAGCAGGTTCAATTGCGCCGTCGCCTCGAAGTAGCCTGGAGAGCCTGGCTGGACGCTCGGATTGCCCGACTCCTGCACGAGCACCGGCAGCCAGCCGATCTCAAGTTCCGCTCCCGTTGCAACGACCAGATCAGCCGTGCGCGCGCGGGCGACAAGGCTCGGCTTCGCGTCGACCTGGTGCACATCCTGCAAAGCACTGGTGGCGACGTAAACACTGACGCGATCACCGCCAAGCTCCGTTGCAAGCGCTCCCCAGTCGGACGTGGTCGCCAATATCTTGACCGTGGCCTGCGCGGGCGTGCAGGCCATGAGAATCAGCAGCGCTACGACGCCGCGAATAAGCTTCGTCATGATCACTACTCCTAGTACTTGTGGGCGCCGTGTGCGCCGATGCCGTAGAGGTATTGCAGCCTGAATTGCCGGTCACGCTCGCCGTCGGCCCGCGCTTTGTCCCAGGCGTATTGCGCGCGCAGCCGCGAGAATTCACTTGGGCTCCAGTCGAACATCACCGACACGCGATCCGGGTCCGTGGCCAGCAGCAGCGGGAAAGCTCCGGGCGGAAGGCTGCCATCGTCCACAAGGGCAATATGCGGTGAACCTGAGTCGAGCGAGTCATAGCGCAGGCCAACGCGCCAGCGCGGCCGGAACTGGAACACGCTCTGCAGATACCAGCCGGACTGCTCGCTGCGATAGGTATTTCTCAGGCCAAGCCCCGCCGTATCGAACGTCAGATCACCGTCCTCTTTCCGCTGCATGTACTCGCCTTGCAGCTTCAGCTGCCGGCGTCCGACACTGCCTTGCGGGGTCCACTTGAGGACGGCATCCACGCCCCAGGTCCGGGACTTGCCGGTAAAGGCGTTCGCAACAGGTTGGTCAATCTCATTGACGTCCTCGTAGGACCGATCCTCAGCCTGTTGCTCGAGCCAGAAGGCGCCCGCGCGCCAGCTGGCGGTATCGGCGAGATCGCCGCCGACATGCACGAAAAACGTTTCGCCGTTCAGGCCGTTGCGACCGAGGCGTGTTCCGGGAAACACCTGGCCATTGCCGGTCTCGGCGCCAAGTTCGACGAATAGATCGGTCGGGGCGATCCACTTGAGCTGCAGGCCGTCCTGCTTTTGTTGATTTCCGAAGAACGCCTGGTAGACGAGCGGCTGATCGGCAAAATCCCAGGCGTGCGAGTGCACTTCATTGAGGTAACCGAAGCCCGAGAAGAAGCGCCCGCCCTTGGCCGTGAAGCCTGACGGCAGGGCCGTCGATCGAAAGAAGGCTTCCTCGACTTCAATCTCGTTCTCACCCGCAATCGCCGCGGTCATCGTGGCCGAGAAATACGGATCGACGCTCGCGGCGAGCGTCAGCTCGGATTCGCCAAGATTGAAACTTCGCTCGCCCGGGCCGACTTCGCCGCCGCTCGGCATGAAACCGGCGATGCGCCAGGTCCCGGGATCCTGCGACGCATCCGTGTAACTGCCACCCAGGATCAGCGATATGGCGGGATTGAATGCCGATGCGGAGGAGCGCGAACCGGCGGCTGCGGGCTGCTGCTGGACAGCCTGCGTTGCAATGGGTGCCGGAGCGGATTCGAGTTGGTCGATTCGCGCCTCAAGCGCGCCCACGCGCATCGCGTAATCATTCTTCAGGTTCTGCAACTCGGCGCGCAGCGCCGCCACATCACCTACGGCGTCTGCAAATGCAAGAGGTGCGGCCCCGGCAAGCGCCATCAGCGCCGCAACGGGCAATATCCTCATCATGGAATGTTCCTCCTCTCAAGTCACATGGCACGGCCGCGCAAGCGCGCCGTGTGGTCATCGGTCTAGAGGAGGCCGGGTGGAGCGCGCGGTCTGAATGCCGGGCGGAAAGCGCGGCCGGCTGGTGGTGCCGTCACGGTGGGAGCAGGGCAGTCGGCCTTGTCGAAATTGATTGCGATGACGCAAGGGGTACTGCCCACGGCCGTCGTCAATGGCATGAAAGACAGGCATAGCCCGCAACCCTGCGGCGTGCCGGGAACGCCGTACGGCTCGCCCTTCAGGTGCGAATAGGCATGTGCCGTGGCGCCGAACTGTGCCAACAGCAATGCGAGCGCCAGCAGGCGGGCGATGTTGTCTTTCCTGAACACTGGGCTCGATAATCCTTTCTTAAGGACTGTGGTCCCTATGGCACGACCCTGGTCGCGGTGTGTTGCTGTTGCGAGGGCTGCATCGCCGAACGCAGCAACAGCACGGCCGCGTACAGGACGACGACCACGACGCCCCAGCGCAGGGTCACGAGCGACAGCGACTTCACGAGGAAAGCGGCGACCAGCACGAGTGGTATGCCGCCGATTGCCAGCCCGATGACGACACGCAGGTTGATGCGTTCGGCGCGCACGAAGCCGATGCCGCAGACCGGCATCAAAAAGGCGCAGGCGCCCATCATGATCGGGAACGCCGCAATCGGGTTCAGGCCCAGGAGCGACAGCAGGATCAGCGAGGGCGCATAGAGGCCGATGCCGAAAGTCATCAGCGCGCCCATGACGACGTGCCCGATCACCGCGACTGCAAATGGCCTGGCGGCCAGGGCAAGCGCATCGCCACCAGCCGGCATCATGCCCAGATTGGAGAGTGCATACAGGCACGCCGCAATCAGCAGCGCAATGCCGACCACGGCCTGCACGATGCGTACTGGCAGGCGCACGACGATCGGCGCGCCGACGATCGATCCCGCGACCGCCGCAGCGATACAGGCCGCCAGCAACTTCGGGTCGACGCTGACCAGCTGGATGAAGATGTAAGCCTGAGCGACCGTAGGCAAAGCATGTCCGGCATTCAGCGTCCCCGGGATGAAGCTGTCCGGCACGAGCGCGCGCAGTTTGATCCATGCGGTCGTCGTCGCGAATGAGCCGATGCCGAGCGTGTCAAAGAAGTTTGTGATGGCGCCAAGCCCGATCGATTCCAGTGTCGGGCGAAGTTCGCTGCGGCGCCAGGCAGTCTGGATCAGCACGGCGGTGAATGCCACCGCGAGCACGCCCAGCGCTGTCAGCAGGACAACGACGATCATGCGGTGCGATACTGTCGCATGTCGGGTACTTTAACCCAGCTCGATTTGACGTGCTTGCGGCAGTTGAGGCCCTCTTGGCAAACTCCGCGGACCCTCTGACAAGGAAAATTTCGATGAATCCGATCCGGATCCATGCCGGCCTGGGCGTCACCGCCCTGTGCCTGGCCATGACGACCGCCATCGCCGCGGAAAGCGCCCCTATCGCCGTGCCGGCCGAAATCTCGGCCCAGACGCTCGAGATCCTGAAGAGATCGATTTCGTTCCGGACATTTCCCGGACAGGACCAGGTCCCGGAGTACGCCGCCTATCTGTCCGGGATATTGCAGTCCGGTGGCTTCGCAGCCGAAGACATCACGATCACACCCTTCGAGGAAACGGCAACCCTTGTCGCGCGTTACCGCGGCACGAACCCGGATGCGAAACCAATCGTTCTCGGCGGGCACATGGACGTGGTGCCGGCGCTGAAGGCGCACTGGCAGCGCGATCCGTTCACGGCGGTCGTCGAGAACGGCTTCGTATTTGGCCGCGGCGCGGCAGACAACAAATTTGGTGTCTCGACCCTGGTGGGAACGCTGCTGTGGCTTAAAGCGGAAGGGTTCAGGCCCTCGCGCGACATCCTGCTGGCGCTGACCGGCGACGAGGAAACGCTCCAGGCGACGACGGCGATCCTTTCGGAGCAGTTGAAGAACAGCGAGATGTACCTGAACAGCGATGCCGGCGGCGCCAACCTCGGCGATGACGGCAAGCCGATCGTCTATGGCATGCAGGCCGCGGAGAAGACCTACGTCGATTTCGAGGTGAGCTTCACGAGCGCCGGCGGGCACAGCAGCCGCCCAGGTCCTGACAACGCGATCTACAGTCTCGCGCGGGCGATCGATCGGATTGCTGCTTACCGGTTTCCGACACAGACCAGCGAGCTGACGCTTGCCTATTTCCGCGCCGCCGGCGCCCTGACCCCCGGTGAAGATGGCGCGGTGATGCGCCGTTACGCGGAGAATCCGGCAGACCCGGATGCCATCGCATACCTTGCTTCGAAGCCCGAATACGTCGGGCAGCTCGGCACGACTTGCGTGGCGACGATGCTGCAGGCCGGACATGCCAGGAACGCCCTGCCGCAAAACGCGATGGTCAACGTCAATTGCCGCGTGTTCCCGGGTGTCAAAATCGATAGCGTCAAGGAAACCCTGGTGCGGGTAATCGAAGATCCGACGGCGCAGGTCACGATTGCGGGCAAGCCGCCAGTGCCGAGTGATGCCTCGCCGCTTCGCGATGACGTCATGAAGGCATTGCGCAAAGCCATCGACCTGCGTGCACCTAAACTGCCGATCGTCCCTTCGATGTCGGCTGGAGCGACCGACAGCCTGTATTTCCGGAATCTGGGCGTGCCGAGCTACGGTGTTGGTGGCATTTTCATGCATCCAAAGGATAATTTTGCCCACGGACTCAACGAGCGCGTGCCGCTTGCGACCTTCGATGGCGCATTACTGCAGTGGCATAGCCTGCTGACCGACCTGGCGCGCTAGTCGCCGGGGAACACGGAACCAGGAACCCCGGCGGCTGGTCATAAGAATTGCAGCCGGTCACCAGGAGTCACTGCGATGAAAAGCCTTGTTCTGTTGGTCTTGACTGCATTGCTGGCCGCCGGATGTGCCGGCGGGCTGCGTCGCAGCACGGACGATCAAGCCGCCGCCTATCTCGATTACGCGGGTGAACCGGTGCGCGGTTTCACGTCGTTCCGCCTGCAATCCTGGCAGTCCCTGTCCCGCAACCAGCTGATCCTCTGGGGCGGCGTCAGCGAGGCCTACCTTGTGAAGGTCTGGGACAGCTGTCCTGACCTGCAATTTGCCAATTCAATCCGCGTGAGTTCGACGGGCAGCCAGATCACGACCTTCGATCACGTGATTGTCGGGCGCGACCGCTGCCAGATCAGCGAGATCCGGCCGATCGATGTGCGCCAGATGAAAGCCGACCGGGCAGCCGACAAGGAGGCGGCCAAGAAACCCTGATCCACCGGCTTCGATCGGCGGTCTTCAGGCCCGCTTGCGCTCGCGGTTCAGCAGGTAAAGGCCGGCCCCGACCACAATCACGGAGCCGATGATCATCCGTGCGTCGGGCAGCACCTGCCAGACCATCCAGTCGATGCCGACCGCCCATACCAGCGCCGTGTATTCATACGGTGCGACGATTGAGGCCGGCGCGAGGCGGAATGCCTCGGTGATCAGGTGCTGGCCCGCCCAGCCTGTCAGGCCGATCGCGACAATCCAGGGCCAGTCGCGGCCGCGCAGCGGCACCCAGCCGGACGCCGCCAGCGCACCGGCACCAATGGCCAGCATCAGCAGGTACCAGAACACCATTGATGCCGTGCTGTCGGTCCGTGCAAGAACCCGGACCAGCACCACGATGATTGCATACGCGAGCGCCGACAAGAGCGCCGCGAGCCCGGCGAAGCTCACGAGTCCTTCGACCGAAGGCCGCAGCATCACGATCACGCCGACGAGTCCCGCAATGATCGCGAACCACAGGTGCCGTTCGACCCGTTCTCCGAGCATCACGGATGCCGCGAGCACGACCAGGAATGGCGCAGACATGAACACCGCGTAGGTGTCTGCCATGCTGGCGTGTGACAGAGCCCAGAGAAATCCCCACATCATGACGATCGCGAGTGCCGCGCGCAGGATGTGCAGTCCCAGGCGCACAGGCCGCAGCAGGTGAAGCTTGCCGGTCAGCAGGTATGTCATCGCCACGAATGGCAGCGAGCTCGCACCGCGCAGGCAGGCGACCTGGATCGCCGGGTAGGTGCCGGTCAGTTGCTTCATCAGGGCGTCCATGACCGCGAAGACGCCGACGGCGGTCGCCATCATCAGCACGCCGCGCAGTCGGCGCGCGGCCTCAGTCATCGTGCGGCCGAATGGAATCTGCCCGTGGTGCGGCCAGCTCTTCGAGCAGCAGCGCGGCGAATCCTGCAAGCGCCGTCGGATCCTGCTCCTCGGGCCCCTCGGGGTCGCGGCCATTCGAATAGGCGGCGATGATCAGCCTGCGGCCATCCGGCAGCTCGGCGTGCACGATCTCTGCGAGCGTGTCGTAGGCCGAACCGATCTTGCTCTCGAACACCGTGCCCTGCGGGAAACCGCCGCCCATGGCGCTATTTGGCGAAATCAGGGGACGGCGCAGGCGCGAGCGCAGGTATTCGGCGGCATCCGCGCCGAATTCGCCGGTGACGAGGGCGAGCATCAGGAGCGCCGAACCGTCCGCCGTCATCGAGTTGCGGCCATGCCTTTCGAGCGCGAGGTTCTCGAGTTCCTGGGGCATCTCGCCCGAGTTCGTCGGGTAGGTCTTGTTGACCATGCGCTGGCCGCCCAGCAGGCCGTGGCTCTGCAGCAGATTCTCCGTGTAGAGGCGTTGCCCGAGCCAGCTTTCAAAATCGGCTCCATCCACCGGGCCGTTCGCCACGCCGCTGATCGCGTCCACGACCACGCCTGTCGCGACATTGTCGGAGTCCTGCAGCATCGGGCGCACCGAGGCGTCGAGGCAATGCGGAGCCTTTCCGCGCGCCGCGCACCAGTGGGTCGCTGCAATCGCGAATCCCAGCTTGACGCAACTCGCCGGATACCAGGGCCGGTTCCCTCCAATACTGCCGCGCAGCCACTGCCCGCCTGGCGTGGCGAGCAGGACAGTGACGTCAAGTCGATCAAAGGTCTGCGCGGCCAGAAAACGCGCACGCGCGCCCTCGACTGCCTGCTGCAGCCGCGCATCATCCGTTGCCACGGGCGCGGAAACCGCCGGCGCAACGGCCAGCGGAAGCAGCGAGAGAAGTGCGAAGGCGAGACGCAATCTGCGGCTCACAGGCCTTCGGGCGTAATCAACGCGCCGACAAATGGCACTTCCCGGAAGATTCCCTCGGCCTTGTCCCAGAAGTCCTGGTGCAGCACGATGCGCCCGGTCTCGTCGAGACGCAGGTGCGAGATGCCGACAGTGTCGGTCGCCGCACGATGCCATCCGGCCTTGAATTCGAGATGCATGAACCAGCGCAGGTAGACGTCATTTCCGGATGAACTGGACCCGAGCATCTCGACCTTCATCACCTGGACCCGGTTTGCGGTGGACTTGAGATATTCGATCAGCGCGTCGCGGCTGCGCAGCGTCGTCATCGTGTCGTTGAAATAGATGTCTTTGGCATAGAGTCCTTCGATTCGCTCCTGCAGGTCCGGCGCGCGCAGGTCGGAATAGGCGGCGAGGAAGCGCTTCGCAACGGCATCCGCATCCTGCGGCGTGCCCGGCATGCCTGCCAGCGCCTCGCGGTACTTGAGCCCGTACGGCAAAGTGCCGTTTGCCGCTGCACAACCCGTCAGGGCCATGATTCCGAGCAACAGGATGGGTGCTTTGTTCATAATTACGCCTCGCCTCTCGATCGCAGCAAGTCCGGAGCAATGATTATGCAGATTTATGGCAGTGTCCTCGATATGGTCGGCAGGACACCGATGCTGAAGGTCAGCCGGCTCGATACCGGTCCCTGCGAGTTGTACCTGAAGCTCGAACTGATGAATCCGGCCGGATCCATCAAGGATCGGATCGGTCTTTCGATGATCGCGGAGGCGGAACGGCGCGGCGACATCAAGTCCGGCGGCACGATCGTCGAGGCAACAGCAGGCAATACGGGTCTTGGACTGGCGCTGGTAGCTGCGCAGAAGGGCTATCGCGTGATCCTCGTGCTGCCCGACAAGATGAGCCAGGAGAAGATATTCAATTTGCGCGCCATGGGCGCGGAGGTGGTGCTGACCCGCTCGGACGTGGTGAAAGGCCATCCCGAGTACTACCAGGATGTGGGCGCGCGGATCGCACGCGAACAGGGCGCGTATTACATCAACCAGTTCGCCAATCCGGACAATCCGAAAGCGCACGAGATGACGACCGGGCCGGAAATCCTCGAGCAGATGCAGGGGCGCGTGGACGCCGTTGTCGTCGGCGTGGGATCAAGTGGCACGATAGCGGGGCTTACCAGCTGTTTCAGGCAGCAGGCGCCGGGCATCGAGATCATTCTGGCGGACCCCGAGGGCTCGGTGCTCGCAGGTCACGTCAATGAAGGCCGGATGGGCAAGGCCGGTTCCTGGCTGGTCGAGGGCATCGGTGAGGATTTCATCCCGGATATCTGCGATTTTTCGATGTGCCACAGGGCATTCAGCATCCCGGACAGCGAATCCTTTGCGACCGCACGCGAAATCCTGCGCAAGGAAGGCCTGCTGGTCGGCTCGTCCAGCGGCACATTGGTGGCGGCGGCGCTGCGCTGGTGCCGTGAGCAGAAACAGCCAAAACGCGTCGTCACATTTGCCTGCGATACCGGGAACAAGTACCTGTCAAAGCTGTTCAACGATTTCTGGATGGAAGACCAGGGGTTCTTCCAGAGACAGCAATACGGTGACCTGCGCGACCTGATCGGCAGATTGCACGGCGAGCGCGCCACGATCACGGTCGGGCCGGACGACGTGTTGACTACGGCGCATAACCGGCTGCGCAACGCGGGTTTCAGCCAGCTTCCGGTGATGGATGCCGACAGGCTGGTCGGCTTCATCGATGAGGACGACATCATGCGGCATGCGTTCGGCGACCCCGAGCGCTTCAACGATCCCGTGCGCAAGGCGATGCACACGAATTTCCTGGTCGTCGAGCCCAAGCTGTCGCTGCGCAACCTGGTTGCGATGCTGGACGTGCAGCCCTATGCCGCGGTCATGGACGGCGGTCAGTTCTACGGCCTGATCACACGCGCCGACGTGCTCAATTATCTGCGCCGCCAGATGAGCGCGGCTGCGACCCACTGATAGCCATTACCAGTCAGGTAGTACATGAGCGACGACAAGAAGACTTTGGCCTTTGCGACCCGCGCCATCCATGCGGGCCAGTCGCCCGATCCGACCACGGGCGCCGTCATGCCGCCGATCTATGCGGTGTCCACGTACGCGCAGGAGAGCCCCGGTGTGCACAAGGGCTACGAATATTCGCGCACGCAGAACCCGACGCGCATGGCCTGGGAGCGCTGCATCGCAGATCTCGAGAGTGGCAGGCATGGCTACGCGTTCGCATCGGGCATGGCGGCGACTGCCACTCTGCTGGACCTGCTCGAGAGCGGCAGCCACGTGCTGGCAATGGACGATCTCTACGGCGGCACATTCCGCCTGTTCGAGCGCGTCCGCCGCCGTTCGGCGGCTCTCGATTTCACGTTTGCCGATCTGACGGACCCGAAAAACGCGCTTGCGGCGCTCCGGCCCGGGACCCGGATGATCTGGATCGAGTCGCCGACCAACCCTCTGCTGCGCCTGGTGGACATCGCAGCGGTTGCGGAAATTGCGCGCAAGCGCGGCATCCTGACGGTCGTGGACAACACATTTGCGACGCCGTGGATCCAGCGGCCGCTGGAGCTCGGCGCCGACATCGTCGTGCACTCGGCGACCAAGTACCTGAATGGCCACTCGGACATGGTCGGCGGCATCGTCGTCGTCTCGGATGCGGCACTCGCCGAGCGCATCGGCTTCCTGCAGAACGCGGTTGGCGCGGTCGGCGGCCCGTTCGACAGCTTTCTCGCGCTGCGCGGTCTGAAGACGCTGCCATTGCGCATGCGCCAGTGCAGCGAAAGCGCACTGGCCATAGCGGGCTGGCTCGAGCGGCATGGCCGCGTGGAGCGGGTGCTATACCCGGGCCTGCCGTCGCACCCGCAGCACGCGCTGGCGATGCGCCAGATGAAGAACGGCTACAGCGGGATCGTGACCTTCTTCCTCAAAGGCGGTCTGTCTGAGGCGCGGCGCTTCCTGGAACGCCTGGAGTTGTTCACGCTGGCGGAGAGCCTGGGTGGCGTCGAAAGCCTGGTTGATCATCCGGCCATCATGACCCACGCATCCGTGCCGCCGGAAGCGCGTGCCAGGCTCGGCATCACCGATTCGCTCGTGCGATTGTCGGTTGGCATCGAAGATGCCGGCGATCTCGTCGCGGATCTCGACAATGCCCTGAGATGAGGGCGATAGGACTGCTACTTCAGACCGGTTTCGACCCGGCCATCCTCGAATATCGTCACCGCACCGCCGGGTTCCGCGGTGCCGTTCACGACGCCATTGCGAAACCGCACCGAGATGTCATAAGTGCCGAGCCACGGGGCGCCAACCAGCAGGTCGTACTGATTCTGCGATTGCAGGCCCGAGCCTGACTCGATCACGCGCGTCATGATCCGGTTCGGGGCCGAACGCGGCACGATCTTGACGATGTGGCCCTGCTGATTACGCTCGCCCCCGGACCCGAGCACCCGGATCTTGATGTTCGTCGGCAAAGACAATGCCGTCCGGAGCAGCCGGTAGGTCTGGCCCCAGCGGGAGACGAAGTCGATCACGCCGTTGTTGTCCACATCGGCGCAGGCAATCAGGTCGTTCAGTGCGATCAGGTCGCCGGAACCGGCGACCACTTCCTTCGGAATCGCGGACGCAATGAGTGTGCCATCGACATTCACCAGCAGTTTCGGCACACCCTTGCCGGTGGCCGTGACGTTCTTCGCGACCAGCACATCTTCAAAGCCGTCGCCATTGACGTCGCAGGCGTTCAGTCCGGAGCCGAAAGTCGCCTGCGTCGTGTCCTCGTTGATGACAGTCCCGCCGTCGAATACGCCCGCGGTGTTGCGGTAGAGACGCGTAACGACGCCGTCGTGATGAATCAGGTCCAGATCGCCGTCAAGGTCGGTATCGGCAAGCTTGAGTCCCTGGTCGGCGCGCACAGGAATCCCTGCCGCGGCGCTTCCGTCGCTGAACGTGCCGTTGCCGTTATTGATCAGCAGCCGCGACCCGAATAGCAGGTCGATGCGGCCATCCTCGTTGAAATCGACTGCCTGACCACCGCGCGGAATATGATCCGCATCGGCCGGATTGCTCTCGACGCCGGCAGCTGCGGCGACATCGGTGAACACACCGGCGCCATTGTTCTGCAGCAGCCAGTTCTTCGCGCCATCGCCACGCGTTTGATCATTCGGCGCGAACAGGTCGATGTCGTTGTCGTTGTCGAAGTCCGCGGCGAGCAGCGTGCCGCCGAAACCGCCGACGCCGAGGGCCGTGACGCCCGCACTGGTCGCGTAATTGCCATTGCCCTGATTGACGCTCAGCACCGCGCGCGAGGCGGTGTCACCTGCCGCCGAAAAAGTGCTGCTGAATACATCATCGCGCTTGTCGCCGGTGAAATCCGCGAAGCGTGAATCCCCGTTGGTCCGGCCCGCCGCCACCAGGTCGGAGAGGCCCACATCCGCCAGCACACGCGCGGCCAATGTCCCCTGACACGTGGTGCCCGAAATGCCGCCATTGGCACTGACCACGTCGAGGCAGTTGTCCGCATTCGGATCGCCAAACGCCAGACCCAGTCGGGCCAGGTCGTAAGTGACGATTGATTGGGCTGGCGATATGACTATCGGACCGCCAGACCCAATCCTTTCAAGACCTTCCTGTGATCCATTGATGGCAAGCACGCGATAGTACAAGGGCGTATTGACCTTGATAGTCGCGCGCACGTTTGGGGAGGCGGCAACCTTTTCGAATGACGCAATGGGTCGGCGCCCGGTCAGGGCGGTTGGCGTTGCCGCCGAATACACCCGATACCCGGTCGCGCGCTCGGCCGGCCCGAAATGAATCGTATGACCAGGGTCGCCCGCGACGACCGCCGTCCACTCGACAGGTCCTGGTACCGGGCCGGGTTCGGCACTGACCAGCAGGCTTTCCGGGCCGCGCCCGCCGCTGGTCTCTGCAACGATGCGGTAGTTGTAGGTCCGGAAATTCGTAAGGCCGGTATGAACGTAGGAAGTTTCAGTTATATCCTTGATTTCATTGGATAAACTGGCCGGGTTGGTGCCCTCCGCCCAGCGGATGACGTATTTCTTGGCGCCGGTGACCGCATTCCAGCTGAGTGCGATCTGGCCATCAGAGCTTTCTGCAACTGGATTCGCGGGCGCGGCATGCGGCGGACTGCTCGAGCCACAGCCGGACGCCATGAGCGCGGCGAGCAACGCGCAGATTGCGGGTGCCGCCCGTGTGGCAGCGCGATATGGGAGTGCCATCGAGATGAGGTCCGTTGCTCAGTTAACGAGTCTGCGTCCGATAGACGGCCGCACCGCTCGACAGTTCCACCGGCAGCTGCCGGCAGCCAAATTTCGTTGCCCGCAGTATAGCCTGAATCGGCGTTTTTCCGGTTCGGGCAGTCAGGCCGTGGCCGGTCGCAGGTCGAGGCGTGTGCCGGATGGCATGCAGTAGATCTCGACCGGACGCAGGCGTCCGCGCAGCACCATCGGCGGGAGTTCCACAAATCCGGCAGCGCCGGATTCGAGCGCCTGCCACACGGAGCGGGAGAACAAGGCTTCACCGGCGCGCGCGCGCTGCATGAGCCGCGCCGCGACATTGACCGTGTCGCCGATCAACGTATAGCTCGATCGCTCAGGCGCACCGACATTGCCGATGATGAACTCACCCGCATTGATGCCGATGCCGATGCCCGTGTCGAGTCCCAATCTCGATTTCCAGTCTCCGGCGAGGCAGCCGAATTCCGAGATCATCCGCCGCGCCGCTGCGACCGCGCGCGCGCTGGCGTCGGCCTCGGCGTGCGGCACGCCGAAGCCCGCCATGAGGCCATCGCCCGCGACATGAAACACGGTGCCGCCGTATTCAGCCGTAATCGCCGAGAGCAGCGAGAAATATTCGTTCAAAAGCGGCACCACCTCGTCGGGGCTCAACCGTTCGGCGATCGTCGTGAAACCGCGCATGTCCGCGAACAGCACGGTTCCCGAGACCCGCGCATGACCGGCAAGAGCATTGCGCGAGCGCACCGTGCAGCGGCAGGTTCCGAGTTGATGGAGTTCGATCAGATTGCCGGCGGGATCGGTGAGGAAGACCTGCTGCGATTCCGGTCCTGCATCACCCGGCACCACGCGGTAGTGGACGCCCAGCCTGTCGAGTTCGACTCGCGCCTCGGCAATGCTCGCGACGGCGAGCGCGACATGCGGTGCGCTGGGGTCGATGCCCGCGCCGATCATGGGTGGTGTTTCGGAAGCGCCGATCAGGTGTATCTGGGACGCGGGACCGGCATTGATCAGCTGAGCGGGCGCTCCCGGCTGGGCGGAGGGGCCGCCATCGGTATCCAGACCCAGAACCTCGGTGTAGAAGCGCTTCGCCGCGGCAGCCCGCGCCGGGGGAACACGCACCGCATGATGGTGCAGTTCGACGATCTTCAGGGTCATGGATTGAAGATCTCCACGGTCAGGTCCACCGAGCGCTCATCGCCCGGCGCCAGGCCGCCGACGCCGATCACCTTGCGCGCCAGTTCGGTCCCCTTCGCGTCGCGGATCACGACAACCACGGAATATTCCCCTGGACCATCTTTCGATTGTCGCGAGAACTGGCCCGACACCTTCAGTGCAACCTCGCCGGCCGGTTCCGGCTCTGTACTGCTCCTGCGCTCGAAGCGCAGATGGTGCTTGCACGCGGGACAGACGGCAGCGCTCTCGAGAATCGTGGCCCTGCAGTGCGGACACGATCGAGTCTTGCCCAGTGCTGTCGCGCGCCGGTTCATTGCATGCGCAGATCAGTTTCTTGCGGTCGTCTTGGGAACGCCGGTCTCGTTCCAGCCGAATTCCGCGCGGCCGCGCATGCGCGCGCCACCGGCGACGGAAAGCGAGCCCGCGCTCACGTCGCCATTGATGACCCCGGTCTGGTGCAGCTCGACGCGCTGTGCGCTCTCGATGTTTCCCTCGATTTCGCCGGCGAGGATGACCGACGCCGCACGCACCGATCCCGCGAGATGTGCGCCGGCCTCGACGGTCAGCGTGCCATCCACATGCACATCACCTTTGAAGCGGCCCGAGATGCGTACATGACCTGAACCTTCGATCTTGCCTTCGAATGTCAGGCCGGTTGCGATGACGGATTCCTTCAGCTCCTTGCGAGAAGCGCCGGCCGCCGCCTGTGGCGCCGCCGAATGCACAGGTTCAGGCCGCGGACGATCTGCGGCTGCGGCAGCGCCGGTGGCCGCCTCGGGCTGTGTGCTGTCCTTTGCAACGATGTCCTTCCAGATCGCCATGTCGAGTCCTCCGGGTAGGGGAACGCCAAGAGTAGCCAGTTGCAAGCCCGCGGGCGAGAGAAGCTGTGCATGGCCGACCCCGAACCACCGCCTTTGTCGCCGGCGGGCAACAGCCCATGGGGCTACTTGTCCCCTTGCCGGCTCCCCGGCCCGGTCAGGGCCCTAATAGAGGCCCGGGAGGTAGGCTTGTGCAGGCGCTGGCTGCCGGGGGACGGGCAGCCTGGTCACAGGCAGGGCCATCTGCAGGCCTGGCGCTTTGCTGCTCATGACCTGCCCGCAGGCGCCCGTGCCGAGCCAGCCCAGGGCCTCGGCCGTCGAGTCCTCGAGGGCGTCGCCCGGGGCCCGGGAATAGTCGTCGGTCGCCCTGCAGGCAAAGGCCAGCGTCGAAGCCAGCCCATCGAAGTAATCGCCCTCGTCAGCGGCATTGGTGACCTTGAACGCGATCAGCCGCAGGCGCAGATCACATCCGCTCATGTCGAAAGCCGACTGGCCGACCGGCTTGCCAAAGGTATCTGCGCCGACGATCGCGATCTCGGTCCAGGGCTTCATCGAGTTGATGACCAGTTCGCTCGCGGAAGCCGTGCCACCGGTCGTTATGAAAGCAATCCGGACCGGAGCGATCGACTCGGGCTGCGTCTGGAACCGGCGAATCGAGTTGTTCGAGGACTTGGCCGCATTAAAGACCATCTTTGAAATGATGTCGCTCGCGGCGCGATTCCTGCCGTGCAGGTCGCCGATGAAATCCGCGATGCTGACCAGACCGCCGCCATTGTCGCGCAGGTCCACGATGATGTAGTCGATTCCCTGTGCGCGGAACTGTGCATAGGCGTTGCGCAATGGCGTCTCGGCGGTCGAGATGAACGTGCGCAGGTGAATGTATCCGACCGGTACCGACGGATTCGATGGCAGGCTGAGAATCGCGGTGCCGCCTGCTGCAGGCACGGGCAAGATCGTGACGATGCGCTTGGTCAGCGTCACCTCGACCTGCTGGCCATCCAGGCGCAGGAAGCGCAGACCCCGCTGCACGCCCTCAGTCGCCGGCCCGAGTGCCTGCTCGAGATTTGGATCGGTCGCCAGGATCGTCGCAATCGGCACGAAACCGCTGCCTGAGTCCACCGCCGTGATCTCGACGCCCCGGGTGAGGCCGCCATCCGCGGCCGGGCTCGCCTCGAAGACATCTGACACGAACAGGCGATTGCCCTGGATACTGAGCCGGATCCCGAATCCGATGAATTGTCCCTCCTGAAAGAAGGAGCTGTCGGCCTCGGGTGTCGTCAGGAAACTGAAGAACCGGTCCTTGCCCTGGGCACGCGCGGTCGCGGTCAGGGCATCGAGCAGTTCCTGCGGCGTGGCGAAGTCGGCGATGCTGACCGATGGCGGCAGGAGCTCCTGGAACAGGTACCACTCGCGGGTCGCATCCAGCACGAATTGCTTCTGATTGGTCAACGAGCAGCGAGCGGCGCTCGAGATCCCGCCACCACCCCCGCCGCTGCAGGCAACGAGCGCTGCGGTCGCAAGTGCCGCGGCCGCGGTCAGTATCAGCGAGTGAAAGCGGGTGAGCATCCGGTCCTCGTTGACGAGGCGCGCCGCACCATGGAGATCAGGCGAGCTGGGCTCCGAGCAGTTGCAGGCGCCGGTGTTGCATGCGCAGCCGATAGAGAATCGCGCGGGTCTCGGTCCTGAAACTGACTTCCTCCCAGCGCTGCACAAATTGCTCGCGTGTCCTGGTGTACCAGGCGTCAGTAAGCCGGGACCATTCCGCCAGCGTCGCTGCAAACTGCTCGTACTCGCGCGCGAATCGCGAGCGCAACTGCTCGACATCGACATCTGGCACCGAAAGCTTGCGGCGCTCGAGGATCTCTTCGACACGCCGGAACTGCATGGCAAGGCATGCGCGCTGGATCGCGACATCCGGTGTGCGCTTCAGCTTGCGCGTCACGCCGATCCACGAAAGCGATGCGATGATCCACTTGCTCGGGTCCCAGTGCCACCAGCGGATTCCATTGCGGTAGTCGTGGGCAAACTGGTGATGGAAGTTGTGGTAGCCCTCGCCATAAGTCAGGAATGCCAGCCAGCCATTGTCGCGAGCGCTGTTCTCATCGGTGTACGGCCGCCGGCCGAATGCGTGGGCGACGGAGTTGATCAGGAACGTGAAATGGTGGCTGACGACCAGGCGCAGCACGCCTGCGAGCAGGAATACGCCCCACAGATCGTCGTAGAGCCAGCCCAGCGCCAGCGGCACGAGCACATTCAGGCCGATCGCCAGCACGTAGTAATAGCGGTGCTGGAACACGACCAACGGGTCCTTCTGCAAGTCGCGGACGTTGTCGAAATGCGCGACGCCGCTGGGGTAGCGACGCAACATCCAGCCGATGTGCGAGAACCACAGGCCGCGGCCGGCCGAATAGGGGTCGCGGTCGTTGTCGTCAACGTACTGATGGTGATCGCGATGCCCGGATGCCCAGATCAACACGCTGTTCTGCAGCGCCATTGCGCCCAGCAGCATGTAAACGAGCCTGAGCGACCAGTGGGCGTCGTAGGTCCGGTGTGACCACAGACGGTGATAGCCGCCCGTGATCGCGAGACCATTTGCGTACAGCAGCACGGCGAACCAGACCCAGGCCGCCGTGCTGTACCCGAAAGTGAACCCATACCAGGGCACGATCGTGAGCGCTGCGCCGAGCGTCAGCGCGAACATGAGCACATTCGCCCAAAGGATACGTGGGCGCTCGCTTGCAATAGTCGCATTCATAAATGGCATTGTGGCCGAATAAATGAGGGTAGGGAACCTAGATTGAGCAACGACTTCACTTTTTTGTCGAAAATAGCGACTCAAGGGCGTTTTTTGCCCGGTCACCGGCATCGCTACGCGGCTGGAAACGACCGCCCGCAGCCTGGAAATAGCCGCAGAAATTGGACCGGGTCTTGTCCTGAACCTCGTCCGCGATCGGTTCCGCGCAGCTTTTCGCCTTGCCCGTGTCGTAGAAGCGGCACATGCGGCACACATGCAGCTCTGCCCTGCAGGCAAGGCATTCGTCCGTGCGGGAAAACGGCAGGCTGAGGCCGGCGAGCGAAGCGCCGCATTTCCAGCAGACGAGTTCCTGGGTCATGTTCCTGTCAGATTCGGGAGCCGCAGCATTTCGCAGATGAACGCAGTCATTCTTCGACGTCAGCCGATGCTGGCATAAGGTTCCCAGTCCGCCAAGTGCTGCTTACCTTCGCAACGCAAATCCTGCCCAACGAAGCTGGCCGAATCCCGTCCCACATCGCGAGACGCCCGCGCTAATCGGGCCGTCGTCCCGCAAGAGCCGGGTGCACGATACGATCTCCGGCGACCAGCCCAATTCGACTTGCCGTACCAGCAATCAGCTCCAGCACCGCCGCTACCGGCGCGTCCGACTCGATGGTCTTCTCCGACAGGGGAACGGCGTCGCGAGCGATGTTGACGATGACACCGTCCTCGCCGATGAACACGATATCGAGCGACAGATAAGTGTTCTTCATCCAGAAAGCCACGTATCGAGGCCGTTCGAACAGGAACAGCATGCCCTGATCGGGCGGTAGCGACTTGACGAACATGAGTCCCCGATTGCGGCTCGGCTCCGTGTCGGCAATCCAGACCTTGAAGTCATGCGGGCAGCCGGCGGCGATCACCTGGATTTCCGCGCGTTTCAGATCCGCGAATGTATCCGACACGCGCTGCCCGAACGCAGCGGTGGATCCGCCGCAAAGACCCAGGATCGCGAGCAGGGCGAGGAATTGCTTCATGGTGGTGCCGCCATCGTGCCAGGCATCACGGCATCTTCCTCGACATAGCTCACGAGTCCGGTGAAATCGAATCGTGTCAGAAGGACAGTCCCATCACCGTCCAGTGCGCGGGCAGGCGCGGTGCAGAATCCCCGTGCACTGACCCTGAAGCTCCGTGGCGGCAGCGACGCGTCTGCGAGCGCAAGCTGTTCGATCTCGTCGAACAGACAACGGTTGTCGCCTTGCGTGCCATAGATGCGTTCACCGGCCTCATCCAGCAATGTGACATTGACCGGCACGCCGCGCGCAGTGACGCCCATTCCGAGATTGGCTGCCGCGAAGACGATCCCAAGCTCGCCGCTGCCTGGCAATGGCCCCGAAAACCGCAATCTGATTCCGTGCCCATCGGGGCGCAGCATGCCGGCGCAGCGGAATTCCGGTGCGCGCCATGCGACATGGGCCTCGATGCTGCCGCGCAGCCTCATGGACAGGAACGCTGCCTCGTCTGGCAGGCAATGCTCCGCAGCCGTTGCAGGCGGGGTCGTCGATTCGACGGTTGCCAGGAACTGCCCAAGCAGCAGGATCGCGATCAATGCCGCCACGTCCTGGGGGCGAGCCGCTTCAGGCGGCGCCCCTCGGTGCAACCAGCAGGTGCTTGACGAGCGTGCCGTGGGCCCGGCCGATGCCGCGCACCAGATGCATGAAACCGGTCAGCAGCAGGACACCGGCGATGAAGATCAGCGGTGCGAGTATCGGCGAGGGGCCGAAGTAGATGCCGTCGTCGATGCTGATGCCGCCCGCGCCGTAGCCAAAGTGCATCAACATGCTGCCAATCGAGCCTGCTATCAGTCCAAGGCTGACTGCGATACCGGAGATTGCCAGCGTGAAATAGAAAATTCCCAGCGGCAGCATCAGCAGGAAATAGAACATGGTCGTCCAGGTGCGGCGGTCCACCAGCATCTCCTTGATGCGCTCGATGATCGGCATTCCCTTGCTGGGATACAGAGGACGGCGCGGCATGCGCTGGCCCAGCAGTCCTTCGACCAGCCGGCCCTCGGCGAGCGCCAGCACGCGCGTGAATCCGACGAACAGCAGGAACACCGGGATGCCAATGATCAATACCATCAGGCCGGCCGACAGGGAAAGGCCCGTGACGGTGACGGTGAAATAGAAGATGCCCGTCACCAGCGCCAGCAGCATGTAGAAGAGCGCAGTCCAGGCGCGGGAGTCGCTGTAGACCGCGAAGAACCGGCCGAGCGCAGTCCGGGACTCCTTGCGCGGCGGCGGCGCGAGGGCAGTGCGGACCTGTTTCTCGGTTGTCCGATAGGCCGCCGCGACTTCATCTGGCGCGCCATAGGTGCTGGAAATCAGCTCGAGCGTGTCGGCTTCGCTTCGCTCGGGATTCGCCGCGACTTCCGCGCGCAGATACTCTTCCGCGTCATAGAGTGCATCCTGCACCAATGCCGGGTCTTCACCCGCGAGCGCTGCGCGAAGCGCCTCGAGGTATTGCTCAATCGAGCGTGGCGCGGACCGTTCGTTCATGACGATGCTCCCCTGGACTCCGTGAATTCATCGACAAAATCGCGTGTGGCATGCCAGATATCGCGCCATTCGGCCAGCGTCCTGCGCCCGGCCTCCGTGATCCGGTAGTAGCGCCGCGGCGGGCCAGAGTATGACGGTACGATTCGGCTCGCCAGCAGGCCGTTGGCTGACAACTGGCGCAGGACCGGGTACAGCGCGCCCTGCTTTACGGGCGAACTGCCGTCGGAGAGATGCTGCAGGCGCTTGGCGATCTGATAGCCGTACAGATCTTCTTCGGCCTGGCTCAGCACGGCGAGCAGGACCAGGCCCACCAGACCGGCATTCAGTTCGCGCTGGAACTTCTGCGAGAGCCTTTCCTGCTCGGAGGCCCCGTCGGGATCGGTCATTGGCGTGGTTTCTGGTTCCACGAACGGCTACCCACTTATCGGCATGACGAAGTGAATGATACTACTAAGTGAGTAATAGTCAAGCGATTCGCCTCAGGGGGACCCGGTGAGCGGTCTGAGGCCATCGGGACACGGCTCCGATAAGATCAGGCGATGAAATCTCTCGGCCTGTTTGTGCTGGCTGTTGGGCTCGCCGCCTGCACGGGTCTTGGCACTGACCTGAAGACCCCGCAGGTGGCTTTTGTCGGGCTCAAAATGCTCGAGGCCGATGTTTTTCAGCAGCGGCTCGAAGTGCGGCTGCGCGTTGCGAACCCGAACAACGTGAACCTTCCGGTCAAAGGCCTGGATGTGGACATGGAGCTGGCCGGGGAGCCGTTCGCGCATGGCATTTCGGCAAGGGAATTCACCGTGCCGGCAAATGGCGAAGCGGAATTCGACATGATCGTGACAGCCAATGCCGCAACCGCCGTGATCCAGCTGCTGAGCGCTGATCTCAAGTCGCGCGAAGACATCGAATATCGTCTGAAGGGCAAGCTGTCGACGCACCTCGGCATGGTCCGTTCGATACCGTTCAACGAGACGGGCACGCTGCCGATCGGCAGCATCATCAAGAAGAAGGTTCACAAGCCCGAGTGAAATATCAGCAAGATCCGGGTTGCCGAAGGAGGCTCCTCATTGCAATGTGGCGCCGTCCTGGCAACAGACGGATCCGGAACGATCATGACCCACGCAGCAACGATTGAGTCTTCCGCGTATCGGCGCATGGAACGCGTCATCGCGCATATCGACCGCCACCATGAGCGCCAGCCAAAGCTCGATGAACTCGCGCGCGTCGCCGGTCTCAGTGTCTTTCATTTTTCGAGGGAATTTCGCCGCTGGGCCGGCCTGTCGCCGACCCGCTATCTGCGCACGGTCGCGTTGTCGGTGGCGAAACAGGAGCTGGATGAACGCGGCTCCGTGCTCGCCGCGGCCTGGGCAGCGGGGCTTTCCGGTGGTGGGCGTCTGCATGACCTGTTCGTCAGTTTCGAAGCCGTGACGCCGGGCGAATACAAGGACGGCGGTTCAGGGGTCCGGTTCCACCATGGATTTGCCGCTTCGCCATTCGGCCGCATCCATGCGGCATTGTCCGCACGCGGGCTGGCGCACCTGGCATTCGTTGACGGATCCGACAACGCAGCGCTCGCCCAGTTGAAGGTGCGCTGGCCGCGCGCGACGCTTGTTCGTGACGATGAGGCGATTGCCGCGCTCGCCGCGAAAATCTTCATCGAACGGCGCGGCGAGATCAGGCTTGCGGTTTCAGGAAGCAATTTCCAGGTCAAGGTCTGGCAGGCCCTGCTGGAACTCGGCTCGCGTGGACCGACCAGTTATTCAGATCTTGCGCGCGCCATCGGCCGGCCCTCCGCCAGCCGTGCGGTCGGCCAGGCAGTCGGCGCGAACCCGATTGCTTGGCTGATACCCTGCCATCGCGTGTTGCGGCGTGACGGTGGACTCGGTGGTTATCGCTGGGGCGTCGAACGCAAACGCACGATGCTCGCCTGGGAACATGCGGCGAGCGTCCGCGATTTGAAGTCCCGGCCGCGCGCAATCAGGGCAGGGAATCAAATCGCTCCTGTTGCAGGTTGACCTGATGATGTCGAAGCGATGCCTCGACCGCTTTGCCAGCGTCGAGCTGTTCTCGAGCGCCTGAGATGGACAGCAAAGCCCGGCAATTGTGGGAGGACGGCCAGGAGCAGATACGGCGTGGCCGGCTGCATGCGGCGCAAACCTCGTTTGAATCCCTGGTGCAGATCGACCCTTGGCATATCCCCGGCCGGCTCCTGCTGGCCAGTGTCTTTCTGGCGCAAGGACGAGTCCGAGGCGCCGCCGAACAGGCGAAATACGCGGCATTTGCCTTGCCCGACGACGCCGACATGATCTGCCGGGTCGCCCAATGCCTGGTCAAGGTCGGCGAGATCAATGCCGCACGTGCCTGCATGCTGCACCCTGAAATCGGTCGCAGCCGATCCGGCCCGGCGCTCGCGGCCCTGGCTCATATCCAGCAGGGGTTGGGCCAGCACGAAGAATCCTTGGCGCTGATGGATCGTGCCCGCGCGCTGGGCTTCGACAATCCGGACTTTCGCTATTTCCGCGCCATCCAGCTCCAGTTCAATGGCCGTGTCGCAGAAGCCGAGGCCGAGCTGGAATCCTGCCTGCGCCTCGGGCCAACCTACGGGCGTGCTTCGCTGACGCTGGCCCGGTTGCGCCGGTGGAACAGTGATGACAACCACCTGGATTTCATCAGGCAACGATTGAAGACGGTGGAACAGGGCAGCGAAGACCATGCCGGCTTCGAATTCGCGCAATACAAGGAACTCGAGGATCTTGGCCGTTATGACGACGCCTGGGCCGCATTGCAACGTGCCAATGCAGTGATGCACGAGCGATTGAAACGCCAGGTTCAGGACGAGCAGGCCCTGTT
>DAITAA010000037.1:0-17225 GCA_036824505.1 Steroidobacteraceae bacterium
CGTCGCCGGCCCCGAAGCTTTGGACAACCCGGAGTCCGCCCATGACCTTCGATCCGAAGTCCCTCGACGATCTCGCGCGCCGCCTCGCCGATGCCGTGCCACCGGGACTTGCAGCGCTCAAAAAAGACCTCGAGCAGAACTTCAAGGCCGTGCTGCAGAGCGGACTGACGAAACTCGATCTGGTGACACGCCAGGAATTCGACATCCAGTCCGGCGTGCTGCGCAGGAGCCGCGAACGGCTCGAAGAACTCGAGGCGCGCTTAACCGCGCTCGAAGGCAAGAAGAAGTAGCCGATTCGCGTGGGGCGCGATGAGCCTCGCGACCATTCTCACCCGTGCACAGTTCGGGATCGACGCACCGCTCGTGCGCGTTGAAGTGCATTGCGGCGCTGGGCTGCCGCAACTCTCCGTGGTCGGCCTCGCTGAGGTCGCGGTTCGTGAAAGCCGCGACCGCGTGCGCGCGGCGCTGGCGCACTGCGGTTACGAATTCCCGGCCGGGCGCATCACCGTCAATCTGGCACCCGCAGATCTGCCGAAAGAGGGCGGGCGCTTCGATCTTGCCATCGCGCTCGGGATACTCGCGGCTTCCGAACAGCAGCCATTCGGCGCAGCCGATGGAATCGAGTTCTATGGCGAGCTCTCGCTCTCCGGCGAATTACGCCCGGTGCGCGGGGCGCTTGCCGCCTCAGTACACGCCGTGCGCGACGGCCGAAAGCTGGTCGTGCCACTGGCGAATGCGGACGAGGCACGGGTCGCACGCGGTGCATCGGTTGCGGGTGCATCGAATCTGACGACCGTCTGCAACGGGCTGAAAGGCGGCGCGGGGCTCGATTTCTCCTGTGGCGTCGCATTGCCCGATTGCGCGCAGGCGGCGCCCGATCTTGCGGAAGTGCGCGGTCAGGCCGCCGCCAGGCGGGCGCTCGAGATCGCGGCCGCGGGCGGCCACAGCCTGTTGATGATCGGCCCACCAGGCTCCGGCAAGAGCATGCTGGCGCAACGTTTGCCGGGCCTGCTGCCCGCACTTGACGACGATGAGGCGCTCGAATGCGCGATGCTGCATTCGCTGGGCCGCGACCTGCCGCCGGTGGCGCAGTGGCGACGTCGGCCCTTTCGCGCGCCGCACCACGGGGCATCAGCCGCAGCAGTCATCGGTGGCGGAGGGCGGCTGAGCCCGGGCGAGATTTCGCTCGCTCATCACGGCGTGCTGTTTCTCGACGAGCTGCCGGAATTCCACCGCGATGTGCTCGAGGCCCTGCGCGAGCCGCTCGAGACCGGCAGTGTCAGCGTGGCGCGCGCGGCCTATCGCGGTCACTTTCCGGCGGCATTCCAGCTGATCGCTGCGATGAATCCCTGTCCGTGTGGCTACGCTGGAGACCCGAATGGCCGCTGCCGCTGCACGCCGCCGCAGATCCGCCGGTATCTCGCGAAACTCTCAGGACCGTTGCTCGATCGGGTTGACATGCATGTGGAGGTGCCGCGGCTGGCCTATGAACTGTTGCGCCCGACTGCACAGCCTTCGGAGGGCAGTGTGGCAGTCGCGGCTCGTGTCGCGAACGCTCGCGAGCGCCAGGGACAACGCGGTGCGCTCAACGCAAGGCTCGACGCCGAGGCACTGCAGCGCGCCTGCGCGCTCGGCATCCGCGAGCACGGGCTGCTTGAAAGCGCCTCGCGGCGGCTCGGGCTCTCGGCGCGCGCCTGCCACCGCGTGCAGCGGGTTGCGCGAACCATCGCAGACCTGGCTGGCAGCGAAGCGGTTGGCCTGGCTGAACTGTCGGAAGCGATCGGCTACCGGCGGCTCGATCGCGAGCCGCCGGTAGCAGCAGGGTAAGGACGAACGAGACCCTACTTGATCAGAGTAACGTGACCCGTCAGTTCGTGCCTGCGCTGGCTGCCGGAGACGACGCAGGATGTGACGATGACGTCTTTCAGCTCGAAGCGCTCGTTGCGACTCGTCAGTACGGCACGAGGAATGTGCTGACCACTGGCGCACATCTGAGCGAGATAGGCGGCCGTCTCGTTGCCGGGCTCGGCGACGCTCAAGCTGAAGGTCTTGATCGAATCCTCCGCGGGTGCGGCGGCCCTCGCATCGGGCTGTGTTTCGGCCACTGCGCTCAACGGTTTGTGTTGCCTCTTGCCGGTGGCCATGCCAGAAGCCGCGTCACGCGGCGCGATGACAGCCTGGCTCATTCCCCAGGAAAACGATGAGATCTCGATGGACTTGGCGGGCGCTGCGGCGGTGATCTCGCCATTGATACCATCGATCTCGAGGAGATAGTCCGACGCGGCGCTGGCCGGGCCCGCGAGGAGCATGGCGCCGCAAGCCGCAGCCAGAGATACAAATTGAGACGTGCGCACTGTTGAATCCTCAAGCAAGAGATAGAAGGAGTCTCTCACATGGGGATCGGGACATTCGTGATGCCCCTCAGCTTTTCACACGTTAGCGAAGTCAGCGGCTCTGGGAAACCATGTGCGCCACGGTCGCCTTGACGAGTTCGTCGCTGAGATCCAGGCGGCCGCCTTTGGCGGGCATCACTCCTGCCTTGCCCTGGAAGCCCTCGATGGCGTGCTTGTCGAGTGTCCCCAGGCCCTGCGCGATACGCGGCGCCCATGCCGCCTTGTCGCCGACTTTTGGCGCGCCGGCGATGCCTGCTCCATGGCAGACCGCGCAGGCTGATTCATAGGTCGACTTGCCATCCGCGGGTGCGGCTGCCGCAACCGGTGTTTCCGCTGCCGGTGCGGGCGGCGCCACGATCGCAATTGAAGAGTTGTCCGCTCCCGCGACCGCCACCTCGCCAAATGGCTTGATGCGTTCGTGTGCCTCGGCCTGCATCAGCGGGTCATCGACGTCCCGGGCGCCCTTCGGGCCGCGGTCCACGAACCGCGAGACACCGATCAGGAGGAGCGCGATCGCGATCAGGATGCCGAGCACGGCGCTGAAAACGTTCATGAAATGCCGGTCTGGCTTGGCCAAGGTGGTGCGCTCGCGAGGGGGATTGACTGGAGAACCGGATTATAGCGGGGAGGCGCTGCGTGGCGAAAGACGCGCATTGGACGCTTGGGCGCCGCGACCGGTAAAATCAGCATTCAGTTCGAGAGCCGGCGGATCAGCCGCCGGTGCAATCAGCGAACAACGCGCCCGTAGCTCAGCTGGATAGAGTGACGGTCTCCGAAGCCGTAGGTCGTGGGTTCGACTCCCGCCGGGCGCGCCAATTCAGATGGAGATAGCCAGCATGTTCAAATTCGGCGCACGGACTTGTTCCTTCTGCGGTCGATCCGCCCGGGCAAGATTCCCCCGACGGTTGATGCGGCTATTTGGCCGAATGCAGTTTCGTGCCGCCTGACAATGTGCTGGAGCGGCGCGTGAGCGGTCGTCGTCACTTGCTCCGGATTGCGCGTTACGTCTGGGCCGCACCCTGTACGGCAGCGGGCCTGGTTCCGGCATCCCTCATGCTCTTGATGGGCGGCACTGCCAGCATTCAATCCGGTGTGATTGAGGTTGCGGCGTCAAGGTCTGAAAGAAAGACGCATTTCCGATTTGGTGCCATAACTTTGGGTCACGTGATTCTCGGCCGCAGCAGGCGGGTGCTCGCCGAACTGCGCGCTCATGAGCGGCAACACGTAGAGCAGTACGAGCGCTGGGGCCTGGCGTTCTTCTTGGCCTACCCGGCCTCCAGCCTGTACCAGCTGATGCGGGGCCGGCATCCGTACTGGTTCAATCACTTTGAAGTTCAGAGTCGTGAACGGTGTGCTCGCGCGGGAGAGCATCGTTAGCATCGCGCTCTGGCGGTCAGCATGGGGCTGCCTTGCTCAAGCGCAATGGCGAGATCCATCAATGGAAGTTTGAAAAGGATGTCTGAAACCCCCATCAAAGGGAATCTCGGTCACGGCAAGCTCCTGGTCCTCGCCAGGTACTTCGTGCCAACAGACGCTCATATGATGAAGGCCTGCCTCGAGTCGAAAGGCGTTTCGGCAGTGATCGCAGACGCGAACATGGTGCAGGCCAATGAATTCCTGACGACGGCTGTTGGCGGCGTTCGCGTTCTAGTCCCCGAATCGCATTTCGAGCGGGCGCAGCAGGTCCTCAAGGCATTCGAAGCTGGGGAATATCAACTGGACGACGACTTTGATGTCGGTCCGGAGGCCAAATGAATCAACTCATGTCCTTTGCATTGCTTGCCGTGCTGATTATCAGTCAGCCGGCATTCGCGGAGAATTTCCGTTGCGGGCAGTGGATAGCATCCCCCGACATGTCGGTGGACGAACTGCTGCAGAAATGCGGCGCTCCGACCCAGAAGACTTCGGAGACGGTCGACGTTTACGGCCCGTCTGTCTCCGGCGGCGGCCGCGTCAAGCGCGGCACGTCGATCATCGAAACATGGACCTATGATCGCGGCACCCAGGCGGCACCAATGGTCGTGACGATCATTGACGGCGAGATCAAGAGCATGGAGCGCGGTAAGTAATCGTTCGCATGTGGCACGGCCGCGTGCACATCCTCGAGCGGACGGAAGGCGAAGTACTACCCGGAGGATGCCGATTTCCTGCTTGAGTACGAGCCACGTGTGGTTCACTACGATGTGGTCGGGCGGAGCTGAAGTCGCATGAGCCATCAGCCGCGGTGGCTCACGGATGAGCCCGTATCGTGACTGCATTGGCTGCCAGGCGCCTGTTTGTCGGGGCAGTGAGCGCTGCCGCTATCGCTGCGGTCTTCTGGCTTGATCGCGTGCCGCAGGATCCCGGTTATCACAAGTTCGCCGATGGCGGCGCGTTTTTCGGCATTCCGAATTTCTGGAATGTTGCGACCAGCATGCCATTCCTGTTCGTGGGTCTGATCGGGCTTGCGCGGCGGTCACAGTTGCAGGTTCAGGCGCTGCAAATCCAGTACCTGGTCTTGTGTACGGGCGTTGGGTTGGTCGGCCTTGGCTCCTCGTACTATCACCTGGCGCCATCGACGCCGACGCTGGTCTGGGACCGGTTGCCGATGACGGTGGCGTTCATGGCTTTGTTCTCGGCTGTCATCCAGGATCGCATAGGGGAACGCCTGGGCCGCGTCCTGCTGTGGCCACTCATCGTTGCCGGCATTGCGACGATTGTCTGGTGGTACTGGTCGGAACTCGAAGGCCGCGGCGACCTGCGGCCCTATGCGGTCGTGCAATTCCTGCCGATGCTGCTGATTCCGCTGATGTTGCTGCTATTTCGCGGCAAGGGGCTGCGCGATGCCTGGTTATGGTCGGCCCTGGCTACCTACGTGCTCGCCAAGGCCGCCGAGTATCTTGATGCAGCGATCTATGCTGCGACGGAATTCCTGGGCGGCCATGCCCTGAAGCATTTGCTGGCCGCGATTGCCGTGTGGTGGGTGCTCCGGGCGTTTCTAGACCCAGTAACTACGAACCTGCGACCCGGCACCTAGAGATCGCCGGCGAGGGCCTTGTAGAGGGCGGCGAGGGCGGTGGCGCGGCCCGTGGCGGCACGCACATGCTGGTCCTCGAGGTCCAGCATCGTGCGCTCGGCGTCGAGCAGCGTCAGGTAATCGCTCGCGCCAACGTCATAACGCATGCGCGATAGCTTGGCGGCTTCGCCGGCCGCCACGGCGGCTGCCCGCAGTTCGTCTTCGGACTGGTTCGCGGCGCGAAAACCCGCGAGCGCATTCTCGGTTTCCTCGAGGGCGCGCAATACCGTTTCCTGATAGCGCGCGACGGCCCCGTTCGCGCGCGCCTCGGCGGCCTTGATGCGCTGATGCACGCGGCCGAAGTTCAGGAAGCTCCAGGTGAGCGACGGGCCATAGCTCCATCGTTCCGCCGCGCGCTCACCGATCTGGTCGCGCGATTGGGCCGTCCACCCGAAGCTGCCGAGCAGCTCCAGCTTCGGAAAGTAGTCCGCAATCTCTATGCCGACGTCGGCGGTTGCCGCTGCAAGCTCGCGCTCCGCAGAACGGATGTCAGGCCGGCGCTTCAGCCATAGTTCCGGCGTGCCGGTTGCGACCAGTTGCGGCAGCTCGGGAATCGCCGTCGTCGGGGCAAGCTGTGAGCGCAGGGTCTCGACTGGCCAGGCGGTCAGCACGGCGAGGCGCTGTTCCTGGCGCACGACATCGGCCTCTGCTTGGGGAACCGCGGCGGCCAGGCTGCGGGCCTGTGTCTCCGATCGGGCGAGATCGAGCGCGTTCGAATTGCCGGCATCCACCCGTGCGCGCAGGATCGCGACGTTTTCCTCAAGATTCGTGAGCTGGCGGCGCTGCAATGCGAGTCGCTCGCGCGCGCCGAGCAGCGAGAACCAGGCTTGTGCGGTCTCGGCGACGATGGACAGGCGCGCATCGGCGAGTGCGGCCGCGTCGGCCTCGACGCGGCGCCTGATCGCCTTGTTCTCGTTGCGCAGGCTGCCAAAGAGGTCGATTTCCCAGACTGCATCGAAGCCGGCGCGCCAGGTTTCGAACTGGCCTCCTCCTGGCTGCGAGAATGGATCCTGACCGCTGAACTGGCTCTTTTCCTGGGTGCCTCCGGCTGTAACCGTCGGGAACCAGCTGGAAACAGAGAGACCGCTCAAGGCGCGCGTCTCGGCATATCGTGCGGCAGCCTGGGCGATGGTCGTATTGGCCTTGAGCGCGCGCGCGATCAGGGCGTCGAGCTCGGAGCTGCCGAAACCGGCCCACAATTTCGAGCCGGCCGGTTGCCCGGCAGACTCAGCGCCCGCCTGGTCAAAACTTTTGGGCAGCGGCACCTCGGGTGTCCGATAGCGTGGGCCGACCGTGCAGCCGGCGAGCAACGTGACGACCACTGCCGCGGGAACAGCCCTATTCATGCTGGGCTCCCCCGGCGGCGAGCCTCGCGACCCGGCGCTCATGGCGCTGTTCCACGAACTTGCGAAGCACCACGTAGAACACGGGCGTGAAGAAGAGCCCGAAGAATGTGACGCCGAGCATGCCGGAGACGACCGTGATGCCCATTACATAGCGCACCTCGGCGCCTGCGCCGGAGGCGAGCACCAGCGGAGTCACGCCGGCGATGAACGCGAAGCTCGTCATCAGGATCGGGCGCAGACGCAAACGGCAGGCCTCGATCGCCGCCTCGACGATGCCCTTGCCTTGTTCCTCGAGGTCGCGTGCGAACTCGACGATCAGGATCGCGTTCTTGCAGGCAAGGCCGATGAGCACCGCGAGCCCAATCTTGGTGAAGATGTTGTTGTCAAGGAAGGTTGGCGCAAAGGCCGGAGGCGACACCGCGAGCCACAGTCCGTGGATCGTGTTGACGAGCCAGGTGCCGCCGATCGCAGACAGGAGGCACAGCGGCACGATCAGGATGATTGCGAGCGGCAGCGACCAGCTTTCGTACAGCGCCGAGAGTACAAGGTAGACCAGCAGCACACAGAGCGGGAATACGAACAATGCGGTATTGCCTTGCGTGACCTGCTGGTAGGTGAGGCCGGTCCATTCGACCGCCATGCCGCGCGGGAGCAACTGCTCCGAAATCACTCTTACCTTGTCGAGCGCTTCGCTCGAAGACAGCGCGGCCGGATTGACGGCAGCTGACATGTCGGCCGCAGGGTAGGCGTTGTAGCGGATCACCGGGTCCGGGCCGAAGCTCTGCTTGATGTCCACGACGCTGCCGAGCGGCACCATCTCGCCGCGGTTATTGCGGACCTTCAGGCCCTCGATGTCCTGTATGGTCGCGCGGAACGGCGCGTCGGCCTGCGCGTAGACCGCGTAAGTGCGCCCGAACAGGTTGAAGTCATTGACATACGCGGAGCCGAGATAGACCTGCAGCGTATCGAACACGTCGGTCAGTGCGAGGCCCAGTTCCTTGACCTTGGTGCGGTTGACCGTCGCATCCAGCTGAGGAACATTCGACTGGTAAGCCGTGAACGTCCCCAGCGGATCAAAGCCCTCGGTGCTGCCGAGTGCGCCGACCAGGCCCAGGGTCTGTCGATACAGCTCGCCATAGCCGATCCCCGCGCGATCCTGCACGTAAAGCTCGATGCCGTTCGCATTGCCGAGGCCGAGCACGGGCGGCGGCAGCAGCGCGAAAGCGAGGCCTTCCTGGATCTGGCTGTAGCCCATGTTGATGCGCATCGCGATTTCGCCCGCCTCCAGTTCGCGCTCGCCCTGCGGCTCGAGTCCGACGAACATGACGCCGACATTCGGCGTGGCGACGAAGTGGACGGCATTCAGCCCGGGAAACTGCACGACGTCCTCGACCCCCGGCACGTCCATCGCCATCTGGCCCATCCTCCGCATCACTGCGTCGGTGCGGTCAATTGTCGCGGCCTCGGGCAGCTGCAGGACCGCGAACAGGTACTGCTTGTCCTGAGTCGGAATGTAGCCGCCAGGCACCGCCCGGAAGGCAAGCACGGCAACGACGGCGAGGACGGCGTAGATCAGCAGCAGCCGCGGCGCGCGGGCGATGGTGCCGCCGATGCCGCCTGAATAGCGCTTGCCGAAACCGCGGAACATGCGGTTGAAAGCGGTAAATGGCCGCCCGACGGCGCGATCGATTGCCCTTCCGAAGGCATCTTTCCTGGCGCCGTGGGGCTGCAGCAGCATCGCGGCCAATGCCGGCGACAGCGTCAGCGAGTTGAACCCGGAGATGATGACGGCTGCTGCGATCGTTACCGCAAACTGACGGTAGAACTCGCCGGTCACACCGCCCAGGAAGGCGAGCGGCACGAACACCGACGACAGAACCAGCGTAATCGCAACGATCGGTCCGGACACCTCGCTCATCGCCTGGTGCGCGGCATCGCGCGGCGTCATACCGTCCTCGATGTGCCGCTCGACGTTCTCGACCACGACGATCGCATCGTCCACGACGATACCGATCGCCAGCACGAGACCGAACAGCGTCAGCACGTTGATCGAGAAGCCGAGCAGCCACAGCACGGCGAAGGTGCCGACGATGGAAACCGGAACGGCGATCAGCGGGATCAGCGAGGCGCGCCAGGTCTGCAGGAACAGCACGACCACGATCACGACGAGCGCGATCGCCTCGAGCAGCGTTGTGATGACCGAACGGATCGAATCCTTGACGAACACGGTCGGGTCGTAAACGACGGACCAGTGCAGGCCCTCCGGGAAGCCCTTTTCGAGTTCGGCCATGCGGCCACGGATCGCCTTTGACAGCTCGATCGTGTTGGCGCCGGGCGCCTCGAAGATGCCGATCGCGGCCGCATCCTCGTTGTTCAGCAGCGAGTGGATCGCATAGCTGTTGGCACCCAGCTCGATGCGGGCAACGTCCTTCAGCCGTGTCAGCTGATCCCCGTCGGCTTTCAGGACGACCTCGCCGAAGGCTTCCGGCGATGCCAGGCGGCCCTGGGCATTGACCGCGATCTGCATGACGGCACCGGCCGGCGTCGGCGGGCCACCGACACTGCCGGCGGAGACCTCGATATTCTGCTCCCGGATCGCATTGACGATGTCGCCGGCCGAGAGACCGCGGGCCGACGCGCGTGCCGGGTCGATCCAGACACGCATCGCATAGTTGCCGATACCGAAGGAAATCGCCTGCCCCACGCCCGGCAGGCGGGCAAGTTCGTCGGTCACGCGCAGGCTCGCGAAGTTGGAGAGGTACAGCGCGTCATAGCGTTTATCGGGCGAATCGAGGTGCACGACCATCGTCAGGGTCGTCGAGGCCTTGACGGTCGTGACCCCGAGGGCGCGCACGGCTGCCGGAAGGCGCGGGATCGCCTGCGCGACGCGGTTCTGAACCTGCACCGCGGCGAGGTCGATGTCGGTGCCGCCCTTGAAGGTAACGGTCAGCGCCATCTGGCCGTCCGAGCTCGACGTCGATTTCATGTAAATCATGTTCTCAACGCCGTTCACCGCCTGCTCGAGCGGTGCGGCCACGGTGTCGGCGATCGTGCTGGGGTTGGCGCCCGGATATATGGCGGTGACCTGCACCGAGGGCGGCACGACATCCGGATATTCGCTGATCGGCAGGTTCGGGATCGACATCAATCCCGCGACCAGGATCAGCGACGAAAGCACCGTCGCGAGGATCGGGCGGTCGATGAACAGGCGCGAGAAGTCGGTGTGCTTCGACATTGCGTCTCAGCCGGCGGCGGGCGCGGGCGCCGCCGCTGGCGCGGGTGGCGGCAGATCCGGCTGGTCCATCGGCACATCGCGCGGATTCACCGGCTGGCCCGGAAAGAAGATCTTGCGCATGCCGTTGACGATTACCCTGTCGCCAGGCTTCAGGCCGGACTTGACCACGCGCAGTCCCTCAACATGCGCGCCGAGCGTGACGTCGCGGCGCTCCGCTGTATTGCCCTTGCCGATGACGTAGACGAATCGCCGATCCTGGTCGGTCAACACGGCCTGTTCGTGGATCAGCAGCGCATCGGTGTCCGATCCGCCCAGCAGCCGCACCCGCGCGAACAGGCCTGGCGTGAATACTCCGTCCGGATTCGGCAGCACGGCACGCGCCCGAATCGTGCCGCTCTGCGGATCGAGCGCGTTGTCCACGAAATCCATCTCGCCCTTGTGCGGATAACCTTCTTCATTCGAAAGACCGACCAATACCGGGTTTGGCGCATCGCGGGAACTCTGGCGATTGCCGGTGCGTGCGAGTTCCTGGTAGCGCAGGTACGCGCGCTCGTCGCCCGTGAACGTGACGTAAACGGGATCCACCGACACGAGCGTGGTCAGCAGGGACTCGCCTGCCGCAACGACATTGCCGGGTTTGATGAGCGCAGCGCCCGCGCGACCCGCGAACGGCGCCCTGACTCGAGTGAAGCTCACATTCAGTTCAGCCTGGGTCAGGCGCGCCTGGGCGGAGAGTTTGTCGGCCTCGGCTTGCTGGAATTCCACGCGGCGGGACTCGAGTTCACCCTGCGAGACGGCGCGGGCGCTGATCAGCGCGTCAGCGCGGGCGAGTTCCTGTTGCGCAAGCGTCAGGCGCGCTTCGGCGCGCGCAAGGTCGGCACGCGCAGCGTCTGCGGCAGCGGCATATTCGCGATCATCGATCGTGAACAGCAATTGTCCTTTCTCGACCAGGCCGCCTTCACGGTAGTGCACGCCATTCAGGTGCCCCGTGACGCGTGGTCGGATCTCGGCCGCATCGACAGCCTCCACGTGCCCGCTGTAATCATCCCACTCGGTCACGGAGCGAGGTGTGACCGTCGCGACACTGACATCCGGCGGCGGAAACTGCTGCTGGCCCGCCTGGCCGCAGGCGGCAAGCCACAGGGAAGCCGCAATCGCGATGACAGGGAGGCTCACTCGGCGGATGGCCGCCGCACCGGGGGAGGGAATCATGCTTCAGGCTTCCTTGGCGATTCTTCGGGTTTGTTCTTCGCCCCATTCGCGGGCGAGTCGCTCCATCAGGGCTGTCAGCCGGGCCCTTGCGGGCGCCGGCATCGAAAACATCTGGAACAGCTCCTGCCACATCAGGCCCTCGGCGGCGAGGTGCAGGATGTGCAGGCGCAGATCGCGCTCAGTCCACTGCTTGCGGCCAAGCCGTTCCTGCAGCTCCTGCCTGCAAGGATCCATCAGGGAAGGGTCGAGCGTTGCGGCGGAGAGCATCCCACAGAGGAATCGGCGATGCGAGTCGTCCCGCGAGGTATAGGTGCGTATGAAGCCGAGCAGGCGCGCGGTATCTGGGTCGCAGTCGGTGGGCATGCGGGCGGTCTCGGATTCCTCCCATTGCGCGAAATCGGACTCCAGCAGCCCGCGCAGCAGGTCTTCCTTGGTCGGGAAGTGGTAGGTGATGCCGCCGCGCGTAACGCCGCTGACCCTGGCCAGTTCGTCGAAGGTCAGGCGGCCGGCGCCGTCCTGCTCGACGATACGGCGGGCGGCGGCGAGGATCTTTTCCTTGGCTAGCGGTGGACGCGCCATGAAATTACTATACAAAACATTCTGTATAGCTAACAAGTAGCCTGTCCGTATAAAAAGGGGACGCGCCCCTTTATTTCAGGAGCCAGCCGCGCCGGTGGGAATAAAGGGGCGCGTCCCCTTTTTTGCTTTTTTGAGGGTCCCTTGTGGACAAACTAGAGCCAGCCGCGGCGCCGGAAGAAGTAGTAGGGCAGCACCGCCGACACCAGCATGATCAGCAGTGCCAGCGGATAACCATAGGGCCAGTCGAGTTCGGGCATCACATGGAAATTCATGCCATAGATGCTTGCGATCAGGGTCGGTGGCAGGAACACGGCGGCCGCGACCGAGAAGATCTTGATGATGTTGTTCTGCTCGATATTGATCAGGCCAAGTGTGGCCTCCAGCATGAAACTCGATTTGTTGGCAAGGAACGAGGCGTGATCGGCGAGCGCCAGCACGTCACGCGACATGCTCTTGTAGCGGGAACGCAGCTCATTCGGAATTTCCACTGCGGTCGACTGCTGGATGAACGTGAGCTGGCGCGCGAGCGTGACCAGGCTTTCGCGCGCCTTTGAGGTCAGGTCGCCGTCCCGGCCGATGCGCTCCATGATACCGCGCAGGTTGTGCGCCCGGGTTGGCACCTTTGACTGCACCGCAAATACGCTGGCGGACAGATCGTCGAGCCCGAGACCCACGCGCTCCAGCACGTCCGCGGTGCGCTCTATGATCGCTTCGAGAAGCCCCGCCAGGATGCCGGGCGCCGTCGTCGCCGCTCCCGGGTGGCGCTCCGCATAGGCGACAAAGCGGCGAAATGGGAGCGGATCAACGTAACGATTCGTGATCAAGCGGTTGCGCGACAGGATGAACGTGACCGCGGCAGTCTCGGGGCGGTCAGTATCGATCTTGGTGACTACCGTCGCCGTCATGTAGAGCGTGCCGTTTTCCTCGTAGAGGCGGCTCGAAGTCTCGATTTCACGCATTTCCTCGCGTGACGGCACGTCGATGGCAAGCAGGCGCTCGACCGCGCGTTCCTCGGTCAATGTCGGCTCGAGCAGATCCACCCAGACGCAGCGCTCGGGGATATCCGCCGGCGGTGGATCGAGGCGATCGAGGCCCTGATTACCAGGTACGAAGCAGTTCAGCACGCTGGTGCCCGCTCAGGGTGCGCCGTGTTCACGGGCCGCCAGGTCGTCGACCAACTCGAATAATTCCTTCCGTCCACCCGCCATGCTGGCATCGGTCACGTACTTGCCCTGCACGACGACCATTGGCGTGTGGTCCAGCGCATAGCGGCGCGCCAGATTCTCAGCCTGGCGCAGCTTGTTCTCGGTCGAAAAAGTGCGGTAGTAACGCGCGAAGTCTTCGGCCGATACGCCATGCGAAGTGAGGAATTCACGGGCGGCCTTTTCGGAAGCAGCGGAATCCACGCGACCGCCGCGCACGACGGTCAATGGCCGGCCGCGGACATGTATTTCGCGAAACACCTCGGAGTGAAGCTTGTCGACCAGACCGAGCCCTTCAATCGTGTAATACAGCCGCGCATCCTCGCGCGTGACTTCATTGAATATGACCGGCAAGCGCTTGAGCTGCACCCAGGCGGGTTTCTTCTGTTCCCATGCGACCAGCACCGGTTCGAGTTCGAAGCAGTGCGAGCAGCCGTACCAGAAGCCTTCGATGACTTCGACGTTTCCCGGCGCAGCGCTGGTGGGCTGTGCGACCGCGAGTTCGGTGTAATTCTCGCCCTTCTTCCAGCGCAGCGGCTCGGATGCGGGCGCAGCCGGCGTGTTCGCCGCAACCGCTGCGGCAATCGGGCTGGTGGTGGTCGTGCCGGTATCAACGGTTTCGCCTTCAGGGCCGGCCACGGAATCATTTGATGCCGGCGCCGGCTCCGGCGGCGCGGTGTCCGGGGCGGGCGTGGAGGCGGGTGACGCAGCCTGTTGCGCCGGTTCCGCTGGCGCGGGCGCTTCGTCAGCAGCTTTCTTGCCGCAAGCGGCCAGCGACGACATGGCAATGATCACGTAAAGCAAGGTCCTCATCATCGGTGTCATCCTTCTAATGCGGCTGAATCAGCGCAGACCCTGCGTGTAGGAGGCGAGCGCACGCATTTCCGCGTCAGTGAGTCTGCCTGCTACGACATTCATGATGTCATTGCCCGGTCCGCGTCGCCTGCCTTCGGCGTAGGCCTTCAACTGGTTGTAGGTGTAGACCGCATGCTGCGAGCGAAGTGCAGGGTACCGGGCGGGTCCATTGCCCTTGCCCTGCGGGCCGTGGCAGGCGATGCAGGCCGGCAGTTTGCGCTCAGGATCGCCACCGCGATAGAGCTTTTCGCCGGTCTTGTAGTTGGACGGATCGGCCTCGAGCCCGACTGGAGTCTGGTGCTCGAAATGCGCCCCGAGATCCTGCATGTCCTGATCCGAGAGAGCCATGGCATTCGGCATCATCACCGGATTGTCACGCAAACCCTGCTTGAAAAGCGCCAGCTGGGCGGCGATGTAAGTCTCGTGCTGGCCGGCCAGACTGGGCCATTCGGGATTGCTGCTGTTGCCGGTGGCGCCATGGCAGGCACCGCAAACCACGGATTTCTCCGCCCCGGCAGCGGCATCGCCAGCCCCTGCTTCCGTCGCGATTACACACAGGAGCGGTAGGCAGCCAAACAGCGCGAATGTCATTTTCATCGGCGAAATTCTCCAGCAGGGCCTCGGGCGGGTGATCGGGGTAGCTGTTAGACTGCCCGCCGACGAGCCCGGAATTATACGCAAGCCACCGGTGCTGCCGTCCACTCACTGATGTCTGATTATCCCCGGGCCCGATTCCTGATAAGCGCCGACGCGCCGGCCGGTTTTGGCGACGATTCCGGCGCCGAAGTCGCTTTTGCCGGACGCTCCAACAGCGGCAAGTCGAGTGCGATCAATGCGATCGTCCAGCGCCGCGACCTGGCCCGCACCAGCAAGACACCGGGCCGCACGCAACTGGTCAATTTCTTCGAGCTGGAGCCGGGCCTGCGCCTCGTCGACCTGCCCGGCTATGGCTATGCGCAGGTGCCGCCGGCAATGCGCGCGCACTGGGGCCGGCTGATGGGGGCATACTTTGCCACCAGGGCGTCGCTCGCGGGGCTCTTCATCGTGGTGGATGCGCGTCGTGGGTTCGCCGATAGCGACAACGTGATGCTCGAATACGCCGCTGCACGCGGCCGCCCGGTGCATGTACTGCTTTCCAAGGCCGATAAACTCAGCCGCAATGAGGCTCGCGAGCTGCTGAAGAAGACGTGCGTGTTGCTCGCGGAACGGGCCACGGCGCAACTCTTCTCGGCAGTGACCGGCGCGGAAGTGGATGCGGCACGTGGTGCGCTGGATGCGATGCTTGCGCGGCGCCCACTGCGACCGGCCGGCGCCGTTGTGACCTGAAGAAAAACGCCCGGCGATCCCGAAGGACCGCCGGGCACGCAAACCCGGCTTGGGGATGCAATCCGGGCTACCCGCCCAGGGAGGGGAGCGGGGAGCGCCTCAAAGCGCTCAAAACGTTAGAGAGAAGCACCGAGAAAAAAGTTCCGGCTTCCGGCTGGTCCCGGGGCATCACCGCGCGGCATTGATTCGGCTGATGATTCTAGTGTGCTTCGTCCCAGTTTTTCCCGACGCCCGTGTCCACCTTGAGCGGCACCGAGAGTTCCGCCGCGCCGCTCATGATCCTTGCCACTTCGCGGCGTACTCTATCGACAGCCGATTCCGCAACCTCCAGCACCAGTTCGTCGTGAACCTGCATGACGAGATGGGCCGGCGCTGCCTCGACCGCGAGCCATTTGTGCACCTTGATCATGGCGCGCTTGATGATGTCCGCGGCAGTGCCCTGCATCGGCGCGTTGATGGCGCTGCGCTCCGCGTACTGCTGTGCCTGGCGGTCGCGCGAATTGATGTCGGGCAGGTAAAGCCGTCTGCCGAAAACCGTTTCGACGAAACCCTGCGAGCGCGCGAGCGCGCGGGTGCGCTCCATGTATTCGCGCACGTCGGGATAGCGACCGAAATAGCGACCGACATATTCCTGTGCGGCTTCGCGCTCGATCCCGAGCTGGCGCGCGAGGCCGAAAGCCGACATGCCGTAGATCAGGCCAAAATTGATCGCCTTGGCCGCGCGGCGCTGATCGGCGGTCACGGCGGCGGGCTCGACATCGAACACTTCGGCTGCGGTTGCGCGATGAATGTCGCCCTCCGCGGCGAAGGCGCGCCTCAGGCTCTCGTCGCCGGACAGGTGCGCCATGATCCGCAGCTCGATCTGCGAATAATCGGCCGCCAGCAGCACGTAGCCCTCCGGTGCGATGAAAGCCTGGCGGATGCGCCGGCCCTCCGGCGTCCGGATCGGGATATTCTGGAGGTTCGGGTCGCTGGATGACAGCCGGCCCGTGACGGCGACTGCCTGGTGATAAGAAGTGTGCACGCGGCCGGTTTTCGCATCGATCTGCTCCGGCAGCTTTTCCGTATAGGTTGAGCGCAGCTTCGCAAGGCCGCGATATTCCAGGATTATCCGCGGCAGCAGGTACTTGTCAGCGAGTTCTTCGAGCACGTCCTCGGCCGTCGAGGGCTGGCCGGTACGGGTCTTGCGCATCGCCGGCAGATTGAGCTTGTTGAACAGGATTTCCTGCAGCTGCTTCGGAGAGTCCAGGTTAAATGGCTGGCCGGCGGACTTGTGCGCATCGGCCTCGAGTTCTGCCAGGCGTTTCGCGAGCTCGCCGCTCTGGATGCGCAGGAGCTCGCGGTCAACGAACGCGCCACGATGTTCCATGTCGAGCAGCACATGAACGAGCGGCTGTTCGATCTCATCGTAGAGTTTCAGCAGCTGCGGCAGCTTCGCGAGTTCCCCGTGGAGCACGTGGTGCAATTGCAGCGTGACATCCGCATCCTCGGCCGCATATTCAGCCGCCTGATCGAGCGCCACCTGGTTGAACGTGAGCTGCTTCGCACCTTTGCCGGCGACATCCTCGAACTTGATGGTGCCAATGCCGAGGTAATGCTTCGCGCAGGAATCCATGTCGTGCCGGGTCACGGTTGAATTCAGCACGTAGGATTCCAGCATCGAGTCGTAACGCATGCCGGCCAGGTTGATGCCGTGATTCAGCAATACGTGCGCGTCGTATTTCAGGTGATGCCCGACCTTGAGCCGGTCGGCGTCCTCCAGCAGCGGCTTGAGTTTCGCGAGTGTCTTCCGGCGATCCAGCTGGTCCGGGGCGCCGGGATAGTCATGCGCGAGTGGCAGGTAGGCCGCATGACCCGGCTCGATGCAGAAAGAAATGCCGACGATTTCGGCTTGCATGTAGTCAAGGCTTGTGGTCTCGGTGTCGAAGGCGAACAACGGTGCTCTTTGAAGTTCTTCGAGCCAGGACTTTAACTGCTCCGCCGTAGTGATCGTTTCGTAGTGGCGCAACGGCGCCGGCGGCC
>DAITAA010000037.1:17325-20427 GCA_036824505.1 Steroidobacteraceae bacterium
TTGAGCCATTTCGCGGCGGTCTTGGGGCCGACCTTGGGCACGCCCGGGATGTTGTCCGAACTGTCGCCGACGAGCGCGAGGTAATCGACAATCTGCTCTGGGAATACGTCGAATTTTGCCTTGACGCCCTCGCGGTCGAGCTTCGTGTCGAACATCGTGTTGACCAGCGTAATCTGGTCGTTGACGAGTTGCGCCATGTCCTTGTCGCCGGTCGAAATGACGACCGAGAGGCCCGCGCGCGCGGCGTGTTCGGCCAGCGTGCCGATGACGTCGTCGGCTTCGACACCGGTTACGCGCAGCATCGGCAGGCCGAGCGCGGGGATGGCCTCGATCAACGGCGCAATCTGGGAGCGCAGTTCATCCGGCATTGGCGGGCGATGCGCCTTGTACTCCTCGAAGAGGTCATCGCGGAATGTACGGCCCGGCGCATCGAAGACGACGGCGATCAACTGCGGGTCGTCTTCCTTGAAGATCCGGTTCAGCATGTTGAGGACGCCGAGCACGGCGCCAGTCGGTTCACCGGACGAACTGGAGAGCGGCGGCAGCGCGTAGAACGCGCGGTATAGATAGGACGAGCCGTCCACGAGCCAGAGCTTTCCGGACTTCGCCATGGCTCAGCGACCCTGGGGCTCGTCGGTCTTCTTTTCCTTGTCGTCCGGCGCCGGCGCTGGCGCAGGCTCCGGAGCGGGCGTCGCCGGTACCCGGATCTCGACCGGCGTTTCGACGCCCTCATCGGGCAGATACAGCGCGCCGGTCTGTCCGCAGCCCGCGAGTGCGATGATCGCAGCCGGTGTCAGTCGCAGCAGGTATCGGGTCAGGCGCATCGCGGGAGTATAGGCCAGCCTCAGGAGGCCTGGCGCTCGAGGACCGCGAGGGTCAGGCGCGAGACGCAGACCAGGCGCTGATTGTCATCCATGATCTCGATTTCCCAGACCTGGCTGCGCCGGCCAATGTGGATCGGCCGCGCGCTGCCGTGGACAAAGCCCTCGCGCACCGGGCGCAGGTGATTTGCGTTGATCTCCTGTCCGACGACCCGGAAGCGCTCCCGGTCCACGACCATTGCGCCACCGATGCTGCCAAGTGTTTCGGCGAGCGCCACCGAGGCGCCGCCATGCAGGATGCCATCCGGCTGCGTCGTGCGCTCGTCCACCGGCATCCGCGCATCCACGTGATCCGGGCCAATGCGCACCATTTCGATGCCGATATGCGCGTCCATGTTGCCGCGCTGAAGTGCGGTGACCTCGTCAAGACTGTATTCCCGGAACCATATACCCATGGCCGCTGATCCTCGTTTCGGTTAGTGTACCTGCCGCGCGGCCCGCTCCAGAAGTTGTCATGACGGAAATTTTTGCCGTTTTTGCCGCTCCCCGCCCGACCGTCGAGGTCGCCGGCAGCGCGTTGCGCTTTCCGGTACGGCGGATCTTCTGCGTGGGGCGCAATTACGCCGAACATGCCCGCGAAATGGGAATGGGCAGCGAACGGACTCCGCCATTCTTCTTCACGAAGCCCGCCGATGCTGTGGTACCGAGCGGCAGCGATGTTCCCTATCCTTCGCACACAATGAACCTGCACCATGAGATTGAACTGGTCGTCGCGCTCGGCGGCGGCGGCCGCGAGGTCAGTGTCGAAGCTGCGCTCCCGCTCGTATTCGGCTACGCCGTCGGCAACGACCTGACGCGCCGCGACCAGCAGGGTGCCGCCAAGGACCTGGGCCGGCCCTGGGACACGGCAAAAGGCTTTGACCATTCCGCGCCGATCACGCCGATCGTGCCAGTCGCGAATACGGGCCACCCCGTCGCGGGGCGGATCTGGCTTGAGGTCAATGGCAAGCCGCGTCAGCAGGGCGACATTGCCGACATGATCTGGAAAGTGCCCGAGATCATTGCCGAGCTTTCGACCTGGTCCGAGCTTTTCCCCGGAGACCTGATCTTCACCGGCACGCCTGCGGGCGTCGGCCCGCTGGCTCCGGGCGATCGCGTGCGGGGCGGTGTGGACGGCATCGCCGTACTGGAACACGGGATCGCGTCGCGATGAAACTGTTCACCTATTTTCGCAGCTCTTGCGCCTACCGCGTGCGCATCGCCCTCAACTACAAAGGCATCCCCCATGGCACGGTTCCCGTGCACCTCGTCCGCGACGGCGGCCAGCAGAACAGCGAGTCCTATCGCGAGCTGAACCCGCAGGGCCGGGTGCCGGCGCTCGCCGACGACGGCAACGTTTTCGCCCAGTCGCTCGCGATCATCGAGTACCTGGAGGAGACCCATCCGGATCCGCCGTTGCTGCCGCCCGATTTTGTGGGCCGCGCACAGGTGCGCGCGATGGCGCTTGGAATTGCCTGCGATGTCCAGCCGCTCAACAACCTGCGCGTGATCAATTACCTGCGCGGAAAGCTGGGCCAGGGTGACGAACCCGTCGCGGAATGGATCCGGCACTGGATCGGGGAGGGCTTCCAGGCGCTTGAGGAACTCGCGCGCCGCCACGGCGACGGCCGGCAATACCTGTATGGCGACAATGTCACGCTTGCCGATGTCTGCCTGGTGCCGCAGATGTACAACGCACGGCGTTACTATTGCGACCTGACGCCATACCCGGCGCTGGTCGCGATCGACGCCCATCTGATGTCGCTGCCGGCCTTTGCGGCGGCGCGGCCTGAAGTGCAGCCGGACGCAGAATGACCGACCCACGCGACCGCAAGCTTGACGACCCGATGGCCGGGATTCACTGGAATCTCGGCCGCTCGATGAGCTATGGACAGTACCTGCAGCTCGACAAGGTGCTGAATGCGCAGAAGCCGCTTTCCGGGCAGCACGACGAAATGCTGTTCATCGTCATTCACCAGGCAAGCGAACTGTGGATGAAGCTCTGCCTGCATGAACTCGCCGCGACGCGTGCGCAGATCCGGGCCGATGATCTCGAGCCGGCATTCAAGATGCTGTCGCGCGTCGCGCGCGCGCAGGCCCAATTGATCCAGTCCTGGGACGTGCTCGGCACGATGACACCGGCCGACTACATGCGTTTTCGTGATTCTCTCGGGCAGAGTTCGGGCTTCCAGTCCTGGCAGTACCGGCTGCTCGAATTCATGCTGGGCAACAAGGACGCGAA